>CAZZJI010000047.1:5908-13405 GCA_964654485.1 uncultured Gammaproteobacteria bacterium | reverse complement strand
CTTATGTCTCGAGAGCACAAGGATGTGCGAAGCGACGTTCACACAATTTCCATGGAAATTGCATATGTATATTATGATATTCTTATATACAGGCTATGCCCGGCACTTTAGAGGACAGCCTCTTAGGTATGTTTTAACTATAAGATCTGCCTTACCTCTAACTAATTGGTATGTAAGGATAAAAAATATCTATTATCGCGCAAATCAGGTTTGAGCGATATTATACTCGGTGAATCGAATGAGGTTTTAATATGACATACGATAGTTTTTCAGAGGCGCACCTTTTTGTCCTCGGACTGGTATTTATCATTGCGATAATTCTGGGCGCAGTAGTCAATAAAACCAACTTTTGCACCATGGGCGCGGTTTCTGATTTAGTTAACATTGGTGATACTGGTCGCATGCGTGCCTGGTTATTCGCGGTGGTCATCGCGATTGTTGGCGTGATGATATTCGAAACGATGGGTATTGCCAGTGTCGATGTAACACGTCCTCCATACCGTGGATCAAACTTTGCCTGGTTAGAGTATTTGCTGGGCGGCATAATGTTTGGTATCGGTATGACGTTGGCAAGTGGCTGTGCTAATAAAACCCTTATTCGTATTGGTGGCGGCAATATAAAATCTATTTTGGTATTTTTGATCATTGCTGTTTGTGCCTATTTCATGCTGAATCCATTCCCGGGCACTGACAAAACGATCTATTCCGAAGTTTTTTACTTCTGGACCAACCCTGTTAACGTCTCACTCACGACGAATCAGGATATTGGTAGCGTAGTAGGTGCGCTTTTCGATACTGAACCTGCCACAATGCGACTCATTGCGGGAAGTTTGATAGCCCTGATTTTATTGATTGTAGTGCTTAAATCCAGCGATTTCACCGGCAGTTTTGATAATGTATTAGGTGGATCAGCTGTTGGTCTGGCGGTGCTAGGCGCCTGGTTCGTTACTGCTTCATTTGTCACTGTCAGTCAAGATGATGAATTGTTTAGCTGGACTGATTATGCCGGTGACGATGTTTGGAGTATGTTTGAAGAAGAGGATCGGCCCCGCGATGTGGGCGTGCAATCGTTTACCTTTATTAATCCGATTGGGCAGGTTCTACGTTATGGTCTTAATGGATTTGATAAATCGTATGTTACTTTTGGCGTGGTTGCGGTATTTGGTGTTATTTTCGGTTCGTTTATTTGGGCGCTTGTTTCAAGAGGGTTTCGTATCGAGTGGTTTGCATCAGCTAAGGATTTTTTTAACCATTTCATAGGCGCTATTCTTATGGGTGTCGGCGGTGTGCTAGCGTTGGGATGTACGATTGGCCAGGGTGTCACGGGTATCTCAACCCTCGCAATGGGTTCGTTCATTGCGTTTGTAGCCATCGTATTTGGAAGCGCCCTGACAATGAAAATACAATACTACCAGCTGGTTTATGAAGAAGATGGTACCTTTATTAAGGCATTTTTATCCTCATTGGTGGATATGCGGCTTTTACCTAACGGGATGCGCAAACTCGACGCAGTTTAATCCTTTATTTACCGCAGACAGCGCTTAACTGGTCTATATGCCGCATATTTGACGTCTTTTCGCCAGAAAAAGGACTATAAAGTTTGACTTGTCATTCTGGTTTAATCCGGTATCATTTCATTCCTTTGTGCAGGCTCCCAGCAGCTTGAACATAGGGTATTGCATACAGAAAGTGCATAAAGAGAATGGGCCGTTAGCTCAGTTGGTAGAGCACCGGACTTTTAATCCGATGGTCGCAGGTTCGACTCCTGCACGGCCCACCATTATCCCTAACCGTATTCACACCACCCGCTATTACTCGTTATCGCGCCTTGCCAGAAAACAAATATGACGTGCACAAGTAGGGAAACCTATCCGTGATGGGTGATAGTATTATGTATTAAACCTGTAACAAAAAAACTATAGTAAAAAAATATGGCAAAAAAGGAAAAAAGCAGACGGCGCATAAAAAAGGATATGCTGGCGCATCTTGAAAATGCGTTTGATTTGACGCAGCTCGATTACGCTAAACGAATAAAGCCAAAAAAAGAATTTGCCAAAATTTCCGGCTTGGTTGCGGCGTTCGTTATTTATGCGCTTGGATTTGCTGGCGCCTACTATGGGTGGAAATATAACGATGTCCCTTTTGATCTGTTTGTAAAAATAACCTGGGTATTGATGTTACCTGCAAGTGTAATTGGTATAGTGGCCTGGATGCTGTCGTTTAATCGACTTGAGAACACAGTGAGGCATGATTTTTTTGTCAGAATTAAAAATATTGAAGCAGAAAATGGCATGATTTGGCGGTTTAGGCCATTGATGAGTACGTTTGATCCACAAAATGTTGCCGCCAAAAAAGTAATTGCGCAATCGGAGGCGGGGGATGTAAATGAAATGGATGTAGAAGATTACGCAAATGCAGTGCATAGTCTTTTTTCGGGTTTGCAAGCAGGTGGCGAGGAAAAATTAAGTATCGAAACGGCTGAAGAAGTAGAAGAGAATCTTCGTAGCAAAGAGAAAGAACCGTAATAAAGAATCGTAGTAAATAACTTTGGGAAAAATAAATTTTAACTTAAATCAGTAAAATGTAATGAACGCACTGTTTATCGACAAGTTACATAAAACGTATAATGGCGGGCATGTTGCCTTAAAGGGCATTAGTCTCAAAGTCGGTAAAGGTGATTTTTTTGCATTGTTAGGTCCAAATGGTGCGGGCAAATCGACAACTATTGGCATCATTTGTTCGTTAGTCAACAAAACCAGCGGTACCGTAGAGGTTTTTAATAACAATATTGATACTGATTTTCAGGCGGCAAAATCGCATATTGGATTAGTGCCACAAGAATATAATTTTAGCGTTTTTGAACCTATCGAAGAGATTTTGATAAACCAGGCTGGTTTTTATGGTATCAGTGGTCATCTCGCCAGACAGAGAACCGAATATTATTTAAAAAAACTGGAATTGTGGGACAAACGACGGCAAATTCCCAAAGAGCTCTCAGGCGGTATGAAACGTCGCCTGATGATCGCCAGAGCACTGGTGCATCAACCAGATTTATTAATATTAGACGAACCTACGGCTGGCGTGGATATAGAATTGCGCCGAACGATGTGGCAATTCCTTAGAGACATTAACGCAGACGGTGTCACGATTATATTAACCACACATTATCTCGAAGAGGCCGAAATGCTGTGTAACAACATTGCAATCATTGATAACGGTGACATCGTAGAAAACACGTCTATGAAGTCACTATTGGCAAAATTGAATAAAGAAACGTTTGTGTTGTACGTTGACGGTAATTTGCAACGATTACCTTCTTCAGCAGATTACACACTTCAATGTGTTGATGAAAATACTATTGAAGCTGAAGTCATAAAAGGGCAAAGCCTGAATTCGCTGTTTGAGATGTTAACACATCACAATATTAATATATTAAGCATGAGAAACAAAACAAACCGTTTAGAAGAACTGTATGTTGGGCTGGTCAATAAATCTAAATCTAAATCTAAATCGTAATCCGTAAATCCTGCTCCGCATATGGATAAATGTAAAAGGAACAACTGTCATAAATAACAATGCATTGAAAAATGTAGTCGCCCTGAAAACGATTGTTGTTAAGGAAGCGCTCAGATTTGCCCGTATCTGGCTACAGACCATTCTTCCGCCCGCAATAACCATGGCGCTTTATTTTGTTATCTTCGGCAAGCTTATAGGATCCCAAATTTCAAAAATAGATGGGTTTGATTACATTGAATATATCGTACCTGGATTAATATTAATGTCTGTCATTACTAATTCGTATGCAAATGTTGTCTCGTCATTCTTTAGTGCAAAATTTCAGCGGCATATCGAAGAGATGTTAATCTCTCCGACGCCTAATTATATTATTTTAATTGGCTTTGTAACGGGTGGGGTACTGCGGGGTTTAACGGTCGGTTGTGTTGTAACGCTTGTTTCATTCGTATTTGTCGATCTTCAAATTCATAGTATTCCTATAACGCTGTTAGTGGTGATACTTACCTCCACTCTATTTTCACTTGCAGGTTTTGTTAACGCAATATACGCCAGAAGTTTCGATGATATCTCGGTTATTCCTTCATTTGTACTCACACCTTTAACATATTTGGGGGGAGTATTTTACACAATTAATATGTTGCCTGATATTTGGCAATCAATTTCGTTAGCGAATCCAATATTATATATGGTGAATGCATTCAGGTTTGGGTTATTGGGTGTTTCAGATATCGATGTCACGCTAGCGTTTGCTATTGTGATAGTGTTTACGCTAGTACTATTCAGTTTCTGTCTTTATTTATTAGACAAAGGTGTTGGGATTAGAACTTAGAATTTAGTGCTTATAACTCAGCACTAAGGATACAAGGCTACAAAGAAGAATCATAGCCAGATCTTCTGGGTCTAATTTTTGGAATTATAAACCCCAGGACGATACCGGCAAACAAAATACCTGCGCCGGTTAATAACCATTGTTTATTAGTACTGTCTTTAAGTGCCTGATTTTCCTGCCGCAACATGTTAATTTCTTTTTCGATTCCTACTGAGACAGTTTTTAACTTTTCATTTTCTTCTGAAATTTTGCTAGGGTTATTCGACATATTTTTTATCTTGGTCAATTCTGCACTTAGTTTTTTATTTTCAGCTCGCAAGCTTTTCCATTCTTTCTCCATATCGCTCGATTGTTTACCCGGTTTCCCTGAGCTGGCTTTAAGTTGTGTGTTTTCTTTTTCTACTGCGGCTAATTTTTTTTCTACTTCAGCAAGTCGATCTCGATGAATCGGTGTACTACTAAGATATTGTGTTAAAACCCAGCCTTCAAAACCGCTTTTTACTGTACGCGCCAAAGAATAGCCTGTTTCTTCATTTACCTGCAGGATCTCTAACTTGGTTCCGCTGGGCAATGTACGTAAAATTTGAAACTGTGAACCCATGCCACTGCGCATCGTGATCAATATGTGGTCAATGACATATTTAGTCGTTGCGGCTTGAATGGGCGCTGCGGCCAGCAGCGACAGAACGAAGAGAAAGATTAGTCTATAAAATTTATTAATTGTCATTGTCTAGTAATATTTTGTTTCGATTAGCGATTTGTTGTCATCACTATTTATTGTTAATGTGAATTCAGGATGTTTTATGGCCATTCTCATTATTCTAAATGGGAGTTCGTAGCTGACTCTGATTGACCACACAATTAACCAGTCCAATTTATTTTGAAACCGCTATTTAAGCAAATTTAGTAGTGTTTTACCACAACAGGTTCTGCCGCAGAAAACTCAAGTAGATTGAATAAAAAGTGTATATGCTGTTGATTTTAATAAAAAAATTAAAAAATGACATTTTTCAGATAAATAATGTATTGTTCCCGGGATTGACGTTATGTTGATAGCCTGATATACATTCGAGCTTGAGTTTTCTGCTCCATGGGACACCACGTAGTCCACAAGGCGCTTACTTCTAACGGGTAGCATGTGGATAGCGGATGAGCGGGGTGCAGACGAGATTCACTGGACTCTTTACTGAAAAAAAGGGTCTGAAAAGAGTCAACTACAAAGGGGGTTAGGGGATTGAATAATAATGTGAAAATTAGCCTGGTGGCTATATTATTGGTCGGTTTTGCTATTAGTGTGGGAAGCACGTCTGCACTTGCTGCTGGTGGAAATGCCAAAGCCGGGAAAGACAAATCTGCACTTTGCCAGGGATGCCATGGAGAAAAAGGATTGAGTGCTGATCCGTCATTCCCAAATTTAGGTGGGCAGTTTGCAGGTTATATTGAAAAACAAGTAATCGACTATCAGCAAGCCAAGCGCAAGAATGAGACAATGGGTCCGATGGCGGCAACAGTCACATCAAAACAGGATTTGAAGGATATCGCGGCCTATTTTTCCTCCCAGAAACAGATGAAAGGTAAAGGCTCCAATGGTAGTAATGCAGCACTTGGTAAGAAGTTATATACCAAAGGAAACCCGAAGACAGGCCTCTATGGATGTAAAAATTGTCATGGTGATACTGGGAAGGGTAAATCCGCCAATAACCCATTGTTTCCTGTTATCGGTGGCCAACATAAAGCCTACCTTGTCACGCAACTTGTCGATATGAAATCAGGTAAACGCAGCAACGATCCGGCTGGTATGATGAGTAACATTGCAAAACTGCTTTCAAAGAAAGAAATAGATGCTGTTGCTGAGTATGTGTCCGGTCTATAAATCTTACATTTCTTACATTGTGACTTTAATCAATGTAACCTTAAAAAAATGTGACTTGCACTAAGTAAGTTTAAATAATAAGAAATTTACTCAGGAAGGGGGTGCAGAATACGCCCCCTTCTTTTTTATTACTTTTCCATTACGTATATAGCCAGTCACACTTGCTCAAATGTCACTAAATGCTCAAGCATGGGTGTAAAGCCGATGATTTCGCCTATCTCAAAATTTTGATGGCTGGGTGCCAGCGAATATATTTTAGTCCCGGAAGTTAATTTAAGCGTGTAAAGTATTTCTGCGCCCTTAAATGCTTTTTGTACTACTTCAGCTTTTAGCGCGCTGTTTGGGTCAGGCACAATATCATCCGGTCTTACCAATAAGTCGACACGTGAATTTTTAGGAAGGGTATAAGCACGATCGCCCTTAATAGCGCCAATTTCGGTTTCCACCGTATCGGGTGAAATAAGCGTGCCACTAAGAAACGCACCCTGGCCTATAAAATTTGCGACAAAGCGATTTACAGGGTCGTGATAAAGATTAAAAGGTGTGTCCCATTGTTCAATTTGACCCTGATTCATTACGCCAATTTGATCACAAATTGCAAATGCCTCGTTTTGGTCATGAGTGACTAAAATGCCTGAAACCCCTTGTTGCTTAAGAATGTCTCTTACCTCAATGCTAAGGCGTTCTCGTAGATCAATATCCAGATTTGAAAAGGGTTCATCCAATAAAATTAAATCCGGTTTCACGCTGAGTGCACGCGCCAGTGCGACGCGCTGCTGTTGACCACCGGATAATTCATGAGGGTAGCATCGCCCCTTATTTGGCAAACCAACGAGGTCGAGCATTTTTTCTGCTATTTTTTTATGTTCTAATTTTGTTGCATTACGGATACCGAATGTGACATTTGAATTGACGTCTAAATGCGGAAACAAGGCATAGTCTTGAAATACCATGGCAAGCTGCCGTTTTTCCGGTGGTAGTGTAAAACCTGGTTTGGATACAATTTGGTCTCTGAGCTTAATTTCACCGTGCGTGATGGGTTCTAATCCAGCGATAGCGCGTAAAGCAGTCGTTTTACCACAACCGCTCGGCCCCAGCAGGCATACCAGACTATTTTTGTTGGTATGCATAGTCAGGTTCTGAACGACGCTGAGATCGCGATAGCGGCACTCTATATTTGTGATCTCTAATAGTGTTGTCATGGGGTTAGGTTTAAACCAGAGTCATTTTTTAGCCGGAATCAGTGGCCGGTCTCATGGCTATTTTATAGTAAATTAAG
>CAZZJI010000047.1:0-5808 GCA_964654485.1 uncultured Gammaproteobacteria bacterium | reverse complement strand
TAGCAGGAATTCAATCAATGCTTTTTGCGCGTGTAAGCGGTTTTCAGCTTCATCCCATACAGCGCTTTGTGGTCCGTCGATGACGCTCGCAGAAACTTCTTCACCGCGATGCGCAGGCAGACAATGCATAAATAATGCGTCGGGTTTTGCGAGCGACATGAGATCAGATGTAATTTGATAGCCGTCAAACTTTTTCAATCGTGCAGCTTGCTCTTGTTCCTGTCCCATACTCGCCCAAACATCGGTGACGATTAAATCTGCGTTATCGACGGCTATTTCAGGCGTATTGACTATTTCACAATGCCCTTTTGCTGAGGCGATAATATCTTTGTCCGGGAAATGTCCTTCAGGGCAAGCGATTTTTAATTCAAATTCAAACAGCTTTGCGGCGTTTATATAGGAGTGACACATGTTATTTCCATCACTTACCCAGGCCACTTTTTTATCTTTTATACTACCTCGCTGCTCAACATAGGTTTGCACATCGGCAAGCAATTGGCAGGGATGGAATTGATCGGTTAGCGCATTTATTACAGGGACTTTGGAATGTTGCGCAAAACGCTCCAGTTTTTCATGCTCATAGGTGCGGATCATTATTATGTCTACCATTCGAGAAAGCACTCGCGCGGTGTCTTCGATCGGTTCGCCGCGCCCTAATTGGGTATCCCGCGGCGAGAGAAATATGGCATGGCCGCCAAAATGAGTCATTGCAGTTTCAAACGATACGCGTGTACGCGTGGATGATTTCTCGAACACCATGCCGAGCGTTTTATTTTTCAACGGCTCGTATATCACACCTTTTTGATGCATATTTTTTAGCTCAATGGCGCGCACAATAAGATTGTGGAGTTCTTCCTGGCTAAAATCAGTGAGTGCAAGAAAATGACGTGTTGCCATTAGTTTTTCCTTAATTTTTTATTAGCTCTTTATTAACTTTTTATTAGGGAAGAGCTATTTGTTTGCTTAGGGCTATTTATTTGCTTAGGGCTATTTATTAGCTTAGGGCTATTCATTTGCTTAGGGCTATGTTTTAGCGATAAAATGTTTAATCAATGAAATAACTTGATCCGTTATTAATTTGGCTTCAGCACTGCTAACCGTCAGAGGGGGTAAGAGACGGATAACGCGTTCGGCGGTTACATTAATTAGTAATTTTTGTTCAAGTGCTTGTGTTACTAAATCAAAGCAGGGACGGTCAAGTTCAATGCCTATCATTAAGCCCAGTCCACGGATATCTTTCACATGAGTTTCTTTGTCTAATGCTTTTCGGAATGTATCGAGCATGCCTTCACCGATTTTTTTTGACTGGTTCGCTAAATCGTTTTCTTCCATCGCTACAATGGTTGCAATTGCTGCGCTTGTTGCTAAAGGATTGCCGCCAAACGTGGAGCCATGATTGCCTTGTTGCAATACGTCTGCTGCTGCGCCGTGTGCGAGGCAAGCGCCAATTGGTACGCCGTTAGCCAGTGCTTTCGCAATTGGCATCACATCGGGTTTAATATCGGCATGTTGAAATGCAAACCACTTACCGGTACGGCACATACCGGTTTGCACTTCATCCAGCATCATTAACCACTGTTGTTCGTTACAAAGCTGGCGGACGCCTGACAAATAATTCTTATCGGGAATATTAACACCGCCTTCGCCCTGGATAGGTTCAAGCAACACAGCCACAACGTTTTGATTAGATTCCGCAATTTTATTTAATGCATCCAGATCATTGAAGGATACTCGAACAAACCCACTGACTAATGGCTCAAACCCTGCCTGAACTTTTCTGTTTCCTGTTGCACTTAATGTGGCAAGAGTGCGGCCGTGAAAGCTTTGCTCCATCACGATGATGACAGGATTATGTATTTTTTTCTTATGAGCAAATAAACGTGCTAATTTGATTGCTGTTTCGTTAGCTTCAGCACCCGAGTTGCAGAAAAAAACATTATCCATTCCAGAGAGGCGAATCAATTCATCCGCTAATTTTTGTTGATTTGCAATGCCATACCAGTTTGATGTATGTACAAGTTTTTTAGCTTGTTCGCAAAGCGCGTTGCTTACGAGTGGATGTGCGTGACCCAGGTTGCACACGGCAACACCACTAAAAGCGTCCAGATATTTTTGGCCTTCTGTATCCCACAGCCAACTTCCTTCACCGCGTTCAAAGGTGATCGGTAATCGGCCATAGGTTGGCATGAGCGTATTGATGGACATTCTGCTAATTCTTTATAAGTAAATAAATCTAACAAACAGGCGTCTTGCAAAAGTAAGCGGGAGGCCTAAAAACAAAAAGGCAGTCTCCTGAGAGACCGCCGTTGGTATTTTATATTTTGTGCAACTACTAAAGCTAATTTTATAGTGTAATTGCTTAAGTAGCAAACATTAAGTGTACAAATATTCGCCGCCTGGGGTGGGTTTGACTTAGGCGGCGTGGGGGGCCGAACGGGGCGGCGATCGGCCGAATCTAAATCGGCAGTCCGTGCGAAGCTGCGCCCATAAACATCAACATCGGAATAGACAGCAACGTATTCATGCGCGAAGCCATTAATGCAACTGTTTTAGCTTTTGCTATTGCTTCAGGCGTTGATTCAACCATGCCAAGAATTTTCTTCTGGTTAGGCCAGATTAATGCCCAGACATTGAATAACATAATCGTGCCCAACCAGGCACCAATACCAATATTAGTATGATATGCAGTGCTGCCCTCCATGAGTCCCAACGAAAATGCTTTGCCAATGTTATCGCCTAGATAGGCAGTGCCGGAAAAGAAGGTGACCAGCGCGGACCAGCGGAACCAAAGCAACGCGCGAGGCGCAACATATTTACCGATTGCGGCTGGGCCGGGGCCATCTTTATCCGCGAGCGCGGCGCCCATTGCGGGTACTTGCACAAAGTTGAAATAGTACAGCAAGCCAATCCAGGTGATGCCAGATAAATAATGAATCCAGCGATCAAATGCGAGAAATGAAAATTCCATAACAGTATCCTCTAACTATTTTAGTGCGTTTATTTATGTAACTATTTATGTAACCAGGAGAACTCGCGTCGCGAGCTATATAAAAAACTATGCATTTACTGATTAGTGTGAAATGAGTGTGTTCTTTCTAGGTTCCGGGTTAGATCTGGGTGCTGATGATTGCTTTTGCGACAAATGCAAGCGCGACAGCTAATACAAAACCTGAAATAATTGTTCCGCTAATGGATTTCAGTGGGTTCATTTTTGTGTCCTCGTCCTCATGGATGATATTAATATAACCAAGTTAATCAGTGGGTCATTATAAACATATGCTGAAATATTGCAATATATACACTTATGAGTATTTATTGAAGTAATATGGATGCTGTTGAATTAAGTCTTTTTTCCAGTCGTTTGGACGCCATTTGTGAGGAAATGGGGGCAACGTTGCGTCGTACCGCATTTTCGCCAAATATTAAGGACAGGCTGGATTTTTCTTGTGCAATTTTCAGTAACAATGGCGAGTTGTGTGCACAAGCTGCCCATATACCCGTTCATTTAGGCAGCATGGCGTATGCAATGCAGGGAATCGTCAACAATGTTAATTGGCAACAGGGCGATATGCTTGTGGTCAACGATCCCTATCTGGGGGGCACGCATTTACCCGACGTTACGCTCATTTCACCTGCGTTTGTTGGCGACCGCCTTTCCGGCTTTGTTGCTAACCGTGCGCATCATGCTGATATCGGTGCGCAATCACCGGGTTCTATGCCGATTTCATTTTCACTTGAACAGGAAGGTCTGCTTATTCCCCCAACATGGCTTGTCAGAGCAGGAGAACTGGATGAGGCTGTGTTTTCTCAATTGACACAGATTAAACAAAATGGCGTAGAAGGCAAAGGTGATTTCACCGCGCAAATGAGCGCAAACCGCATTGGTGTTACCCGTTTAACAGAATTGATCCAATCGATGTCGGTTATTCGTTTTAAATCAGCGTTAACCAAACTAAATAATTACGCGCAACGTTTAGCCCGCGCCGCGCTACAAACCATACCCGACGGTCACTACACCTATACTGATATGCTGGATGACGACGGTATGGGCCACAAAGACATTAAAATTAATGTATCAATCAGTGTTAGTAAACAAAAAATAAATGTGGATTTCAGCGGTACCGCTGCGCAAGTGAAGGGTAATGTTAATTGCCCGATATCGGTCGCTGCTGCTGCGGTATATTATGTTTTTCGATGTTTAATGCCTGCTCATACCCCTGCTTGTGCGGGTAGTTTTCGTGCTATCACGTTATTTGCGCCTGAGGGCTGCTTGTTAAATGCACGGCGTCCTGCGGCTGTCGCGGCAGGAAATGTAGAAACCAGTATGCGTATTGTTGATGTTATTATTGGCGCCTTGTCTCAAGCGATACCCGACTTAATGCCCGCTGCCAGTCAGGGTACGATGAATAACCTGGCGATGGGCGCGCGTTTGGAAAACAACACCTGGGACTATTATGAAACTATCGGCGGTGGCTCAGGCGCGAGTCAACGGGCGCCTGGTTTGAGTGCAGTCCAGTCACATATGACGAATACCCTGAATACACCTATTGAAGTATTGGAAATGGCCTATCCGTTGCGTGTTACTCGATATGAAGTAAACAGAGGCTCGGGTGGCGCTGGTTATCACACCGGGGGAGACGGCATCATCCGGGAGTTTACTTTTTTGCAATCCACACAGGTATCACTTATTACAGAAAGAAGAACGCATGCACCCTGGGGAACACACGGGGGTGAGGCAGGTTTAAAAGGTGAAAATTTGCTGAATGACAAACCATTGCCTGGGAAATTTTCTATGCAAGTAAAAAAAGGTGATCGTCTAACAATAAAAACGCCGGGAGGCGGTGGTTGGGGAGTGAGTTGAACTTATGTGCGGAATAAGCGGTATTTTAAATTTTTGTAATACAGTGCCTGAGGAACGCGCGATCCAGCGAATGATGGAAAAGTTAGTCCATCGTGGTCCTGATTCGGGTGGGATATACAAGGATGGACCCGTTATCCTGGGTCATCGACGGCTCGCAATTATTGATTTATCTGCTAACGCGAATCAGCCGTTTGTAGATGATGCATTAAATCTAGTCGTGGTATTCAATGGAACAATTTACAACTACCGCGAATTGCGAACAGAACTTAAATCGATGGGCTATCAATTTAAGTCGGACGGCGATACAGAAGTTATTGTTAAGGCTTATCATGCCTGGGGTGATGAGTGTGTCAAACGATTAAACGGTATGTTTGCGGTTGCAATATGGAATTCAAATAAAAAAGAATTGTTTTTGGCGCGTGATCGAATTGGCATTAAACCGCTTTATTACAGCCATACAGGTCGTCGTTTGCAGTTCGCATCGACCCTGCAGGCGCTGATTACGACAGGCGATGTCGATACCTCTGTCGATGCTGTTGCGTTGCATTACCAGTTTACATTGCATGCCGTTGTGCCCGCACCAAGAACTATTCTTAATGGGGTTAGAAAGCTTGAACCAGGTAGCTACATGAAGATCGACCAGTATGGAAAAGCAGAGACTAAAAAATACTGGACACTCAGTGCCAGTCGACCCCAGGATAGTTTTCGAAAAGAATATTCTGAAGAAGATTGGGTTGAGGCGATTCATGTAGCTTTGCGGCGGTCGGTTGAGCGGCGTAAAATCATCGCCGATGTACCTGTTGGTATATTATTATCCGGTGGCCTGGATTCAAGTCTTTTGGTGGGTTTGCTAAGTGAAGCTGGTACCGAAAAAATTCTGACATTCTCAATCGGCTTTGAAGATACACCTGAAGAATCAGGTAGCGAATTTGAATACTCTGATAAAG
>CAZZJI010000046.1:9790-29625 GCA_964654485.1 uncultured Gammaproteobacteria bacterium | reverse complement strand
GCCAGTAATGCAATCGGTATTAACCCCGCCACTGGCCAGAGCGATAACAGTGCTATTAATTCAGGCGCGGTATATGTCTTCCAGCGCAACACCGGCAATTGGCAACAGCAGGCCTATGTCAAGGCCTCCAATACGGGGGAGAGCGACTTGTTTGGATTTTCATTGGCCTTGAGCGGTGATGGTAACACCTTGGCCGTGGGGGCTTATGCTGAAGACAGTAATGCAATCGGTATTCCCATTTCCCCCGCTGGCCAGAGTGATAACAGCGTTGGTGTTTCAGGCGCGGTGTATGTTTTCCAGCGCAACACCGGTAAGTGGCAACAGCAGGTCTATGTCAAGGCCTCCAATACGGGGGCGGGTGATCGATTTGGATTTTCAGTGGCCTTGAGCGGTGATGGTAACACCTTGGCCGTGGGGGCTGGATCTGAATCCAGTAATGCAATCGGTATTAACCCCGCCACTGGCCAGAGCGATAACAGTACTTCTCAATCAGGTGCGGTGTATTTGTATTGAGTAACGTAGGGTAGCGGGTCAGGGAAAAAGGGACGCTATTACGGGTAGGGACACTGAGTCAGAACTCCAAACCGAACTTTTCTGTACCGTAAAGAAAAGCCGTAACATCTTGAAAAAGGGTTGATTTCGCCTATACTACACATCGGATTCGAAATCTTAAGCATAATATAGGGTCAGGTTTGCCTACGAATAAGCATCTTTAATTTGCACCACCGACACGGTGACGTTATCCTTTGCGCCCTCGTCGAGCGCGCGCTCCAACAAGTTTTTTGTCATGGTCAAACAGTCGCTGCTGCCGGTCATGAGTTGGGTCATTTCTTCATGGGGGATTTCCCGGTATAGACCGTCGCTGCAAAGCAGAAAAATGTCACCGTGTTGCATTTCATCAATTTTGGTGTCGATTAGCAACTCGTTTTCCGCACCGATGGCGCGGGTGAGCACATTGGCAACGCTGCACTCGTCTGCTTCTTCCGGCCGCAATAGACCGTCGTCGATATATTCTTCGACCATGCTGTGGTCTTTGGTCATTTGTTCGAGTTTCTCATTACGTAAGCGATAAATACGACTGTCGCCTACCCAGAGGAATGCACATTGTTGATCATAGGCAAGTAACACGGCGACCGTGCTGCCGATCGTGGCGTTATCGAATTGTTGCGTGGCCATTTCCATTAAGCGTTGGTTGACTTCTAATAAACAACGTTGTGCCTCGCAGACGAAGTTGTTTAAGTCCTGTGGTTCGTTAATTTGCTGCAGATGTTCGACTATCATCTGGCTGGCTACATCACCGGCGTGGTGTCCCCCCATGCCATCCGCGATCACCCAAAGGCCGAGTTCGGGAAGATTCAGACAAGCATCTTCATTGACGGATCTTATTTTTCCGGTATCAGTTTGGCAGGCGGAGTGCCATATTAGCAAGGAGTCGTTTTTCATGGGGTGACACTACTCGACTTTTCCTGTTCGATTGTCGGTGCAAGCGGTCGGCGATAGAGTTTGTTATCTGAACCCCAGTGCTCCCAATTTCCAGTCAGCAGGGCGCTGAACCCCTGTCTGGGTGGCAGGTTGTTGCATATCAGTATGGAGGGCTCGACTTGTTCAGAACCGTTTGTCCACCACAGCGTGAAATCAGGGAAACGTTCCAAAAGAAATTGTTCCATCAGCGAGGTTAAGTTGCTGGAAATGGAATCTGGGTCCGTCATGGCCACACGCCAGTTCTCACTGCTTGCAAAGCCCGGCTTGCTGGTTTCTTTCGTTTGGTTCTCGGAAGTCGCGCTCCAGTAGTCGGGAACGCCTAAGCTTTCGATATCCTGATTGAAAGAGTCCAGGTTGTTAGTTTGATCAAGTGCAGACAGGGCGATATGCTCCACCTGAGAGAACCACGGCGCCTCATTGTCTGCAATGGAAATAAGACTGCAGGAGTCCTCTACAGGCACTGCTAAAGTGAGGGGAAAATAACGTCCTACTCGATCGACGCTGGGCATCACCAGCCCTACCCAATTTTTGTCGCCACACACTCGCTTGGATAATGCAAAGTTCCAGATGGGTCCGGTGAGATAACGATCAAGCCATTGTTCGGCCAGCTGTTCACGACTAGTGGCGATACTTTCTTGTAACCACTGGTCCCAGGGATCGACAAATGTGCGCGGCAGGTGGCGCGATACAAAATCCCCGTTAGTTGGAATCTTTCCATAGAAACCTAATTTATTTGATTCTATCATGTTTTTTCTGTCGTTCTTGTTTTGCAAATTAAAATTTTGCAAGTTAAAGTTTCGCAAATTAAAGCTTTGGCAACTCTATTGACAACTAAAGTTCAGACAAATTAAAGCCGTTCCGGGCTACGAAATTTGGCGAGTTCGCGTTTTGAAAATGGGTTTGTGACACTGCTCGCTTGAACCCGATAACGCGTTTTTAAACCAGCCGTGCTAAAAGTTACCAGTGCATACGCACTGCGCTGCCGCTCTATTTTGGAACCATCCAATAGTCGAAACCAAGCCCAGGGGCCGTCATAAACGATATTGAAATTTCTCGTGCCAGAGACTTCGAAAATCACACGTACTCGATTGTTATCCTCTGGGCCAGGCCACTCAACCTGGGTGGTGCGAGGTGGGTCATGTTGATATGAAAGTTGTTGTCCGTGCAGTTCTAAACGAACTCGCTCAACATTAGCATCAAGATAGGCCGGTTTTAAACTAAATCGTACAGACGGTAGTTTGCCACCGTTCTGGAAGAACATTTCCTTAATGCGTGTTGCTCGCTTGATTTGAGCTATGGCCTCCGAAGACAAACCTAAACTGCGACCGTCCACGGTACGCAGACGCCAGCGCCGCGTATCAATGAACGGCGCTAGGTAGGCGTTGATAAAATTATCGATGCTACCAGAGTCACCAAAGAAACGTCCGAAATCGACCAATGAGATCTGTTGATGCCCTTTTTGAAAAATCGGATAGCGGTTTTCCAGGCTGGCTTGATAATCACGCAGCACGCTGGATCGCCAAACAGCGTTAACATAAACGCGCGCGCTGCCGAGTACGGTGCCCCAACTTTGCGTCGCGGCTGAATCCACAATATCAGCAACCGCAATGGGAAGATTTCGGGCGTGGCGTCGGAGGTTACGGATAGCGTCTTTTTTATTTTGCGTCATGCGCGCTTTGGCTGCTTCGAAGGCCGCTTCAGATTGATCAGACGCTTCGGCGATTTCGGTGACATAATCGTTTAGTTCCCGCAATTGATCGTGAAGGTCCTTCAACACAGAGGGCTGATCATCTTCGCTAACAAGAAGATTGTGTAGTGGCTGAAATTCGCGTTCAACAGGATTGCTTGGTTGGCTTAAATTTTTCCCCAGCTCAAAGCGGTCTAAAAAACCTTTGATTTTTGCCCGATCCAGGACCGTTTGTTCGGTAACCTCTCTTACAAACTTTTCTAATGGTGATTTACGGTCTGCCAGGATGTTAAGTGTATCGACGGCGCCACTGAGGTTACTGATGTTGTTGAGTTTGATTCCGGAAAGAAAAGTCTTCCATTCATCTACATAGTCTTCAAAGTAGCGCGCTCGTACATCACGTAACAAGGGGGCCGGATCGGCTTTGTCCAGCTCATCTCGTTTGTGTTCACAGATGCGTCGATTTTCCGCAATAGTCAGTTCGGTTGTGCGCTCGCCTTCTTTGTTAAGCACGTCGTGGTAACCGTCATAGGTATAAAAGCCTGGCACGACTGAGCTTGATGAACTACTTTTAGTATTAACCAGGATTTTATTGACCTGTTTGCCAAAACGAGCCAAATTATATTCATTGATATAACCTTCTGCCTGTTGCTGTAGTCGTGCATAAATTTGTCTGGAAAGCGGTATTTCACACACCACACGTTGGGTTCTATCCATGAGCCGTTGATCCAGATTTTGAGGTGGGAATTCGCTAACCAGTAACTCATCCAAATATGTTGTCAGCTGGGTTTGCATTGTAGGTTCATCTTCCAGTCGTTGTTCCCAGTTATTTATAACCCAGGGTCGAAACGTTTTAGGATCAAGATTTTCGGGATCTCCCAGCATGACGTAATTACTCAGAAGCCTGCGCAACTCTTCTGGTTCATCGCGGATATTTCTCATGCCGTCTTCCAGGTGTTCTTTAATATTGGGTAATAGGAATTGCTGCAATGCCCGGATATAAGCATCTTGCGCGGCATCCCCCAGTTTGTAACCTTGATATAGTCCCATACCCATCAGCCAGGGTGTTTTGCCTCCCGTATCGCCGTAGACCAGGCTGATATCTTTTGCCGCTTGCAGTGTGCTAACGAGTTTGTCCAGTTGGGGGCGCGGTCGCAGCTCATCCACGACCTTATTATAGTGCTCGACTCTGTTTTCCAGTTTGTTAACCCATATTTCGTTACGCGTGAAGCTCGCCGACCAGGCAAAAATAATCGCCAAGGTAATACCTATCGTGCCGGCGTAGGCGCCACGCTGTAGCCACAGGCGCTGGGTTTCATATCGCCTGTTTGCACTGGCCAAATCGGACTCTTTAAAAAGAACATCCTGAAACATGCGGGTAATAAAGTAGCTGCGAGAATGTCCCTGGTAGGAGGGTAGCGCTTGCAGGCTCATGCCGAATGAATTCGCCAGAGAACTCATAACGCGATCAATAGGGCTGCCTTCCTGAGTGCCGCTGCTAAAATACACACCGCGTAACCAGGCGCGGTCCTGGTATCGATTGGGTGCAAACACTTTTTGCAGGAAATCTTCTAGCAAGGGTTTAAGCGCGGCGACTTGTTGGGGAAAGCCACTGATCAAGCCGCGACGTCTTAGATCCCGTTCCTGAAAAATGCGCCACAATTGCCGTTTATTCAGTGATTCCAGCAGCGCATCGAATTCACTACTAAATTGCGGTAGCGCATCCTGGGTTTGTTGTTGCCGTATATCGCGTGACTGTTGTTGAGATTCATGTTGTAGGAAGGTGATACCCCATACTTGGGCGCGTTGTTCCTTTCCCAGATCGTCGAAAAATTCTGTGAACCCGGCAATAAGATCCGCTTTAGTTAGAAGAAAGTAAATTGGGATACGAATACCCAGGCGGCTATAAAGTTCCTGAATACGTTGACGGATAGTGTGGGCGTGAAGTTCTCTTTCTTGCGGGCTGTTTGTCAAAATATCCGCTGCACTGATCGCAATAATTATTCCGTTGAGTGGTCGCCGTGGTCGTTGTTTACGTAATAGCTCTAGAAAACCCTGCCATGCACCACTGTCGGCTTCGGCATTACTGTCCTGTGTTGTATAGCGGCCGGCGGTATCGAGTAAAACGGCATCATTAGTGAACCACCAATCGCAATTCCGGGTGCCGCCGACACCGCTGATTTTTTTCTCTAATTTATATTCATCGAGGGGGAACTCCAATCCGGAATTTTCCAGCAAGGTTGTTTTTCCACTTCCTGGCGGGCCTATAATAATGTACCAGGGGAGTTCATAAAGATATTGTTTGCCGAACAAACGACCTTTAAGGCTGGTGTGTTTCAGGTGTTCTAATGCTTTTCCAAAACGTTTTCGCAGCAGTGCGACTTCTTCGGCGGAGACATCGGGTTTGACCTCAGACGGCGCGTCAGGTGCAGAGACTAGATTATCGATCATCTCATTGTTTGCCTGGGTGGCCTTGAACCGGTGTCTGAGATTGTTGAATCCCCAGATGACGATCACCACCAGAATTGCCAATAACCTGTTGAATGGAGAGCTTAAAGGTTTGCTGTCAGCAATACCTAAATAGGGGCCACCGAACCATATTAAGAAGGCGATGGCAATGAGACCGATGGTGCTGATGAGCCATTTCTGGGTCAGAATTTGAAACAGTCGTTTCATTTTGTCAGGGCTTTCCTAGCTGATAGTTATAAAATATTGGCTTAGTCATTAACAGATGATTCGATGCTTGGCAACTTACCAATGCCTTTCAACGCTTCATGAACAGGATCCGTCGTTTCGTGCAATACCATCGTAAAGCCGACAAATATGGCCAATAATAATGCGCCAGCGACCGCGACCACGACCCATAAAGGCACATAATTACGCAGTGAGGCACGCTGATCTGATTGACTTTGCCAATGAGGAGAAAGTTCTGGAGGAACTTCGCCACGTCGGCGGCGAATATGTTCAAATACCATATTTCTTAGGTCTTCCAGTTTTTCGTGCCCTCGGTTCATCACCGCATAACGACCTTTGAAGCCTAAGCTAATACAAATAAACATTAACTCTAACAGATCAACACTGCCGTTCGGGTCTTTTAATAATCGATCTAAGATAACAAAAAATGTTTCACCGCCGCTGGTCTCATTATGTAGCGTACTGAGTAAGCTTTGGTTGGCCCAGGTACTGGTGCTTCCCCACACAGTATTAAGCACTGCTTCGTCGATAAAGGCGCAAAGCACATACCGGCAGGTATTAATCACATCGGGGTTGATACCCAGTGTTCTGGTTTTATTTTCAAATTCCCTGATTTCTTCTAACACCTGTTTACGTAGACCCGCTACATCATGATGTGAGACCATTGTGAGAAATTGGGTAGGCAACGCAACGAGTTCGGTGGTGGCGCTAATAAGAGGGTTCATCCCTGAAGGTAACTGTGCCTGATACTCGCGCAAGTCGAAACTAGGTGGCGGCTGCAGAGTGGGGGGGGGCGTCGTCTGTGCTGCAGCGGTCGGTCCATGACCCCCACCTGGTCTAGGTATAAAAATTGTTTTGTTTACGTCACCCGGGTATTCAGTATTATCTTTTGCCACGGTGGTTATCCTTTAATTGACCAAAACTCCAGTTCCAAACCCGGGAAGTCGCCTGATATGTGCAGCGCAAATGCCCCGGATTGCCCAAGTCCCTGCCAATGTTTACTACTTTGATCCAGTTCAAAAAATGTAAAGCCTGCATGATAAGGGATCTGGCGTGGTGCGACAGGCAGTAGCCGCAGCCCAATACCGGGCAACCCGGAGTTAACCATTTGTCGGATATGTTCCACAGAGCCGATTTTGACCTGAGATGGAAATGTATTCTGTAACACCTTTTGGTTTACATCCGCTTTGATCGCAAGAACGAATTGTGCTTCGCGCAACAGATTTTTGTCTGCAAATGATGCAACACGGACGCCGTATTTGCGTTCTTCCAATGGAATTGAGATCGCATTTTGTTCCAGCACCATGCTCAGAGAACGTCGCAGCTCTTTCATCAATGGGGCAAATGTATTTTCCTGATCATCATGCTGATAAATAGGAAAGGCAGGGGGGCATTTTTTTTCGGATGTAAATGTGGCTAACTCACCGGCGATTTGTAATGCGGCCCGGTAATACGCTTCTGGATGCAGACCTGGTAGATTAGCCAGATGCGTAACCAGCGGCAAGGAGCGGTTTACCAGTTGTAACATCAGGAAATCGGCGATCTCGGCAACGCCCCCGCGGCCAGCTTCTGAGACTCTGCCCGCCAACGCTTCACAGCGATGTTCCAATAAGCTTTGTAATTCCGTAATGAAACCTTTAAGTATTGGGCTGGCTGAACAGTTCAGGCAAGTTGGCAGGAATGCGTCATCCAGGACGACGCCTTTATCCGGGCGCGACTCCAGAATGCGCGCCAATCCAAGGCAAACAAAGTTATTTCGATCTTCGTTGTCAAGTAATAAGCGCAATCGCAGATGTCCGACTTGCAGCGCAGCGGTACTTTCGTGACCGGCGACATTATTACTGACATCTATCTCGCGTGGATTAAACCGGGCCAATGATTCTTTGGCGTCGCTGCTATCGGTTTCGACTGACCCCTGGTGTCTTAATGGCAGTCCCAGGTAAACATTCTCACTATGCAATTCTTCTGGGATAGGCAGCGGAGCAGGCGGGGGCGTGTCATCAGGGATGCTAAAGGGTGTGCCGTCCGGCAGGATGCCTTTACAGACAATAATGGAAAATTTACCCAATGAAAGCAGGTTCTTGTCGATTTCGAGTTCTGTGATACCCCAGCCATGGGCTTGCAGACTAGCACAGCGTGTGTCTAGCAAATGTTCTAGATAACGATCATGTTGTTGGAAGTGATGCGGGCGAAGGAATAGACCTTCTGACCAAATAACCTTATTACGCCATGGCATGGGATTGTCTCGCGCTAAATCTTATTGTTGGTTAATAGATACGGTAAGTTCTTCTATCTGTATGATCGAAGTATTTCGCCTGTTTAATTTGAGTTTTGTGCTTGCCCGCCAACGTGCTTGATTGATATTACGATAGGCTGCAATGACGCCTAAATAGCGCGTTTGATCATGTGCCTTGTAGATCATTTCGTGCGTCGTTCCAGGAGAAAGTTTAAATTCCTTTCGTAAGAGTAGATCCCCTCCCAGCGTGGCTTCCTCATCATCGTACAACATATAAAAATCCGCTTTATTGAAGACATCATCCGATTTAAGTTCATAAATACGCACCACTAGTGGTGAGGGACGTCCACTGGCATCCGGGTTACTGTCGCGAGATACTGATATCTCAGAATCAATTTTGGTCGGAAAGGAGCACGCTGTCAGAAGTGCAAACAGACATAAGTAGCTACTGATGTGTAATAGGCGAAGTATGTTTTTCCGCATCATTAATCTCCTTATCTGGCCGTTGTTTGCCAGCGTGTTAATTCTAAATGCATTCATAAATGTACACAGCTATATGTAGTTGTAGTTAATAAGAGCGTGCTCACGGGTTATCGTTTTGTCGGGCGCTTTTCAGTTTTTGTATTTGTTGTTCATAGGCAATGGCGAATTCGTCACCAAGAAAGTGTAAGAAATCATTTTCTGCATCCGCTGCTGCCTGACTATAGCGGGTTTTGAACAGCTCCCAGTACTTGGCCTTTCTAGTGAATGGTAACAGATTATCAATTGCAGATACTTTTTGGAAATCTTTTTCAAGTGCTTCAGGATCAAAGTGGGCAACCAATGAACTTAAAGCCGCGCGCAGGCCTGCCAGGAGTGCCATTTGGTGAGCCTGTAGGTCATCGGTTGCCTCTTGAATGGCGGCGACGGGCGGCAGATAACCATTCGCTGGAGGAAATAGAAGTTTTGTCAGTGCGTCATCGACATCAACCGAAAACTTTAACGGGTTATTTTTAATTGGTCGAATTGTGGTCATTCCTAAGCGGAATTCATCTTTGATGCTGGTGCGGCTGTCCAATACCTGCCTGAAACCTTGCGTTATCTCACGTACCAGTTGTCCCGCAGTGGTCATGAAGCTAATGATGGCTTCAGGTTGAAGATCGACTTGCGTCAGGCCGGCGCCGTCTAGAAAGGCCTCCACAGCCTGCTGCTGCTCAAGATGCGTTGTTTTTCTAGATCTTCTTTGCGCTTTTACTTCTTTAGGCACGATGGGTTTTGGTGTAACAGCAGGTTTTTTAGGACTTTTGGATTGAGAACGCGGAGTAGGGATCGGTTCAGGAATAAGCTCAGCGGAGCCCGGTTCCTTTTTGAACTTACCGCTCACTTCATACCAGTCTTCAGGGATTGCTTGCGGAGGTCGAAAGTAATCTTGTTCTGACGTCAATTTTGATCCTTCGCTGGACGGAGGTTGATTAGCGATGCTGGACTCATGGTAAAGGATCTTTTCGTTTATTAATTGTTTCTCATGTGTCAAATTATGAAGTGGAGATTGCCACGTTGCGCTATCGATCAATGAGTCCTCGGCCTGTTTTCGTTGCTTGGCGATCGAAATAACGCAATTATATTCTCCTATTTTTAATACATCTCCGTCGTGCAGGCGTATTTTATTGCCTTTTACGACACGTTCCGAAGCGTTATTTATATAGGTACCGTTGGTACTTTTATCAATCAGGTAATAAGCGCCTTTGTCAGGCTGAATGACAGCATGTTGTTGGGAGACGACACGATCTGCATCCGGTAACACAAAATCACTGTCGGAGGCGCGACCGATGCGACAGACAGATTGATTTACTGTTGTTGACATTGCTTTAGTGGGAGTATGGTTCTTAAAGGAAATAACCTGTAGAGTTAAAGCCATATGTTAAATCCCAAATTAGAAAATTGGTAAGTCATTTTTGTGTTATTTTTGATATAAAATTCATATAGTTAAAGTGTATATATTATAGAGACGTTTAACTTAAAGAGGTGCTTCCTAATACAGTAATATTTATGTTCTCATCTCGATTTGTTTACTGCAGGCCATGCTTGTGACAGTGACGATGAGACTACATTGGCCTACTAAATGGCCTATTATACAATAAATTAGAACAATAAATTAGAGGGTAAGCCAGAAGTTGCCCTGTAATCAAGCCTCGGCATGTTTGTAATTATAAACATTATGTAAAATACCCTATTGAAATAGATACATTTTTCTTGCCCTGACGATATTCTTTAGTTGTACAATAAATATTCGATTTTAAATTGAAAAAAGCAGTTGCTTGATTGCGTACTTATTATAGACAAAGTTCAGACCTCCTAATCCACAGAATTTTCATTTGACGCCAAATTCATAAATCAACTGAAGTAAAGTTTAATCCCTTGGGTTTTATTCCTCGCTGCTAGCAGCGATTAAAAAAGTGTTGCAATAAAATTTGTGATTTCGAGCAATTCATATTACTACCCCGTCAACACATGCTGCGGGGTAGTTTATCGCCAGACTTTTTTTAGTTACAAAAAGGGGAAATCCTGTGCGCGATCATCGGGATTCCGTCCGTGGTCTGTAACGCTCTGGGTAACGTCTACACATATAACTAGATATAACTAGGGGAACTATTCTTATGAAGAATCAATTTATAAATTTATTGGTTCTCACGGTAAGGTTCTAAGTCTGCCGTAATAAGTAGTACTGGAACTCTACTTGTTCAGGTTGTTTTGACATACTTTCAAACAACTCAAATAGGGAAACACTGCGAACATGAAAACATCAACAATCATAACAACAATCGTAACATCACTGTGTTTTGTATTCACATTACCACTTGCCTTTGCCGGGGACTCTCACAATGGCAAGCGCCACAAACCGCATCATGAACGCCATCACGTTAAGCATCATGACCGACACCACGCCAGGGATGCTGACAAAAAAGCGCGCGCCGAGGCATTCGGTCTGCAACTGTTGGAAGACATCAACCCCGATCCACGCATCGTCGAGATCAATCTCGAGGCACGTGAAGACTACGTGGAAATAGTCCCCGGCGTTCCCTCCAAGGTCTACAGCTACAATGGCACCGTGCCGGGGCCGCTGATCCGCGGGACCGTGGGTGATACACTCATCGTGCATTTCACCAACAATTTGCCTGAACCCAGCACCATCCATTGGCATGGTCTGCGTCTGCCAGCAGACATGGATGGTTCATCGGTCGCACAAAATCCTATCCAGCCGGGGGAATCATTCACCTACAAGTTTGAACTGAAAGAGGCCTCGCTGTTCTGGTATCACCCCCATGTACGTTCTAACGAACAGGTTGAAAAAGGCTTGGCGGGTGCCCTGTTAGTAACTGAGAAAAAGCGGCATATCGATAGACGCATCCGCAAAACTAAACAGAAAATATTAGTTCTTGACGACGTGTTGCTTGACAAGAACGCTCAGGTAGAAGGGGCTTTTACCGGTACCCCGAAAGAAGTTTTACTGAAAAAAATCAACGGTCGTGATGGTAATCATCTGTTGGTTAACGGCCGCGAGATGCCCACCTTGCGTGTCAAATCGGGAGAACCTATTCGTTGGCGCATGGTAAACATTGCTAACAACCGCTTCATGCGTATCGCTGTGCCGGGCCACAAGCTGACCCGCATTGGCGGCGATGGCGGCTTGCTGGAAACGCCTATTCGTGACGAGGAGGATGTGTTTCTGGTGCCCGGCCAGCGTGCCGACATCATGTTTATCCCCAAGGGTAAGCCTGGTTCCGAGCTAATCGTATACTGGAAGGACA
The DNA here is from genome assembly GCA_964654485.1 of uncultured Gammaproteobacteria bacterium. Lineage (GTDB taxonomy): Bacteria > Pseudomonadota > Gammaproteobacteria > SG8-11 > SG8-11 > JAADIM01. The sequence goes on along the minus strand of CAZZJI010000046.1, from coordinate 17,738 downwards.
CCGCTCGTGGTCGTCACTCTATCGACATTATGGAAAACGGCATGGTCATGATGGGCCACGATGAAATGGATGGCAACTATCCTGATATCCCACTCATGCGTTTGGTTTTCAAAAAAGGTCACAAGCATGCTAAGAAACTTAAGCTACCTAAACACCTGCGCACTATTGAACCCATTGATATCGCAGGTGCCACCGAGATCACACTGAAGTTTGGCCACAGTATGCCCATGGCCAACGGTATGATCAAATTCCTTATCAACGGCAAGACCTTCAGCGAAGTCACCCGCGACGACGCACCTGATGCCCAGGTAGGTGAGACCCAGGTATGGAATCTGGTCAACATGACCGCCGGCGACCATCCCTTCCACCTGCACGGCTTCTTTTTCCAGGTGTTGGAGACTGTTTACAAAGATGAAGATGGCAACGTGCTGGAAGTAGTGCCCGAACCGCAACTGGAAAATGTCGACATGGTTAACCTGCCCGCCCGCTCCGGCCCAGCAGGCTCGACATCGATGACGAAGATCGCCATTGACTTCTCACCCGCTGAAGGCCTCACTGGCGCAGATATAGAAGCATATGGTGGTGTGGCAGCAATTGAGAATGCCGATCTCGAAATGGGCAAACGGGGACGTTCCGGCGGCTGGCAGTTCCATTGTCACATCCTCGAACATGCGGATACTGGCATGATGTCTTTCGTGGAAGTCTTCCAATAAAATAAAAGTTAGCCGACAAAAGGTTTGCTGTAATGTAATCTCAACTTTTAATCCCCGGCATCGCCGGGGGGCTGCCGGGTGCGGGTTTCCCTCTTTATTTACACTATTTTATTTAATTTTTGTTTAATTTTGTTTTGCCATTCAATAGAAAGCTCTGGTATTTCCAATGCACATTTCAACACATTGGTAGCGTCGGCAACATTAATATGAAAAAAAGTATTAAAAAAAGCGGAAAATAAATTTTTTACACTCAATTGATGATTGCCGGGTTTCACCACGGTAATCGTATTGCCGGATTCAATCTGCCCCTCTTTTAACACTTGCAAATATATTCCGGTTAAAGCAGCTTGAGTAAATAATTTGGGCATGTCTTTATTGTTAAATTTAATTCCAAGTTTAAAACAAGGTACCCGCGGTTGTGTAATTGTAAATAAGCAGCTACCCGCTTGAAGATGATCGCCGATACACACAGTAGATTCATCCAATCCTGCTACAGTTAGATTTTCTCCGAACTGTCCATATTGCATATCGTGTTTATCAAGCAACTCGCGCCAGTATTTATAATGGTCATGAGAATAGGCGTACACCGCTTTATGTTCGCCACCATGATTTTTTAGGTCTGCTTGGCGGTCACCGTCAATATTGTATTTCGATACATAGACACTGCCGGTGATGGGTTTTTTGAATATTCCAGTGCTAATTAGCTTTCCATTGTGATTCACATCGAGTGGTTGTGCGACGTTAACTGAAAGTATTTTCATGGGTTTTATGTTTTATATAGATGCATTAACCGAAAAACAGATCGAAAAAACAGATCATGATTTGGCACAAGACCGGCAAATACATGCCTTATGTTTCAAGGGAGCAGGCACCTGATTGGTCAAGTCAGGTGGAAAGCTAATTTTGTCATCGTTGCACCAACAGTTATTTTTTGGTTTACCACCACATTGTACGTTCAGGCAACGATTATCGTTACCACATAATGGACACTTTGTTTCATCTGTTTTGGTCGCCATTTTATTATTGTAACTGCGCCGTACTCAGCTTTGCAACTCGTTTAAATTTTTAAATAGTGCCAGTGCTTCAGGGTTGGCGAGTGCATGCAAATTTTTTACTGGTAAATTATGTATCACATTCCTGACAGCCAATTCGCTAATCTTGCCACTGATGGTTCTCGGGATGTCGTCGATTTGTATCAATTTGGCGGGCACATGTCTTGGCGTTGTATTGTCTTTGATTGTTTTAATAATTTTTGCGACTAATGTTTCATCCAGTTTAATTTTGCTTTGTAATTTCACAAAGAGTATTATTCTAACATCATTTTGCCAATCCTGCCCCACAGCGATGCTTTCTAACACTTCTGAGCATTTTTCTACCTGGCGATAAATTTCGGCAGTGCCAATACGTACGCCACCTGGGTTTAATATGGCATCTGACCTGCCATATATGATGAGTCCGTTATGCGACGTAAGTTCAGCGAAGTCGCCGTGCGCCCAAATAGGCTGATTGTGGTCGTTGTATTTTTCAAAATAGGCGGCTTTGTATTTCTTTTTATCTGCATCATTCCAGAAATATATTGGCATGGAGGGGAACGGGGATTTGCACACCAGTTCACCTTTTTCTGATCTGACGGATTGACCACTTTCATTAAAAACATCGACATCCATACCCAGGCCTCGACATTGTAATTCACCTTTATAGACAGGCAATATTGGATTACCTAAAGCGAAGCAGGAAATTATATCGGTACCACCGGAAATCGATGCAAGTTGAATGTCAGGCTTGATGTGGTTATAAACATAGTCGAACGATTCAGGCGCCAGTGGAGAGCCTGTGGACAAAATGCTACGCAGGCTACCCAGATCATGACTTAGCCTCGGCGTAACGCCCGCATTTTCCAGTGCTGAAATATATTTGGCACTGCTGCCGAATATATTAATTTTTTCCTGTTCAATGTAGTCCATGAGCACGTCGGGTTTCGGATGGAACGGGTTGCCATCGTAAAGCATAATCGTTGCACCGGTTGCTAAACTGCTGACTAACCAGTTCCACATCATCCATCCGCAGGTGGTGAAGTAGAAAATTCGATCCCCCGGCTTAAGGTCGGTATGTAGTATCAGCTCTTTTAAATGCTGGATCAGCGTGCCGCCGACACTATGAACGATGCATTTAGGAATGCCGGTGGTACCTGATGAGTACATTATATAAAGCGGGTGATTAAAAGGGACCATTTCGAATTCGAGACTGGATGCCGTGTTAACAAGAAAGTTATCGTACAATGTCGCTTTATGGAGTTTGTTTACATTAGGTTGGTCATCAAGATAAGGTACAACAATCAATTGTTTGATGCTATGAATAGCGCTGGCTACATTTTTGGCGATAGTTAGGGAATCGATGCGTTTGCCTTTGAAGTAATAACCGTCGGCGGTGAATAATATTTTTGGTTCAATTTGTGCAAAGCGATCCATGATGCCCTGGTAACCAAAATCGGGTGAGCAAGATGACCAGATAGCGCCAATACTGGTGGTCGCCAACATAGCAATCACCGATTCGGGTAAATTTGGCATGAATCCGGCAACGCGGTCACCCTTTGACACGCCGGTGCTTTTCAGCGCGCCCGCGAGTTGGGCAACTTGTTGATAAAGTTGCTTGTAACTTAATGAACGCCTGACCTTATTTTCACCCCAAAAAATGATCGCGGGTTCGTCTTGGCTATCCGTGTTGTTGCCTATATTGTTGCAAGAGCGCAGCAAATTTTTTGCGAAATTAAGTTTGCAACCCTTGAACCACTGGATATCTGCAAAACTGTTGCCACTCTCCAGCACGCTATCCCATGCCGTGTTTGCTTCAATGTGACAGAATTGAAATACGGCTGGCCAGAATTGTTCGGTGTATTTTATTGACCATTCGTATAGGCTTGAATAGTCATGTACGTTATGATCGTAATTGTCCTGAACGAAATGCAAGAACAACCACATATTGGATTGTTCGATTTGCTGTTTTGTTGGTTGCCAAAGCGGTTTTTGCATTTTACATTCTTAGCGCACCATCGAGGCGAATGGTTTCTCCATTTAGCATTAGGTTTTGATAAATATGGATGACCAGCTCAGCGAATTCTGCCGGATTACCGAGCCGATGCGGGAATGGTGCGGCATTTCGCAGCGCGTCGACTGCTTTCTCGGGTAGGGTATCAATTATAGGTGTGTGGAAAAGTCCTGGTGCGATCGTCATAACCCGGATACCGATACGGGCGAATTCTCTTGCCAATGGCAAAGTCATACTGACGATACCACCTTTGGATGCGGCGTAGGCTGCCTGGCCGATTTGACCATCAAAGGCGGCAATGGAGGCGGTATTTATTATTACGCCGCGTTCATCACTTTCGCCAGGTTCGTTGTGTTGCATCACATTGGCGACGGCGCGGATGACGCAAAATGTACTCACAAGATTCGTTGTGATGACATCAGTAAATTCCTGAGTCGTTATTAATCCATTTTTAGGTAAAACACGTTTACTTGGTGCGACACCCGCACAATTCACAACAAGATTAATAGAGTCAAATGTATTGACGACTGTGGCGATGGCAGTATCCACTGCGTTTTCACAGGTAACATCGGTTTCTATGAAAATAGCACGATCGCCAAGGTCTGCCGCCACCTTATCGCCTTTGGTTTTATTTATATTGAGAATGGCAACTTGTCCGCCTGCATTAACTATTTTATCAGCAGTCGCATAGCCAAGGCCGGAAGCACCGCCGGTAATAACAGCTCTAATTTTACCTAGATCTTTCATATTGGTTCCATTTGATTTAATTGCTGCGTTTTCGATGTGTTGGGATTTTATGATGACCCACCGAGTTTTATCCAATCGGGTACACCCGCGTTGCTCACTTTGCTTAAATTTTCTCTATTTAGTTTTTCGCTAATAAATTTGCCTGTATTGATGATGGCATTAAGATCGATATTTGTAGTAATATCCAGTTGATTTAACATATATAGCACATCTTCGGTGGCGACGTTACCGGAAGCCCCTTTAGCAAAAGGGCAGCCCCCCAAACCCGCAACGGACGCATCTATGTTTGTGATGCCCATGTCCAGGCAGGCAAAAATATTAGCGAGTGCCTGCCCCCGCGTGTCATGGAAATGTATTGCAATACTATCCAGGGGCACCTGTTTTAAGACTTCGCTTATCAAGGCTCTTGCATAATTCGGTGTACCAACACCGATGGTGTCACCTAGCGATATTTCATAACAACCCATTTTTTTAAGTATACTCGCAAGAGCGGCGACTTTTTTTAGTTCTATTTGTCCTTCGTAAGGGCAGCCCATAACACAGGATAGGTAACCACGAACACGTATGCCATTTTTTTTCGCCAGACTTATAACGGGTTCAAAACGTTGCAAGGATTCATCCACTGAACATCGAATGTTTTTCTGGCAAAATGTTTCTGAAGGAGAGGTGAAAACGGCAACTTCAGTTACATCGACATCCAGTGCGCGTTGCATACCTTCGATATTGGGCACCAGTGCGGAAAAAATAACGTTCTCAGGCCTGTCGATACCGCTAAATACGAATTCAGAGTTAGCCATTTGTGGAACCAACGTAGGATTAACAAAGCTGCCTGTTTCGATATGTGTTAGTCCAGACGTGCTGAGGCGGTTTACAAATTCAATAATATCTTCCGGGTCCAGTATTGTGTTTTCATATTGCAAGCCATCACGAGGGCCTACTTCAACTATTTTAACTCTTTTTGGAAAGCCGCGAATCAGTCCAAATTGCATGCTATTTATTCCATTTTGGTTTTCGTTTTTCCAAAAAGGCATTTAATCCTTCCTGGCCTTCTTTTGATGTTCTAATGGATGCGATAAGTTCGGTTGTATATTTTTGAATGTTATCCGGGATATTATTCAATTTTCGGGTGAGTTTTTTACATTCTTTTTGTGCTTCTGGCCCACCAACGAGTAATTGGTCTACATAGGCAGCCACGGTTTTATCAAGAAATTTAATGTCTACTGCCTCGTCAATTAAACCAAATTCCATGGCTTCGTCGATTGAGATGGTTTCTGCACTCAGGAACAACTGGTTCGCCAACCGGGATCCGATAGCATTGACAATATAAGGAGATATGACCGCGGGTACGATGCCCAGCTTGACTTCGGTAAAGGCAAACATCGCCTTGGTACTTGCGATGGCGAAATCACAGCAGGTGATTAATCCTAATGCGCCGCCAAATGCTGAACCGTTGACCTTCGCGATCGTGGGTTTCCCGAGGGAGTAAAGCGTATGCATCAGTTTAGCTAATTGCGCAGCATCGTCAATATTTTTCTTCTTCGTAAAATTGACCATGGATTGCATCCAGTTTAAATCTGCACCGCTGGAGAACGTTTCGCCCTCACCCGTTAAGATGACGATTCGCGTTTTTTTATCCACCTCAATTTTAGTGAGCGTTTCAATTAAAGTTTTAATCAACTTGTCATCAAACGCGTTGTGTTTATCTGGGCGATTTAGCGCGATTGTACAAACACCACGTTTATCATTTTTTACCAGAAGGCCGTCACACATGAGCAAAGTTCCTTACATCCTGAATACACTGAAGTCAGTTTTATTAATAGGTGCATTGGCAGCGGCCTTTAATCCCATGCCGAGAACCTTACGTGTATCTGCCGGATCGATAATGCCATCGTCCCAGATACGCGCACTGGCGTAATAAGGATTAGCTTGGGTATCAAACTGAGTATTAATTGACTCCTCAAATGACGCTTTTTCTTCATCGCTCCACGATTTGCCCTGTGCTGCCATGCCGTGTTGTTTGATGGAACTCAAAACCGATGTTGCCATTTCACCGCCCATCACGGAAATACGTGCGTTGGGCCACATCCATAATTGCCTGGGTGCGTAAGCACGGCCACACATTGCATAATTACCCGCGCCGAAGGAACCGCCGATGATGACAGTAAATTTAGGTACTTCAGAGCAAGAGACTGCGGCAACCATTTTTGCTCCGTCTTTGGCAATGCCGCCTTGTTCAAACGATTTACCAATCATGAAACCGGTGATATTTTGTAAAAACACCAACGGTGTACCGCGTTGATTGCATAACTGAATAAAATGTGTTGCTTTGAGTGCTGATTCGGAAAATAAAACACCGTTATTTGCCAATATACCGACTGGATAGCCAAATATTTTTGCAAAGCCACAAACCAGGGTTTGTCCATAAAGCGCTTTGAATTCATGAAATTCGGACGCATCGACAATACGTGCGATAACTTCACGTACATCATATTGCTTTTTCGAATTTTCGGGAACCAAGCCATATATTTCTTCAATAGAAAATGCCGGGTCGAGCACCATATCTGGTTTTAGTGATTTGGGTTTTGTATAATTGATATTCGCCATGATATCGCGCGTGATTCGCAGTGCATCTGCATCATCCTCTGCTAAATGATCTGTCACACCAGAGACACGACAGTGCATATCGCCACCGCCGAGTTCTTCAACTCCCGCTGTTTCGCCAGTCGCTGCTTTTACCAACTCAGGGCCACCTAAATAAATTGTACCCTGGTTTTTTACGATAATAGACTCATCGCTCATAGCAGGTACATACGCACCACCCGCAACACAAGAACCCATCACGACCGCGATTTGCGGTATGCCCATGGCTGAAAGTCTTGCCTGATTATAGAAGATACGACCAAAATGATCACGGTCTGGAAAAACCTCGTCCTGCATTGGTAAAAAGGCACCGCCGGAATCCATTAGATAAATACAGGGTAAGTGATTTTGCCCGGCAATTTCCTGTGCACGTAAGTGTTTTTTAGCGCTAATAGGATAATACGTGCCACCTTTAACGGTGGCGTCATTGGCGACTATAATAGTTTCTTGTCCGTGTATCGTGCCAATGCCGGTGATAATGCCCGCACAGGGTACTTGGTCATCATACATACCGTTTGCCGCTAATGATGAAAATTCTAAAAATACACTTCCCTTATCGATGAGGTTAAGTATTCTATCGCGCACTAGCAGTTTATTTCTGCCAAGATGTTTTTCTCTGGCTTTTGCTGATCCACCTTGAGCCGTGCTGTCTATTTTAGACTTCAATTCGTTTACCAACGCGGTCATACGACCGGTGTTAATCGCGTAGGATTCGGAATGTATGTCTATGTATGATTTCAAAATGGCCATGCTATTAGTTGTCTGATTAATATAGAGTTAAAGTACCTCAATTGCTAATGCCG
>CAZZJI010000046.1:0-9690 GCA_964654485.1 uncultured Gammaproteobacteria bacterium | reverse complement strand
ATGCTATTAGTTGTCTGATTAATATAGAGTTAAAGTACCTCAATTGCTAATGCCGTTGCTTCACCGCCACCGATGCACAAGGATGCGACACCTTTTTTAAGACCTCGATTTCTGAGTGCATGCAGTAGTGTGACCACTATTCGGCTACCTGTTGCCCCAATAGGGTGGCCTAATGCGCATGCGCCACCGTTTACATTAACTTTTTCATGGCTTAGATTTAGATCACGCATAGCCGCCATCGTTACGACGGCAAAAGCTTCATTGATTTCATACAAATCGATATTTTCGTCGCTCCAACCGGTTTTTTTATTTAGCTTGTTGATTGCGCCTATGGGCGCCGTTGTGAAATCTTCGGGCGCCTGTGCGTGTGTTGCATGTGCAACGATTCTGGCTAAGGGCGTTGCGTCCAGTTGGTTGGCGATATCTGCTCGCATAAGTATAACAGCGGCAGCACCATCTGAAATAGACGATGAGTTGGCGGCGGTCACTGTACCGCCGTCTCGCCGAAACGCCGGTTTTAATGTGGGGATTTTTTCAGTTTTCGATTTAAAAGGTTGCTCATCCTTGTCAATCGTCGCCAGTTCACCTCTGTGTTCGTAGCTAACAGGCGCGATTTCATTTTTGAAAAAATTATTATTAATCGCATTTATAGCTCGTTTGACTGATTCTATTGCGAAGTCGTCTTGTTGCTGGCGGCTGAAGTTATATTTATCGGCACAGGTTTCGGCGAAACACCCCATCAAGGAATTATCAGCGGGATTTTCCAGACCATCGAAAAACATATGGTCAATTATTTCATGATGACCAATGCGCAGACCGGCTCTGGCTTTCGGAATTAAATAGGGTGCGTTGCTCATCGATTCCATTCCACCGGCGATAATCGATGTGGCACTGCCCGCATTAATGAGATCGCAGCCCAGCATAATGGCCTTCATTGCAGATCCACATACTTTATTTATTGTCGTGCAACCGACCGATTGCGGTATGCCGGCGTTTAACGAGGCTTGTCGTGCAGGCGCTTGTCCCAAACCGGCAGGTAATACACAGCCCATAAAGACTTCATCAATTGAATCTGCATCGATGCCGCAATCTGATATTGCCGCGCGTATGGCGACACTCGCAAGCTGCACCGCACTTTGGCTGGATAAGTTGCCCATCATAGAGCCCAGTGGTGTGCGTCTGGCTGCGACGATGACGATATCGTTATTTTCCATAATATATATTTTGTAGTTGTTAGTGGCCGTTAGTCGTTAAGCTAAGATTTAGCGGCTTTTAATAGATCTCTTGCAATGACCATTCTACGGATTTCATTTGTGCCGCCGCCAATTTCATAAATTTTGGCGTCTCTAAGCAGGCGGCCGGGAATTTCTTCGTTCATATAGCCGCGACCACCCATTATCTGTATCGCCTCCAATGCGATTTGTGTTGCTGCAACGGAAGAAAACAAACAACTGGCCGCGGCATCTCTGCCGCGATTGGGGTTGTCATTAAATTCTTCACCTACACGATATACCATTGCCTGCGCTGCTTTGAAACGTGTATACATGTCGGCGATTTTTTGTTGTATCATCTGGAAGTTACCTATCGCTTGACCGAATTGTTCACGCTCAAGAGAATAGGGAACAGCAATATCCAATGCCGCTTGCATTAGCCCTAATGGACCACCACATAGTATCAGACGTTCTGAGTCGAGTCCTTTCATCAACATCGATACGCCTTGATTGACTTTGCCTAACACATTCTCTTCAGGAATTTCACAGTTTTCAAAATACAGCTCACAGTTACCAGCGCCGCGCATACCGAGTTTGTCCTTTTTTTGCCCTTTGCTGAAACCCTTCATTCCATTTTCAACTAAAAATGCAGTGACGCTTTTTGAACCCACTTCCTTGGCAGCGGTGCGCATATAAACAATAAGTACTCCAGCATCCGGGCCGTTTGTGATCCAACGCTTGGTGCCATTGGCAACCCAGACGTTGCCTTTCTTTTCGGCGTGACAACTCATGGAGCCGATCACATCTGAACCCGCATCGGGTTCAGACATCGCAAGTGAACCATAGTGTTCGCCAGACATTAATCCTGGAAGGTATTTTTTTCGTTGTGCTTCAGTCGCATTTTTAAATAAATTATCCATACAAATATTAGCATGTGCGGCATACGCAAAGCCCACTGAGCCGGATGCACGTGATAATTCTTCCGTTGCGATGACATGCGCGAGATAGGACATTTCTTCGCCGCCATACTGTTTTGGAATAGTAATGCCCATGAGCTTGGCATCGCCGATTTTTTTCCACAAATCAGCTGGAAACTGATCGTTTTGATCAATTTCGGCTGCAACAGGCGCGACTTCTGATTTTGCAAACTCCTGTACTTTAGAACGAAATTTTTCTAAGGTTTTATCCATGTTTACACCTATCATTTAATGTATATTATATACCAAAATATGGAGTCCCATCGACCAATATACCGACAACTATGCGACTAACTTTTATCGCGTACGGAACGCCTCCGGTGAATCTTGCGGTCGGTCACTTCGATAGACTAACAGTGCGATGACTTTGGACTCGACTGTTTTTTCATTGTTGACGAATACGTCACATGCAACGGTGTATTTTTTGTCAAACTTTATTTCTGTGACGTGGGCGCGAAGTTCTATTTGTTGAGTGACCAGCGAAGGTTTCAGATAGTTAATATCCATTGATCCTGTAGCAAACAAATAATGAGGTTCTGAAGCTAGGTCGCGGTTTTCGTTGCGAATTGCCGTCGCCATGGCAGTCGCAATACAATGACAATCTATTATAGTGGCTATAACACCCCCACAAGTCAGATCGGCCCAACCTTCGTGGTATTGTTCAGGTTGCCAATGACATTTGGCAATCTCACTATCCCAGAAACTGCGAATTTTCAGCCCATGGGAATTATCAGTGCCACACCCAAAGCACGTTTTACCCGGTAGGTAGTCTTGAAAGTATTCTTTTGTCATAGCTTAGTATACAGTCTAGTCACAGATTTTTACGCTGCTCATTCAGTCCATTCCAGAAAACAGCGACGCCGTCCAGCATTTCATTTCCAAATTGTATAAATTTGTTTTCATCAATATCCCTATCAAAATATAATTTTTCGAGTTCTTCCTGCGTATGCAATGCGTGTTGAGCTTCGATGCGGCTGTGGTAAGTAAAAAATGCAAGCGGTAATTCGGGTTTTTTGTTCTTATTGTAGGCGCTGAAACCCTCTATAAGCTCATCCCAAAAACCAGCAGCAGCCCAGTTTTCAACGGCGTAGCTCGCTGCTTGTGAGGTTAAATAATTTTCACTTCCATAGAGGCGTGATAGTTCATCACAAAAAAACAGTGTTGATTTTGTACCATGTTGTCTTTTACCGCAATCTGCAAAGCCGATACCCAATTTTGCGGCCATTCGCAGTAGCCACTCAAAATGTGCTGCCTGGAATCGGAAAGTACCGCCTTCGACTGTGCCTTCAGTAGAAATCAGGCTAGGGTCTTCCGAATTTTCGACAGATAGTTTGGTGCCTCTTCGATGTTTGGGTGCTTTAAAAATAACCCCAATTTCGTTGGCAAGTATCTCTTTGGAGGCGCGCATGCCTTCGAGGGTATCCGCATTGATGGTCTTATTAAGTTGGGCGATCAAAAATAAATTAGAAAATACAGAAAATTGTACAACAAACGCTTTAATATGTTCCTTATTGTGCGGACCCTTTTTAAACCAGGCAGTAAATTCGTTATCCGTAATAACTTGGTGCTGCAATAGTTCCGAGTTAATGCGTTGTTGAAATATTAAAAATTTTCTTGCGGTGTCAATGGTGTAGCGTTCTTTTTCTTCAATAATGGCGATGAGTGAAGGTTGTGTCAAACCTTCAATTTTATGTTTTTTTGCATAAGCATCAATTTTTTTTCTAACAGGTACGTTCATTGCCTGTGCCCCTCAAAAATGTTTATCTTACAAAATCAGCTTGTTTATCTGGTGCAGCTTGCTGGAAACAGTCCAGAGCTAAGCAATGCTCATTTATACCCAATATAATCGGGTAATTGGCTAAATCGCATTCATAACGGTTTGCGTTAAAGACCTGTGGTACCAGACATGTATCGGCAAGACTCGGCGTATCGCCAAAACAAAATTGCTGATATTTTTTTTGTTTTTCAAGAAAGCTTTCAATCGCCGTAAATCCCTCTTTTATCCAATGGTGATACCACTTGAGTTTATTTTCGGTCTTCCGGTCCTGATCCAAGTCCAGGTTACCCTCAAGGTAGGCCAGTACGCGTAAATTGTTTAACGGATGAATATCACAGGCAACCATTTGTGTAATTGCTCTTACATAGGCACGATCTTCGGCTGAATTTGGTAAAAGAGGTGGAGCGGGATACTTTTCTTCAATGTACTCTAGTATGGCTACTGATTGATGCAATACGTGCTGCCCGTTAACAAGTGTGGGTACAAACCCTTGCGAATTTATAGCCCTATATGCGGGGGCAACACTTTCACCGCCTTCTTTAAGTAAGTCAATAAAGTGCGGCTGATAATCAATATTTTTATAGTTAAGCGCAATTCTGACACGATACGCAGCAGAGCTTTTGCAGTATGTGTAAAGGTCTAGGTGTTCCATGGTTTGATTTCTTGTTTAATGTTGCCAAATATGGAGTTATCCTGTTCATCAAACATGTCAATTTCAATGTTATCGCCAAATTGCATAAAGGACGTACTTGCTTCACCGTTGTCGATAATTTCCAGTACCCTTTTTTCTGCGAGACAGGAACTGCCGCGCGTTGTGTCTTGATTGGAAACGGTACCAGAACCAATAATAGTGCCTGCTGATAAAGCTCTGGTTTTCGCTGCGTGGGCAATCAGTTCTGCAAAGCTAAACTGCATATCGACCCCTGCATCCGGATCGCCGTAATGTTGTTCGTTTAATCTGGTGATCAATGGACGATGCACCTTGCCGTTTTTCCAGGCACCACCCAGTTCATCCGGTGTTATCGCAACCGGAGAAAATGCAGTCGGAGGTTTGCCATGCAAAAACCCAAAGCCTTTCGCAAGTTCGTTGGGTATCAGGTTTCTGAGAGAAACATCGTTAACCAACATGAGTAGTTTAATATGATTTTGTGCCTGTTGCGGTGAAATACCGATCGGTGTGTCATCTGTAACGACTGCAATTTCTGATTCAAAATCAATACCGAATTTTTCACTTTGTGCATAAATAGGATCATGAGGCCCTAAAAAAAAATCGGAACCGCCTTGGTACATAAGTGGATCGGTTTGAAAGCTGGGTGGCATTTCCGCACCACGTGCTTTACGTACTCTTTCGACATGACTTAAATAAGCACTGCCATCAAGCCATTGATATGCACGTGGAAACGGTGATGCGAGTTCACCAAAAATAAGATTTTCACCTTCGATCTCTCCCGAGTTGAGTGCGGTATATCGTTGTTGCAGTTTTGGCTCGAGTTTATTCCAGTTTTCGATGACGCGTTGCATGCACATCGCAATTTCCGGTACTTTAATGTATTTTGACAAGTCCTTGTTGACTACAATGAGTCTACCGTCACGACCGCCTTCTTTAAGTGATGCTAGTTTCATTTCTGTTCCTGTTTAGGCGTACTGTTTTCTGTCGTCGCAGTTTGTTTCCAGGAGTTGACATAACCCCGCCATTCAATGTTATCTGCTAAGCCAGCTACGCGTAACGCCGCACGGGTATCAATCATGACTGCGACTTCATCTGTTTCCTTACGCAGTGCTTTTTTTCCAGTTTCAAATGCATTTGGATGGGGGCCATGCGTTAAACCGCTGGGATGCAGTGTTAACATACCGGGATGAATATTGTCACGTGAGAAAAATTGCCCTTTATGATAAAAAAGAACTTCATCGTAATCCTCATTATTATGAAAAAAAGGGACTTTTAACGCACCCGGGTCGCTTTCTATCGGGCGCGGACAAAATGTGCAGACCACAAAGTGATCTGACAAAAAGGTAGTATGCGCCGAAGGCGGCAGATGGTAGCGGTGGCTCATTAAAGGGCGTATATCGCGCCAGTTAATTTTCACGGGCATCAATGAACCATGCCAACCGACGGCATCTAACGGATTAAACGGAAATCGAATGTGACTGTGCGCATTGTGTCTTTTTACAACTAATTCACATTCATTTTCATTTTGTTGTGCTTTGAACTGATCATCAATTTTGGGTGAATCGAGCATGGCTGGATCAAATATTGCGTGTTGACCGACCAATCCCTTGTCGGGCAACCCATAACTGGTTTCCGTTGCTTCTATCATCAGAACTGAAAGCGGGTTATGTGTTTCGATCCGCCACATGGTGCCACGGGGGATCATAATGTAATCACCCTCACTAAATTCAAGATGACCATAGTCACAATATAGATCGCCACTGCCTTCGTGAATGAACAATAAGTCATCGCCATCACTGTTACGCACCAGCTTTTGCATTGATTCATTGGTTTGCCAGAAACGTATCTGGGTGTGACTATTGTTTAATAATACGCTGGCATCCCAAGGCGATTGACTACATGAGTTCAGTTTTGTGGTGTCAAATGCGCGCGGCAACAGCGGACCTTCTATACTTGACCAGCTTGTCGGTGGATGGCGATGGTGAATTTGCGTGGCGGGGCCAAAGAAGCCCTCTTTTCCAAGCTCGCGTTCATAGGTATTTTCTGGCAAATCGGTATGCGCTTGCCGAGAGCTGATGCCTTCGTTTTTTGATAAGCATATCCACCTAGACATTAAATGACGCCCCTGTTTTTCTGGTCACGTTCAATGGATTCGAACAGCGCCTGGAAATTACCTTCACCGAAGCCTTCATTGCCTTTACGTTCTATGATTTCAAAAAATATGGGGCCAATCACTGTTTCAGTAAAAATTTGTAACAGCAGTCCTTCACCGTTTTGAATATTGCCATCAATTAATATTTTATCCTGTTTTAAATGTTCAACGTCTTCTTCATGCCCGGGGATGCGTTTGTTTATTTCGTCATAATAAGTGTCAGGTACATCCATTAATTTGATGCCATTTTGTTTTAGTGCTTCTACGGATTTGTATATATTATTGGTGCTTAACGCGATGTGTTGAATGCCTTCTCCGTGATAGGCATTAAGGTATTCCTGAATTTGTGATTTTTCATCCGATGGCTCATTGATAGGAATACGAATTTTCCCACAGGGACTGCTCATTGCACGTGATTTTAATCCGCTATGTTCACCACGAATGTCAAAATAGCGAATTTGCTGGAAGTTAAATAAATGTTCATAAAAATGAGCCCACTCGTCCATGCGGCCTTTGTGTACGTTATGCGTTAAATGATCAATACAAAGTAAGCCAACACCAGAGGGGTTTTTTGCTGCGCCTTCGATTGGCACAAAGTCGACATCGTAAATGGACTGCTCGCCATAACGATCGATCAAATAAACCAGACTGCCGCCAATGCCACGTATGGCGGGTAAATTGAGTTCCATCGGACCGCTGTGGCCGTGGTGAGCGACGGCATTTTTTTTGAGCGCCTGTTCATAGGCATTGCTTGCATCTTTAACTCTTATCGCAAACGCACAGGCGGATGGACCGTGTACTTTAGCAAAGGCACGTGCAAAACTGTCAGGCTCATGATTGATGATAAAATTAATGTCACCTTGTCGGTAAAGTACCACATTCTTGGAGCGGTGTTTTGCGGTTGGCGTAAAGCCCATGGACCTGAAGAGTTTTTCCAGCAACAGGGTATCTGTCGCGGTGTACTCGACGAATTCGAAACCATCGGTCTTCATAGGGTTGTTGCTGCTACTCATGTTGCAAACCTTTTCGATAGAATGAGTTTTATGAGTGTGCCATTAGTTGTTAATTTTTAAGAAAATTGTTTGTGGCGTTTTTTGTGACCAATCTAAATACGGTTAAATATTAAGCATTTTTATTAAACATAATAGCTACCAATAAGTATAGGTTGTTATTTCTACTTGGAACGCGTTGTAGAAAGTTTCTTAATTTGAGTTCAGCGCCTGCGAAATTTGTCGTTACATTTATGTCACCTTACATTACTTACGGCAGACGAATGTAAATGATGAATTAACTACTACTACAGTTTATATGGCAAAAACAAATTCAAATATCGGCGGTCACAAGTAACGGGGTGGGTTCAAACTGTATTATCTGCGGAATAATTGAAGGAAGCTAAGTTAAGTATGAATCAGGCAAATAACAATCAGGATGACATATTTAAATATGCCGAGTTTATGGATTTCGGCGATATTCACATTAAAACAGATCCAGAAACACAGCTTCAAGCGATTATAGCGATTCATAACACGAATTTGGGGCCATCATTGGGTGGCTGCCGCTGTGTGCATTATGAATCCAGTTTTGCTGCAATTCGAGATGCGATGCGACTCGCACAAGGAATGAGTTATAAGGCGGCGATATCCGGCTTATCACAAGGTGGTGGTAAGTCCGTTATTATGCGGCCGACGGAAATTCATGATAGAGAAGCCTATTTCGAATCCTTTGGCCAATTTGTTGATCAACTGGGCGGTCGTTATACAACCGCGGTGGACAGTGGCACCGGTGTGGCGGATATGGATGTTATCGCGCGTAAAACAAAACATGTGGTCAGTACATCAAATGGGCTAGGTGGAAAAGGGGACCCTTCACCTTTTACCGCACACGGTGTTTTGCTTGGATTAAAAGCGGGCGTGGAGCACAGATTAAAGCGAACCGATCTAGAAGGTGTGCACGTCGCAATTCAGGGGGCAGGGCATGTAGCTTATTACCTTGCAAAAGAACTGCATGAACAGGGTGCGCGGTTAACAATCTGTTCAAATAAAGACAAGGACGCGCAACGAATAGTCGACGAATTTTCCGGTACGGTGGTGTCGAAAGAAGCAATCTATGACGTTGATTGTGATGTGTTCGCACCGTGTGCATTGGGTGGCATTGTTAATCTGGATACCGTTAAACGGCTTAAAGCAAGCGTTATCGCAGGGGCCGCCAATAATCAATTATCCAATAATGCGATTGGCGACAGTTTGCGAGATAAAAATATTTTATACGCACCTGATTATGTAATAAATGCAGGTGGATTAATTCATGTGTCAGTCGATGGTATTAAAGATATTAAAGAAAAAGTGGAAAAAATATACGACACGACCAAGGAAGTATTCAGTCGCGCAGATAAAGCGGCTCGCAGTAGCGGTTATATTGCAGATGAAATTTCGCAGGAAAGAATTAGAAACGCCGTCTAGACTTAGTATAGGGATTCACTGCAACGAGCGCAACGTAAGATTATATACATTTATCAGTGAATTACTATTTTGTTAATCTATGTTTGTTAAGTAACGCCCGCGAAAGTCGATATATTTGTGGTGGGTTTATATCGTGAGAATATGTTTTAATAATAAGCAGTTCCGGTGTGTATGTCAGGATCCAGAAGGAGCAAACCATGTCCCGTGTCGCTACATTTGATATTCAATATTCACAATTCCTGGATGAGAACGCGAAAGCGACACAGGCGTTTCCTGAATTTGCCCGTGATACTGATACGCTTGTTGATCTTTATAAGGCCATGGTGCTCACACGCACTTTTGATTACAAAGCGATAGCCTTACAACGAACGGGTCAGCTCGGAACGTACCCCTCATCATTAGGGCAAGAAGCCATATCTGTTGCGATGGGCAGCGCCATGCAGG
>CAZZJI010000045.1:19666-29898 GCA_964654485.1 uncultured Gammaproteobacteria bacterium | reverse complement strand
TAAACATTAATTATTGATTTATAGGGGGTTGTTCATGACTTTTCTCGAAAAACAGAAGGTAAAATCACGACTGACGATAGTTGTGTTTGCCATGTTTGGTTTGTTTATAGGCTGGATTTCAGATGCGAATGCGCTTTCAAGCTATTTTGAAAGTAGTGCGAATGGGGGCGAGGGTTGTAAAGATGCGGGTTGTCATGACGGACCAGCGGTAACCCCTACATGTAACGGTTGTCATGCACACGGTACTCACATAGATAGCGGTAAATTAGGTATTAATATCAGCGCGTCCACTGATGCAACTTCTTATAATCTAGGAGATACGATAGCAATTACAGTTAAGGGTGGGTATAGGGCGAATGCGACGAACTGGTCGCGGGTTACTATCTATGACGCAGATGGGGACGTGTTAGCCCAAAGTAAAGGTATATGCGATGACACTACCTCTACAGTCACGAATGTCCCACCGGCATGTGCGAATGGTGCATCTATGAATGGAGATGGAATAGCGTCGATCGTTTTGCAAGTGGTTGCCCCAAATCAAACAGGAACGCATAAGTGGACTGCATCATGGTTTGGAAATAAGTTTGATCCAACTGCTGGTGGCGGTACTTTTGGCAGTCCAACTACAAGTGTAACCGTACCAGGATGGATGGAGGATACTGCTATCGGCGGACCGAATTCTACTCATGGACAGGAAATTGTTGCAGTAAATGAATTCACGGTTAATGACGCCCCTCCGGCAAGTAGCGGTGGTGGCGGTGGCAGTCTAAGCTGGCCCGTTTTAGGCCTATTACTTTTCGTTGTAACCGGCATGTTATTAAGAGGTCGCCAGGCAAATTTGATATCGGTCAAACAGTGTAAGATAGATTAATTCCAAGTTACCGTTAAATTCAAGTACGGGTAATTCAACAATGGGCAGTGCGAGAGCATTGCCCATTTTTTATTATCTATTAAAATATTCAGGCGACGGATGATGTTTGATCGTCTATTTTCTTTTGTTGTGGACTTAGGCCCGCGTAAATTTGTTGGCACATATTGTCGAGTTCGTTGATCAGAATGACCGCTTCTTCATAACAATTACTTTCGAGCTGAAATTGTATTTTTGCCGAGATCGCCGTTAGCATCGGATAGCCGTAACCGCCGCCGACGCCTTTCAACTGATGAATAATGTTTTTCAGTTCGTCCCAATTTTTATTTTTGCTAGCCTGAGTAATTTTCTCCAGTGTATTTGGCAAATTATTAACAAATCGAAAGACAAGATCGATAAGTTCAGGCTCTTCTTCAATGAGTGCCGATATGATGGGACGATATAATTTTTGATCTGGCTCGGAAGAAAGTAAGTAATGTGAAACCATTTCATATAAGTCATTTCGGCGGACTGGTTTGGAAATAAAGTCATCGCATCCTGCTGCCATACATTTTACTTTGTCTCGATTCATTGCATTTGCGGTCAGGGCGACGATCGGTTTCTTATAACCATGTTGGCGTAATCGTCTTACTGCTGCCAGTCCATCCATTATCGGCATTTGCATATCCATTAAAATTAAATTATATCTATTTTTCTCGGCCAATTCGACTGCGATCTTGCCGTTTTCAGCAATGGTTAACTCAACACCCATTTTTTCAAGGTAGAGGGTTAATAATTGTTGGTTATCCGCATTATCTTCGGCGAGCAGTATTTTTCCAGATAAAGAATTCGTTTGTCTTGATGTTGCGGGTAACATTTTTTCCGCGGGTATTTGTTTGATGTTATTGATAGCAGGTACACTGCTTAATGACCCCGTATCAATTGAAATCTTGAAATGGCTACCGACGCCCGGTTCGCTGTTAACGATGATATTGCCACCCATTTTTTCTGCCATGTATTTTGAAATTGTCAAGCCCAGACCTGTTCCCCCGTATTCCTTTGTTGTATTTTGATCTGCCTGTGTAAACAGATCAAATATTTTGTCCACCTGGTGTTGCTGCATGCCAATACCTGAATCTATAACCTCAAAGAAAATTTCTTCATCATCTTTATTGTATTCAATATTAATATGTACAAACCCGGTGTGAGTAAACTTAATCGCATTATTACAAATATTAATTAAAATTTGTTTCAGACGAAGTGGGTCACTTTTTATCTGCGCAGGCAATGGAAACGTATAGTTGATTTTAAAGTCAATTTCTTTGCGTATCAATTGCATGCGCATAAGTGACTCAACATCATTTAATATATGAAAATAGCAAAAATTGATTTTTTCAAATTCAAGTTTTTCAGCTTCGATTTTAGATAAATCAAGAATGTCATTTATAACTTGTAATAAATGGTCGCCATTTCGAATAATGGTTTTTATCGCATTGGTGCGTTCGCGCATTGGTTGATCACTATGAAGCAGCGCTTCTGCAAATCCGATAATCGCGGTTAGCGGTGTGCGAATTTCGTGGCTCATATTTGCAAGAAAATCGCTTTTAGCTTCACTGGCAGATTCGGCATCCAATTTGGCCATTAGTGTTTTTTTATTAGATTCTTCCGCCTGTTTTAAAAGTCTATTTTCGGAGCGTCGAATATACCTAATTATAAGTGCGCTAAACACGCATAAAATCAACAATTGAATTAATATATCGGTCCACATTTTTAATGAATTTCTCGTTCTCTGTCTTCAACTGAGCTTTTTGCCGCAATAAATTCCTGTTGAATGTAATCCTGTTGGAGAGTCCCGGTGTTCCACAGAAGAAACATCATTGTCATCAGGAGCACAGATAGAACCCGCCAGCTTGAATTGCGCATTTCTGAGAATGCTTTTTCAGGCAAATGTGTGTACTGAAAAAAATCAGAATAATTACGCGCGGTGAATTCGTTTTTAATCGTCATCTTAATAGATGAAAAATTCCAATGAGAATAACAATCCTAAATAAATCAGTTGAACCTACTCGGCAACTGCTCCTGCGTTGCTCTAACTACGTGCGTCCCTGCACCTTAGTTGCCCTCGGTCTCTGTTCCTGACTCGACTCTACTACCTACTTCCATGTAGGCGTCGCTGCGGTTTAACTGATTCATTTAGGATAATTATGTAAATTGTTGTTTGTTACTCTGTTTATCTAAATAACGAACAAATTAGCAAAAACTTGAATCAGTCTGACTATTTACCTTAGTTAAGCTATTGATTATATTGGCTGGAATGAGACTGGCGCGGGTGTGACGCCGTCCGTTATTTAAGCCCTTTTGAGGATGCTAACTAGCAGGATCTGAGCAGCGAGCTGTTAAATTGGCACTAATTGTGAGTTTTTTATAAACTTACATGTCAATTGATGATTTTGGAACTGAATATTCATCATAGGATTATTGACGGTAGTCTCATGTCGATGTATTAAAAGCGCTAACTCGATAGCTAAATTGGTAGAAAATGGACTTATCTCTTTTTCCAGAATTAAACGTATTAACAGTATTTATTATTATACTGGGTGGAATATTATTTTTTGTTGGGGTCCGACGAATTATTAATCGAAAATTTGTTTCGGGGTCAACAACCGGGTTATTGGGTTGTTGTTTTATCGCCGTTTCCGTGGCGTTTGTTTTTCTCAGCTTTAATTTGTACACATACCAGCGCCTCACCCATGAAGAGCCTGTCGCAGAATTGAAATTCAATCAGACAGGTAAAAAGCGATATCAAGTTGAGCTGAACGAATATAATGGCAAATCTCGTTTTCTGGAAATAAACGGAGACGAATGGCAATTAGATGTCAGAATAATTAAATGGAATGGATTTGCAACGCTACTCGGACTGGATACATTTTTTCGACTGGAGCGTATGAGTGGACGTTATCGGGATATTATATTGGAGAGAAGCGCGGATCGTAGTGTATATGCGCTTTCTGTGAACAGTGGTTTGGATATTTGGCAACTGTCCAAAGACTACAATACCTGGGTACCCTGGATTGATTCCGTATACGGTAGCGCAACTTATTTACCCATGTCTGATGGCGCAAGTTATCAAGTCAGCGTGTCAAGTGCAGGGTTGATTGCGCGACCCGTTAACCAGATTGCAAAAGAATCGGTAAAAAGTTGGAATTAGTACTGCGTTACTACTGATTTGACGCAGTACTCAAATCTATTTTTATAAATTATCTGTTTAACACCGGTTAACCATTTTCTTTGTGGGTGCTATGATAGCCGCGCCATGGATTCAAATAAATCCCCAAATAGCTTAGGTAAATTAAGACAGCAGTTTTTGCAGTTTTTATCGACAGAGGCGGTACTTTCCGATAAGGAAGAATTGCATCCTTATGAATGTGACGGTTTGTCCGCATACAAGCAGCTTCCACTCATTGTTGTTATTCCAGACAGCATAGAACAGGTCATCAAGATCGTTAATATTTGTCGACGCAACAATACCCCTCTCGTCTGCCGTGGTGCAGGGACCAGCGTTTCTGGCGGTGCGCTGCCACTGGCCGAGGGTGTTTTATTGAGTCTTGCTAAATTAAACGCCATTTTAGATATTGACCCGATTAACCGTCGGGCACGGGTTCAGCCTGGTGTGCGTAACCTGGCGATTTCGCAAGCCACAAAATCCCATGGGTTGCATTATGCACCTGATCCTTCATCGCAAATCGTCTGCTCAATCGGTGGCAATGTGGCAGAAAACGCCGGTGGTGTACATTGTCTGAAGTATGGGTTAACCGTTCATAATATTTTACAACTAAAAATAATTACAATAGACGGTGAATTAATTACCGTTGGCGGCAGTGGACTGGATGGACCTGGTTATGATCTGCTGGCTTTATTAACAGGTTCAGAAGGAATGTTGGGAATTATTGTTGAAATAGTGGTGAAACTAATACCGATCCCACAAAGTGCTAAGGTCATACTCATCGCGTTTGATGATATTGAAGAAGCAGGTAACGCGGTAACAGATATAATAGCATCTGGCATTATACCCGCGGGTTTGGAAATGATGGATAATTATGCGACACGTGCTGCCGAGGACTTTGTACACGCAGGTTATCCTGTCGATGCTGCGGCGATTTTACTGTGTGAGCTTGATGGTGTAGAGGAAGAAGTGTCAACGCAAGTTAAACAAGTAAGCGAGCTTTGCAAACGACATAATGCAACTCACTTACGCGTTGCTAAAGATGAAGCAGAACGCCAGTTATTCTGGGCGGGGCGAAAGGGGGCCTTTCCTGCGGTCGGACGACTAGCACCGGATTATTATTGTATGGATGGAACCATACCTCGCAGCAAATTGGCCTTCGTACTTAAGCGTATATCCGCGCTATCTGAAGAATATCAACTCTCCATTGCCAATGTATTTCATGCAGGGGATGGTAACTTGCATCCGCTCATTCTTTATGATGCAAATAAATCAGGTGAATTGCAGCGTTCAGAAGAATTGGGTGGTAAAATTCTGGAATTGTGTGTCGAGGTCGGCGGTACCATTACCGGTGAACACGGTGTTGGCGTGGAAAAATTGAATCAAATGTGTGTACAATTTGGTACTGCAGAATTGGAACAGTTTCATAAAATCAAACATGTATTTGACCCATACGCATTACTAAACCCTGGCAAAGCGGTACCCACATTGCATCGCTGTGCAGAACTTGGCGCAATGCATGTGCATGATGGAAAGTTACCTTTTCCAGAAATAGACCGATTCTGAAAAAGATTAAAATAAATATTGGATTTAAGATGTACCCTACATTTAACAATGTATATTCGCTACGGGTATATATGTCATGTTTCTCTAATGTTAGGTCATTAGCGTTTAGTTGGGATTAATTAATAAGTGGATTTTATTTTGAACACCGACGCGGGACTGCAAATACAGGAGCTTGTGCAAAACGCATTTTCTAAAAAGATTCCGCTAAAAATCTTTGGCTCAAATACAAAATTATTTTATGGCAATAAAGTTGAAGGGCATCCTCTGTGCCTGGCAGGTTTTAAAGGGATTATTAATTATGAACCGTCGGAACTCGTTCTCACTGCGCGATCAGGCACAAGACTGAGTGATATCGAAACAACTTTAGCTAATGAAGGCCAGATGCTGGCATTTGAACCCCCTTATTTTGGTGAACAGGCAACGTTCGGCGGGACGATTGCCTGTGGCTTGTCCGGCCCGCGCCGATCTCATGCGGGTGCGGTTCGAGACTCGGTGTTGGGGGTGGAATGTATAAATGGCAAAGGTGAGAAACTGACGTTTGGCGGCCAGGTCATTAAAAATGTTGCCGGGTACGATGTGTCGCGTTTAATGGTTGGTGCGTTAGGGACATTAGCGGTATTGCTGGAAATATCGGTAAAGGTGGTCCCCAAGCCTGAGACCGAATTGACGTTAATGTGCGAAAAAAATGCAGACGAAGCAACCCGGTTTATGAATACTCTGGCTGCTAAACCGCTGCCATTATCTGCCAGTGCATATATTGATGGCATCGTTTATCTGCGCTTATCCGGTAGTCATGCAGCTGTACAGGCGGCTGCTAAAGAGATTGGCAGCGACCGGGTCTATATTCAAGACTGTACTCAAGGCTGCTCTCAAGATAAGGCAAACGTGAACTCGGATATCTGGTGGCAAATAAGAGAGCATTGTCATCCGTTTTTTAATACTGAATTGCCACTTTGGCGATTGTCAGTCGCCGCAAATTCTCCCGCACTGGATATTCAAGGGGATTGGTTTATAGATTGGGGTGGCGCACAGCGTTGGTTAAAAACCACTGCCACCGCCAAACAAATTAGAGATGTCGTTGCAGATGCAGGTGGGCATGCCACATTGTTTAAGCCAAAGCGTCATGCACCCCACGTTGATCACGGTGGCCTTGATCACAACAGCCATAATATTAACAATGAAATAATTGATGTATATCATCCATTGCCGCCTTCGCTGGCCAAAATCCACAAAAATCTGAAAGGCGCATTTGACCCACACTTGATTCTTAATCGAAATAAATTTTACAAAGATAATTAAAAGGCACTCAGGTGAATGCAAACATCAATTGATAGAAGCATTAAGGAAACCAATTTAGGCAAGGACGCAAACGAAATACTCAGGAAGTGCGTTCATTGTGGTTTTTGCAATGCAACCTGCCCAACATACCAACTTCTAGGTGATGAGCTTGATGGTCCACGGGGAAGAATATACTTAATCAAGCAGGCGTTGGAAGGTAACCCGGTTACGCGTAAAACACAAATTCATCTCGATCGCTGTTTGACATGCCGTTCGTGTGAAACAACTTGCCCCTCAGGTGTCGATTATCATCGATTGCTTGACATTGGCCGTGACTGGGTGGATCAGAGAGTGCGGCGACCTGTTTATGAACGTTTGATGCGTAAATTACTGCGTAGCATCCTGCCTTATAAAAACAGATTTGATCTATTGTTAAAAACTGCATGCATTACCCGGCCACTATTACCTGCCAGCATTAAACACGCTATTTCTGAACACACTAAGTCTATTAAACAGCCGTCTATTAATCAGCGGCGAGTGATAAATCAATTTACATCGCCAACGATAGAAAATAGCCAATTCAATCGAAAGATGTTGCTTTTAGATGGTTGTGTGCAGGCTTCGTTGGCATCGAATATAAACAACTCTGCAATTCGCTTATTCGCATCTCTTGGAATTGAGTCCATCAAAGCGGATGAAGCAGGCTGTTGTGGTGCAATTAGCTGGCATTTGTCTGCACGCCACGAGGCACAGGAATTTATGCGCCGTAATATAGATGCCTGGTGGCCCCATATTGAGAACGGTGTAGAAGCGATCGTGATGACAGCCAGCGGTTGTGGTTCATTGGTAAAGGAATACGGTGATATATTAGCAACTGATAAAAAATACGCAGAAAAAGCGCAGCGCGTATCTGAATTGACAAAGGATATCAGTGAAATTCTGGTTAACGAAGATTTGTCTGTATATAAATTGTCTGCGGCCAAAGCTAAGCGCAAATATAGGCGAGTCGCATATCATGCCCCTTGTAGCCTGCAGCATGGACAAAAAATTACCGGCGTTGTTGAGCAAATACTAGAGCCACTTGGCTACGAGTTGACTCAAGTCGCAAATACACATCGTTGTTGCGGTTCCGCGGGTACCTATTCTATTCTGCAGGCTAAGTTGTCGCAGCAACTATTAGCAGACAAAATTGAATGTCTGGAAGCAGATCAGCCTGACGTTATTGCAACGATGAATATCGGCTGTCAAACGCAAATTGCAAGTCATTCGAATAAAGAAGTGTTACATGTCGTGGAATTACTGGTACAAAACAGTTTATAACACTTTCTTTATTATACAGTTATAAAGATAATCTCTGACTGAACTCTCTATCCGACTATCCGAACTGTGAAACAGAGACTAAATTCTTAGTATATACTTTGGCGGCCAAATTTTCTTTGAATTTTCATTATTGAATCGTTTAACGCCTGGATGGTTTCATTTTTATGGTCGGAATTGGCGGATAATAGTTCCAGGCCAAGATTATAAGCTCTATTATATGCAAAAATAAGTGCATAACCATCCATACATTTTTCAAAATGGGTCTTGGGCCTAAACTGGGCGTCTTGCACAAAATCAATGTAACCCTTAATCAAAATTCTTACGCACTCATTTGGATTTTTAGGTAGATTATTGATTATTTCATCTGGAAACATTTCAGGCTTCATTTGACATCCTCCCCTTGAACTCCCGTTTGAGTTCTGCAAGTCACGTTTCTAACTAAGTCGTATTTCTAACTAAGTCACAGTTTCATATAGAATAAATATAACTCTCTTTTAATAATTAACGTCGTTTAGTTGCTATCGAGTATTTAATAGTATTCTTATAGAAACATTAAGACAGTTTAGTAATTTGGGTTATTTATAAACAATTAAATCAAATATCGAAATTAAATTAGATTTTTTTGCAATTTTTCTGATCTATTCGCTATGGGCTATATATTGCCGGTTTTGGGAAATAGCAATATACTGTCGCGCCTGTAGCTTGCACGTGCTATTTAGCGTGCATATATGCACGTTTATATGATGTGCATGCGCAAAACATGTATTAGATAACCCCAAGTTTCGTATGCTTGCTTGGCAATTCAGATTCTCCTGTTTTTGTAATATTAGTTATTATACAAGAGGTTACACATGCGTATTGAAGAGATTTCAACATTTGTTCCACCGAGTCGAACCCTGATGGGCCCTGGGCCATCTGATGTGCATCCGCGTATATTATTAGCGATGGGGCGGCCAACGATTGGTCATCTGGATCCAAGTTTTGTCGGTATGATGGATGAGCTAAAAGTCTTGCTGCAATATGCATTCCAAACTAAAAATGAACTGACCATTCCTGTTTCTGCGCCTGGCTCTGCCGGAATGGAAACTTGTTTTGTCAACCTGGTCGAGCCAGGCGATAAGGTGATTGTTTGCCAAAATGGAGTATTTGGCGGCCGCATGAAAGAAAATGTGGAACGCGCCGGTGGTACACCCATCATGGTAGAAGACAAATGGGGTCAGGCGGTGGATCCGAATAAACTACAAGAAACATTGTCGGCAAATACGGATGCAAAAATTATTGCGTTTGTACATGCTGAAACCTCGACAGGTGCACAGTCAGATGCGAAAACCTTGTGTGAAATTGCACATAAGCATGATTGTTTAACCATTGTCGATGCAGTTACCTCTGTTGGTGGCACACCGGTAAAAGTCGATGAGTGGGGGATTGACGCCATCTATTCCGGAACCCAAAAATGTTTGTCATGTACGCCGGGTTTGTCACCGGTGAGTTTCAGTGAGCGCGCCATAGAAAAAATAAAAGCACGCAAAACCAAAGTGCAAAGCTGGTTTCTTGATTTAAACCTGGTTATGGGATATTGGGGAGCGAATACAAAACGAGCCTATCATCATACTGCGCCTATTAACCCGCTGTATGCCCTGCATGAAGCGTTGGTCATACTCAAAGAAGAAGGGATAGAAAATGCGTGGAATCGGCATCAACAAAATCACTTGGCATTGCGCGCCGGGCTTGAAGCGATGGGGCTGTCTTTTATCGTAGCGGAAGAACATCGTTTACCCCAATTAAATGCCGTTGCTATTCCTGCCGGTGTAGATGAAGCTCAAGTACGAACCCGGCTGTTACAGGAATACAATTTGGAAATTGGCGCTGGTTTAGGGGTGTTAGCAGGCAAGGTGTGGCGCATAGGTTTGATGGGTTATGCCAGTAATATGAAAAACGTAATGTATTGTCTGGGTGCGCTTGATGCGGTGTTAACGGATTAGTGTTTTGCGCTAACTT
>CAZZJI010000045.1:0-19566 GCA_964654485.1 uncultured Gammaproteobacteria bacterium | reverse complement strand
TATTGTCTGGGTGCGCTTGATGCGGTGTTAACGGATTAGTGTTTTGCGCTAACTTTTAAGCACGCTAAGTACGTAAGTTCTAAGCACTGAGTTCTACGCATAAGCACTACAAATCCATATTTTTAATCACAATAGCATGGGTGAGTTTAGGTGCAAACAGTTCTATAAAGTCAAGCATGTATTTTCTTAGGTATTCTCCCTTGCGTACACCTATGCTTGTAGTACTGGGATCAAACAAATGACTTACGTCTAAGGCTCTAAGCTTTTTATCCTGCTCTGAGTCAAATGCCATTTTGGCGACCAAGCCGATACCAAAACCCAGTTCTACATAGTTTTTTATCACATCTGAATCAATAGCGGTAAGCACTACATTGGGCGATAATCCTCGTTTTTCAAAAGTATCATTGACGATTGAGCGCCCCGCAAAAGCGAAATCATAAGTAATAATGGGATATTTTGCGATATCTTCCAAAGTCAGTTTTTGCTTTTGTTTATGTACTTGACTATAAAGGGCATGGTTGGGCAACGTCAGGATTGCTCGATTCCATTGATAACAGGGAAAAGAGACCAGGCCTTCGGAATTGGCAACGGCTTCGGTCGCGATAGCGATGTCGGCATGACCTTCAAGCACCATCTCGGTAATTTGAGTAGGATTTCCCTGGTGTATTTGCAGGGCGACATTGGGGTATTGTGCCCAGAATAATTTTATCACCCGGGGCAGGGCATAACGGGCTTGCGTATGTGTTGTCGCGATAGACAATGTGCCACTGGTTTCATTAGAAAACTCAGAACCGATTTTTTTAAGATTGTCAATTTCATGCAGTACTCGGTTTGCTACTTTTAGTACGGCTTTTCCTGCCTGAGTAATACCAATAAGCCGGTTGCTAGTGCGCGAAAAGATGGGTACACCCAGTTCTTCTTCCAATAGACGAATTTGTTTGCTCACGCCAGGCTGTGAGGTGTGCAGTACCGTTGCGGCTTTAGAAATGCTCAGATTATGTTGTGCAACTTGTTGAATAAACTTTAACTGCTGTAAATTCATAGTGCTTACCTGTTATATCATTAAGTAATAGTATTAGAATAAATAATTCCTTTTTTGTCTAGTAAAATCCGCTATATTTTATTCAATATGCCGGAACATAGGTGACAGTTTTAAATCCAGTATCTAGTAAAGGGGGCAGACATGTCGGGACAACAAACTCTATTAGTTGATCAAGTGGGAAATCTGAAAAACAGTGCGGTTAAGGGTTTGACGAATAGGTCAAATATTGATCAATTTAGTGATGATGACGTGACGATTTATATTAGCAGTCAAACCGTATTATTGAGTTCATCCCAATTAAACGCAATTGCTAATATTGTAAACAGCTTTTCTCGACCGCAAATAACAATCACACCCAGTTTGAATATCGCAGTGCGTGGCGTACTCATTAATGAAGATCTGGATCTGACGAATTATTTACTGAAAAATGGATTGTCAGTCAGTAATGAAGAGGGTGTCTACACGACGGCGCCAATAAACGATTCGTTACTAGACTATGCCTCAGACAATGCCTCAATAGACAACGCAGGAATTAACAAAACCCAGAACAATGCAACGCAGTTTGTTAATGATGCTGAAATCGAGGCGATGACGTTATTGACCGGAAAATGGACACAAAAGAAACTACGTGGTTTAGCAGCACTTATACAACTGGAAAATCTTTCAGGCGTTCACCTACTTAGCCCTACGGAATTTCTTTTTGAATTCAGATCGTCAGGCCGCATTGACGTATTGCGCCATGGACTCGTAGAGCTAGGTTTTACCATTAAAGACTAGTACACCGTCAATATAACCTTGACGGAGTACTAGCATAAAAGCGCCATGCAAATGCACCTCTGAGTATATACTATACCCGTAGCGATTGAGATTTGAGACAATGTTATTGACTGAAAAAGGGACGTAACAGAAACAGTTAATCATCGTCCATCAGGTTATAAACTTTGAGATCGGACGCGACGTTAATTTTTCCTCTATAACCCTGGTTTCTGACGACGCTTTTTACTTCATGCAGATTCGACAGCGTAAAACCAGTCAAATGAGTGAGCACCAGCTTTTTTGAATTTGCAGCAGCGGCGACTTCCCCCGTTCTTACCCGGTCCGAATATTTTACTCGGATTTGTGCGTAGCAACCTTTAATGGCATATATTTTACCCCCCCCTCCACTGGAGTTAAAATTATCGTGTTGAACTTGTGTTCAACTATTGAATCATTTATGAATGAATTATTTATTATGAGCAACACTTTTGTGAGTTGTTTAAGTCAGTTGGTTATGATTATTATTGCTGTTGGATTGAAGATAACGCTGTGAACAAAAAAGCCCCAATCTTGTTGGCTATTATTTCAACAGTTAATTTTTTATTTTACATTATAAAAATAAGTTAATGTGTTGTATTTATTAGATATTATTATGTGTCTTGTTGGTACTGGTTTGTGCGGTCTTTGTAGTAATATCCGCAGCTGTAGACAAGGTGCCTGCTGAAAAATCTGAGCATTTGGCGAATGCACGCATTGAATAGTTAGTGTTTCCAAATTGTGAACAAGTATGTTTTATAACAAAAAGTATTTAAATTGTTTTGGCAATGTTTTAATTTGCTTCTTTATTTTTTGCGCTGAAGTGACGGCGGCTGACAAAATAGACGTTGTGATTGATGGGGTAACAGGTGATATAAAAGCCAATATCGTCTCTTTATTGAGTATAGAACAGCAAAAATCAATTGAGTCACTTAGCGACGAACGTATTAAAAAACTCCTTAAAAAAGGGCACAAGGAAATAGACCGGGCCTTACAACCGTTTGGATACTATAAAGCGGAAGTTACCTCTGAGTTAACCAAAACGGCGACGGGTTGGAGAGCGCATTATATTGTTGATCCAGGCTCTCCAGTGCTTATTTCCAACGTTAACCTGATAATTGATGGCGAAGCAAAAAACGACATCGAATTTAAAAAATACCAGGCGTTGTTTCCTATTGTATCCGGAGATAGGCTTGATCACACACTGTATGAAAATAGCAAAACTTCGCTGTTAAACCTCGCGGCAGAACGTGGCTATTTTGACGTGGTGCTGCTTAACCATGAAATCAGATTAGATTTAAATAATAATTCAGCTCAAATCAATCTGCGTATCGATACTGGTTTGCGTTACTATTTTGGCAACGTCGTATTTAAGCAAAGTGCATTTAGTGAAGAATTTATAAAACGTTTTATCCCTTTCAAAGAAAATGAACCATACACTTTAAATAAATTTCTGTCACTAGAGGACCGACTGAATGACAGTGACTATTTTAGCAAAGTGGAAGTCAAGTTAAGACGCGACTTGGCAGAAGATTTGATGGTCCCGCTGGAAGTGACGCTGGTGCCCCGAAAGCGTACAAGATACATTGCCGGTTTGGGTTTTGGCACCGATACAGGCGGTCGGATAAAGCTGGGTGTTGAAAGACGTAGAATAAATAAATTTGGCCACAAAGCAAATACAGAAATAAAAGCGTCGAAAATTCTTGATAGCTTCGCTGTTCGATATATCATTCCTCTAAAAAAACCACAATCAGATCAAATCACTATAGCAGCCGCCTGGGAAAAGGAGGATATAAATGAAGTTGAAAGTACAAAAAAATTGTTAAGTGCAAGTCATTCACGATTAAGTGGTCGCTGGCAAAAAACTTATTTTATTAATTATGAGGTGGATAAGTTTATCATCGGCGCAGACCGTGATGAGTCGACACTGGTTATGCCGGGTTTGAACTGGACGCACTTGAGAACGAACGACCGTATAAATACCACATTTGGTAATCGCTTTATCATAGAAATACAAGGTGGGGCAGAAACGCTGGGGTCCAGCTCATCCTTTTTACAAGCACGTTTCGGTGCAAAATTCATACGCAAGTTATTTGGAATAGGGCGCATAATCGCACGCGGTGACATTGCGTACAGTGATGTGCAGGAATTTAATGAATTGCCACCATCGGTGCGCTTTCGTGCTGGTGGTGATCAAAGTGTACGAGGATATGGTTTTAAAACACTGGGACCCGTAAATACGGACGGCGTTGTGGTCGGTGGAAAACACTTGCTGGTGGGCAGCCTGGAGTTTGAGTTTCGCTATGATGAGAACTGGAGTTCTGCCGTATTCTATGATGCTGGAAATGCGATGGACACATTTTCAGAAAAACTAAAGCGCGGCATCGGTGTTGGCTTACGTTACAAATCGGTAATAGGTTTGTTCAGAATAGATTTAGCCTCGGCACTGAGCGAACCTGGAAATCCGTGGCGTCCTCATCTTTCGATTGGTGTGGACTTATGAAACGCGGAGCTGTATTTTTAGCGCTTGGTTTTGCGGTTGTATTTATGGGTGTAACCGTATTGTTAATGTCTGAATGGGGCTTACAACGGGTTGCAACTGCCATTCTTCCCGGGTCGATCAAAACGGATTCTTTAAATGGGCGCCTCATTGGTCCAATTAACGCAGTCGCGATTGTTTATACTAGTAATAATTCAACAATACTGCTTAAGGATGTATCACTAGACTGGAATATATTCGCCTTATTGACGGGTACAATTCATCTCAATAATATTAAGGCGGCTAAGGTAGAATATATTGCAAAAACAGAAAAAAGTAATTCAGCGCAACAAAGCGATACTGATCCAATCCAGCTTCCTGAAATCAGTTTGCCTGTTAACATAGTCATCGATAGCGCATACGCTCAAAACATCACCATCAATGTTAACAAGGATTCATCCGAATCAACTGAAATTAACGACATCAAACTAAGTGCATCGTTAAGAGAAAGCGCGCTTCATATTGATCAACTCAATATCGAATCACCTGATTGGAAAATCGACCTAAGTGGTAGCGTAATACTTAAAAATAATTATTCGACAGAACTCAATATCGAATGGTCGTTGGCGGATTTGAGTCAGTACAATTATAAAGGGCAGGGTGTCATAAGCGGCGATGCGAACAAGCTAACAGTAACACACGTTTTAGACGGCACAGTAAGTGCGCAACTAAATGGCGTGATTATGAATCCGGTAAATAAACCGGAGTGGCAAGCCAATATTGATATTAAAAATATTATCTTCGCAGACTATGGCCTGGACTTTTCATCAGGCTTT
Source organism: uncultured Gammaproteobacteria bacterium (assembly GCA_964654485.1). GTDB lineage: Bacteria > Pseudomonadota > Gammaproteobacteria > SG8-11 > SG8-11 > JAADIM01. The sequence goes on along the minus strand of CAZZJI010000045.1, from coordinate 14,417 downwards.
CCATCAGACTTTCCATTAGATAAGGATATCAAGACCTTTGAAGCGCATATCAAAGGTGAGGGTGATCTGCAATCGTTCTCTACACAAGCGAATGTGGATTCTCAACTTGGAGAGCTTGGCCGTGTAATTGCAAATTTTTCGTTGACTCATCGCCCTGGAAAATGGGTGATAGAGCAACTTAAGTTAAAACAGACGCCGCTGGACGAAAAAGAAAGCGAAGCCGATCTGGCGTTATCGGGTGAAATTACCTTAGCCGACATTGGACATTTTGATTTTAGTAAAAATAACATCGCTAATTTGACGTTAGATGGAGACTGGAACAAGATACATTGGCCAATCGATTCAAAAACGACGCTGCGAAGTAACACGGGAAAATTTTCGGTGCAGGGCCTGCCTGATCATTACCTGCTAAATGTCGATGGTGATTTACAGGGGCATCCCATAAAAGGCGTCGCCGATATCAAAATAGATGGCGATACACTAAAAGTACAGGAATTCAAAATCAATTCTGGAAGCATGTCGGTGACTTCCACGGGGGAAATTGCAGATAAATGGGATCTTGATCTGAAAACAAGAGTTGGCGATGTCGGACAATTTATTCCGGCTGCAAAGGGTGAATTCAAATTATCCGGTTACGTTTATGGACATCGGGAAACACCGCATATACAGTTATCAGTGACTGGAAGTTCTCTTTCTTATGATAGCAGCGCCATCAAAAAAATAAATGCAAAAGTTGATCTGGATATTGCAGATAAACAAATATCAACAATTTCCATGAGCCTCAACGATATAAATGTCAGTAAACAAAAAATAGATACGCTGCAATTACTTGCTAAGGGGTATTTGTCGGATCATGCTATATCACTGCAATCTGTGGCAAACACCAGTAATGCTAAAGTTTCGCTTAAAGGAAAATTTTCCAATAATAATTGGGTTGGAAAATTGGAGAAAATAGAAGTACAACACGCGCCAGTAGGAAAATGGCAGATATTGGAAGCGGCAGATCTTCGTATTCAAGAGGATGTGGTGAGCTTGTCGAATACTTGTTTATTTCAGGACAACTCAAAGTTGTGTGGACAAATTGAATGGAAAAAACAAAAAAGTACGCAGGGCCAACTAACAATTAGTCAATTACCCATATCGATAATTCAAGCTTTGTTTGGCAAGGCGGATGATCTGCAAATAACAGGCACCCTGGGTGGGCAAGCTTTTGTGAATTATTTTCCAGATTATAATCAAAGGAATAATCAAAGAAAAAATCAAAGGAATAATCAAAAAAATACTCAGACATTAAACGTGAACGCATCATTGGCGCTGAGTTCGGGTAAATTTATTTTACAAACGAACGAAGGCGTTGAGCATACGTTTAATTACCTTGGTGGTGATGCTGATATACTATTAAACGGAAAAGGTGCGCAGGGAAAACTAAACTGGGTTTTAAACAAAGATGACGAAGTGAAGGCGAATTTTGTCCTCCCCGGTTGGCAGTATGGTATCGAAACACAGGATCAATCTGTATCAGCCCAGGCTACGTATAGCACGTCAGAGTTAGGGTTTCTTTCTCTCATTATTCCAGGTCTGGAACACGTGTCAGGTGAACTTGCGACTGACGTCGGTGTTTCTGGCACTGTTAAAAAACCAGTCATTAAGGGTGTTGTTGCTTTACAAAATGGGGCTGTTTCACTTCCACAAATAGGAATTACACTTAAGAATATTGCATTAAATGCAAAAAATGAAAATGACAATTTGATACAAATTCAAGGTTTTGCCGAGTCTGCGAAAGGTGAGCTGAATATACAAGGCAAGGTTGAACTCGATAACCTGGACAATAATATTGAAAATCTTAACGAGATTAATGCAAATATTGAGTTTACCGGTAAGGATTTCGAAATAGTAAATTTACCAGAGGCGAACATTTTTGTATCGCCCGACTTACAACTGCTGGTTTCCGGGAAACGCGTTGATCTGGTGGGGTCGATTGCGGTTCCTAAAGCGATAATTAAACCAAAAGATGTATCTAACACAGTGTCTGTTTCAGATGATGTTGTCATCATCGACCAGTCAAGCGAGGCAGAAAAAAATAATAACCAAACACTGTATGCCAGTGTTCGTGTCGATTTGGGTGACAACGTCAAATTTTCTGGATTCGGCGTTGATGGAAACATAGTCGGCTCAGTCGTGGCAGTAAGTGAACCTAATAAGGCAACAAGCGGCTATGGTGAATTGAATATAAAAAATGGTACCTATAAGGCCTTTGAGAAAAGTCTTGAGCTGGATTTGGGCCGTTTGAGCTTTATTGGGAACCCGATTATAAACCCGAATATTAATGCACGCGCAATAAGAAAATTAGAAAATATTTTGGCCGGTGTGCAGGTACGAGGTCAACTGGCTGCGCCGCAACTTACTTTATTTTCAGAACCGCCTATGGAAGACGCTAATATTCTTTCTTATCTGTTAGTGGGTGTGCCAGTAGATGATATACCTGGCGACGACGGTGGAGAAGACGAAGATAGAAAAGCAATGCTGGTACGTGCAGCTTCGCAATATAAATTAAATAAGGCGTTTAAACGATTGAGTAAAAAGTTCGGCATGGAGGAGATCAAGCTGCAGTCGGGCGAAACTGCCAGTGACACAACACTTGTCATCGGAAAATATTTAAATCCGCAATTGTATGTGAATTACAGCATAGGCATTTCAGGTGCGGTCAATATACTCCGGTTACGTTATAAAATTGGTAGTAAATGGATTTTGCAATCTGAGAGTGGTGAGAATAATAGCGCAGATTTTTTATACACTTATGAACGCTAGTGAAGCTACATACTATGTCTCCGGTAACCGAGGGGCGCTTGTTTTTGCTTCTCAAATAAATAGTAAATAAATGCTAAATAAATATAAAGAATACTGGATGTCCAAATGCACAGACATGCTTTGGAAAAACAAGTGCAATTCTTTATCCGTGATTGATACGCGTTTGCTATTTGTTGCGCAACTTACATTTGTTATATTGAGAGATGTGTTTAATGGTGAGCTTAAGTTATGGGCAGGCAGATTATCCTATACCAGTCTGTTAACACTCACGCCTTTGCTTGCTCTGGTATTTTCCCTGCTGAAAACCATAGGCGTGCATAAGCAGGCTGAACCGTTTCTAATTGAGTTGCTACAGCCCTTGGGTGATAAAGGCGTCACGTTTGGTGTTACAGCAATTCGATATATTGAAAATATTGATGTGGGTGTTTTAGGGTTTGTTGGATTACTGACGCTTGTCTATCTGGCGGCATCTATGATTCAACAAATAGCCGCCGCGTCAAATTCTATTTGGCAGATCAAAGCTAATAGAAAAATATTACAACGTTTAATTGTCTACGGTCTGTTCATCGTTATTGGGCCAGTGTTGTTTTTCAGTGCGATAGCAATTACTGCAGCGCTAATGAATACTGAACTAATATTGGAAATATCTCAATTAGTGGGTATGCCTACGCTTATCTATTTATTTAACCAATTTGTACCCTATTTATTTGTAGTTGTGGCGTTGACGACCACTTATTATTTAATTCCAAACACAAAAGTAAGTTTTAAAAATGCACTCATTGGGGGTGTTGTTGCAGGTGTCATTTGGGAATCGACTGGATGGTTGTTTACCACGTTTGTCGTCAGCTCAGCAAATTATCAGGTCATATATTCCAGCTTTGCAATTATCATGTTATTTCTGATCTGGCTTCATATCAGTTGGTTGATTTTTCTGGCGGGTGTGAGCATTACATTTTATATACAAAACCCTGATTACGTGACTAACCTTGAATTACGATAATATTTACCCCATAATTGGTTAAAGAAACAACGGTTCAAGTCGAAGTATCACATATTTTCTAATTGATAACGGGGTCACCAATGTCTACATTATTCTCGCTTTCTGGCTTTGCGGTATTTGTTATCGCGCTTGTATTTCTAGCAATAGTCGTTGTATTAATGGGCGTTAAAACAGTTTCGCAAGGTATGGAGTTTACTGTTGAACGTTTTGGTCGTTACACAAAAACACTTGTACCTGGATTTCATATCATTATTCCTTTTGTTGATAAAGTAGGGCGCAAAATAAATATGATGGAATGCGTGCTGGATGTGCCTACTCAGGAAGTTATTACCAAAGACAACGCAATGGTAGGTGTAGATGGTGTTGTATTTTTTCAGGTACTTGATGCAGCGCGAGCATCTTATGAAGTTAATAATCTTGAACTGGCAATATTGAATCTAACCATGACGAATATCCGTACCGTAATGGGGTCAATGGATCTGGATGAACTACTATCACAACGCGACAAAATAAATATGCAATTATTGAATGTAGTCGATGAAGCTACATCGCCATGGGGTGTGAAAGTAACACGCATAGAAATTAAAGATATTGCACCACCACGCGACCTGGTTGATGCGATGGCCAGGCAAATGAAGGCTGAGCGAGATAAACGAGCAACAATATTGAAAGCAGAAGGAGAAAAACAGTCTGCAATATTAAAAGCTGACGGTGAAAAACGCAGTGCCATACTCGAGGCGGAAGGAAGAAAAGAAGCTGCTTTTAGAGACGCCGAGGCGCGTGAGCGACTGGCTGAAGCAGAAGCAAAAGCAACGGAAGTCGTTTCAGTCGCCATCGCAAAGGGTGACATACAGGCAATTAATTATTTTGTCGCACAAAAATATGTGGATGCATTACAAAATATTGCTTCTGCACCAAACCAGAAGGTGATGTTTATGCCATTAGAGGCGGCCAATGTTATAGGTGCAATTGGCGGTATATCGGAAATTGCACGCCAGACATTTAAAGAAAATAAGGAGTGACTTCTTTGTTTGAAAACCTGACACAGTGGCATTGGCTGATACTAGCCGTAGTCCTGGTTGGTGTTGAAGTATTTATGCCAAGTGCTTTTTTCCTTTGGCTGGGTATCTCAGCAGGAGTTGTTGGCATATTACTGTGGTTGGTACCCGCTATGCAGTGGGAATATCAGTTCATTATATTTTCAGTATTGTCTGTGGTAAGCGTTGCCAGTTGGCGTATTTATTTGAAAAAACACCCTATAAAAACGGACAACCCGGTATTAAATAGACGAGGGGAACAATATATAGGGCGAATTTTTACGCTCAAAGAACCGATAATTAACGGGGTAGGAAAAATTAAAGTAGACGATACCACATGGAAAGTAGCGGGAGAGGATTTACCCGCGAGTGCAAAGGTAAAGGTAATCGGGATAGAGGGAACCGTATTTCAAGTTTCAGAAGAAAAAGGGCAGTAACTAAATCTTTTAGGTCGAACCGGTAACTTTCCGTTGGATCCTGCCAAATAGTCCTGCCAAATAAGTTAAATAATTTTCTATTTTATTTGCACCAAGATGTTGTGGGTATTTTTTATTATTAAAGTATATATGTAAGGCCTTGTGTTCACTGAGTTTGCAGTTAGTCTGACCTCATTTATAGGCTATCGGCACAGTCTCTCCAGTTTCTTGCGTTTATCTGCTTCAAAACTCACATCCGCATGAAGACTAAAGCCGTTGTTTTGTACACAACGCGCAAACCCACCGCCCTCTTTTGCCTCTAGCGTTCGTAAGGTAAATACTTTTTTACCTCGCCTCGGGCCAAGCCCTATGCGGTAACTTGTCGCGGCGGCCTGAAGATTCGATAGCGCGCTTTCTTGAAATGGTTGCTCATTGCATTTCCCAACATTGGGAATATTCACGCTAAACCTGTGTTATAAAACACATCGCTTCCATCAGTATCTAGATAGAATTTCAGGCGAGATCAAGCTCATGCTGAGCTTAAATATCGGTCAAAGCGGATTAAAAAAACACTGATGGAGACATATCGTGAAAACGCGTACTGCACATAAGTTTCTAACGCCTCTTGTCGGGTTATTTTTTCTTTCTTTCAGTACTATTGTATTTGCATATGGTGACCCATGGACTTCAGTGGGGTCTCCTGGAGACGGAGTTTTCTTCAAGTCATGATATCTATCATAAAATAATAACGCCGAAGGGAGTCCCTGTTTTATGAACTTACCAGATATTTACATAGGTGAAATAGGTTATGCGGTAGGCAGCGAACGTTGTCATGTATCGGATACTGTTAAAAATGGTCTCACTTTTTCCAATGAACAGCTATTAACAAATTCAGGTTTTCTTTTCCATCACCGCTGCAGCGATAAGCAAACTCCATATGATTTGGCCCGTAGTGCGGTGGATAACTTGTGCACCAGCGAGGCCAAGGATATTAGTCAGGTTGATGGTGTGCTTTATGCTACTTGCCTGACCTGCAATGGCAACCTGGGAGCCTGGGATACTTTTCAAGAAACCAGAGATGTTAAACACTTAATGGATTTTCCGGTTAGTCACCTTCAGGCTGATTTTAATATCGAGAATTCTTTTGTGATGGGGATTAATCAGACCGCGTGTACCAGCCTGCTGGGAACGTTGCGTGTCGGTAAATCTCTGTTAGCAGGTGACCCCAATTTAAAAGAACTATTGTGCTTAACATCGGATCGTTTTCCACAAGGTGCTGCTTACGAGCAAACCTATAACCTGATTTCCGATGGTGCAGCAGCTTGTATTTTAAGCCGCAAGCCAGGCCGGCTAAAGATTCTCGATTGCCATCACCTGAGTAATGGTGCTATGGCCCAAGCGAATGACGATGAAACTGCGGGCTTCTATTTCAATTATACCTATCGTGTGCTCAATGAAATTCTCACAAGAAATCAACTAACACTAGATAACATCGACTGGATAGTCCCGCAAAACACCAACATTAAAGCCTGGGAAGTATTAGCCAGTATCCTACGTTTTGATTACAGCAAAGTGCTGACGCCAACACGGGAGCAAATCGGACATTGCATCAGCGGTGACAATATTATCAACCTTAAAGTGGTCGATGATGATAACACTTTCAAATCTGGAGAAAAAATATTGTTGCCCATGGCAGGTTTTGGGCTGAATTGGTCATGTGTCTTATTAGAAAAGGTATAGCGCTATGGATAATGTATTGAATCTTTCCCGAAAATTAAGCACCGCATCAGTTAAGCATTATAGTAATCCTTATGCTGAATTTGATTGGCCGGACGACGTTACTGATCAGGAGTGGTTGTTTTCCCCCGAACTATCATCACTCGCTGGAACTAGTGTATATGACAACCTGGATGAAAAGCAGTTGAAAAAATTGGGGTTCTGGGAGCTGATTAATTTCTTCAGCTTGAACATTCATGGTGAAAAAGCCTTACTCCAAGGGCTGAGCAAACGTTTATATAGTGACTGGCCAGCAGAAATTTCAGAGTACCTGCATCATTTTGTAGACGAAGAAAACAAACATATGACTTTGTTTGGTACATTTTGCAACCGTTATGCACACAAGATATATCCGTCTAAAAATTACCAAGTTTCGAGCAAGCTTAGTCAAGGCGAGGAGGAATTCCTTTTTTTTGCCAAGGTCGTCATTTTTGAAGAGCTGGTGGATCACTTTAACTTACATATGTCCAGGGACGGACGCCTACACCCCTTATCCCAGGCTATTAACCGTTATCACCACCATGACGAGAGTCGTCACCTGGCCTTTGGTCGTAAGCTCACCAAACATATTTTTGATACCTATAGTCCTCAATGGAGCGATCAGACTCTAGCAGACATTCGCCGCTACTTGTGCGAGTACATCGTGGCAACCTGGAAAGAATATTACAACCCATGGGTATATAAGGATGCAGGAATTAGTGATTCTTACGATGTTTATCAAATGGCCTGGGAACATGAAGCACAGCGAGCACACCGCAAAAAGGTTTCTGGAAAATGTTTGGAATTTTTAGTCAATAATGGAATCCTGGAGAAAGAACCACAATTATGAATCATGAAAACACCATAAAAAATGATCTCGGTCGCTGGGTAGCAAGTCATAGTACTGTTTTCACGGGAAAAATGGTGCCCAGCAATATGCCGATTATCGAGAAACGCATTATAACTTCGGTACAACTGATGGATCTTATTCTGTATCTGGAACACTTAGCAGGTTCACCGATAAATCCACAGCATATAAAACCGGGTGCGTTCACCAGTGTAGATTCAATTTATCGGCATTTTTTCTGCGAGGTTACATCTGATGCTTGAATCATGCGAAACAAAACACCTCATCGAAGACACTGGGCAACTACCACAAGTACATCATGAAAGTCACGTCTTTGGCCAGCTACCATTGAGTGAAGGCTTGTTGTGTGCACATCAATTGTTTGATACTGCGTTCAAAAAACTCGCTGCAGAATTTCAGGCGCAAGAATATCAGTTTCCCAGCTTTATTAAGGCAGAGCATCTCAAAAAGCTGGACTATTTACATTCATTTCCACAACACGCCACGTTTCCCCAAGTTTTGTGTTGTGACAAACACAACTACCAGGATTTTCGGAATAGAGAAATCATTACTAGTGATAACAGGATCAATGTTACGAACATGGATCTACCACAAGCGATTCTGACACCGGCAGCGTGTTACCACTTTTATATCCATTGGCAAAATAAAATCCTGGGCGAAACGAAAATATTAACAACAAAAAATACCTGCTATCGCAATGAAAAGGAATACACACCGCTGGAACGCCAATGGAGTTTCACCATGCGTGAAATAGTATGCATCGGGGATGAAATTCAGGTGGTGAAATTTGTGGACGATATGAAAAAACGTTTGGCGATTTTTTTTACGAAGCTACCATTTACTATAGAGTGGCAGGTAGCAACAGATCCGTTCTTTAACCCAGACAACAATCCCAAGCATCTAATGCAAAAATTGCAACCTAACAAACATGAAATGATATTTGATGACCGGCTAGCTATTGGATCGGCCAATCACCATCGTAGTTATTTTGGTGAAACCTTTAATATCACAATACACCATACCTATGCCCATTCAGCGTGCATAGCGTTTGGTATAGAACGTTGGTTGGCTGCATTTTTATCGCACTATGGACCGGACTGCGATCGCTGGCCGATGCACTTGATGGAGGAATTATAATGTCAGGAACTATATTGATAACTGGGGCAGATGGTTACTTCGGTAGTATGTTGGTAAAAAATTATCTGAGCCGCAGTGATAAGGAACTTAAGCTTTGGATTCGTGCTAGCGGCCGTACTGAGTATGAGTCCAAGTTGGTTAGATTAGAGCAAGTATATCGCAAACATTTGAAGCGTATTCGATTTTTTTGTGGCGAGTTATCTGAAGACAAGCCATTTTGTGACGTGGATACCCGGGATATTGCCGGCATTATCCATACCGCCGCGATTACGCGTTTTAATGTGGAAGAAAAACTGGCAAACCGAGTAAACCGGGATGGCGTGCGTAAACTCGCGCAATTTGCCAGTCGGTGTTCTCACCTGGAACAATTCGGGTTTGTGAGTACAATTTACAGTTCAGGATTAATAAAAGGTGAAGTACCAGAAACAGCCTTATCGCCAGCTGGTAGTTTTGCCAACCACTATGAACGTAGCAAATGGGAAGCGGAACATATTATACAAACGGAATATGCTGAACTGCCCTGGAACATCTACCGTGCCGCAACCATTATTGCCGACAATGACAGCGGAGAAGTTGTTCAGCATAACGTATTTCACAATACCATGCGCCTGTTCTTTCACGGTTTGATTTCGTTGATGCCGGGTGAGCGTGATACGCCCGTTTACCTGACTACGGGAAAGTCAACGGCTGATGCTATTTATCAATTAATGGAAGTGAACTACATACCCAATGAAATATATAACGTCTGTTATCAACAAAAAAATGCCTTAACCTTGGGTGACCTTGTTGACAGGGTATTTGATAATTTTAAAAACAACGCCGATTTTAAGAGGAAACGTATACTAAAGCCCTTGTTTACCGATCTTGAGGCCTTTGAGTCATTGGCATCAATGTTAACCGGGGTTAGCGGCATGGTAGTCAAGCAGGCGCTGGATAGCATACGACCTTTCTCAAAACAATTATATATCGAAAAAAATATTAGCAACGGTAATTTGCTGAAACATTATCCGCAATATCCTGTACCAGATATGGAAGTGTTACTGGATAGTGTGATTCAATTCTTGATGCGTGAAAAATGGGGATCATCCAATAATGCAATCACTAATGCAGCCTGAAGAAATGGAAATGATATTATCCAGCACACTGGATACATGCGTCGATCTGGCCATTGAAACCCATACAAAACCTTTTGTAAGTCGCAAGCAAAGTAGAAGCGTTTTGGGAAAATTGATAGACGATTGTAATATCGATAACCAGAAAGATGCCAGTATGTTGACTATGCCCCATGCACACTATTCATTAAGCCACTGTTTGAATACAGTCGTCGCAGTGGCAAACAGGTTAACCGATGCCATGGGTATTGGCGTTGACCTTGAATACGGGAGATCGGTGAATCCGATGTCAGCAAAGTTTTTTCTTACGAAAAAGGAGCAAGTGATTACCACAGAGGATGATAGCACTAGTGGTCATTTGTTGCGTATATGGACGGTGAAAGAGGCTGTGTTCAAAGCAGATTTGGAAAACCACTCTAACTTTTGGTTTTTTGATTATGAAACTCAGGATCCTCAAGCATGGACGGGTATTGCAACTAAGTTGAACAATCATAATAGACAAAAAAAATTTCGTTATACCTCTATTCCTTACCGGGATGGATTCTTAACAGTCGCTTTAGCCATATGAGGTTACAAAATGGATACACTATGTGAACAGGACCGGTGGATGATGAGCTTTTATCGGTATTCGGAAATAAACGGTGCATTATTTTTCGGGAAAATTGCAGCCATGTTACCAGCGGGTCCACTACAAGCCGACCTCAACAAGCACTTTGCTGATGAAAGTATGCATAGTTGGTATTGGACTAAAGCAATGGATGATCTTAACTACAAATCGATCAGGATAAAAAACGCGTATCAGGATGCCTACCTGGAAGCAGGTGGTTTACCAGTAAACATGATGGAAATACTGGCGCTTACTAATGTGTTTGAAAAGCGGGTGTTAAAGCAATATGCTCATCATTTGAAACTTCCCAACTTAAATCCAGTGATCAAAAATACGATTGACCGTATTGTGGAAGATGAAAAATGGCATATCCGCTGGATAACCCAAGCCCTCAATGAAATGAAAAAAAAATATGGAGAAGAAAAAATTAACCAGAAAATCCTGCATTACAAAAAGGCAGATGATGAAATCTATAAAGATTTTGTTACTGAGAACCAACAACGTCTGGATTATGTAATGCATAAAAATTCAATTAAATAGAGAAAATGACAGCCCATGCAAACAAAAGAGATTAAGCAAAAAATAGCGCAGTTTACCAAGCTGCCAATGGATAGCATAACGGATGACAAAGAAATTACCGAGCTGGTTTCCGATTCTTTTATGCTGGTCGAGTTATTATTGTCTATCCAGGAACAATTCCAGATTGAATTAGAACAGGAAGATCTGGAGCAAGTAATAACGATTGGCGAATTGCTAGAATTAATTGAGCAAAAATTATTTCAGGCTGAAAACCATCAGTTTGAGGTCAACTAATATTTAGATGGGAGAAATCATATGGAAAAGTCTGCATTTATTATACTCGGAATCAATTTTTTGTATGTGGCACTACTACCTAAAATATTTTTTCGTGAAGATGGTAAGTTTACGCCAATGTGGTTTTTAACTGCGGCACCTTGGGGAATTGCCCCCATTATTTTTATCGCCATGTATTTTAATGCTCTCGAAGCGATAGTTGATCCCGCGTCGTCAATCTATGCGGGCATGACAATAGTGGGCGTAGCGCTTTGTTGTATATCTGTGTCAATAATTTCTATGACTATTGGTACACATCGCATACCTTTAGCGCTTTGGCATCAGGACCCGGAAAATGATAAGCCCCAATGTGTGGTAATCTGGGGAAGCTATAAATACATTCGCCATCCATTTTACAGCGCGTTTATTGTTGCTTTTATTGCCGCTGTATTGATAGCGCCTCATTGGTTGATTGTCGCGCTGGGTTTATATATGTTTTTATTACTGAACTATACGGCAAGTAAAGAGGAGAAAAGGCTATCACAGGAAGAAGGCAGTTTTGGTAGCGAATATACGGAATACATGAAGCATACTGGCCGGTTTTTCCCAAAAATGGGTGGTAGATCCAGCAGCATTCAGTTGCAGAAAAACTCGTAGTTGTATTTCTCGGGCTATATGGTTAATGCAGAATAAGGGTGACAGTTATGTCGGTAATGGAATCGAAAGCTCAAAAAGATCAACGCGATCAATCAAGTCAATACACTCAAGCAAATAAAGAAAATCGATTTTATTCATTGGTTGACGTGCTGATTGATCATGCCAGAGTACGAGGCTTTGAAACGGCCTATGTCCATTGGTCTCCTAATAAGGAGATACAACCGCAAATAAGTTTTCTGCAATTACACCAACGGGCGCAGGTTGTCGCGTCGGTATTACAACAGCAACTGCCAGTCGGTTCACGAGTAATATTGGCATTCCCAACGGGGATTGATTTTATTGTGTCCATTATTGGCTGTTTTTATGCTGGCATGATCGCTGTACCGGTGTATCCACCATTTGCTAAAAAAGAATGGCCACGGTTTACGAAAATCACCCAGGATTGCGGCGCTGCACTCATATGTACTCTCTCTGAACGAATAAGCCATATGAAAGAGGGATGTAGTCAAGATACCTATATGAAACACATCCCCTGCTTGGCTGTTGACGAACTTAGTAGCGATATAAATAATACGTGGACCAAACCCATTATCCAGAGTCACAATCTTGCATTACTGCAATATACTTCTGGCACTACCGGCGCTCCCAAAGGAGTGATGGTGACGCATGGCAATATCATAGCTAACCTAGCGATGATTGCCGATACATTCCAACACACTACCGCGTCTGTGCACGTGGGCTGGTTGCCGATGTACCATGATATGGGATTGATAGGTACAGTGTTAAATCCTCTTTATGTAGGGTATAAAGCCGTATTAATAGAGCCCGTTGTGTTTTTACGGCACCCATATCGGTGGTTACAGGTCATATCAGACTATCAAGGTACTACCAGTGGTGCACCAAATTTCGCATATGACTACTGCGTTAACAGGGTTACCGTCAAAGAAAAAAAAATGTTGGATTTAAGTTCCTGGACCAATGCATTTAGTGGTTCGGAAAAAGTACAAATGAACACGATCAGGAGCTTTAGTCGTTTTTTCAGGGAATGCGGATTTAGAAGGGATTTTTTCTTGCCATGCTATGGGCTTGCAGAAGCGACGTTATTTGTCATTGGAAAACCATCAGGCCAATCAATTAACGCAATTGACATTGACAAAAATAAACTAGCCTTACACGAAATTGATAAGCCCCATTCAAATAAAGACGCAATAACGGTAACCAGTTGTGGAATCACCATGAACAGTGAAATTAGAATTGTCGATCCCGTTAGTGAAACCCTTTGTCCGTCATCTAAAGTGGGCGAGATATGGTTGGCAGGCCCGCATATTGCCAAAGGTTACTATGGTAGACAACAGATAACTGAACAAGCATTCAATGCGCACATTGCTGGAACCAACGATGGTCCGTATCTCCGTACAGGAGACCTGGGGTTTATTAAAGATAATGAGCTTTACGTAACGGGGCGTATCAAGGAAATGATAATTATCCGCGGTAAAAATTATTACTCTCAGGATATCGAGCTAACAGCACAAACTGGTAATCCAACACTCCGAATTGGTGCTGGCGCGGCTTTTGGTATCGAGAGCAATGACGAAGAAAAAGTGATATTGGTCCAGGAAATCAATAAAAAATACCTCAGGAAATTTAATCCCGAGTTTGCTTATGCTAGCATTCGTGCAGATATCATCTTGGGGCTGAATATGGATATTCATGAAATTATTTTGGTAAAACAAGGCTCAATTCCGCTGACCTCGAGCGGAAAAATACGTCGTCAACTCGTTAAACAAAATTATCTTGACAATAATCTTTCTGCAGTAGTAGACCGGGAGTTTAGTGGCAACATCACGGAAAAGTGTTGCGCGTGAATATCCCAATACGCCAGGCTTAATTACACATTCTATCAACCAGCATATCGCCATCCACAGGAAAAATTTGTGGGTTCCGAGTCTAGTCAGCGAGAAGTGTTGGAAATTTGTAGCTTTTTAGAAGGTTCCTAACTACTATTACAGATTATTACAAATGGGTAGCGGGTCGTACCTAAATAAACGTAATAACTGATTGATAGTTAATAATATAAAAGCCCGTCGCAACGATAATTGGCCCTTAGAGTGCCCATTTTTATAAGAAATTGATACTCTAAGGATAAATAGTTTCAAATACTGAGCTTAGTATCGCGATTAACACCGCGTATCCAGAGACCAAAGTGCAGTTGTGTATCGTACACATGG
>CAZZJI010000044.1:15244-29993 GCA_964654485.1 uncultured Gammaproteobacteria bacterium | reverse complement strand
ACCCGTGGCGTTTGGGATTTAGGTTTAAGTGTGCGTCCTATTTGCTTCATGGCAAAGCTTCCGCGTCCCTGCTCACGCTCCTTACCTACATCCATGTAGGCAAAGACGAAATGACGCGTACGCGTAATAGTCGTTCTATTGTAAGGAGTTTCAACGTAGCCAGGGAGCAAATAGGGCGTGCAATTAGACCTAAATCCCAAACGCTACGGGGGTATATTACCTAAAAAAGAGACCGATTGTTTTATTTATCCAGCCTTTCTTCTTATTTAAAAATTTATTGACATATGGCACATAATCTCTGTCCTCTTTTTTAATGTGGTTTGTTAACCATATTTGTAACTCGGACATGAGTTTCTTGGTAATATCGCGACCACTTTCATGTTGTTTTTTGTAGTTATTTATATGCGCTACAAATACTTTATGAACCATTTTGTGTGGGTCCGAAAGTGGGTAGCCTGATTGTGCCATTAAGTTTTCTTCAAATGCAAAATGACTAATAGTGTAGTCAACCAACCCCATTAAAATATGCGTAACTTTGTCATTATCTCCCTCCAAGTATGCTATATCCAGTTCATTCAGATAACTCACGATACGTTGATGTTGTTCATCAATAATATTAATTCCAACAGATAAGGATGAATCCCATGTCCAGTAACTCATTATTTTTTTCCTCTTTTTTCACTGGTGTTTCCCACGAAAAGTGCATGTTCCCCACGAAAAGTGCAATAATAGGGTCAGTCATTAGCAGTTGCTTGTCAAGCAGGCAAACGAAATTAATTCATTGCTAAATCACTGATGTTCCGTTAACTGAGAGTAAGGAGGCCTAATTCATCCGGTATTTAATACAATGAGTTTGTCGATAACTTGTTGAACCAAAAAGGAGAATCAGGCCTGAATGGCATTTTGTAATACAATATTTTCACAAATACTAAAACGGGTACCGAGACATGAATTTGAAACCCTGGCAAACCAGCGCCACTGTGGTTGTTCTTTCCGCACGGCCTCTCGCTGGTCGCAGTTCGTGAGCCTAGCCATGGCTCAATTAGCGGGTCGAAATAGCTTGCGTGATATTGTCGAAAATGTCTCTGCGCAAGCTCATCGTCTCTATCATCTGGGTAGTGCAAAACTCTCCCGTTCTAATCTGTCTCGCATCAACGAAGACAAGCCCTACGCTCTGTACGAGGCTTTGTTTGGAAAACTGTTGCGCCGTTGTCAAGGAATGACGCCTGGTATAACCAGTTGACTGAGAAAGGAATATTCTTTGTCACTCGGCTAAAGGCGAATGCAAAGATCCGCGTCGTATATCGCCGTGCGATCCTGAAAAACAAAGGGCTGATTTTTGATCAAACGATCGAATTCAGCGGTGCGCAAACCTTAAAAAAATGTCCCATTCAACTACGTCGTATCGGCTATCGTGATTCACAGACTGGCAAGCACTACATTTTTCTGACTAATAATTTCAAATTGGCCACCAGGACCATTGCCGATATCTACAAGGCTCGGTGGCAAGTGGAACTGTTCTTCAAATGGATCAAACAAAACCTGAAAATCAAGTCTTTCATCGGGACCAGCAAGAATGCGGTCATGACGCAGATCTGGATTGCTCTTTGCGTTTATTTACTGCTGGCCTATTTCAAGTTTATGTCGAAGTTAAAGAAAGGCATGCAGCAAATTCCGTGCTTATTACAACTTAACTTATTTGAGAAACGTGATTTGATGGCATTGTTACGGGGTGATCCGATTTACGATAAACGATCCTCCAGTAATCAGTTGGCTTTGATATGAAAGTTAACGGGACAGCAGTGTTGCTAGATACAATAAATAACGTTGTATGCAGCGATAGTTTGTTAAAACAAGTGTTGCATCCGTATTTTCAAGCTTAAGGCATCGGGGCAAGCCCGCACCAGTCACCGTTTTTGCTCCTGTAAAAACGCCACACACGACATCCATGTCGCTAAGCTATCAGGTTCTAGGCACAACAAATATAAAAAATTTTTTATCTCCCGCACTTTAGTCGCTCTTACCTCGATTCAATTGATTTTTTTAGAATTATTCAACCATCAGTCGAGCTGTTAAAACGTCTGGCTAAGATTTCCGCCGCTTTTAATTGTTGAACTTCAAACTGAAGACTAAGTTGTGTTTATGTACACGCTATCTTTCACCATACCAATTTTCGATTTTCAGTTTCGGAATTCTTGAAAATTCATTTATGTTGTTCGTAACTAGTACCCCTTGGTGCTGAATTGTGGTACCTGCAATTAATACGTCATACGGGCCAATCGGGGTGCCTTTTTTTTCTAATTTAGCTCGGATAGATGCAGAAGAGAATGCTTCTTTGTCTCCAAATGGAAGAATGTGAACCAAAGAACACATTTCTTTAAGCTGGGCCTGTCTTTTTTTAGGAAAACTTGATTTAGCTATCCCATATTCAAGCTCATAAATGACAATTGAAGGAATCGCAATCTCTTTAGGTGGAATGGATAAAAATTTATTGGGCACGTTGCCCATGCCCTTAAAGAAGTAAATTAATGTATTTGTATCAATAATATACATTAAAACTTTTCTCGGGCAGCATCCGTGCCAAGGTTTTTTCTGATCTCATCAATAGAAGGAAAATCTTCCCAGCTTCCTGCAAAACTGACAACGGATTGTGGCCACTCATTAGCTACCTTTTCCTGGATAAGTTTAGCTATCCACTTACTCTTTGATAAATGGGCAGATTTTGCCGCTTTAGTCATTCTGCTCTCGATCTCATCTTCAAGATAAATTGTAATTTGTCCCATGTTTTTGCCTCACAATTATAGTATATGTGGAATTATATGTGTCTTATTAGAATTGTCAATATCTAAGCAGGCTTTAGCTTTAGGAGTGCATATTCCACGGCAAGTTGATCACCCATTGGCAATCGATGGCATTGAACAGCTGCACGCCGCTTGATATTAAGCGGGGTTTTAAAACGCCCATTTCCTAACTTGTAACTTTGAAAATTGTCTTTCAAAGATAGCAAAAATTTTCCCGAAATAAGAAAAATACCGGATGTTTGGGTTGCTTGATAACGAATACACAATACAATTATGGTGTTTCAGATATTTCGGATTATCAGGTGTTCCGTGCTTTTCAAGATATTTAGGTAATGCAATCAGAAATATTTGGTTATCAAGCAAATACCTGGCCAACAACGTCGCGTCTATAAACAGGGTATAAGGCTTAGCAAATTATTGACTGTTTAGTGTCTTAGAGAGAAACACAACAATGGAGAGACAAATATAATGAGCGATCAAAAGAAAATTTGCTATCCCGGCGAGAAAATTGACGTGGAGTGGGACGCGCGCTTGTGTATTTATATCGACGAATGCGGTACGTCCGAGGGCGAACTGTTCGTGGCGGACCGCAAACCGTGGTGTGATCCCGATAAAGCCTTGGCAGAGCATGTCGCGGAGATCGTAGAGCGGTGTCCCACCGGCGCACTGACTTACCAGGCGAAGAATGGCCAAATCAACGAAAATGCCCCCGAAGAAAACAACGTTTTGGTCTCCAACAACGGGCCTTATTTTGTTACCGGAGATCTGGATATCGAAGGAATACCCGAGGATATGCGCGGCGTAGCCTATCGTGCCACCCTGTGCCGTTGTGGTCAGTCCCGTAATAAACCCTTCTGCGATAACAGTCACGAAGAAAGTGATTTTAAAGACTATGGCGCTATTGGTCAGCGCGGTGAAACTACGACACAAACGGGAGGTAAGCTCAGCATCAGCCCGCTCGAACCTAAACTACCAGCTTGTTTTTGATACCATTGATAGGATTTTTTTACTTCTAATGAAATATCTGGGTGGAAAATTAATTTAAGGCATCCTGGCCTTTAACCTCCTTTTTTATATCGTCCCACGTAACGCCTTGAACTACCCCTGTTTCAAGCTCTCCATATCGCTTTTCAGCAAGCTCAGCCCATTCTTCATCAACACCGTCGTCATGCTTATTTTCAGGGGACGATATTAAGCAATGAGCAACCAATGCTCTTTCTTGAGCGGTTAAATCTTTAATCTTTTCAATAACTTTCTTCATTTTCGTGGACATATCATTGTTACCTGTTAATTCACTATGTTGCTTATTTTGGCACGAAAAATATGCTTTGTAGCACATAATAATAGTTAGCTAATAAACTCAACTCAAGACCCCGCAAACGATTGGGGTTCAAAACGCCGGAGGAATGTTACTACTATGGATAATCAACTTTGTTGTACTTTAAACTTTATATCAAGCATTTTTTTCTAAATGATTTTTTAGATTCTCTTGGTATTCCTTAATGGTTTTCTCTAAATCGAAAAAGAAATATGCCAGAACTCTAAATATGGGATTGTGTATTGTTCCAACCTCCGTAAACTCTAGCTTGACGCTGTTACCAACTTCGCTAAACCTACCGACTCTGAACGTAATCGGGCTACCTTTTTTTGGATGCTCAATCCATACCAGACTGTTGTCCGATTTTTCTATATGCTCCTTTGGCATAAACAATCCAGCCAAATAGGTGGCACCCACTATTGCCACAATAATTAGAAAAAAATATAAGGCCATTTTCATTATGAAGATTTGTTCCAGTCCGACCCGCTACCCGCCGAAATAAAACTTGGGCTTGGATTTCTAGGCAATATCGTAAACGTATTCATAGTCGTTGGCAATTTGGTAAGAAGCATGTAACGTCTAAAGGCATAGTGAAAACAATATGTTTATTTAGACTAGCTGACTTACCGATTCGCTACCATAATAAAATTAGATCAGAGGCGGCGCCGTATGATCCTAAATTTTGGGACTGCCTTGCAGAACGTAAGGTGTGGCATCAAAAGAAGGCGAAGAAGGATAGCGCCTTTTTAACCGCGACGTTTTTTGATAAGTTGGCGGTATGGCGCTAGTATAAACTTTATTGTATACGGGCAGCTGGGTCGTGAAATATCGGCTTCTGAAGGGCTCGAGCCGTATGATGGGAAACTATCATGTACGTTTCTTATGGGGTGAAGGGCCGTGAAGCCTTTAGCTGCCAGGTACAAAATAAAATAGGAAAGCATACCGTAGATTATTTAGGTTTAATAATAAATAATTCAGGGGATTAAATGAGAGCTCATATAAAAATATTATTTTTAGTTATTATATGCGTACCGAATATATCAAGTGCACAAACATTTAAAAGTGCGTTTGGATTTATATCTGAAATATCAGACAGTTGGTTGATTTTAACTCGAGAAGTTGTGAGACAAAATCCTGAGCTTTTTGATTTTGATGATAATGAAATTAAAAAAATGGACTCGTCATTAAAGTCACAAATAAAAAAAATGGCATTAGCGGGTAAAATGGAGCTTTTATATTATAAAGATAGTGATGCATATTTTTTTGACAATATAAATTTATTTATCGAGCGAAATAGAATCTCTATTTTTTCAAAAAGAGTAGATCAGATATATAAAGATTTATCAGCGCAAATTAAACAAGCCTGGAAAAGGAGTGATTATTCTGATGTTCGCTACTGTAAAAATACGAGGGTGCATGGTGTTGATACAATTTCTTACTCTTTTGATGGGATGGAATATGGAACAAGCAGTTATGGATACTATTTTAATACAAAAAGCAATACCATAACATTGACCGTTACTTGCAAGAACAATAAATGTAATAAGGTAATAACGGATACAGAATTAATTTTCAAGAATATTAGTTTACAGTAATATTTTGTAAAAATGTATAACGAATAAGGTTAGATCGTGGATCGCTCCTCGTCACTGTTTCGTTAACTCCTTAAGTCCTCGGTGCCCCTTGCTTGTGTACCGATGACGGCGCTAATCACGCTCGCGGGCAATCTCTGTGAAGTTACGCAGGCGCATAACATCAATAAATAGTTCTAATGTTTCAATATCCATAATTGCAACATACGCAAAAATGAATTGCCTATAAATATATTTATTACGTTAATTGCTGGCAGTATCCTGTTTTGGTGTTCCGAACCAATTACAGGAGAAACCAATATGTCAGACACAAAAGCCATTCCATCATACAAAGAAAACCTAAGCGGTTTGATCACGCAACTCGGTGAGATGCTGCCCGCAGACAAACTTGAAGTGTTCAACAAGGATGCGAAGCAACTCTCAGAAAAATATAGCGCGTCCCTGAAACTCGCAAAAGGTGATAAAGCGCCATCTTTTACTTTGTGCAATGCGCATGGTGAAAAGGTGAGCCTTGAAGATCTTCTGCAAAAAGGAGTCGTCGTACTCACTTTTTACCGTGGGGTCTGGTGTCCTTACTGTAATCTTGAGCTTAAAACCTATCAAGAAATTCTGCCACAGATCAAAAAGGCTGGTGCCAGTCTTGTGGCAGTCTCACCAATGACACCTGATAACTCGGTGCAGATGATTGATGCCAATGAGTTGCAGTTTGAGGTGCTCAGCGATGTGGGTAATAAGGTTGCAAGGCAATTCACTACGGTTTTCAAGAACGCCGATACTTCTATCCAGGCTATGAGTGAATTGGGTTATGATTTTCATGGGTTTTATGATGATACATCCGCAGAGCTTCCGGTGCCTGCAACCTTTGTGATCGCGCAGGACGGAACAATTGTCTTTACTGGCTCAGCAGGTGGTGATTATCGCGAGCGCGTAGAGCCTGCTTCCATCCTCACTGTTCTTGGATAGATAGATTATGCCATTCGGGTCTGACCAAGCTATCTAATTAAATTAAAAAACAATCTCTCATAAATACAGACGATTTTAAGCCTTAATCAGGCCTTTTTGGCATCAAAATGGAGGGCTTAAAATAGAAAGCGACTAATTTCTTAAACATCCCATTTTAGTATCAAAAAGGGGTGTTTAAGATCATATAGAGATGGCTTTTTAACGTATTTCTATTTACTTTCAATCACTTGTCTTGGTCAACCTGCTACCTGCATTTCTGATTCTCCTCAACCTAAAAAAAAGGGAAAGATTAGCAGTATTTAAGTTAAATCAACGCGTTAAGAAGGATTCTGGAAATAAGTGATCGGTTGGGGTCAGAATATGCAACTGGTATCTAATGAAAAGAGTTTTTGTTCTTTCTAAACTCGTAGCAGGTTGAAAAATTGTATTAAATTTCCTAAAAACTTCGATTAAATCAATGCGAATAACGATATTGAACTTGACGCATTATTGTTGCTACTTTCCATTAAAGATCCAGAAATTCAGAACGATATAAACAATACGATTAAAAACAGCTGTTAGCAGAAGAAACGAAGCTATAGGGATTTGTTGAAGAACGAAAGCGAAATATGGCAGGAAAATCATTCAATTTAATTTATATATTATGCAGAGGACTATGTAAATGAACGCGTTTAATAAACTGGGCGTCACTGGAAAAATTATTAGTATTTTGCTTGCGTTCGCAATACTACCTGTGATTGGTATAGGTTATTTGGCTTTCAATTCATTTGGAGACATAAAAAAACAGGCGGCAGCACGCTTTGGAATTGCGGCCACTAACATTGCGGATAAAATTGATCGAAACCTGTTTGAGCGCTATAGCGATGTACAGACATTTGGTTTAAACCGTGTCGTTTGGGAAAAGAAAAACTGGTATAAAAAGAGCGAAAAAAATCAAATTACCGATGTGATGAATGAGTATGTAGCTACTTACAGTATTTATTCCTTAACAATTCTTGTTGATCTAGATGGTAAAGTTATTGCAGTAAACTCCAAAGATGCTAGCGGCGCACCTATTAATACATCAGAGATCTATTCAAAAAACTACGCGAATAGCAACTGGTTTCAAGCGTTAAAAAACAAAAACTATACCACTAAAATGCCATATACTGCGCCCGGAAATGATATTTTGAGCGGGACCTATATAGAAGATTTACATATTGATAAAGATGTAAAAAGTGTTTATAGGAGTGATAATGGTCTGAGCATCGGGTTTTCTGCGCCTGTATACCAAAATGGAAAAATAATTGCTTACTGGAGTAACCGTACTAAATTTTCATTGGTTGAGAATTTTTTTATAGAAACTTATCATGAATTAAAGAAATCAGGTTTTGTAAGTGCAGAACTAACTTTGCTGGATAACACAGGGAAAGTGATTCTTGATTTTGATCCAATAACCAGAGGATCAGAAACAATAGCATATGATTTTGAAAACATTATCATGAAATTAAACCTGGCCGAAAAAGGTGTGCAAGCGGCTCAGGAAGCAGTGAAAGGTAATGCAGGGTATATGTATTCTCTTCACGCACGCAAGCAAATTATGCAAGCAGCAGGTTACGCACATTTAAAAGGCGCGCTTGGCTATCCAGGTATGAACTGGGCAGTAATAGTGCGGGTACCGGTAGCGGAGGCAACACCCTGGTTGAATACGATGGAAAATAATCTAATCGTTATTATTCTAATTAGTATCGCAATTTGTGCCGTTATTGGCATTTTGTTGGGTCGTCGGATATCTGCGGTTGTAAAAAAAATACACTCTGCATCAGACACTATCAAAACATACGCCGTTTCACTTGCCAAAGGCAATATTAATTTATGCGACCGGACCAAGGAGCAAGCCGCTAATCTGGAAGAAACCGCGTCCAGCCTGGAAGAAATAACCTCAACAGTGTCTCAAAATGCAAGCAATGCAGCAGAGGCAAACCAATTGGTAAGAAGCGCGCATGATTTAGCATCCCAAGGAGGAGATGTTGTCAAAGAAGCGGCGACAGCGATGGAGGAAATTAAAGTCTCCAGTAACCAGATTACCGATATTGTCAGTGTTGTGGAAAATATAGCTTTTCAGACCAATTTATTAGCGCTAAATGCCGCTGTAGAAGCCGCACGCGCAGGTGAACAAGGACGTGGTTTTGCCGTAGTTGCGACCGAAGTAAGAATACTTGCTGGTCGTAGTGCTGGTGCTTCCAAAGAGATTAAGAAATTAATCGAGGCAAGTGTTGGCAAAGTTAAAGTGGGTTCTGATTTGGTGGTCAGGTCAAGCCAAACACTGCAAGAAATTGTCAATAGTGTTAAAAAGGTGACTGATATCGTTGCTGAAATTGCAACTTCAAGTAAGGAGCAGGCGGTCGGGGTTGAAGAGATTAATAAGGCCGTTACTCATTTGGATGCGATTACACAACAAAATGCTTCTTTGGTAGAAGAGGCAGCTACATCCAGCACTTCGATGGAAAGTCAGGCTAAAGAGATGAGTCGTGTTATGAGTTATTTTGGAGCTAATGTCGACAGTTCTGAATCCCATGAATCTTATGATACAAAAATAATTGCACCTGTTAAAAATGAGCGGCGTGGGTTTGGTCGACCTTTTGAGAGAAAGAATGTCAAAACAGCACCAGAGCAACTAGAAAATAAATTAAAACAAAAGACAGGAACAGATAATGAATGGGGTGAATTTTAATTTCTAAGTTGATGTATTAGATTGTCATTGGCACGGTGCTTGAGTGTGAGTTTACCTTATTTCGTTGTGTATTGTAGGGTCAGCCATTAGCACGGAGATTCAACGCCGACGAAGTAGGATATTAAGAAGGTTGTGTACAAAGAAGTTAAGGGAATGCGAACGACATGAAGCTGTTTTTAGCATTTTTGGATAGTCTTAATAATATTACTTGTCGAAATACCAGCTTCCAGTTCAAGCACACGGACTTCACCCCCATGGGCGGTAACACAGTCATTTCCAGCGATATCTTCAGCACGATAATCGCCGCCTTTTACCAGGTAGTCTGGTTTCACTGCGCAAATAAGTCTTTTTGGTGTATCTTCGGAAAAGGGGACGACCCAGTCTACGCATCGTAGTGCGGCGAGTATTTTCATTCTCGCATCCAGTGGGTTGACTGGACGTGAATCGCCTTTGAGTTTCTTTACAGACGCGTCAGTATTGACCGCAATGACAAGTCGATCACCTAACTGTTTTGCTTTTTCCAAATAGCTGACGTGGCCAGCATGCAAAATATCAAAACAACCATTCGTCATTACTATTTTTTCACCCAGCGCGGTGGCTTGATTTACTGCGGTAAGTAAGTTGCTTTCACTGATTATGCCCGAGGATACGTTTAGATCAGCGATTTCAGTTGCAATGATTTCTTCGCGCAATTCTCCTACTGATACGCTGGCAGCGCCCAGTTTGCCGACCGTAATGCCTGCGGCGGTGTTGGCTAACCCGGTCGCCTGGGATAATGAAAGTCCGGCGGCGAGTGCGGCGGCGAGTGTTGATATGACCGTATCACCTGCACCTGTTACATCATAGACATCACGTGCTTTGGTGGGTAAATGCAAGGCGTTTGCATTTTGTTGTATGAGAGTCATGCCTTGTTCGCCTTGAGTTACCAGCAACGCATCGATATCGAGGTGTTCGCACAAATCGAACCCCTTTTCGATTATCTCTTCGGGAGAGTTGCATTGGCCGACGATCGTTGTGAATTCTGTGAAATTAGGCGTTAATAACGTTGCTTTTCGGTATTTATCAAAATCAATTCCTTTGGGATCCACCAGGACAGGCTTGTTCTGATCTCGTGCGATGTTAATAAATTGTCGTATATCTGTCAGTGTGCCTTTGCCATAATCAGAAAGTACAACGATGTCAGTTTTGCTGAGCTGATTTTTAAATCGCGAAATCAGCTCTGACTTGTTTGTTGTATTGTTTGTCGTTTGGATGTTTTCTTCAAAGTCCAGCCTGATTAATTGCTGGTGTAAACTCAAGACTCTGAGTTTAATTATTGTCGCGATATCTTGCTGACCTTTGAACAGACATGTGACGCCACTATTTGTTAATTGTGAAGAAAGTAATTTGCCTCCCTCATCATCGCCAACCAGGCCATCGACGCATACGTTTGCACCCAATGCGGCGATATTGAGCGCAACGTTACCGGCTCCACCGGGCCTTTCTTCTGTCTCTTTAATTTGAACTACGGGCACCGGGGCTTCGGGTGATATACGTGACGTTGCACCTTGCCAATATCGGTCGAGCATTAAATCGCCTACAACCAATATGCGTGCTTTACTAAAATCAGGAATGTGCAGCTTCACTTTAGAGATTCTCTTGTTCAAATGCTTCGCATATCAGGTGCAGGATAAGAATGTGCGCTTCCTGAATGCGTGGCGTGTTTTGTACCGGGATAGTAAGGGCAAGGTCAACTTGTTCCGCTAATGCGCCACCGTCGCGCCCCAGCAAACCGATTGTTTTTATTTCGCGCTCTTTTGCAGACTGCACAGCGCTGCTGACGTTTTTAGAATTTCCCGATGTGCTAATGGCAATGAGTAAATCACCTTTTTTGCCCAGTGCTTGCAGTTGACGAGAAAATATTTGCTCAAATCCAAAATCATTGCCGATGGACGTTAGCGCGGAGCAATCTGTAGTGAGTGCGATAGCCGGGTAGCCACGGCGATTATTCTCATAACGACCTGTCAACTCCGATGCAAAATGTTGTGCGTCTGCAGCAGAGCCGCCATTTCCACACGCAAATATTGTGTTTCCAGACTTTATTGTATCGACTGCGATGGAAATTACTTTTTGTAGTTCCGGTTCGAACTTTGCCACGCTGTCGACGGCTTGTTTGTGTATTTCAATGGCCGCATGAATGTCTACTGGCATTGAATTTCATCCTTCTATGTTGGTGCGTATGTGTTGTAGTATGAAAGCGCAAATAATAGCACAGGTTGCCGCTAAATTGGCCATAATGAATCGTTATCTATTTTTTATAAATCAGCTGTACTCTTATTCAATCTTACGCCCATTGCAGCAGGCGATTCGTCGACGTGGTGATGACGTCGCCTGGTTTGTACAAGGTACAGACGATCGATACCTTAAGGACGATGAACAGCAGTTACACAGTGTCAGTGAGGTTAAATCTTATCATCCCGAAGCGGTATTTGTACCTGGCAATTGGGTACCGGATTTTTTTCCCGGTGTCAAAGTCGAGGTGTTCCATGGTTTGGCGAATGACCAAACGGGTAAAAAGGGTCATTTCAAGGTTCGCGGTTTATTCGATCTTTATTGTACCCATGCACCTGAGGGGACACGTGTGTTTAGTGACATGGCAGAGCAGTACGGCACATTTCGCGTGAAGGAAACCGGCTGGCCAAAACTTGATCCTCTCTTTTCTGTTGATGAAAGAGGTAGCCATGTGAAAATCCCGCTACAGCTTTTGCGAGACAAAATTCATACTGATAAACCAATTGTATTCTATGCCTCCACATTTAGTCCATCGCTCACATCGGCTCCATTACTGGTTGATACCATCAGGCGCTTATCAAAACACAGTGCGTGGCATTGGCTGGTTACTCTGCACCCGAAAACGCCGGAAGATGTCGTTATGCAATATCGAAATATGTCAGGCCCTGATTTTACGTTTATAGAAAGTAATCAGGACGTTTTGCCGTTGCAGCTAATAGCAGATGTCATGTTATGCGACACATCCTCTATTTTGCTGGAGTTTATGTTATTAAATAAACCTGTGGTGACCTTTAGAACTAAGGTTCCAGGCCCGCATGTTATTGATGTGTTAGATGTTGATAAAATTGAAGCGGCAATCGCACACGCATTAACGCGGCCTGGTGCGTTGTTATCGGCCATGAAAACATATGCAAATAATTTACATGCTTTTAACGATGGAAAATCCAGTGAACGTGTGTTGGCGGCGACAGACGAGTTTATCAGCAATGATAAAGGTAGATTAAAACCGAAGCCGCTGAATTTGTGGAGAAAAATGCAAATGCGAAAGCGCATGAATTATTATCGCTTCAGTTAGATGTTAGACATTGCGGTGTTGCAATCAGGAAAGTAACGTACGTGCTTTCTCTAAATCGTCTTCGGTGTCAACCGACAGGCTTTGATAATCGTCCACAATGGTGATGCTAATATCGATACCGTGTTCCAGTGCGCGTAATTGTTCCAGTCTTTCTGTTTTTTCCAATGGTGTTTGTTTTAATTCCATCAGCCTTTGTAGTGTGTCGCGCGTATAAATATATATCCCGGTTTGTACCAACGCCTGCTCCGGTACATCGCCATTTTGAGTGGATGGAATACAGTGCCTGGAAAAATACAGCGCACTTCCTTGTTGGTTCGTGACCACTTTAGCTGTGGTTGGGTCATTCAATGTTTTGGGATCAGTTACCCAGTGCGCCAGGGTGCCCATTTCGGAAGCGGGGTTTTCTACAAAATCAGTGATGAGTTTATCGATGTGATTTGGGTCGAGTAATATCTCGTCACCCTGAATATTGACAAAAATGTCTCCACTGGAATCCTGTTGCATATAGTCGGCGATGCGATCTGTTCCGGAAGCACAATCAGAAGAGGTCATTGCGACACCGTAACCGGCGCCCGCAACGATATCGAAAATGCGTTGGTCATCTGTTAGCACAATGATGTCGTCCAGGTTTTTTGTCTGGTGGGCCTTTTCAACAATGTGCAACACCATGGGTTTGCCGCCGATATCGCATAATGGCTTGCCGGGTAGGCGTGTAGAGGCGTAGCGACAGGGAATACAACCAATGACTTTCATGGGTGTTAATGTGTTCCTATTCTCGGACAGCCTGCTGTTAGCTAAATTTCTTAGCGTCTTCCAGAAACTGCGCGATGCCGTTGTCAGTCAGCGGATGTTTTTGCATTTGCGTCAGCACATTGCCGGGGATGGTAAAAATATGCGCGCCAACCAGTGCAGGTTCTATAACATGCATGGGACTACGGATCGAAGCCACAATAATTTCGGAGGTGATATCAACGTAGTTATCAAAAATAGTGGCAATTTCTCGAATTAATTCGTTTCCTTCAATGGAGATATCGTCCAGGCGACCAACAAAGGGGCATACATTGGTGGCGCCGGCTTTGGCCGCGAGAATCGCCTGACTGGCAGAAAAAATCAACGTGACATTGGTTTTGATGCCTTCGCTGGCAAAACGTTTAACCGCTTTAAGGCCAGCGTTGCACATTGGGATTTTGACGACGATGTTGTCGGCTATTTTAGCGAGTTCTTTGCCTTCTTTATAGATGCCGTCTTCTTCCAGCGATAAAACTTCCGCATGGATAGGCCCGTCAACGATATTGCAAATGTCCTTAATGGCTTGATCCATGGATTTGCCCGTTTTCGCGATCAGTGTCGGGTTGGTGGTCACGCCGTCGCATAGACCCAGGTCCAGGCCCGCCTTAATTACTGCTGTGTCAGCACTGTCGACATATATTTTCATGATTTTGCTCCGATAAAATAATTTTCTGTACTTTCCAGTTTGTCCTGCGTTGCCAGCAGGGTGTTAATCATTTCTCTGACGGCGGCATTGCCACCGCGTTTCTCTGTTACCCAATCCGCTTGCTGCTTGACTCGATCAACGGCGTTCGCTGGTGCAACGAATACCCCAACATAAGGTTTGCATACCAGGTCCAGTATGTCATCCCCCATATATAAAACGTGTTTGTTATCCAGCCCGGCATTGCTGATCATTTCCTGCAAGGCATCCTGTTTGTAGAAGTGGCCGCATTCGTAATAATCGAATTTAAGTTCGCTCACCCGCCGTTCTACCGCCTCACTGATCCGGCCTGTTAAAACCGCTAATTGCAGACCCGCTTGTTTAGCCAGCGTGATGCCAAAACCATCTTGAACATGAAACGATTTAATGTCCGTATCGCCCCCGGCATATGTAATTGAGCCATCTGTTAGTACGCCGTCAACGTCTAATACGAGTAACTTAATGGCGCGTAGTTTATCTTGCAGATGTGGATCCATTGTTAGACCAAAATATAGTAAGACCAGTTAAGCTAGGAAGCGCATATA
>CAZZJI010000044.1:0-15144 GCA_964654485.1 uncultured Gammaproteobacteria bacterium | reverse complement strand
TAAGCTAGGAAGCGCATATAAAAAGCGCAAACGCTAACTAATATCCCATGACTGAACCAAGTCATGAATTTCAACAGCCATCTTCAGCAGTGATTCCATTTTGTCTAATTGGAACATGGAAGCCGCATCACACAGACCTTCCTGCGGTTTTGGATGTGTTTCAACAAACAAGCCATGTGCACCAGCGGCCATGCCCGCACGTGTTAACGTTGGAATATATTGTGGTTCGCCACCACGCGGGTCTTTAGAGCTAATACCATAAATGCGAACAATATGGCCTGCATCAAAAATCACCGGGTAACCCAGCTCAGACATGATGGGAATCGCACGGATGTCTGATACCAGGCGGTTGTAGCCAAAACTGGAGCCGCGTTCACACAATAAAATATTTTGATTGCCAACGGAGGTGAGTTTGTCGATCGGCGAATCCATATTTTCTGGCGCGAGAAATTGGCCTTTTTTGACGTTGACTACTTTGCCAGTTTGGCCTGCAGCCAGTAGCAAAGAGGTTTGCTGGCAAAGATAGGCCGGTATTTGCAAGACATCCAGTACTTCGGCAGAGGTGGCGCAATCCGTTTCCCGATGAATATCACTGAGAACGGGGATGTCGAATGCATTGCCGATCGATTGCAGTGCTTTTAGGCCTGCTTCGATACCCAGGCCGCGATCGTTGCTCGCGGCACCACGGTTATCTTTTTCATAAGAAGATTTAAAAACATAGTTAAAACCGATTTTTTCGGAAAGTTTAACCATGTGCTCAGCGACGCGCATGCCCAATGCTTCGTTTTCAAGCAAACACGGACCCGCGATCACACAGAGTTTTTCACCTTTACCGACTGTAAAATTCTTTATCTTGACGTTATGCATGAACGACCTCAAATGGATTGTATAACGAACCCGCAATCGTACGGGGAAACGCCAATGCAGTCAAAGGGTAAGGGGCGATTGTGACTGACTGAATAGGTGATTTGCGGACTTTAATGCGCGTCTAGCTGCGCGCGGGTTGGCGAACGGTTGCTGTAGTAGACATCAGCGCAAGCTGCGACTGGATTAATTTATTGTTCTATATAAGGTTATTGATAAGGTTATTGATCAGTTTTTCCCTTTGATTCAAAATCACTCAATAGAAAGGTTTGCCCACTTACACGTTGCCTCTATTCATTGCGTGTTGATGGTCTCGGATTCATGATTGTCTTATATTTAGTAAAAAGGTACATTTTTTGCTCAGCTTCGACCCTGAATGTTACATTTACATCGCCGACCTATTTTTCAATGGCCATTGAAAAATAGGTTCGTGTTAATTTACTTTGATAGGGTGTTGGTTTCGGTTTGACACAAGTGCTTTTAGTATATCTCTCCAACTTAATATCCCTATTGGTTTACGCCCGTCATCGATAATAGGTATGCAAGAAATATCCTGGTCGTTGAAGATATCTATTGCATCATAGATGCCTGCATTTGGCGCTAAAGTAACCGGTTTTCTTGTCATTATTTGGTGTGCTCTTTTATTAAGAGTTGCTGCGTCCCTTGTAGTTTCACTCACAGTCCCTATGTTTGGGCTTAAGGATTTCAGGAGATCTCTATCCGAGATCACGCCAAACAATTTACCCGATTCGACTACGAGTAAATGATGGAAACGCGTATTATCGAAAATATCTTTAACCACCTGCAGCGAATCATCCATTTCGACCGTGACAACGGTTTTGCTCATTATTTTTTCTACGGTCATGACGTCTCCATAGCGCCCTTCATTATGTGTTTTCTACATAGTTTGTTTTGACCCTTTTAGGATTATGGGCACTAAAAAAGGCCAGGTCGATTAATTCTACCAGGCCTTTCTCTTAAGCGTTATTTTCAGATTTTTATCGTTGATAAATACCTGAAAATCAGATCAGTCGTTAGCTATGTCGTTAGCTATGTTGCTGCTTGTTGGGCTAGCTAGTGCGCCAATGAATGCTAAACCGAACAATGTAATAAATAAGATTGGAACTAGTGGATCCATGATATTACCCCTTTTTAGAATTTAAATGTTTTTAACGTCTTAGTTTTTTATAACCGAGAGAAATAGTACTTTATTCGATATCCGAGGTCAATGATCAGGTATTTCCACAAAATAATAGTGGGTCAAATATATTGGGCGCCCATTTTTTGAACAATATTGCGGCAGCCATCGAATAAAAATAATCCAGGATGTTAAGCGACGCCCAGCGTCAGAGTTTATAGGGAAATGTAAGTGGCTCGTCCACCAATCATTTGAATTAAATCCGGCGCTACCGGTAATTTTTCACATTTCAAAAGCATGTAAATCCAAGTAACCAGCAGCCTTTACCAAGCCAATTTTTTATCTGCAGTTAATAATTAAAGGGAAATTTACGCTGGCATCAAGTAATACTTTAAATATTGATCATCCTTGCTATTGATAGAATTTATTCGCCTCGTTCCATAGGATCTTTATATTAACATTGTTGGAAACGGACACTATCCATGTCGATCATAAAGAAGAATACGTTACATAATATACCGCTTTTTTCACGGCTAGCAGAAAAAGATATTGAACTGTTACACCGTATCGCGAACAAAAAAGCATTTCCTAAAAATGTCATTTTAGCACACGAAGGAGAGCCGTTAGAACGCTTTTGTATCTTATTATCCGGATCAGTTAAGGAGTACCTATCCGATATTAATGGTAAAGAAATCACGCTTGGCATATTAAAACAATCTGATTATTTTGGTGAATTATCACTTTTAGGTCACACAACCCAAAGCGCATCAATTGTAACGACAGAAAATGTATTACTTGTCTCATTTCCTGTAATCGCCTTAAAAGCCTTATTACATCGTTACCCAGGGGTTTGTGAGCAATTGTCAAAAGACCTGGCGGCTAAAGTTCATGAACTAACCACAAAACTCAAAGATTTTGCGTTATGTGATGTGTACGGCAGGCTCATAAGGATTTTGCACAGCATGGCAACACAAAAGAATGGATGTCTATTAATTGAGGAAAAAGTGACTCAAAAAGAGTTAGCAAGCCGCGTAGGGGCGTCGCAAAAAATGGTTGCTCGAATATTAAAAGATTTATCCAGTGGTGGGTATATAAAATATGATAAAAAACTAATCTCTATTGAAAAAAAATTACCTGAATACTATTAATTTCATATGGGCACCTCTAAAATTTACCCTCTATGATAAATATAAGAGGCATAAATTAATCGATGGAAAAGAGCGGTTAAATTTCTATTTGTTAAGAATTTAACTAAATTGACGATTAAGTTTTTAGTTATCGGTGTCCCTTCCTCTTGTTTTTTCTTGAATTTTTAACCAAATTATTACATTTTTCACTTAATAATTTCTGTTCTCACCCGATATACAATTAGTGCCGAAGCGCCAGTGCTGTTGCTACGTAAAACAAAAATATTGTCTATAAAATGAATGAGCTTATTTTAAAGTCTGTCATTGAAATTACCGGGCATCGAGATATTGATTCGCTTGAATGCAGTCTTGTCATGTCACTGGCAGAATTGGTGCCTTGCAGGGCTATTTCTATATATAAGCTCCTCGATGATACAGACAGTAGCAGTATAGAAGAATCGGTGAGACTGGATATTCACGCCGGTCTCAATGGCGATAAAGAATATATCTGGAGTGAAAGACCCCGGTTCATTTCGTGTGACGAGTATGTGGAAAAATGCCTAAGGTCCGGCAAGACCGTTAAAGTGGAATCAGACACTAAATCAGCAAGCCTAATTGTACCGGTAGTATCTGGCGAAAATGTGGTCGGTGCTATTGGTGTGAGCGGCCCCTATGAAGTCAGTGTTTTTGATAAATTAATAGAAAATATTGTTAAAATTTATGAAAACTATCTATTTATTCTAAATGAAAGTGAGCGAGATAAATTAACAAATCTTTTTAATAGACGAACGTTTGACAAGAAACTTGAACGATTATTGACAATGCAGGTTAAGAACCAAAAGCAAAATGTTCTTTCAGGCGTCGCAAACGAAAAACGAAAAATATTACCTGGATCATCGGCCTGGCTGGTGATTTTGGATATTGATCGTTTTAAACGGGTAAACGATGAATTTGGCCATGTTTGCGGTGACGAGGTCATACTAATTTTGTCACAAAAAATGAGAGAATGTTTTCGTAGCTCGGATTTGTTATTTCGTTTTGGTGGGGAGGAGTTTGTTGTTATTCTTGAACCCATTCCAGCAGAAATGGCATGCCTCACACTAGAACGCTTTCGTAAAAAAGTTGAAGAGTACGAATTTCCTCTAGTTAAAACGGTAACAGTAAGTATTGGTTACGCTAAAATATCTGCAGCAGATTACCCGCAGACAGTATTGGAAAATGCGGATAAGGCGCTTTATTATTCTAAGGATCATGGCCGCAACTGTACGCACAGCTATGAATTCCTACTAGAAATGGGACGCTTGGAACCCGTCAATAAAATTGGTTCGGTTGATCTTTTTTAATTATCTTCCACTGTTACTACAAATCATAAAGTGCGGTATTTCATCCATAGATAGGATGCTTTTCTCGGACCTGTCGGACTTAGGTCAAAATCTCTGCGATTAGGTGTTTTTTCTTGTCGATTTTTTACTCAATATTTTTTTATTTCATGATATATATTTTTTAGGAACTGCCTCCACACATTCTCTTCGTATTGTTTATACACAGTGTGCTTAAAGTGATTGCTTCAAACAAAGAATTTGAACATGATATGTTCGTTGCGTGATTTATTTTTCTTTTTTTGGAGTACAACCCATCATGTCCTAGCTGGCCTACCTGGATCGGAGTTTTTACTCAAAATAATAAAATGGAGATCAAGATGACAGAGACTACAAAGCACCAAATTGTAATAATTGGTGGAGGTTCGGGTGGCATTGCAGTGGCGTCTTGTCTGTTGAAGGAACAGGATGATTTTGATATTGCCATCATTGAACCTGCCGATACTCACTATTATCAGCCGGGTTGGACATTCGTCGGTGGCGGCGTAATCAAGGCGGCGAAAACCGCGCGACCCATGCGCAAGATCATTCCCACTGGTATTAAGTGGATCAAGGACAGTGTTGCGACCATCAACCCGGAAGAAAATTCTCTAACTACAGCTGATGAAAAACAAATCAATTATGATTATCTGGTGGTGGCGCCGGGTATCAAGATCGATTGGGAAGCGATTCCCGGCCTCAAGGAAAGCCTGGGTAAAAACGATATTGTCAGTATCTATGACTATAATGTGGCGTCGCTCACCTGGGAGACGATTTCATCGTTCCAGGGTGGGACCGCTATTTTTACCCAACCTAAACCGCCATTCAAATGTCCAGGGGCTGCGCAGAAGATCATGTATCTTGCAGACGACGCCTTTAGAAAATCAAAAGTACGTGACAAAACGGATATTAAATTTTTCTCAGCAGCGCCCGGCATATTTCCTGTCAAGAAATTTGCCGCAGCGCTGAATAAAGTCATCGCACGTAAGGGCCTGGATATGAATTACCAGAGCAATCTGATTGAGCTGCACCCGGAGAAGAGAGAAGCTGTTTTTGAAAATCTAACGGACGGAGAACGGCAGACCATCAAATACGACATGATTCACATCACTCCACCCATGAGTGCACCGGACTTTGTTAAGGAAAGTCCGCTTAGTGATTCCGCTGGCTGGCTGGATGTGGATATGCATTCCTTGAGGCACAAAAAATATGCCAATATTTTTGGTCTGGGTGACTGCACCAACACACCAAACTCAAAAACAACCGCGGCCATACGCAGTCAGGTGTCCGTTCTGGTGAGTAATCTTGTAACAGCCATGAATGGTCAGGAGGGTAAAGCCGCGTATGATGGTTATGCCGCCTGTCCATTGATCACTGGATATGGAAAACTGATATTGGCTGAGTTTGACTACAACCTGTTGCCCAAGGAAACCTTTTCGTTTGATCAGGGCAAAGAGCGCCGCAGCATGTATTACTTGAAGAAATACGTACTACCTAAATTCTATTGGAATGTGCTGCTTAAGGGCGGTGACTTTAAGATAGGTGGCAGTTGAAGTCACTGGCGCAAGGTACTTATCTAATAAACTAAGGAAGTGAATTTCTTTGCTTTGGATCGTGAAGAAATGCTCTTTAATCGGGCCGAACGAGAATGGGTTGAGCGTGCCGCCTCCGGCTCGACCAAAAATCTGAATATTGAGGGTACGCCAGTTTTTTAACTTAATAAAATAATCTATGGGCTTGAATGTGAAGAAAATAGCTATTTTTGTCGATGTGCAAAACATTTATTACACTACACGCCAAGCTTATGGTCGCCAGTTTAATTACAAAACACTTTGGCAACGTATAAGTACTCAAGGCGAGATTGTCGCCGCAACGGCTTATGCCATTCATCGTGGTGACGATAAACAGCTTAAATTTCAGAATGCCCTGGGCCAAATAGGTTTTGCGGTAAAACTCAAGCCCTATATTCAACGCAGTGATGGCTCTGCCAAAGGGGATTGGGATGTGGGCATAACAATCGATATTATGGAATCAGCCAGCGAAGTCGATACGATTATTTTATTGTCTGGCGATGGCGATTTTGATCTGTTACTTGAGAAAATCACAAAAGACTTTGCAGTAACGGCAGAAGTTTATGGTGTGCCAACGCTCACCGCTAATTCGCTCATTAATTCAGCGAGTGTTTATCATCGCATCGAAGCAGATTTGTTAATGTAACTATCACATTGTGGTTTCGTAACTTCCCCCCCCCCCCCAGAGTTAACAATACAAGTGTTAAGACTTAAGTAACTACCGTAACTACCAATCACTGCTGACACCATGTTGTCAGGGGGGGCGCGGTATAATGACGACCGTACCCTCTACTAATATAGGGTAACTTGAAAAGGAGAGAAAGATGAAGTTTGATAATAGTTTGTGTGTCGAGTACGTTACTTTTAAGTTAAAAAATGGCGTTAACGTCGATGAGTTTAGAAAATGTTCCGATGAGTTGGATACGAATTTCTTAGCGAACGAAGACGGGTTTTTGATGAGGAAATTATTGTTATTACAAGATGGCGAGACCTGGGCTGATCTGGCTTTTTGGCGGGATACTGCTGCGGCTAAAGCGGCTGAAGCGAAGTTTATGAAAGACCCTGCAACCAAAGCTTACGGTGGGTTTATAGATATGGATACGGTGAGAATGGAGCATTCCAACGAAGCCAGTCACTTTGAGAATTAAGCCTAAATCTCAGACGCCGTGGGTATATATACGTTTATATTAAGAGTATTTCTAATAAAATGTTTCAGCCGATTTCCCTTGCATCGGCTGAGGCATTGGCAGGGCTTGTTCTAATCGTAATGGGAAGGTCTGATACGGTTTATGAAGCTATTTAATAACGTGGTTTGACGCGTTTAATAAATCAATCGTTGTGTGAGCTGGTTTAATTTGCCAGGGATCGAAAACCAGCTTCTTTTGTCTTTTTATCCAGATTGTGGTCCAACCAACATGTGTAGCACCTATCAAGTCAAAGGGATTGCTTGAAATCAGTGTGATCTCATTGGATTGATATTTGGTCTTTTTTTCGAAATATTGGTATACCTTTGGCGATGGCTTAAATGTTTTCACATTTTCTACGCTTATAATGCCGTCAAAAAAGTTTATCAGGTTGGCATTTGTAAGCACCTGCAAGATGTCGTAACGATCGCCATTTGAAAAAGCGAATACACTACATCCCGCTTCTTTCAGCATGTGTAATCCTGGCGCCGCATCTGGGAACGAGGGTAAGGTACTATATGCTGCCAATAGCTCTTGTTGCATAGCTGCCGACAATGAAATGTTCAGTGACGTCAATGCGTATTGCAGTGCCTCATGTGTAATTTGACCAAATCTAACATAGTTCTCCATTAATCCTCTGCGGAAAATGTATTCCAATTGTTTCGATCGCCAAAGAATCGACAATGCAGTGGCTTTTTTACCTACCATTTTACTAAGTGGAACCAGAATTCCACTTAGGTCTATGATTGTGCCATAGACGTCAAGGGCGATAGTTTGCATATATAATCACCTTGACGGAGTACTAGGTAGAAAAATTAAATTCTGTAACAGGTGGGAAATCCAACTCGGGCTGTGTTAGATGTTTGAGGCGGTTCAATAAAGAAAACGCATAGACGATGCACAGGATTTCAATTTGTTGCGCGTGGTCTATTTTGTGTTCAGCCAGTTTTTTTTGTATTGAATTAGAAACTGGTCCCTTTTTTTCAACAAGCTCTTTTGCAAACTGTAGAAGGACCGTCATTTTTTGATCTGAAGAGGCGCCCTCTAAATTGCGTACTAACTCCGCACGTTCGACGCCCAAATGTGCACCAATAAAAAAATGGACTGCAACACAATATTCACAACCGTTGCTGGCTGAAACGGGTATGGCTATTTGTTCAATGTCTTTTTGGCTAAAGCTACCTTGAGTGAGGTTTGCATAAAACTGAGTAAACGCCTCCATTGCATCGGGCGCGTTGGCAAACATTTTCATTAGGTTGGGAATACCGCCGAAAGTAGTTTGTACGTGTTGAAATTGCTGTTGCAATTTTGAATTCGCTTTTTCCGTGTCGATTGCGCTAAATGGCTTCATTTTTCTCTCCGCTGCTGTTTAAACTAATAATTGAATGATCGGTCAATAATAATCTAGCATTTAATTGAACGAAAGGTCAACTATAATTATTGACCTTTCGTTCAAATTTTATTAGCCTTAAATAGCGCAA
Source organism: uncultured Gammaproteobacteria bacterium (assembly GCA_964654485.1). Lineage (GTDB taxonomy): Bacteria > Pseudomonadota > Gammaproteobacteria > SG8-11 > SG8-11 > JAADIM01. Next base: position 6,421 of record CAZZJI010000044.1, on the reverse strand, counting down.
ATAGGAGATTAGTGTGGCAAGACCCTACAGTTATGAGCGAACTACGGTATTAACCGATGCAATGAAAGTCTTTTGGCGAAAGGGATATAATGGTGCTTCGATTTCAGATTTGACAGAAGCGACAGGTCTGCAAAGGGGCAGTATTTATGCAGAATTTAAAAGTAAACGAGGTTTATTCGAGCAGTCCCTCGAACACTATTTTGCTGATTTGAAAGAACGCCGCTTTTCACTGCTTGAAGGAAAAAAACCGCCTATTGAAAAATTGCGCAAATTCTTTGGTGATATACTCGATGATCATTGTGACAAGCAACAGGCGGGCTGCCTACTCGTGAATACGCTATTGGAACTTCCGCCGGATGATCAGGATATTATCGCTAAAGTATCCGCCATGTTTAAAGAGTTGCAAATATTAATCGAAAACGTCTTGTCTGAAGCTAAAATAAAAAAACAAATACGCACTGATATCAATATTCAATCGCTTGCTAAGCATTTAATTATTTTTTTATACGGACTAAGGGTTTACAGTAAAACGAAAACCTCACGTGCAGAGCGTGAACATGTGATAAATAGTTTAATATCCTCAATTGAAGTTTGATTTAAATTCGCCGTTTTCTAAAAAAGGAGAATTACGGTGAATCAAAAATTACTTTATGCCTGTAATGATGAAGTATGTGCTTGGTAAGGCATTGGGTAATCTTGCGGATGAATTTGGTGGGGATTGTAGTGTAGCGCGAATTAGGTATTTATCGAAAACCAGGTAGAAATTTTGATCAAGCCTAAAGGAGGGTTTAAATGGCAACTTGCATAGCAATATTAGAAGGTGTTCTTGGGGAAGGTGGTATGAATTCCCCTGAGTTTCAGGAGTACTCAAAACGATCAGCCGCGAATGGGGAAGCCCATGGCGGTGTTGTATTAAATAAATATATGGTTAAAGAAAATTTGGGGCAAGGTGAAAAACCAGATTTTGTACTTATAGTTGAGTACCCTTCATATGAGGCAGCTAAAAACACATTTACTTGCGATGAGTATAAGGCGCTCTTACCTTTGCGCGATGCTGCGTTTAAAGAAGTAAAAATATTACTAACGTAGATTAGTTCACCATCGCTTTTTTATAGGCATCACGCTTGGTTAAACGTTGCGCATAATTGAGTAGCGTTGGAAATTCTTCAATATATTCTTTCGAATTATTCAATGCGCCGCCGACTAACAGGTCAGCGGTACTGAACTTGTTATCAACCAGGTATTCTTTTCCAGTGAGTGCATCGTTAAGCACATGGACAATTTCTTGATAGCGGGCGATATTCCATGGAATCACGTCGGGAATACGTTTGTCTTCCGGGAGCAAGCGTGAATGTAAAAAATTTTCCCACATGGGGGGTTCCATCATCGCCGGCAAGTAAAATACCCACTGCTCATACTGCTGTCTTGCGGCGCTGTTCAATTTTGGCGCCAGGCCTTTTTCCGGGAATTGATCGGTTAACCAATGACAAATTGCGCAGGATTCAAACATCACATGGCCATCAATCTCGATGGCGGGTAGGCTGCCATGCGGCTGTATTTTTTTATATTCAGGTGTCTCGCCTTCGCCTGCAAAAAGGTCTATGTATTTCAATTCGTAAGATAAACCCAGTTCTTCCAAGATCCAGCGTACTCGGTCAGCACGTGTTTGCGGCATGTAGTAGAGTTTTATTTTCATTTTTACCTCTTGATAAACTGTGTTTAATGCTCGTATTTTATTTTTTAACAATGCAAACTAGACATGCATACATGTGAGAATTAATTGCATAAATATATTTTTGTAATGATGGACTACCAGTAACTTTAAAAACGAAAGTGACCCCAAGTTTAGTCGAATAACTTTTTATTTGCAAGTTACTATCCGATAGTTATATATCAATATAAAACAAGAGCTTGTAGATGCCCAAATTTAAACGATCTCCTTGCCCGGTGGCGAATTTACTCGATGTATTGGGTGACAAGTGGACGTTGCTGGTTGTCAGAGACTTACTGACGGGGGCAAAAACCTACAAGGAAATTCAGCACTCACCAGAACGGATACCAACCAACATACTGGCAGAACGACTCAAACGGCTGCAACGCGAGGAAATCATCGGGCGTATTCAATATCAGGAAAAACCAGTGCGTTATACTTATATGCTTACAGATAAGGGTATGGATCTACGGCCGGTCATAAGCGCAATGGCTAAATGGGGCAATAAGTATGTACCTGGTACGGTTATTCCAGAAAATATAGATGCAATAGCAAAGAACCAGAAAAATTGAAACGATCTATTGTCGGTGATTATCAAGATGAAGAACGAGGCGGCGAAAACATATTGGAAGCTGTCCTGGATCATTATTTTGGATAAAGTAAGTTTGGATAAATAAGGTTTGGATAAAAAGGCACTTAACAAATTTAAAAAGATTTTGTTGCATAAACAACAAGAGATTCACGACCTTGATAAGATCGGGGACGAGGCAACGCAGACAGTTGAGTTGGATCAATCACGGTTAGGGCGTGTTTCAAGAATGGATGCGCTTCAAGGTCAGGCGATGTCGCAGGAAGTTAAACGACGCCGACAAATTGAATTACAGAAAATCACTGTCGCACTCAAACGAATGGAAAATAATGAGTACGGTTATTGTGTTAAGTGTGAAGAAGAAATAAAAATTAAACGCCTTGAGCTCGATCCATCTGCTTTATTGTGTATTGAATGTGCGAATAAACTGGAGCAGAATTAGCTGTTTGCTTCAAGGTCAACCTGTAGTATGTGCTATCCACAAACATAAATCTAACCATCCCGGGTTTGTCTTAATATTTGATTCAGTGCATGTAAGTCATAAGCTGTTGTGGTCGTGGCACCTAGGCGCACGGCTTGTGTGAAGGCAAAGGGTGTTCATCGGTTTTTATCAGCTGCATGGGAAAGTTAAAAATATTTTATTGAGAGTAGGGCGTGATAATTGAGTCAATCGTTACATTTTTACTGTTAGGCGTGTTTGCGGGTTTAGTGGCGGGGTTGCTCGGAGTCGGTGGTGGATTAATTATTGTACCGGTGTTGGCCTTTGTTTTTCAGAAACAAGGGTTTAATCCTGAGTTAATCATGCATCTGGCAATTGGCACTTCATTGGCGACAATTATATTTTCCTCATTATCTTCAGTGCATGCACACAATCGGCATGGCGCCGTACTATGGCCGGTGTTTACAACACTGCTGCCAGGAATCGTGCTTGGTGCATTGTTTGGCGCTTTCTTTGCAAAACTACTGTCTACCCAGGTTTTAAATATATTTTTTGCTTTATTTGAGTTGGTAGTCGCGGTCCAAATGGCGATGAATTTTCGGCCTAAACCAACTAGGCAACTTCCGCAAGCTAAAGGTTTGTTGGCTGTCGGTGGAATTACGGGTGTGGTGTCCAGTATTGTCGGTGTTGGTGGTGGGGCGATGATTGTTCCTTTTCTGCTGTGGTGTAATGTGACGATGCGCAATGCAGTTGCGACATCAAGCGCATGTGGTTTGCCGCTAGCGATTGCAGGTGCATCGGGTTTTGTCTTTAGCGGCTGGCGTAATATCGGATTACCTGATTTTAGCTTTGGGTTTATTTATTTACCCGCGTTACTGGGTGTGATAATCACAAGCGTGCTGTTTGCCCCGGTTGGTGCGCGCCTGGCTCACCGATTGCCAGCTAGTACATTAAAAAAGATATTTGCAGGATTGCTACTGGTATTGGGGATTCATATGTTGTTGAAATAGTATTCTTTTTACAGAATGGGTAGCCACTCTCCCAGATTTAATCAGAGGTTTCTTTAATCAGAGATTTCTTAAATAGAATCGAGAAGCTCCCAACGAGCATAAGCCTGTTGCAATTCGCCGCGCAGCTCTTCAAGCTTATTTAATGTTATCGTAATTGTGTCTTTTTCTTGTTTATAAAACTTATTTTCACCAACACGCTGCTCAAATTGTCGTATTTCTGCTTCTAAGTTCTCAATTAATCGTGGCAGCGATTGCAACTCTTTGCTCTCTTTATATGCCAGTTTTTGCTTTTTAGTTTTTGCGGGTAATTTGCCGCCTGAATGAGCTTTGCTTGAGTTGAGTTGTTGGTCACTTTTGTTGGATTGCCTGTTTTCTTCTATACGATTTTTTTTCTGCCGTAACCAGTCTTCGTAGCCACCTACATTTTCCACAATTTGGCCGTCGCCTTCGAATACCAGTGTGCTGGTAACAACGTTATCGAGAAATTCACGGTCGTGACTAACCAGTAGCATGGTTCCATCATATTCGGTTAATAAGTCCTCAAGCAGTTCCAGTGTGTCAACATCAAGGTCGTTTGTGGGTTCATCCAATACCATCATGTTTGCCGGTTGAGTGAACAGTCTTGCCAACAACAATCGATTTCGCTCGCCGCCTGATAATATCCTGACGGGTGAGTCTATTCGCTCGGGCGGGAACAGGAAATCTTTTAAGTAACCAATGACGTGTCGAGATCGGCCTTTAACTTCTATATAATCATTGCCATCGCTTATGTTATCTCTGACGGTTTTTTCCGGGTCGAGAATTTCTCGCTGCTGATCAAAATAAGCTAATTGTAATTTTGTGCCCGTGATCACCTGACCAGAATCTGGTTTAATTTCGTTTAATATTAGTTTTAGCAATGTACTTTTGCCGCTTCCATTTGGACCAATAATACCGATACGATCTCCACGTACGATGCGCGTAGAAAAATCTTTTACAATCCATTGATCGCCGTATTTAAAGTTAACATGGCGCAGGTCAACGACGCGTTTACCGGATAGATCCCCAGTATCGATATTTAAACTCACTTTGCCTTGTCGTTCGATACGTTTGCTACGTTCCTTGCGTAATGCTTGCAATGCTCTCACCCGGCCTTCGTTTCTCGTGCGTCTGGCTTTTATGCCTTTGCGAATCCAGGTTTCCTCTTCAGCGAGCTTTTTATCAAATTTGGCGTTAGCGCGGGTTTCGATTTCAAGTTCTTCTTCTTTTTTTTGTAAATAATAGTCGTAATTGCCTGGGTATGAGGTAAGGACGCCACGATCAAGTTCGATAATGCGGGTTGCCAGGTGTTTTAGAAAAGTGCGGTCGTGCGTAATAAATATCAATGCACCTTTAAATGCCAGTAAAAATTCCTCCAGCCACATAATTGCAGTTAAATCCATGTGGTTGGTTGGTTCATCCAGTAGCAACAGATCGGGTTCGCTTACCAGCGTTTGGGCGAGCATAACGCGTCGACGCACACCGCCGGAGCAATCCACAACGTGTTTATCTGCCGGTAATGACAATCGACTTAATACTGTTTCTATCCTCTGATCTATATTCCAGCCATCAAGCACTTCGATTTGCTGCTGTAATTTCGACATTTTATCCAGAGATGCTGCATCTAGATTTTCTTTGGAGAGAGATGCCTGGTGTACGACGCTGTGATACTCAGCCAATATTTGACCCAGCTCGCCTAAACCGGCTGCGACGAATTCATAAATAGTAATTGATATATTCCGGGGTACTTGCTGGAGTAGATGTGAAACACGCAGAGTATCTTTGCGCCAGACATCGCCATCGTCGGCTTGTGTCGAATTTTCAATTACTCGAAACAGCGTAGATTTGCCGGTGCCATTGCGGCCAACCAGACAGACACGTTCACCTGTTTCTATCTGAAAATTGACCTGTTTTAAAAGTGGATGATGGCCGTATGCCAGAGACACATCGCTAAGGGTCAGTATTGTCATGGCTTAATCAGCGGTTTATTCAGAGGTGCTTTAGAAAAAAGAAGAAAAAATAGTGATTATTGTTCGACAATCTCTTGTACTAATATCCAGGGTGCGGTGACGATTGCCCAGAATGTCTGCTGGTCTTTATTTGTAGAAGTAGAAAGAGTTGCAGCAAGTTCCCAACGCCGTGCATCTTCTTCGTTTGCACGTGTGACCTGACCCGTTGCTAACCAAGCCTCGACCTGTGCCTTATTGTCTTGTATAAAAGTAGTGGCAATGTTAACAAGATCCAGCTCGATAGCAACCTTAATAACCGCGCCTCGCGCGAAATGAGGTTCAAGTTCTTTCCAGGTTAACTTGCCCGTTTCATTGTTTAGCTGGTTTATGTGTTCATTTTTTGTATCGTCTCGCACTTTGTTTTCCCTTTTCGAGAACATAGGTTTCGAGAAGTTTCGAGAACATAGAATTCGTTAGAATAAAGGAATCCAGGATTAATAGAAACCCCTCAATTTAAATAATAATAGGTTATTTGTCCAAGTTGGGCGCTTGAGTTGCGGGTAGCCGATGGGGATCGTCGAATTTTTATCGCAAATAAATACTAACTGCGCTAATCTTTCCTAAGGCGTTTAATTGTTGCTCCGAATCTGCGTTGTTGGTGCCTACTGAAATATTGTACATGCATGTAAACCCGATATTAATTAA
>CAZZJI010000043.1:15654-30236 GCA_964654485.1 uncultured Gammaproteobacteria bacterium | reverse complement strand
CTGTTAGCACCCGCATCAACTTTTTTTTTGAAATTTTCCAGGTCTGATTTTGGTGAAGATGATTGTGGATGAAATTCGGGGTAGGCTGCAACTTCAATATGAAAATAATCACCCGTCTCTTTTCTAATAAAAGCGACAAGCTCATTCGCATGGCGAAATTCCCCTGCCTCTTGCATACCTGAAGGCATGTCACCTCTTAAGGCTACTATTCGATGAATGCCCTTTTCTCTATAGGCATTGAGAATTTCGCGAATGTTTTCTTTGGTGGATCCAATACAAGATAAATGAGGTGCTGCACCAATACCTGTTTCTTGTTGGATTTCAACTACGGTTTCATATGTACCAGACTGAGTGCTACCACCTGCGCCAAATGTTACTGAGAAGTATTGCGGGTTTAACTTCGCGAGTTCGTCGCGCGTATTTCGGAGTTTAGCCCTTCCCTCTTCTGTTTTGGGTGGGAAAAATTCGAAACTTATATTTTTCATAATATTTTATATATTGGAGTATTTTCTTTAGTACCTGTAATGATTGGGTTTGTATGGGCCTTCTACTGGTACGCCGATATAGTCCGCTTGCTCTTTTGATAATTCCGTTAAATTTACACCGATTTTTTCTAGATGTAATCTGGCAACCTTTTCATCCAGCTTCTTAGGTAATACGTAAACTTCGTTTTTGTAGTTTTCTGAATGATTCCACAATTCAATTTGCGCCATTACCTGGTTAGTAAATGATGCAGACATAACAAAACTGGGGTGGCCTGTCGCGCAACCTAGATTCACCAGACGACCTTTTGCCAGCATTATAATTTTCTTACCGTCTGGAAAAATAACGTGATCAACCTGGGGTTTAATTTCTTCCCATTGGTATTTTTCCAGGGAGGCAATGTTAATTTCTGAGTCGAAATGTCCAATGTTACAAACAATGGCTTCGTCTTTCATTGCGACCATATGATCATGGTCGATGACACTAAAATTACCGGTCGTAGTGACAAAAATATCGCCTTGCCCAGCTACTTCGTCTAAATTTACAACTCGATAACCTTCCATGGCGGCCTGCAATGCACAGATTGGGTCGATTTCAGTGACCCAAACTGTTGCCCCCATGCCCCTGAAGGCTTGCGCACAACCTTTACCTACATCACCATAACCTATAACAACGCAAATTTTACCGGCTATCATGACGTCGGTTGCGCGTTTGATGCCGTCAAGCAACGATTCCCGACAACCGTAAAGATTATCAAATTTTGATTTTGTGACTGAGTCATTGACGTTCATGGCAGGGAATAACAATTCGCCGGCTTCCTGCATTTGATATAATCGATGCACGCCGGTTGTGGTTTCTTCTGTTACACCTTTAACGCTGTCTGCAGTCTTTTGCCACACGCCCGCATTACTCGATAAATTTCTTTTTAAAACATCAAGAATTGCTTTGTATTCTTCATTATCACCGGCTTTGGCATCGGGGACTGCACCGGCCTTTTCAAATTCAACACCTTTGTGTACCAGTAACGTCGCATCACCACCATCGTCAAGAATCATATTGGGAAGAACGCCGTCAGGCCATATAATGGCTTGTTCTGTACACCACCAGTATTCTTCTATTGTTTCACCTTTCCAGGCAAAAACCGGAATACCTTGCGCCGCTATTGCCGCAGCAGCGTGATCCTGTGTGGAATAAATATTACAAGAGACCCATCTTACTTCTGCGCCAAGCTCGACGAGCGTTTCGATCAAAACAGCCGTCTGGATGGTCATGTGTATACTGCCCATGATACGTGCGCCCTTTAAAGGTTGTTTGTTTTTGTATTCTTCACGTAACGCCATTAGACCAGGCATTTCTGTCTCTGCAATGGCGATTTCCTTACGGCCCCATTCAGCAAGATTTATGTCTGCTACTTTGTAGTCTTCACCAGAATTAATGCTAAGTGGTTTTGCTGTTTCTGTCATGATTTGCTCTCTATGTGTGTTGTTGGGTCTATGTCGGGTTACTACATTCGTTCATTCTTATATGTTTGCTGCATCGCGTAATGCATCAATTTTATCCATTTTTTCCCAGGTAAAGCTGTCTTCTTCTCGACCAAAATGGCCATAGGCCGCTGTAGTTCGATATCGGGGTTTTAATAAATCCAGCATTGCGACCAAACCCTTAGGCCGTAAATCGAAATTCTCGCGCACTAACGCAACCAGTTTATCCTCATCAAGCTTGCCTGTACCAAATGTTTCTACACTAATTGAAGTAGGCTCTGCGACACCAATGGCATAGGAAATCTGGATTTCACAACGATCAGCCAAACCCGCTGCAACAATATTTTTTGCTACATAACGACCTGCGTAGGCAGCAGAACGATCTACTTTAGAGGGATCCTTGCCAGAAAATGCACCGCCACCGTGTCTTGCCATACCGCCATAGGTATCGACAATTATTTTCCTGCCTGTCAATCCACAATCACCGACTGGACCACCAATGACAAATCGTCCAGTTGGGTTAATAAAAAACTTGGTCTCTTTATTGACCCATTCTTTTGGTAAAACCGGTAATATAATTTCATCCATCACAGCTTCTTTAAGCATGTCATGTGAAATTTCAGGTGTATGTTGTGTCGATAATACAACGGCATCGATACCAACTGGTTTGTTGTCTTCATATCGAAAGGTCACCTGGCTTTTTGCATCAGGTCTTAACCAAGGGAGCACGCCTGACTTTCTGATTTCTGCTTGCCGTTTTACGAGTCGATGAGCATAAGTAATTGGCGCGGGCATTAAAACATCGGTTTCATTCGAAGCATAACCGAACATCAAGCCTTGATCGCCTGCACCTTGTTCATGATCATCAAATTCATCTACACCTGCTGCAATATCAGCAGATTGTTTGTCAATTGACGTTAAAACTGCGCAAGACTCCCAATCAAAGCCCATATCAGAACTGTTGTAGCCTATTTCCTTGATTGTTTGACGTACCACAGCCTGCATGTCTATCCAGGCCGAAGTGGTTATTTCCCCTGCTATTACAACCATACCTGTGTTAACCAGGGTTTCGCAGGCAACCCGCGCCTTGTTATCTTGTGCAAAAATTGCGTCTAAAATCGCATCTGATATTTGATCTGCTACTTTGTCTGGATGACCTTCCGCCACCGATTCAGATGTAAATAAATGTCCGTCAGCCATTGTTTACTCCCCAATATGCCCGTTTAATATAAGCGGCGAATTTTACAGGATTTTTTTGCGATTGTAATGCGGATTTTCGTGCGAGGTGCTGCTTAACTGTGCGATCATTATGGACTCACTTGATGCCATTATTGGAAGCTTGTTTTCCATACTCCAATTAAATTCGTGTGGATTAGTCGTTACCCCTTTAAAAGTCCCCTAGTAAGCGACTGATTTTTATGTTTATTTTATCAATTAATGATGTTTTCACATCATTAATTCAGCAAACTTACACATTTCGGCCATATTGATCTTCAAATCGGACAATATCGTCTTCACCTAAGTAACTGCCTGATTGAACTTCAATGATCTCAAGTGGCATCATGCCTGGATTTTCTAATCGATGCGTAACACCAATTGGTATATAGGTCGATTCATTTTCGGATAACAAGGTGACGTCTTCGTTTGTTGTCACCTTCGCTGTTCCTTTAACGACGATCCAATGCTCAGCACGATGATGGTGCATTTGTAAGGATAACGACGCTTGCGGGTTAACAATTATCCGTTTGACTTGAAACCGCTCTCCAGATACTACACTTTCATAAGAACCCCAGGGTCGATACACGCGTTGGTGAACCTGATTTTCGTTTCGTCCAGATTCTTTTAGCCAATTAACAATACTTTTTACGTCCTGGGATTTGTCTTTATGGGCGATCATCACGGCATCTGCGGTTTCAACGATGATGTGATTATCGACGCCAACAGTTGCAACAAAGCGATTCTCTGCAGTGATTAAATTATTGCTGCTGTCAACCGTATAAACATCACCTTTTATCGCATTTCCGTCGCTGTCTTGTTTGCTAACTTCCCAAAGTGATGACCATGCGCCAACGTCAGACCAACCCGCATCCATGGGAATAACGGTTGCGATCAAATCTGTAGCAGACGTTAATTTTTCCATCACGGCGTAATCGATAGAATCTGATGGACATGCCGCAAATTCATCTTTGTCAATTCGATAGAAATCAAGGTCATTCTGTCCAGATTCAATCACGGTTTCGCAAATAGTTAATATATCAGGCCGAAATTTCTGCATGGCATCCAGCCACACGGAAGCACGCATCATAAACATGCCGCTGTTCCACAAATATCGTTTGCTTTCCAGGTATTTTTTTGCCGTATCTTCATCTGGTTTTTCAACAAAGGATTTAACTTTTTGTTGTTGCTTAAGTCGCCGATCAAGTTCGTTTGCATCAATCGCTTGGTCACTGTCAATCTCAATATATCCATAACCGGTCTCAGGCGTATTGGGTAAAATACCGAAAGTAACAAGCTCTCCTTGTTCCGCAGACACAACCCCTTTAACAACAGCAGTGTGAAAGGCGGCGATATCCGCAATTACATGATCGGCTGGCATCACTAACAAAACTTTTTCTTCACTTTCTTTTTCGTTAGAGCTTTTCTGACTATTGACAGCGAACAAGGCGGCGAGTGTCAGCGCAGGGGCTGTATTTCGGCCAATGGGCTCCAGAATAATGCTTAAGGCTTTTTTTTCTATTTGGCGTAATTGCTCTGCAATTAAAAATCGATGTTCTTCATTACAGACAATGATGGATGCGTCAATGCAGCAATTCCCGTTGGATGTGTTTGGCAGCGTATTTTCCAGACCATCCAAACGATTTATCGTATCCTGCAATAAAGATGAATCAGTTACTAAAGGTAGCAATTGTTTTGGGAAGTGCTCACGTGACAATGGCCAAAGGCGCGTACCAGAACCACCCGATAAAATGACAGGTTGTATAATCACTAATTACTCCAGAATATTTAACTAAAAGAAAATAATTTTTTCTTATACTTTCTGTTCCGCCAATCGCAGTTTTGCTTTGTCTAAAAATTCAAAAATAAAGGCGGCAATAATACCAAATATAACCCCCAAAATAATGGACAAAGAAACGATTAACAAACGACTTGTGCCTTTTGCTCTAAGCGACTGTATTGGCGGAGTTACGGCATGTGTTTCTCGAAGGTTTACAGACTGTATTTCCAGTTCACGAATTTTGTGGCGCTGGCTCGATATATCACGTACATGGTCTGATTCAAGCTTTTTAAGCTGAGCTTCCAGTTCGGCAACAATCGGCCGTTGTCTTGCCTGATCCCGTCGATTGTCTAATATCAGTTTTTCCAGTTTACCTTCAACATCCAATATTTCTTTATCCTGTATTTCCTGCTCGCGCCGATTATCCGCGAGTGACTTGTCTAGTTGTCCTCTTTGATTCTTTAGCGTCACATACAAACGTTCCTCAATGCCAGCTAATCGATCCCGGTTTTGCTGTATTTCATTGTCGATCAATAACATCGTCATTGCCTTGGCTTCATCACTTACTTCTTTTAAAGCATCCTGTCGCCGTAGTATAACGGTATTGATTTGATCATTAAGATCGGCCGATTGTTTTTGTAATAACCTTTCTACTTCATCCAGTCGTTTCACTTGTTCTTTTATTAGCTTTATTTGATCTTTGCGTTCCAGTTGTTTAAGTTTGATAAGACTGATTTCTCTTTCAAGACCTTTCTTTGGTACCGCTAATACCTTCGGGTCCCTCAATTCTTCTAATTTTAACTTTGCTCGTATTAATTCGTTGTCTAACGCCTTTCTTGCGACATCCAGAGTACTAGGATCGAGTATTCCTTCCAGTATCAATTTGTTTTTTTCAATCTGGACTTGGTATTGATTTCGAGTAACATCAATTCGTTTTTTATGATCCTGTATTAATCGATTTAGGATTTGTTGGTGTATGTACAGGTGGGTTTCTTTAAGTTCTTCCGTACCTTTGCTTTCAAGTACGATTAATTCACTGCCCTTTGGAATGCGCGCTTTGATTTTAAATACTTTGATATCAGGATTAGAGTTAAAATATTCACGCTGAACAACCAGAATATAACTTTCCTGTATTTTTGCCAGCACAGTATTGGGGTTATCGATTAATTTTAATTGTTGGTTTACATTTTCTTCAAAGCCATCATCACTAACAGGGCTTCCAGTTGCACCAATTTCGATAGATGTGGAATAAGTATATACTTTTGACGTGGTAAATGAAAAAACAATGCCGATAACTATGCAAACACCTGCAACGATCGCAATAACTTTTTTTCTTTTTACAAGCACTAAAAAAATATCAAGCAGATTGATTTCATCTTCCTGATAATAGACTTGTAGCTCTTTGGGGGTGGGTGGTACCAAGTTTGTCATGTTTATCTAATTTTCTTCAATTACTGACTAATTTTACTTTATTTTCGGTTTGATACACAAAATGCACCTTATTTCTATGTGCCCAGTATAACGGTTAAAACAACAAAAAAAGTGGATGTATTATACACCCACTTTCTCCTCAATATCAGTACTTTAGGCTAACTCTATAGCGTAGCTCTAGATAAGACATGGATTAATTCAAACTTTGCAGAGAAATATTGTCTTTATTTTTCTCGAGTGTCTTCGCACCGATGCCTTTTATATTGGTTAATTCATCAACAGTCTGAAAAGGCCCTTTTTCATTGCGATAAGCGACGATGGCTTGCGCCTTTTTTAGACCAATTCCACTTATTGCCGCTGCGATGGTTTTAGCATCTGCACTATTAATGTCAACTGGGCTTGCAAATGATAAAGCCGAAAATAGCGAAAAAATTAATCCGGTTAGTATATTCCTAATTTTTATACTTTTCTTCATAATAAGTCTCCATATTAGCTATATTTCAATACCACGAGTCAATTATTTGCTCGTTTCAGCATGCATACTAAGTGCAAGCCACTTACAGCTAACATAAACCGGCATTACATATTCCCAGGTTATAACTCCTCTTCAATTGTTAACAGTGCCATAATAGGGTTCTTAGCCGCTGTTATCGGTCTGCCTATCACCAGATAGTCTGAGCCATTCTGTATGGCTTCTGCCGGGCTGGTTACGCGTTTTTGGTCGCCTATCGCTGCCGTTTTTGGTCTGACGCCAGGGGTAACCAACGTAAAATCACTGCCGAATTGCTCTCGTAATAGCGCCGTTTCTAACGGGGAGCATACTACACCATCCATCTTCGATTGATAGGCTAAATCAGCCAGACGTGCCACCATTTCTGATGTAGTGAGTGAGATTCCGATCTCATCAAGATCCTTGTCTTCCATACTCGTTAAAACCGTAACAGCGATTAACAGTGGCGCCGAATCAATCCCATCCAGTGCATTTCGTGCGGCTTGCATCATTTTGCGCCCACCTGATGCGTGCACATTTAGCATCCATACGCCCAATTCCGCTGCGGCGATACACGCTTTGGCGACCGTATTGGGAATATCATGGTATTTTAAATCGAGAAAAACATCGAAATCTTGCTTTACCAAATTTTCGACGAGTTTGGGACCACATCGAGTAAACAGTTCTTTACCTACTTTTAACCGACAACGCTGTGGATCAAGTTGTTGCGTTAACGACAATGCCTCTTTTTCCGTTGCAAAGTCCAGTGCGACAATGATGCGTGGGCCACGCTTTTGTAAAAGAGAGTCTTGTAATACAGAATCGCCCCTGTCCGTCATTCCCCTTCCACTCCTTGTATCGGTTTAATGCTATTCCAACTGGTACACCCCGGGCAAAGCCAATGCATCGATTTCCCGGCAAAACCGCACTGATGACACTTATATACCGCCCTGTTTTCCAACAACTCCGTTGTCAGATCTTTTAATAGCAATAAATTTTCCTTTGCCGGCCCTTCCGTTCTAAACAGGCTCAATTCAATTAAGCGATTAAGCCCCCTGACGGAGGGACGTTTGCGTAACTGCGCGACAACAAACGTGATTGCATCCTTGTCACCTCCCTGTTTCTGAATCAGATTTGCGAGTGCAATCATAGTGGAGATACCGCCATGTCTATCCAGCACTTCTTTTAAGTAGACGATGATATCTTTCTCAATCCCCAGCTTTTCTCCACAAGTTAATATAGGTTCAATCACTTCGGGTAAATAGTCAGCATCCTGATTTTCCACTTTTTTGTAGGCGACCATCGCACTTTCATAATTTCCTGCCGCCATTTCTGCTTTTCCCGAAATAAGCGACGCTCTAACACAATTTTTATCGTGCAATAACGCTTCTTTCGCAAACTGGCGTAGCAGTTTTTCATCGCTTTTTTGTTTGGCTTCTTCCGCTAATTCGCAGTAGAACTGGGCAATCGTTGCTTTTTGATTTTCGCCAGTGGCCGATTGATATTTTTTTAACGTCTCAACACCTTTTGACCAATCTTTTTCTTGTTGATATATATCCAGTAATTCTTTTAAGGCCTGCACTTTTTTTGAATCCGTTTCCACTAATTCAAGAAAAACCGTTTCGGCACGACCCAGAATACCTGCGCTCATATAATCCAGCCCGAGTTCATACAAGGCTTGTTCTTTATGTTTTTTTGTTAACGAAGGCCGTGCAATTAGGTTCTGATGGATGCGAATGGCGCGATCGACTTCACCTCGTCGCCGGAATAGATTGCCCAGCGTAAAGTGCGTTTCGACCGTTTCTTTATCAACTTCAATCATTTTGATAAAGATCTCAATCGCTTTGTCCGGCTGTTCATTAAGCAGGTAATTGAGCCCCTGAAAATATTTAGAGGAAAAATCACCCGGACTTGCGTCATCTTCAGTTAATCGCTTACGTCTGCCAATCCACCATCCTGCTGTTAATGTAATGGGCAATAATATCAGCAACCATTCTACTGGCATCCGTTTACATTTCCTTCACAGACATTGAGCGTATGCTATTTAATTCCTTGGCGCTGTTTTTCATTTCCTTTTTAATTTTGGAAACCTGACGCTTTGATTTTAGAATTACACCAAAACTAGCAAGAACGCCCAGCAGCGCGCCCGCAGCGAAGGTAATAACAAGTATCAGAGATAATTCCAATTGCACCGTACCAAGATAAAAATTGAAAGTAACAGGGTCAGAATTGAGCAATGCAAATGATAGTCCGAACGTTATAACGACCAACATGATAGCAATAAAGAAAAGTCGCCGTATAAATCGACTGGTGCCAAAAACGGTATCTTTAATCACAAACTGGCCCCCTAATAACCATATGAATTAGTATATATTGAATAAAAGGATCTTTGGAATAATACAGTAGTAGAAAACAATCTGGGAGAAATTTTTTAACGTAAGCAGTGAAATTGAGCACTCCGTTAAGTTAGTATAAGATGTAAATATAGACAAATATTGCTAGAAACAGCTTAAGTTACTTGAGTCAATAAAAGTTACCTGAGTCAATAAAGTTACCCCGCAACGGGCACTATAGTCGTCGATTCACGATTATCATTAACGCGTTCCCGAAGTTCCTTACCGGGTTTGAAATGAGGGACATATTTCCCGGATAACGCCACCGACTCACCTGTTTTAGGGTTGCGACCGATGCGTGGGGGTCTGAAGTGAAGCGCAAAACTACCAAAACCTCGAATCTCAATTCTTTCGCCAGCAGCCAGCGCTTGCGCCATTTGCTCGATTAATGTTTTGACAGAAAGCTCAACATCCTTATAGGGAAGTTGATTTTGATTACGTGCAATAATGTCAATTAACTCTGATTTAGTCATATTAGCCCTGTTAGCGCCTCTAACATCGTATGAAAACGTGCCCGACAATCAAAAATCCGCAGCCGGACACACTAGTCGTTAGTTTAATTACTCTTTCTGGCTATCCATCTGTTCCTTGAGAATATCGCCCAAAGTGGTATTTCCGGTACCTGTAACGGCAGACTGCCCGTATTCTTGAATCGCTTCCGCCTCTTCGTCAGTATCTTTAGCCTTAATAGAAAGAGTAATAGACCGATTTTTCTTGTCAAGGCCCATATACTTGGCTTCTATTTTATCGCCCACCTTCATGACAGTGCGCGCATCTTCTACTCGTTCACGACTGATATCGGCCGCCCTTAGAATCCCTTCAACTCCTTCTGCCAACTGTATAGTCGCAAATTTAGCGTCTAACTCAGTGACAGTGCCAGTCACCAGCACCCCTTTGGCATGCTCGGCAACGTAGTTTGAAAAAGGATCTTTTTCTAACTGCTTAACACCCAGTGAAATACGTTCTCGTTCTGAATCAATCGCCAGAATAACCGTTTCGATCTCTTGACCTTTCTCATAACCGCGCACCGCTTCTTCGCCGGTCGCATCCCATGAGATATCCGATAGATGCACCAAGCCATCGATACCACCATCCAGGCCAATAAAAATACCGAAATCGGTAATTGATTTAATCGTACCAATGACCTTGTCTCCCTTGTCATGTGTAGTCGCAAAGGATTCCCAAGGATTAGCCAGACATTGCTTCATACCTAATGATATACGTCGACGTTCTTCATCAATCTCCAGAACAACAACCTCAACCTCATCACCCAACTGAACCACTTTGGATGGATGAATGTTCTTATTCGTCCAGTCCATCTCGGAAACATGCACCAAGCCTTCCACGCCTTCTTCGATTTCAACAAAACAGCCGTAATCAGCAATGTTAGTAATTTTGCCAAAAAGCCGTGTTTTCATTGGGTATCGGCGTGCTAATTCAACCCATGGGTCTTGACCCATTTGTTTTAGTCCCAGCGATACGCGAGTACGTTCTTTATCGTATTTAAGTACTCTTACTTCGATCTCAGCACCAATTTCAACGACCTCACTTGGATGTTTAACACGTTTCCAAGCCATGTCAGTAATATGCAATAGGCCATCGACGCCACCTAAATCAATAAACGCACCATAATCTGTTAGATTCTTGACAACCCCTTTAACAACCTGGCCTTCTTCTAGATTCTCGATAAGCGATTGCCTTTCTTCTGTAGACTCAGCTTCGACCACAGCACGCCGCGAAACCACGACGTTATTGCGTTTTTTATCGATTTTAATCACTTTGAATTCGAGTTCTTTACCTTCCAGGTAAGCGGTATCTCTGACAGGACGCACATCGACCAATGAGCCAGGTAAAAAGGCGCGAATTTCATTTACATTAACGGTAAACCCACCTTTTACCTTACCATTAATAACGCCAATCACCGTTTCGTTTGCTTCGTGTGCTTTTTCCAACACAGTCCATGAATGGGCTCTGACTGCTTTTTCTCTTGATAATACGGTTTCACCAAATCCGTCTTCTAACGAATCAACGGCAACCTCAACTTCATCACCTACTTTTACATCAACAACCCCTTTGTCGTTGTAAAATTCCTCGATAGGTATCGCCCCTTCGGACTTTAAACCCGCGTGTACCATCACAATATCGTCGCTTACGTTCACGACAGTACCGGTTACAATTGAACCTGGTTGCAGTTTCGTTAATCCCAGGCTCTCTTCAAATAATTCTTTAAAACTTTCTGTTTCTGTTATAGTGTCATCGATTATAGCGTCAGCAGTCATAGCGTTTATCATCAAAATATAAATTCCCGAACTTCATCCCTAAAGAACATCAATCCATAATGGTTAGTTAAAAAAATGTCTGAAGTTAAACAAGTACTAATCGTACTTGTTTTATTAACAACAGCCCCAAAATACAAAGTACTTGAAATTAAACGGAACGATACAAATCTAAAATTCGTATAACCACATCATCAATAGCTAATTCTGATGTGTCGATTACAATTGCGTCGTCTGCCGCATGCAGTGGTGATACACTGCGTTGACTATCTCGTGTATCCCGCTGAGAAATATCGTCTAAAATCGCAGCGAAATTAACATTTATTCCCTTTTTTATCAACTGTTTATAGCGTCTTTCTGCGCGAATTTGCTGGCTGGCAGTCAAAAACACCTTCAATTGCGACTCTGGAAAGACCACACTGCCCATATCGCGCCCATCAGCCACTAAACCAGGGGGCTGTAAAAATGCCCGTTGCCGCTCAAGTAGCGCCAACCGAACGGCTGGAATTGCGGCCACTTGCGATGCCAGCTGGCTGCATTTTTCAGTTCGGATGTCATCTGTGACATCTTCACCTTCTAAAACAATCACTAAGCCATCTTTCGCAGGATTCGCTTTAAACTCCACATCGAGGTGTGCGGCGAGAGAAATAAGCGCGTCTTGGTTATCAATCTCAATTGAATGACGTAGCATCGCTAACGCGACCAGGCGATAAAGCGCACCGCTATCAAGCAAGTGCCAGCCTAATTTTTGTGCAACCAAACTGCAAACCGTTCCTTTTCCGGAGCCACTCGGTCCATCAACCGCAATAACAGGTGTCATATTATCGGACATAATTTACTTTCCTAGTACACCCTGATGTCGTGCCCTAACCTGTTAGCCATCTCAGCAAACCCTGGAAAGGAGGTATTCACGTTGGCACAATCCTGAATGGTGATGCTTCCTTGTGCTCGTAACGCCGCGATCGACATTGCCATTGCAATGCGATGATCGCCGCAGCTGCGCACTTCGCCACCTTTAATATCACTCGCACAAATAACCATACCATCGTCGGTCGGCCGTGCTTGCACACCGACATTGGACAACGCATCAGCCATTACCTGAATACGGTCACTTTCTTTAACCCGCAATTCTTCCGCACCTTTGAGTACCGTCTCCCCCTCAGCACAAGCGGCTGCGACGAAAATAACCGGAAACTCATCAATTGCCAGAGGCACTTGGTCTTGCGGAATCGTTATGCCTTTTAACGGACTGTTGCGAACCCGAATATCCCCAACGGGTTCTCCACCGACATCGCGTTCATTAAAAATTGAAATGTCCGCGCCCATTAATCGCAGAATATTCACTACGCCAATTCTTGTTGGGTTAATGCCGACGTGCTGCAATGTGATATCCGAATTTTTTGTAATACACGCGCCGACAATAAAAAAAGCGGCGGACGAAATATCACCCGGTACCTCTATATCGGTGGCGTGCAGCCTGCCGCCGCCTTGTAAAATAACAGTCATATCCTGACGTTCGACAGAATAACCAAAACCGTTTAGCATGCGCTCAGTGTGATCACGTGTCATCGCAGGTTCAGTGACGCAGGTGGAGCCGTTAGCAAACAGTCCGGCCAGCAGCAAGCTGGATTTTACCTGTGCACTCGCCATCGGCATCAAATAATTTATGCCTGACAGCGTTTTCCCTCCCTTAATCATCAAAGGGGGGGTTCCATTAAGAGCAGATTCAATATCGGCACCCATTTTAGTCAATGGATCAATGACCCGATTCATCGGTCTTTTTGATAAAGAAACATCGCCGGTCAGCGTGCTATCAAATTTCTGCCCGGCTAATAAACCCGATAAAAGCCGCATTGATGTACCTGAATTTCCCAAGTCGAGATCCGCAGATGGGGCATTGAGGCCCTGCATACCGACACCATGAACCGTTACTCTACCCTTATCGGGTCCATCAATCTTGACGCCCATCACACGAAATGCATTTAATGTTGCGATGGCATCATCGCCTTGCAGAAAACCACGAATATGCGTTGTACCTTCAGCCAACGCACCCAACATAATGGACCGATGTGATATCGATTTATCACCTGGTACTCGTGCGCTGCCAGTTAAACTACCACCCGGCTGACATGAAAATGTAACCTGCTTTTGCTGCAAGTTTTGTGAAGGGTTTTGCCGAGAATTACTACCAGAGTTACTACCTGACGGAGCATCATTCATTACAAAACGTATCCCTTGATTTTTTCGCTCGCTGGAATACATCCAGAATAAATTGGCTATTGTTGTCTTTGATGGCTTGCTCCAGCTTTTTTAAATCACTGGAAAACGTCTGCAACACAGTTAAAATTGCATTTGAATTTGACAAACAAATGTCATGCCACATCGTTGGGTCACTGGACGCAATTCGGGTAAAATCCCTAAAACCACCCGCAGCATACTTGAATATTTCACATTTTTTATCTAATTGGGAGAGTGTATCCACCAAAGAATACGCCAACAGATGAGGTAAATGACTGGTGGCCGCCAGCACTTCGTCGTGCTGGTCTACATCCATCACAACAACATCGGCACCGGTTTCCTGCCACATCGCCTGTACCACGCTAATCGCGCTATCATTGGTGCTGTCAGTCGGGGTAAGGATGACTCGACGGCCTTGAAAAAGCGCCGCCGTAGAGGCCTCAACACCACTTTCCTCAGTACCGGCAATAGGATGTGCTGGCACGAAATTTTTTGAAAACGGGCCTAAATATTTTTCAGCAGATCGCAACACACTTCGTTTGGTGCTGCCAACATCGCTAATAACAGTGTTATCCGAGACACACTCAGCAAGCGATTTGAAAACAGCATCTACAGAACCTACCGGTACAGACACTATGACCACATCTGCGTTCTTGACAGCGACCGGTAGCTCCGTTTCAAAACGGTCAATCACGTCTAATTGTTTGGCTTTTTCCAGGTTAGCGCTATGACGGGAGGTGCCCACTATTTCCTTACAGGCACCGGATGTTCTTAATGCACGTGCTAACGACCCCC
>CAZZJI010000043.1:11946-15554 GCA_964654485.1 uncultured Gammaproteobacteria bacterium | reverse complement strand
CCCACTATTTCCTTACAGGCACCGGATGTTCTTAATGCACGTGCTAACGACCCCCCTATTAATCCAACCCCTATAATGCAGATGCGATTTATCATCGGTTTCTCGAAATTTGTAAGCAAGTAATAAACAACAAAATGTTAAAGCTCTCGACCTATCACATTTGCAATACCACGCAACTGCGCCATCAAATCTTTCAATTCATCCGGATTCAATGCCTGATCTGCATCACACCAGGCTTCAGGTGGATTGGGGTGAGTTTCAATCAATAACCCATCCGCGCCCGCAGCCACTGCGGCTTTAGATAACGCAGGCACCATCCAGGCTTTACCACCAGCATGACTGGGATCAACAATCACAGGTAGGTGCGTTTCTTTCTTAAGAACCGGAATGGCCGTCACATCCAAAACATTACGGTACGCCGTTTCAAAACTACGTATGCCACGCTCGCAAAAGATAATATTATGGTTACCACCAGCCGCGATATATTCTGCGGACATAAGCCATTCACTTATCGTGGCAGACATTCCGCGCTTTAATATTACCGGTTTATGCGTACGCCCCACTTCTTTAAGTAAATCAAAATTCTGCATATTGCGTGTTCCGATTTGGATAACATCAACATCGTTTTCCAAAAAACTGTCCAACATCCTGACATCCATAAGTTCCGTTACTATTGGCAAGTTATACTTACTCGCCGCATTACGAAATAGGGTCAGACCTTCTGTACCCACACCCTGAAAGGAATAGGGACTGGTTCGTGGTTTAAACGCCCCACCTCGCATTAATTTACAACCCGCATCGGCAACAGCACTCGCGGATAAATCCATTTGCTGCTGTGTTTCCACAGAGCAGGGACCACCAATAACCTGCACTAATGTGCCGCCCAATTTTACCCCCCTGATATCAATGACAGTGTCTTCACTATGCGATTCCCTGGCAACAATCTTGTAGGGCTTCATGATACGAATAATTTGTTCGACACCCGGCAGGGCGTCAATCAACTTGGTGTCAATACGGCTCACATCACCCAGCGCGCCGATTATAATACGACGCACGCCCCTGGACACATTGGTTTGTACGCCCATAGAAACGAGCTTCTTTTCTACGGCCTCTATTTGTTCATCCGGGGTTTGATAATCCATCACAATAATCATAATTAAACCTTATCGAGCCACACTTTTTATTAATTTCTATTAATTATTACAAATATTACTTCTACATAATATCAATCGTTACGGGTATATTAATAGTTACATGGATTTTAATGTATCCAATAAACGCTGATTTTCCTCTGCTAAACCCACCGAAATACGTAAATGATTAGGCAAGCCGTAATTGCCCACCAAGCGGACTATAATACCATTTTGCAGTAAGTATTCATTTACTGATTTCGCCTCTTGTTTGATATCAACAAATACAAAATTAGCGGCTGACGGCACAACATCGTACCCTAATGCCTGCAAGCCCTTGTTTAATTGTTGTAATCCACTCACATTTGTATCCAGGCTTTTTCCTAAATGCACCTCATCTTTTAAAGCATATTTAGCTGCGGCGACTGCTAAGTTGTTCACATTAAAAGGTTGTCTGATACGATTAATCAAATCGCTTACATCGGGATGTGCAATACCATAGCCAATTCGCAATCCCGCCAACCCATATGCTTTTGAGAACGTGCGCGTCACAATTAAATTGGTGTGATCCGTAATCCACGGTACCGTATTGGGATAATCTTCAGCGGCGGAACCGGCAAAACTGGCATATTCAAAATACGCCTCATCGATAACCACAAGTACATTAGAAGGAACAGCGGTAACAAATTCCCTTAGCTCACCCGTCTGCAACCAGCTCCCCGTGGGATTATTCGGGTTTGCGATAAATATCAGTTTTGTGTTGTCAGATACCTGGGCACACATCGCGTCCAGATCATGGCCCCAACGTTTTGTAGGTACTACATTTAACTTAGCGCCCGCGGCCTGTGACAATATGGAGTACATAGCAAACGCGTATTGAGAAAACACAACTTCCTGCAGTGGCGCTACAAAGGCGCGTATGATTAGTTCCAATACATTACATGAACCATTTCCCAACGTAATCTGACTCGAAGTGACCCCATGTTTGACTGCTAATAATTGCTTCAGCTGGTATCCGCTGTCATCGGGATATCTGTCAATTTCTTGCAATTCTTTACCAATGGCATTAACCAGATCAGGTGTCGGTCCAAGCGGATTTTCATTTGACGCCAGTTTGATAATATTGCTCACACCATATTCGCGTTCCAATTCTTCAATTGGCTTTCCGGGTTGATACGGCTGAAGTCCTTTTACACCTTCCACCGCTAAATCTTTAAGCCGCAAGGAAGAATTGCCAGATGTGGCGTTTTTTGTCATGGAGCTGTTCGTTAAATTGTTCGTTAAGTAAAGTATAATGAAATGATTATAAGACAGCTTTTGGATATGATCCAAGCACTTTCAAAATAGTGGTTTCCTGGTTGAGATCACTTATCGCTGAAGCGACACCTTTATCCAATATATGGCCTTCAATATCGATAAAAAAAACATAATCCCACATTCCCCGCCGCGACGGCCGGGATTCAATTCGCGTCATAGAAATATCATGTTTCGAAAATATTTGCAGCAAGCGATGTAGGGCGCCAGGTTTGTTGGGGGTCGACAATAGTATCGATGTTTTATCTTGTCCACTGGGCTTGGTATTACTTCGTCCAACTATTAAGAAACGCGTTGTGTTATCGGGGTCATCTTCAATATTTTCAACCAGCATACCCAGCTCATAAATTTTAGCAGCAATTTCGCCTGCAATAGCAGCAGAGCATTTTTCTTTTTTAGATATACGTGCCGCTTCCGCATTACTGGCGACTGAAATTCTTTCAACATTCGGCATATTGGCGTCCAACCATTCCCGGCATTGCGCCAAAGACTGCTGATGCGAATAAACACGCTTTATACTTTCAGTGCTTTTTTCATCACTTAACAAATGCTGATGAATACGTAATTCGACCTCACCACTGATACTCAACGAGGAGTCCAAAAACATATCCAGCGTATGATTAACAACACCTTCTGTTGAATTTTCGACAGGCACAACGCCATAATGTGCCGCGCCGGATTCCACTTCACGAAATACCTCATCAATTGCACCCAACGGCACAGTTATCACTGAATGGCCAAAATGTTTTAACGACGCAGATTGTGTAAATGTGCCTTCCGGCCCAAGAAAAGCAATTTTCATGGGTTGTTCCAAGGCCAGGCAAGCAGACATAATTTCCCTGAACAAGCGGGCTATCTCTTCATTGCTCAGCGGACCTTTATTGCGGGCCAGTACATCGCGCAACACAATCGCTTCACGTTCGGCTCGATAATAATCGACGTCCCTAATGCTAATGGCGCCGTCTTTACCCGAATCCTTAGCAGCGTCTTTACGAGAGTGTTTACAAGTGTCCTTTGCTAAAGAAGCCTGCTTGATTTTAGCAACATCCTGAGCGCATTCAGCACGCGCGTTTATCAATACCTGAATCTGTTCATCCAGGCTATCGATACGTTTTCTGATGCCCTCAAGTTTGCTATCGTTGTCCATTTGAAGTCGTTGTGTTT
>CAZZJI010000043.1:5417-11846 GCA_964654485.1 uncultured Gammaproteobacteria bacterium | reverse complement strand
GTACCCGGGTCAGAACAAACTAACCTAACCGCTAACACACCT
Source organism: uncultured Gammaproteobacteria bacterium (assembly GCA_964654485.1). Taxonomy (GTDB): domain Bacteria; phylum Pseudomonadota; class Gammaproteobacteria; order SG8-11; family SG8-11; genus JAADIM01. Next base: position 11,804 of record CAZZJI010000043.1, on the reverse strand, counting down.
TCGATAGAAGCGATAGACTGAATAACAGAATCCGCTACTTTCTTGTCCACATCCGTTAATGTATAGGCTAAATTACCACGCGATTTATTTAACATATCAATTATGTTCAGGTCTGCATTTGCCAGCGCTGTTGAAATTTGTCCAACCATGTTGGGTACATTGGCGTTAACAATACCTAGCCGACAACCTTTGGTCCGTTGCATAATGACTTCCGGAAAATTAACAGAATTTCTTACATTTCCGTTTTCCAGATAATCCCGTACTTGATCCGCCACCATCACCGCGCAGTTATCCTCAGCTTCCTTAGTAGATGCGCCCAGATGTGGCAACGCGATTACACGCTCATGATTTTTTAACAAGTTAGAGGGGAAATCACACATATACGCGTAAACCTGACCTTCTTTTATCGCCTCACTGACCGCCTTATCATCAACAATACCACTACGTGCAAAATTGAGTATAACCACATTTTTTTTCATCAACTTAAGCCGTTCGGCTGAAATCATATTACGTGTAGAGTCAATTAAGGGCACGTGGAATGTGACAAAATCAACTTGTGATACTAATTCGTCAATACTTTTTGCTTGTTTAACATTTGATGATAATTGCCAGGCACCTTCAACAGTGATTCCTGGATCAAAACCAATGACATTCATACCCAGCGCAATCGCAGCGTTGGAAACATGTCGACCAATCGCACCCAAACCGACCACACCCAGTGTGCGGCCTGGTAATTCAAAACCAGCAAAATTCTTTTTACCCGCTTCTGTTTGTTTGTTTATTTCAGCATCATCGCCTTGCAAATTTTGAGAAAAACGCCAAGCCTGAGCGATATTCCGACAGGCTATCAACATCGACGCAATAACCAATTCTTTTACGGCGTTTGCATTCGCGCCGGGTGCGTTGAATACTGGAATACCTAATTCACTGTATTTTTCCACCGGGATATTATTAACACCCGCGCCTGCCCGGCCCACGGCTTTCAATGAGGCCGGGATATCCATGTCGTGCATTTTAAAAGAGCGTAACAAAATCGCATCAGGATGTTGTATCTCTGACGCAACCTCATAAGCATCACGCGGCAATCGCTCTAAACCGGCAACTGAAATATTATTTAGCGTAAGTACTTTATACATATCTTAATTAACCATACTGTTGTTCAAAATCTTTCATAAAACCGACGAGCGCCTCTATACCGTCTTCCGGCATCGCATTGTAAATACTGGCACGCATCCCCCCCACAGACCGATGTCCTTTGAGCGTAATCAGGCCCGCGTCTTTGGCTTTTTCTAAAAACGTTGAATCCAGATCATCATTAGCCAGCGTAAAGGGTACATTCATCCAAGAACGGCAAGTGGGATCAACCGGGTTACTATAAAAATCCGAATTATCAATCGCAGCATATAATTTGTCTGATTTACGCTTATTGATTTCTGCCATCGCGCTCAAACCGCCTTTAGCTTTGAGCCACTTAAACACCAGTCCCGCCATGTACCACGCGTAGGTCGGAGGCGTATTTGTCATGGAATCACTTTCTGCAATGACTTTATAATCAAACATACTTGGTATTGTATCAGATGCATTACCGATCAGGTCCTCTCGTACGATGACAAGAGTCAATCCAGCAGGACCAATATTTTTTTGCGCGCCCGCATAGATCACAGCAAATTGAGACACATCGATTGGCCGGGATAATATTGTGGAAGACATATCAACAACCAAAGGCACCTCGCCTGCGTCAGGGACATAATTAAACTCTACCCCGCCAATCGTCTCATTAGATACGTAGTGTAAATATGCGGCGTCTTTATTCAGGGTTAACTCTTCTTGTGTTGGCGCTGATGTAAATTTGTTACTTTCAGTCGTGGCCACCACATTGACGTTACAAAACCGCTTAGCCTCAGCGATCGCTTTTTTTGACCAGGCACCCGTATTAATATAGTCAGCCGTTGTTTTACCCGCTAGCAAATTCATCGGCACCATGGAAAATTGGCTGGTAGCACCGCCCTGCATAAAGAGCACTTTATAATTGGCGGGTATCGCCAGCACATCGCGTAAATCCACTTCAGCTCGCGCTGCTATCGACATGAATTCTTTGCCTCGGTGACTCATTTCCATCACACACATGCCAGACCCTTGCCAATCAAGCATTTCTTCTCTCGCTTGTAACAAAACCTCTTTGGGTAATACCGCTGGACCAGCACTAAAATTATATATCGATGGCATATCACACCTTAATGTATTTAAAACTATTTTCAATATAAAAAACAATAACTTACATGATTTTGTTAAAGTTATCGAAATTGTTATTGTTAATTAGAGTAACTACAGTTACGAAACCACTAAGACAAAACGCTACTCACCTTCGTCCTCGTCATCCTGATCTTCTTCAACGATGCGTTCTATCCCGACCAAACGCTCACCGGATCCTAGATTTACCAATCTGACACCTTGCGTGTTACGTCCCATCACTGACACTTCGGCTACACGGGTTCGAACGAGTGTGCCAACGTCAGTAATTAACATGATGCCATCGTCTTCTGTCACATGGACGGCACCGACCACATCACCGTTTCGATCTGTGGTCTGAATCGAAATAACACCTTGTCCACCACGACCATGTACCGGATAATCCGATATAATCGTTCGTTTACCGTAGCCTTTTTCGGTTGAGGTCAGTACACAGCTGTCTTCAGAGCCATTGATAATAAGTGAAATGACCGTTTGGCCCGCTGCCAACTTAATGCCTCTCACGCCACCGGCTGTCCGACCCATGGGTCTAACGGCCTCTTCATTAAAACGAATGGCTTTACCGGCACTGGAAAACAACATAACATCACAACGTCCATCGGTGATATCAACACCCACTAACTGGTCATCATCTTTTAGTTCAATCGCCTTAATGCCGTTCGCTCTCGGACGCGAAAAATATTTAAGCGAAGTCTTCTTGACAGTACCCGATGTTGTCGCCATTAACACATATTTGTCTTCCTCAAATTCACGTATCGGTAGAATCGCATTTATGCGTTCACCCTCTTCGAGTGGTAATAAATTAACAATCGGTTTACCACGCGCACCGCGACTCGCTTGCGGCAATTCATACACTTTTTTCCAATAGACCTTACCTCGACTGGAAAAACATAAAATCATGTCATGCGTATTGGCAACAAAAAGCTTATCGATAAAATCTTCTTCTTTTATGCTGGTCGCTGATTTACCCCTGCCGCCACGTCGCTGCGCACGGTACATACTCAATGGCTGAGCTTTTGCATAACCCTCATGCGAGAGCGTCACGACCACTTCTTCTTCATTAATCAGATCTTCAACACTGAGGTCCTGATGTGTGGTCACAATCTCGGTTCGGCGCTTATCATCAAACTGTTCTTTTACCGCAAGTAATTCATCCCGAATTACACTCATTAAGCGCTCATGGTCACTCAATATATCAAGTAAATCTTCAATTTTAAGAAGTAAGTCTTTGTATTCATTTATTATTTTATCCTGCTCAAGGCCGGTTAGTCGATGCAGTCTTAAATCCAGGATAGCTTGTGCTTGAGCTTCAGATAAACGATAAACCCCATCGACCAAACCAAATTCAGCCGCGAGGCCATCGGGCCGCGAGATAGTTTCACCCGCACGTTCCAGCATATCCACCACGGCACCTGGCTTCCAGGTTTTCGCTAATAAGCCTTTTTTAGCTTCGGCGGGACTAGCCGCACTTTTAATCAGCAAAATAATGGGGTCAATATTCGCTAACGCGATCGCCAACCCTTCCAATAAATGTGCACGTTCTCGTGCCTTACGTAAATCAAACACCGTTCGGCGAGTGACAACCTCACGCCGATGACGAACAAATGCTTCTATAATTTGTTTTAAATTCAGCACCTTCGGCTGGCCATCGATCAATGCGACCATATTGATGCCAAATACGTTTTGTAATTGGGTATGTTGGTACAGGTTATTAAGAATCACTTCTGCCACTTCACCACGGCGCAGTTCGATCACCATGCGCATACCGTCTTTATCTGACTCATCGCGCAATTCAGAAATACCTTCCAGGCGTTTTTCTTTAACCAGATAGGCAATTTTTTCAATCAAATACGCCTTGTTAACCTGATAAGGCAATTCGGTGACAATAATAGCTTGTTTACCGTTTTTCTCATTGGTCTCAACGTGGGTTCGACCTCGAATGTAAATTTTTCCTCGGCCGTTTCGATACGCCTGATGTATACCGCGTGCTCCGTTAATAATACCCGCCGTCGGAAAATCCGGACCGGGCACATGTTCCATCAGTCCGGGAACATCAATATCAGGGTTTTCAATTATAGCCAGGCAGGCGCTGATAACCTCACCAATATTATGTGGCGGTATATTGGTTGCCATGCCCACGGCAATACCCGAAGAACCATTGATAAGTAAATTAGGGATGCGCGCCGGAAATACAGTCGGCTCGTGTTCAGATTCATCATAGTTCGGCGCAAAATTAACGGTTTCTTTTTCAAGATCGGCTAACAATTCATGCGCAATTTTGGACATGCGAATTTCTGTGTAACGCATGGCAGCAGGCGCATCGCCATCAACGGAACCAAAGTTACCTTGGCCGTCCACCAGCATGTAGCGCAATGAAAAAGGTTGTGCCATGCGCACTATCGTATCGTAAACAGCAGAATCACCGTGTGGATGGTATTTACCAATGACATCCCCAACAATACGTGCAGATTTTTTGTAGGGACGATTCCAGTCGTTGCCCAATTCACTCATCGAATACAAAACACGACGATGAACAGGTTTAAGCCCATCTCGTACATCCGGTAAAGCCCGCCCTATGATCACGCTCATCGCGTAATCCAGATAAGACTGCTTCATTTCGTCTTCAATATTGACTGGGAGAACTTCTTTTGCGAACGCCATATTTAATCAGGATCCTCTTTGTCTAATAAAAAACTAAATAAAGAATTTATAACGAGCTAATAACAAATTTAACTAAAAATAAAATTGGGCACAATTTGCACAATATTGAATAAAAACCCGCTAACACCCTTGAAAAACTACAACACATCTAGCCGCATAAATGTTGACCAAACGAAACCTGCTGATTTAAAACGAGATATTGTACCATACAAGTGTCTGATACTACATCTTTCTAAAGTCTTGGTAGAGGTGAACTGAGGCGCTTAGGAAAAGAAAGGGGGAAACACGCGTCCTTGCATCATGCTGGACAATTTTTCCAAATTGGGCTGATGAATCACCCCTTTTTCGCTTACGATTGCATCAATCAGGCTCGCAGGCGTGATATCAAATGCCGGATTCCAGGCTTTAACACCGTCTGCTGCGACGCGTGTCCCTGAAAAAGAAAGAACTTCAGACTGTGGGCGATTTTCTATCTCGATCTCATCACCAGATGTGATCGCCATATCAATGGTACTTGTCGGTGCAACCACCATAAATTTCACCTGATGATGCCGCGCCAACACCGCAAGGCCATAGGTGCCAATTTTATTAGCAACATCGCCATTTGCGGCAATGCGATCGGCGCCGACGATGACCCACTGCACATCCCCCTGTTTTAGCAAATACGCCGCAGCCCCCTCTACCAGTAAAGAAACAGGGATTTGTTCTTGTGCCATCTCCCAGGCCGTTAATCGTGCGCCTTGTAACCATGGTCGGGTTTCATCAGCATACACATGTTTTATTTTTCCAACTCCATGTGCATGGCGTATCACCCCCAATGCAGTTCCAAAACCACCGGTAGCCAACGATCCAGCATTGCAATGCGTCAACACACTGCAAGTCTGTTGGATTAAGTCAGATCCCAACTCGCCCATAATATGATTGGCCTCAACATCCTCTCGATGTATCTTTGTCGCTGCATTGAGCAATATCTCCACAACATTACCCTCTGCTGTTTCGACGTCAGTCTTGGAAAGCGTCTCGATTAATGCTTTCATACGCGCTAATGCCCAAAATAAATTAACCGCCGTCGGCCTGGCACCCGCCAGTAATTCGATATCTTGTAACACACCCTTTTTTACGCTAGCAGACCAGGTGTTGCCTGCGCCTGACAATCTGTTACGTGCCGCGATAACGACGCCGTAAGCCGCCGTTATACCTATCGCGGGCGCACCGCGCACCGCCATATCTGTTATCGCATCTGTAACCGCAGCAACATTATCGAGCCATAAATACACTACTTTTGACGGCAATAATCTTTGATCGAGTAACACTAATTTGCCATCCTGCCAGGAAATGGCGTTCACCTTGTCTTGCGCTAATTTATTCATTTGATTTTAGAGTATGTGTTATATAAGGTATGCTTTTATACATTGTAAGTACATTGTGGAAAAAAGTAAGTGTTTTTTATTTTTCATGGTTTTTTATAGTGCTTTT
>CAZZJI010000043.1:0-5317 GCA_964654485.1 uncultured Gammaproteobacteria bacterium | reverse complement strand
TAGTTAAAGCATTAAAAACAAATCAACTGCGCCTATTTATACGTTAAGTTATATGCAAGCCATCGATACATTAATACAAGCAAGTTGGATCATTCCTGTTGAGCCTGACAATGCGGTTTACGAAGACAGCGCCATCGCCATTCAAGGTGGCAATATTGTAGAAATACTTCCCCACGATGACGCTCGAAAAAAATACAAAGCCAAGCAAACGCATCAATTAACTGATCACGTGCTTATTCCTGGTTTTATCAACACACACACCCATTCGCCGATGAGTTTATTACGCGGTCTGGCAGATGATCTTGGCTTAATGGATTGGTTACAAAAATATATCTGGCCAGCAGAAGAGAAATGGGTCAGCGCCAAATTTGTACGCGACGGCACCGAACTTGCCATTGCGGAAATGATCAGAAGTGGCACGACCTGTTTTAATGACATGTATTATTTTCCGGATGAAACAGCAGGCGTGGCATCCAGAGTGGGAATACGCGCCTGTGTGGGATTGATTATTATCGACTTTCCGTCTACCTGGGCGGGCAATGCGGACGAGTATTTACACAAAGGTCTGGATGTTCATGATCAACTGAAAGATAACCCACTAATCACAACCGCATTCGCCCCACATGCGCCTTATACTGTCTCCGACAAACCACTCAAATCCATGCTCATGTATGCCAATGAGCTGGACATACAAATTCACATGCATGTCCATGAAACAGCTCATGAGGTCACCCAAGCTGTCGAGCAACACGGCGGTCGCCCACTTAAGCGCCTCAATGAACTCGGCCTGGTATCACCCAGATTACTCGCGGTACACATGACACAATTATCTAACGATGAAATTGCCCTCATCGCAGAGAATAACGCCCACGTCATTCATTGTCCGGAATCAAACCTAAAACTGGCCAGTGGTTTTTGCCCGGTAAACAGCTTGCTTGAAGCCAATGTGAATATCGCATTGGGCACCGATGGTGCAGCCAGTAACAATGATCTAGACATGTTTGGCGAAATGCGCATTGCTGCGTTATTAGCAAAAGCAGTTACCAAAGATGCCAGCGTACTTCCCGTCGCTACAGCGCTTAAAATGGCCACAATTAATGGTGCAAAAGCACTTGGCATTGACGCAACGACAGGCTCATTGCTGGTAGGAAAATCTGCTGACATTACCGCGATAAAATTAAATGACGTAGAGACACAGCCGCTTTATAATCCAATATCACAACTCGTTTATGCAAGTGGGCGCGATAAAGTAACCGATGTCTGGGTTGCGGGTAAACAATTACTCAAGGACCGCGAACTGACAACAATCGATGAAAAAGCAATACTTGCAAACGCCAAATACTGGCGTGATAATATTGCATCATTACAAACCTAATACATTATGGAAAGCAACGTGTCGCAACAATCTAATCAAAATGTTGATGCAAATGAAATCAATAAATTTGAAGCAGTCGCCTCAAGGTGGTGGGACCTCAATGGCGAATTTAAGCCGTTACATGATATAAACCCGTTGCGCCTGGAATACATAAACAGTATTACCAATTTGAAAGGTAAAAATATTGTTGATATTGGCTGCGGCGGCGGTATTTTATCAGAAAGCATGTCAGCGTGTGGTGCAAACGTGACAGGCATCGACATGGGCAAAGCGCCTTTGGCGATAGCTAAACTGCATTTACATGAATCTGGTTTGCATGTTAACTATGTTAAAGCAACTGCTGAAGAATTCGCGCAAAAACACCCTAAACAATTTGATGTAGTCACCTGTATGGAATTACTCGAACATGTACCCGATCCTCGGTCAACTATAAAAGCCTGTGCCGAATTAGTTAAGCCGGATGGTTACGTATTTTTTTCCACTATTAACAGAAACTCCAAGGCATATGCATTTGCCGTTATTGGTGCTGAATATTTACTGGGTCTACTACCTAAAGGCACACACGATTATGCAAAATTCATTAAACCGTCTGAACTGGATGAATGGGGACGTTGCGCTGCGCTTAGCCTCAAAGGTCTAAGAGGCATAAACTACAATCCATTGACTCAAAATTTTTCACTCTGCGCAGATGTAAGTGTTAACTACATCGCACACGCCGTTGTTAATAATTAATGTTAATAATTAATGCCATGGTGCTACTACCTCGATCAACACGGCGATCAACATGATTCGAACCGTGCTTTTCGATCTTGATGGTACATTGGCTGACACCGCTCCCGATCTGGCCTTCGCCCTGAACGAACTCCTTACAGAACAAAACAAGCCAACGCTGCCGATCGATCAAATACGCTCGGTGGTATCCCATGGCGGTAAAGCAATCATTGAATTGGGCTTTGGTAACGCTTCTGATGTAAGTGAATTTGAAGTATTACGAAAACGCTTTCTACATATCTATCAGGAAAATTTAACAAACCAAACCACGCTTTTTCCCGGAATGGATGAATTATTAACACGCATTGAAACAAACAATCTTAGCTGGGGAATCGTCACCAATAAACCCGCCTGGCTAACCAGCCCCTTAATGAAGCAACTTAATCTGACAAATCGAGCCGCGAGCATAATAAGTGGCGACACGTTGCCACAACGCAAACCACACCCTGCCCCAATGCTATTAGCATGTAAAGAAACCGGCAGCAAAGCCGCAGAATGCCTCTATGTAGGCGACGCAGAACGCGATATACTGGCCGGCAATAATGCAGGTATGAAAACACTGGTAGCACTTTATGGTTACATCGGAGCAAACGATACACCTGATAGCTGGAATGCGGATGGATCAATTAATCACCCATTAGAAGTACTTGATTGGCTTTCTTGAGCAACTTATTTCTTCACTGGAAATATATTCTATGTACGATTTAACAGACCTGATTATTCTCGCCCTGCTTACCTTTACATTTGGTGCGCTATTTGTTTTTTTTCTATTAAATAATAAAATAACACAACTGCGCGAACAAAATACCAAGCTGGAAACCCTCAAAGAAGCGGATCAAAAATCCGCTGAAGAGAAATTTCAATCCTTAAAAGATGCACAGGCGCATTTGAGCAATACCTTTGCGTTATTGTCCACCGAAGCTCTGAATCGCAATAATGATACATTTCTTAAACTCGCCCAGGAAAATTTAAAACAATATCAAATAAAAGCAAAAAATGATCTGGACAAAAAAGAAAAATCCTTTGAAAACTTGATCAAACCAATAAAAGAAGCACTGGATAAAACAGAAAAGCAAATTCATTCCATGGAAAAAGAGCGCAAACAAGCGTACGGCTCATTAACACAACACTTAGAAAGTATGGCGCAAACCCAAAAAACTCTGCACAGTGAAACACGAAACCTGGTACAAGCTTTGCGCCGTCCAGAGGTAAGAGGTCAATGGGGTGAAATGACACTCAAGCGCCTGGCTGAATTAGCGGGCATGGTTGAACATTGTGATTTTTATGAACAGGAGCAAATCAATTCGGAAGATGGATTGCTTCGCCCGGACATGATCGTACGCATGCCCGACGGCCGTGAAATTGTCGTTGATGCTAAAACACCACTCGACGCCTATCTATCCGCGATTGAAGCACCCGACGAGGATACAAAGGCCAAAGAACTGGAACGGCATGCGCGTAATGTACGCAACCGGGTACGTGAATTATCTGCAAAGGCCTATTGGAACCAATTCAAGAATTCGCCCGACTTTGTCGTGCTTTTTATTCCAGGCGAACAATTTCTTTATACCGCTTTAGACCACGACAAAAATTTACTGGAAGAAGCGTTACGCCAAAAAGTGATTTTATCCACCCCCACCAGCTTCGTTGCCTTGCTTCGCGCCGTGGCCTATGGCTGGCGACAGGAAACATTGGCGGAAAACGCTGAACATATCCGACACATCGGCGAAGACCTGTACCACCGACTCAGCGTATTTTCTGATTATCTCGCGAAAGTGGGTAAAAGCCTGGATAGCAGTGTCTCACATTTTAATAAGGCAGTCGGTTCTTTTGATGCAAGAATATTACCCAGTGCCAGAAAATTCACAGACATGGGCATTAGTACCAAAAACGCGATAACCGAGATCGATCAAATAGAAAAAACAACCCGCAGCCTTGAACCCAACGAACCAGACTCCCTACAAGAGAACTCTCCAGAAAAGAATAATACGACATTAAACTGATGTGTTAGGTTAATAACACGAAAAAATAGTCCGCACGAGGAATATGAGCCAAATTAAACGTTTTTTTGGTATTGAATCAGAAAATATCAGTAGCGCTGAAAAAGTTGTCTCGTCGCTAGGTGGTTTTATCAGTATTTCTCTCATCGCATACATCAGTTATCAATTTACCGGCGCCATCGGTGCTGCATTAATTGCCCCGTCAATGGGCGCAACAGCCGTGTTACTTTTTGCCGTGCCGCACGGCAAATTATCACAACCCTGGCCATTATTTGCAGGCAATCTGGTTTCCGCATGGGTCGGTGTAACCTGCTTTATCGTCATTCCGAATGTTTTCCTGGCAGCCGGGTTGGCAGTAGGCCTGGCAATTGCATTGATGCACTTATTAAGATGTATACACCCACCAGGCGGTGCAACTGCTATTGCCGCCGTTATCGGTGGCCCCGTTATTACAGATTTGGGATACCAGTTTGTGATAACACCGATATTACTGAATGTGATGGTGATTTTTATCGTTGCGGTTGTGTTCAATAGTATATTCCCATGGCGCCGTTATCCGGTGAGCCTGATGCGCTTCACTGAAGCACCGGCCGCAAATCTGCAAAGAGCATCAAGTCTGCTTGATAGAAAACAAATTGAAAAAGCCCTTGCTGATATGGATCTGGTTGTTGACGTAACAACAGATGATTTACAACGATTAATTGCACTGACGATGGAACATGCCAGCAAACTGGAAATGACAGCAGATCAAATAAAAATGGGGGGATTTTATACTAACGGACAACACGGAGGGGAATGGTCTGTTCGCCGAATTATTGATGAATATAATTCACCGGATCCTGAAAAAGACATGGTAATATACCGGGTCGTCGAAGGCCAGGGATTGCGCTCATCAGATAGCTGCACCCGACAGGATTTTGCCCGCTGGGCAGTGCGCGAGCTTTTTCCAAACAGTGAAAAAAAACCAGGTAAAATTTAAAATGCAATAATTTTTTCAAGACCTGGAATCAACCTCTTCCTCTAGCTTCTCCCTAAGTGATTTTTTTGTATCCTCAAATATATCGCCAGCCTTGCGTTTTGCTTCGTCGGCCAGTGATTCCGTATTAAGGGGGTTGCTATACAAAGGTTGATCTTTGCCTATATTTACACCTACCCATAAACCCACCGTCAA
>CAZZJI010000042.1:0-30628 GCA_964654485.1 uncultured Gammaproteobacteria bacterium | reverse complement strand
CAGACACAGGGTTAAGCAACGTTTTTCATCATCTCATATTGAACGGGCGTTTTATATCCCAATGTTTGATGTATCCGTTGTCGGTTGTAAAACACTTCAATGTAATCGAACAGGGATAGTGATGTGGCTTAATGAATCTGTACACGATGATGGGTTAATATAACCCCTAAAAAACCGAGGTGTACACATGAAGAAAAAGAGATCGACGTACTCAACAGAATTTAAACAGGAGGCGGCCAGTCTGGTGCTCGACAAAGATGACTCTATCCCAGAAGCCAGTAATGCGATGGGTGTTGGATATACCGCGATGCGGCGCTGGGTTAATCAATTAGAGTCTGAACGCGGTGGTAGCACGCCAAAAGCCAAAGCGATCACCCATGATCAGCAACGAATACAGATGCTAGAAGCCAAAATAAAACAAATTGAGTGGGAGAAAGAGATATTAAAAAAGGCTACAGCTCTCTTGATGTCGGACACCATCAAACGATAGATCTTATCCAAGTTTTATCAAGAGAGCATGGCAACGTAGTCCAGATATGTAAACTGTTCGGTGTCCAGCGCAGTAGCTATCATTATCGGGTTAAACACAAAGATATTATTAACCCAGAACGAGAACGATTAAGGCAAAAGGCTATTGATATTCATACAGCCAGTCGCGGCGCAGCCGGAGCACGAACAATAGCAGGTCAACTGACACAGCAAGGAGAAAAAGTGGGTCGCTATAAAGCAGGTAATTTAATGAGTGAGGCACATATCAGCAGCAAACAACCTGGTAAGCACAAATACAAAATTGCAGATAAGCCTTCTCAAATCGCACCGAATTTGTTGCAACGACAATTTAATGTTGATGCGCCCAACAAAGTTTGGTGTGGCGATGTAACCTATATCTGGGCAGGTACGCAATGGCTTTACCTGGCGGTTGTCATGGATTTATATACTCGCAGAATAGTGGGCTGGGCTTGCTCTGACAGTCCTGATTCGGAATTGACTTGTGCTGCACTGAGGATGGCGCATGAAAGCCGAGGTAAACCTAAGGGTGTGATGTTTCATTCGGATCAGGGTTGTCACTACACCAGCCTGAAATATCGACAGCAGCTATGGCGTTACCAAATAAATCAAAGCATGAGTCGGCGTGGCAATTGTTGGGATAATGCCCCAATGGAACGATTTTTTAGAAGTTTTAAAACTGAATGGGTGCCTAAAGAATGCTATAGATCGTACAATGAGGCAGAGCGAGATACATTCCAATATATCAATTTGCACTACAACATCATCAGAGGGCATAGTTACAATAATTAGTTATCGCCTACTGCGGCAGAAAATAATGCTTAACTCCCATTTTTGTGTACAGATTTACTTGACCACATCATTCCCGACTGAACGTTGTGCCCGGCTTCTCCTTCCCTTCAATGGGTCCCTTGGGTCTCGGTTCCCCATCTTCTCGACCTTCCAAATAATCGGCCTTCGGTACTATGATCCGCTAAGACTACCGTTTCTCCTTCTCGGGTCGCTTCGCTTTCGGCTCGCTTCCCGATACCTTGCCTGTTCTCGATCTGTTCGTGTCCCTTACGGCTCATTAACCTCACCGAAAACTGCTTGGTTAATGCCAGGTTCATTTGTTGACCGGCAACCCTTTGGCCAGTTTCATTAAGCAAGGAGATAACGGTTCTCTCAAGTTCCCAGACTAACCCTGTGAATACATGCCCCACTCATAGATCCCGGTGGTGTCGTAAATGCTTGCCATTCGCACTCAAGACTATTGCCTTCCGTCCGTTCGAAAACGTCGGCTTTTGCTGGTCGAAACCAGTTTATCCTTGCGGACCACAACTATACATTTTTCGGGACTCGATTACGCGGCCTGCATTCTTGATTCCCCCGGCTCGATACACACCCTATTGAGTATGCACCCGAGGTTCTCTACTGAGTCGTTGGCCAAACTTACTCAGACAGGAATTGAATTTTCATTCTCACCTGTTGGCTAATAATAATCACTTTCATAGGCTCCTTCCTAATCCCATGACTCTCGGTTTATCTTGACGCGACGAACGAAATGTTAGATTTGCAAGCTATCTTACTTCTCCTTTTCGATTTTAGATAACCTCCTATCCAATTGTTCAATTCTCGCCATATTTTTAATCGTTTTATTTTGCATTTTTTCCATATTATCAATTCGAATGAACATACGTTTTTTATCTTCTATTTTTTGATATACATTTTTCTCAATTTTAGTTTGTTTGACTTCAATTACATTAATTTCTTTTGATATTTTATCAAACTTTCTTTCTACTGCAGCTTTAATAAATTGATCTTCTCTTTCAGTAAATTGACCCCATACCAACGAAACAAAGGGAACTAATATCGCAATTGAAATTGCTGCCCAGCTTCGTCTTTCTGATTTTATAAACTTTATATCTGAAGGTATAACAAAATTATTTAACGACAGTTGCTCTAAGTCCTTAGATGGAATTATTTCAGTGAGAGTATATTTACTTAATAATTCTCCTACTATTGAGTCTGAAAAAGGAGAAAAATGAGATAAATTATAACTTTTACCTAATCCGAATGTATCGGTATTAGATATTCTATATCTTTCAAGTCGGTATGTTGTAATAAGTCCTTGAATCTCAAGATATTCAATTAACTTTGCAACCATAATTATTTTTTCAGTTATCTCATTCCTTCTTTTAACCATTTCTCCCATAAATGCATCAAATTCTTCAGGAGATAAATCACGATCGTTTTTATTATTTGCTATCTTTGCAATTTTACTCTCAAACTCAATCGATATAATTTCTTTAGTCAAATAAGGCTCTAGCGCTTTAACAATATGACGCTCTCCTAGAGGAGACTCAATCCACAATTTAATACATTTTTTTTCAAGATCACTGAAATTTCTCATTTGGATCAATAATATTCCCTAAAACTAACTATATATAGACGCCACATTTGACGTAATTAAATACGTCACATCTGACGCATATCCTGAATATTGTCTAAATAACCCCTTGATTAATCAACAGTCAATAAGTGATATATGTCCTATTGAAAATAGATAATACACCATATATGACATATATCATCTTGTATGCGAAAAGTAAGATAATCTACTGCAAAATTAATGAAACCATTAACTCTGCGTGGAAATGTATGCAAAAAACAAAACTACTCGATCTCGTTAGGAACAAGATACGTATAAAACATTACAGCATCCGAACGGAAGAAGCCTATGCGCAGTGGATTAAACGGTATATATACTTTAATAATAAAAAACACCCACAACATCTTGGTGCAAATGAAATAGAAAATTATTTAACTTATTTGGCAGTACAACGGAAAGTGGCCGGCTCGACCCAAAATCAGGCGCTTAAAACTGTTGAGCGTGTCAGGCCTCCCATTTCCCATTCAGAAATAATTGTATGAGGAAAATGGAAGACACCATCACCGCTAAAAAATAAAACAGTCCTGTTAGGATAATCTGGCGTGAGTATGCTGCCGCGGTGAAAAGAACCCTCGTAAACGTTATGAGACAAACGCGCTTCAACTAGTTTCTATTTGATTGGCCGACTAATTTTCGTAATTTTTCTGCTAAACCGGCATCAAGCTGGTTCCATGAAAATTGCCAATGCCAGTTTTTATCTGAAATTGTGCCCGGAATATTCATTCGATGCTGTGAATCAAGCGCTAATATATCTTGCATCGGTATCATTGCCAGGTCGGCAATGGAATTAAATGCCATTTGAATCAAAGGCCATGGCATAGCCTCTGTCGGATGATCCAGATAAGCCAAGATATGACTTTGTTGGTCTGGCGTTAATGAAGTAAACCAACCCACACTGGTATCATTATCATGCGTACCCGTATAAACCACGCCGTTTTTTTCATGATGATGTGGTAAATAAAGGTTTTCGCTATCGCCATCAAATGCGAACTGTAAGATTTTCATGCCAGGAAATTTATGTTTCTCCCTTAGTGCCGTTACCTCTGGTGTAATCAACCCAAGATCTTCAGCGATAACAGGAAGCGCTTGATAGGTTTTTTTTAATGTTTGAAATAGTTCATCACCCGGCGCCTTTACCCAACGCCCTTCTATGGCGGTGTCACAATTAGCTGCGATTTCCCAATAGGACTCAAACCCCCTGAAATGATCAACCCGGAGTAAATCAAACAAACCCAGTTGCGTGCGCATACGATCAATCCACCACTGAAACCCGTCTTCTTTCATGTGCTCCCAATTAAACAGCGGATTACCCCAACGCTGCCCAGTTTCAGAAAAATAATCTGGTGGCACACCTGCAACAACTTCAGGATTTCCCACTTCGTCCAATAGGAATTGGTTCCGGTTAGCCCAAACATCTGCGCTGTCGTGTGCAACAAAAATGGGAACATCGCCAAAGAGCAAAATCCCTCGTTCATTCGCGTAATGCCGTAGCGCATGCCATTGACTGAAAACAAGGTATTGATTAAAGATCGCTTGTTGGTAAACCTCTTCCATTTTCTCTGGAAGTTTATACTCATCAGCATCCGTATTTTTTTTCAAATCGCGCCATTGAGATGGCCATTCAATCCAATGCGTTTTAAACTCTGTGCGTAATGCCTGGAAAAGCGCATAATCATTGATCCAATAGTTCTGCTGGTTGATGAAATTATCAAAATCCTCTTTTTCCGAACTACTGGCGTTTTCAAGAAACCCAATACGTACTTTTTTCAAACACTCACTATGAAATTCTTGATAATCAGGAAATTCCTGATGATCAACAACACTGGCTTGATGGTGAAAAAAATCTTGTTGAAACTCAAACCATCCCCGTTTGGCTATCAATTCAAGACTAATCAACAATGGGTTAACCGCGTGTGCCGAGAGACCATTGTAAGGTGATCCTTCTGCGTGTGTCGGCGATAAAGGCAAGGTTTGCCAGACAGAAATATTGGCATCAACAAGAAAATCAATAAAACGAAATGCTTCGTGACCTAAATCCCCGGAATGTTGGCCTGGCAGCGAGGTAGGATGCAGTAAAATACCTGCACGGCGATGATCCAGAAAAGAACCTTGTTGTTTAGTCACACTTTATTATACCGTTTGTTTAACTGCGGACACCTACATCCCTGTAGGTGTCCGCAGTTAAATTATATTTATTCGGAACCCGGCCGCATCACTCCACCTGTTTGTGGTGTTCCACCACCATGAGTAAACACACGGGTCAAATAATCCGGCGGATCTTCGCCGATTAATTTGTAAAGACTCGTTAAATGTTGACGATATAAAAATTCAAAATCACTAACTGAATCCCCAGGATTGTAGTCCCCGAACCACCAGAACCAGTCTGAGCCTTCGCATATTGCTAGTTGAAACTCTGCCTTGGTAAGTTGCTCACCTGACAATCGCTGTGTTGTTATCGCTCGATCAAAGGCACGCTTCGCATCGCCTAACATGTCCCACCCACGATTTTTATCGCGGTCACCTATCCAGGTAGAAAATGAACCATAAACCCAACTCCCCGCAACCAATTCAGGAAGATGATTTACAGTTGCACCATCCGCTAGACATTGAGAAAATGTAGTTAAATCCAATAAAGGATGTTCACTCAGGCGATCATAGAGTGCATTCAAAAAATAATATCCGTTTTCCGGATAATGCTCCCACGCGTTTTCTCCATCCAAAATAATCGAGACCACACCGTCAGCTTGATCTCGCATTGATGTAGCAATGTTTTCCAAATTAGTTACTAAATTAGCTACTGCATCATCAGCGTGCCAGGTTGAATAAGTAAAACCAATCAAATCCGACAAGCCATCATCTCGAAAAAAACATACCGACTGCGAATCACCTATACGATAAGGGTGATATAACACATGGTTTTCTTTTGAAACACCGTTGTCGTGATGATTGTCGTCTTGTTCTTCCTGGTCTCCGTTATTGTTAAATTTACTGAAGCTATTGCGAAACACATTTTCGCCACTGGCAGCCCACTGAAAACCATGCTCACCCAGTATTTTCATTGTTTCTGTGCTCACACTGCCTTCCGATGGCCAGCAACCAACCGGGGTTACTTCAAAATAATGTCGGAAAGTATCAATGCCCTTCTGAATATGCCACCGAGTCCGCTCTTCTCCTCCTGGGTACTGATCCAACTCTGGTAACATCACATCGGGCATGGCTTCTGTGGCGCTATTAATATCGAGCAGTAGAGGCACAATTGGATGCGCGTAAGGCGTCATTGAAAGTTCTATCTGCCCGCTTTTAGCCAATGATTTATATCGTCCGATAACGCCGGACAATAGCTCACTAATTACACTCATCAATGTATGACGATCGTTATCATCATATTTAAATTCTTTTTCGATAAGCGCTGCGATACGCTCGTCCTTTCGGCGAACTGTTTCGCCTATCCAGGCTAGATGATACCAAACTAGCAAATCAGTCAGGTACTGCTCATCAACGTAGTGCAACATGAGTGGATCGTTGGAAAAAATTTGTGCCATATCCGCTAACCGCCGGTAGGCCGGAAAACGATTAATAAACCGTTCTTCGTGCACACGCAAGCAAGCGGCCATAATTGAAAGACGCGATTTTTCATCGAGCGGCGCAGCAGTGGCTAGTGCATTTAACAGAGGGTCTTTGATAGGCGATCCATCAGCCAGAAATTGTTTCACCTGTATCGCATAGTCATCGATTTGTTCCAATAACACAGGCGCAAAGTTTATAACCGCCTTTGCGGCGGGTTGTGCTTCCAGGTGAGCGACCATATCAACATAATCTTTTATGCTATGCAGATAGGTCCAGGGTAAATAATATTCACCTGACTCGGTACTCCAATACTGAGGCTGGTGCATATGCCAACAGAGAACGACTTTAAGTCTGGTACTTGTCAGGTTTTCAGTTGACTTTGTTTTTTCGGGCATAGTTTTTCAGGCTAGTTTCTTCTGACATTTTTTTTCAGACACGGCTTCATCGGACATGGTGTAAACTTTGCCCCAACATTTCCGGTGTAATCAACACAACACCGTCTGGAGAAACATAAAAACGTTTTGCATCTTCTTCAAGATTTTTTCCTACTATCGTGCCTTCCGGTATATCACATGCTTTGTCTATTATCACTTTGTTTAATTGACATTTTCGGTTAATTTTCACTTCAGGTAAAATGACTGAATCTTCAATTTCAGAAAAAGACCCGATGCGAACATTTGAAAATAATAAAGAACGTTTCACCGTTGAGCCGGAAATGATGCATCCACCAGAGACCATTGAATCCACAGCCATACCGCGGCGACCGTCGTCGTCAAATACAAATTTTGCAGGCGGTAATTGTTCCTGATAAGTCCATATAGGCCAGTGTGCATCATATAAATTCAATTCCGGCGTCAATCCAACCAGTTCCATATTCGCTTGCCAATAGGCATCAACAGTTCCTACATCCCGCCAATATATTTGCTCATCAGATTCCTGGTCTCTAAAAGGAAATGCAACGACCTGCGCGCTATCGATCGCCCTGGGTATGACGTTCATTCCAAAATCATGGCTCGAACTGGGGATGTCCGCATCGTTAATCAACTGATCATATAAAAACTGTGTATTAAATACATAAATACCCATGGAGGCAAGCGCAACATCATCACGACCCGGAATGGTAGCCGGTTTATCCGGTTTTTCTGAAAACCGCGTAATATTGCAATTTTTATCCACAGTCATCACACCAAAGGCACTTGCTTCCTGGATAGGCACTTCGATACAGCCAATCGTCATATCGGCTTCATGGTCTACGTGGTGTGCGAGCATCGGGCCGTAGTCCATCTTGTACACGTGATCGCCTGCTAATATAACGACATATTTCGGATCGTGCATACGAATTATGTCGAGATTCTGATATACCGCATCGGCAGTCCCCGAATACCACGATGCTTCAATGCGTTGCTGCGCTGGCATAATTTCCACAAATTCACTGAACTCACCGCGCAAGAAACTCCATCCACGTTGTAAATGCTGAAGTAACGAGTGGGATTTGTACTGCGTGAGCACGCCTATTTTTCGTATACCCGAATTTAGGCAATTGGATAACGGAAAGTCAATGATGCGAAATTTTCCGCCAAAGGGTACCGCCGGTTTTGCGCGCCAGGTGGTTAACTGCTGAAGCCGGGAGCCACGCCCCCCTGCTAATATCAATGCCAGAGTGTCTCGTGTTAGGCGGCTGACGAAACGACCCTCTTGTTTATGTTTGCCGCTGATCATAATGAAGCCTCCCGATTATTTCATTACAGTATCTATGCATAACGATCTGTAATTGTCGCAAGAGAATATGCCTGTTTTGGTTCTCTGCATTGTTGGCTCTCTGCGTTGTTGGCTTTATTCAATGTGAACCTGGTGTATCGGGTGTTCAAATAATTTCTTCAGTACTCTCAATCAATACCCTCAATGCAATGCTCCAACCATGCTCCAATGCGCCTAGGTAACCACTATCGAATAATAAATACTCCTACTGATATTATGATACTATTTATATGCGACTAAGTAATGAAAAATTTAGCGCCGAATTGAATATAATGCTAAAAAGAAACATCCTGTTTAGCAACGCTGCTAACGACAACTTAACCAAAATCTGATTTTGGTTAAAACAAGTTGGTTGGTTGAATAATAAGCTGGTCCACGTTAACCCAACTATTTTCTACGACAAGAGCTACGACAAGATATATGCCAACAGTAAACCTTAAACAATCTGATTTATCCCAGGAAATACTCAAAATCATTGAAGCACGCCATTTTGACCCATTTTCAGTCCTTGGTAAACACAGCCTGGACGACGGATCAGACCAGGCCATAGTGCGTGTATTTATACCCAGAGCGCGAGCTGTATATCTAAGTAAAGAGATAACTAAAAACAAACTTGATACTCAAGATATTGAATTAAAAAGAATAAAAGATACAGACTTATTCCAATGGCAAGGTCCAACGGGTGATATCCCTGATAGGTATCAAATTATCTGGTATGACTCACTCAACAAACGCCATCAAAGGCCAGACCCGTATTGTTTTACCCCGCAAATATCTGACTACGACATACATTTATTCGGTGAAGGCAGGCACTGGCATGCATATCGCTTTTTGGGTGCACATACTCGTACCGTCGACGGTATTGAAGGAACGTTGTTTTCCACCTGGGCGCCCAACGCAGAACGTGTCAGTGTCGCCGCTGATTTCAATCAGTGGGATGGCCGCTGCCATCCCATGCGGGGTCTGGGTGGTAGTGGTCTTTGGGAAATATTCATTCCGCATGTCGATGCAGGAGCATTATACAAATTTGAGATTCGCAATCGGCAAACGCATTCCATCCAACTAAAATCAGATCCGTACGGCCAGTGTTTTGAATTGCGCCCCAGTACCGCAGCAGTCGTTGCCAATAAGAACAACTATGCCTGGCAAGATAACACTTGGATGGAAGCACGAAAAAACACCGACTGGCTGCACAGCCCGATGTCAATCTATGAGGTTCACCTGGGTTCATGGAAGCGGGATGAGCACGGTCGTTTTTTAAGTTATAAAGAGCTGGCTGATCAACTTGCCGATTACGCTGAATACATGGGTTTCACGCATATCGAATTATTGCCTATCGCAGAACACCCGCTGGATGCGTCTTGGGGCTATCAAACCATTGGCGCCTATGCGCCAACCAGCCGTTTTGGTTCACCCGACGAATTTAGATATTTTGTTGATCATCTCCATTCTCGCGGCATAGGCATCATTATCGACTGGGTGCCTGCGCATTTCCCAAAAGACGCACATGGGCTTGCCAACTTTGATGGCACGGCCTTATATGAACACGAAGACCCTCGAAAAGGTGAACATAGAGACTGGGGAACATTAATCTTCAACTATGGCCGCAGCGAAGTCAGAAATTATTTATTATCAAATGCGGTATACTGGCTGGAAGAATTTCATATTGATGGCTTGCGCGTAGATGCGGTTGCCTCAATGATCTACCTCGACTATTCACGAGAAGAAGGCGACTGGATTCCAAACAAATACGGTGGTAATGAAAACCTGGATGCGATTGATTTCCTGCGTCATCTGAATGAAGTGATTCACGGTTTGGACACAGGATGTCTAACGATGGCGGAGGAATCCACATCCTGGCCCCAGGTTTCAAGACCTACCTGGCTAGGTGGACTCGGCTTTAGTATGAAATGGAACATGGGTTGGATGCATGACACGCTGGGGTATATGGGTAAGGACCCTATTCACCGACAACACCACCACAATGAACTTACCTTCGGGCTATTATACACTTTTACAGAAAATTTCGTATTACCCTTTTCGCATGACGAAGTCGTCCATGGAAAAAATTCGATCCTTAACAGAATGCCAGGTGATAAATGGCAGCAATTCGCTAATGTGCGGCTGCTGTATACCTATATGTTTACATACCCAGGAAAAAAATTATTGTTTATGGGCAACGAATTCGCACAAGGCAATGAATGGGATCACAATAAAATTCTCGACTGGTATGTTCTCAACTATGAGTCTCACAAAGGTGTACAATCACTGGTGCGCGACTTGAATCATACATACAAAAATCAACCCGCATTATTTGCACACGAGTTTGATTCAAAGGGCTTTGAATGGATCGATTGCAATGACTCAACTCAGTCGATATTGACCTTCATCCGAAAAAGCGAAAATGAAATTATTATCGGCGTATTTAATTTCACACCAGTACCCAGAGAAGGATATCGAATTGGTGTACCAAAGCGTGGTAATTACAAGGAAATTCTTAACTCAGATTCCGTCCATTATGGTGGTAGTAACATGGGTAACGCGGGTGAAATAAAATCGGATGACATCCCCTGGATGAACCAACCTTATTCAATTAGTGTTACGTTACCCCCGCTTGCTGGCATTATCTTGAAACATATGATCTGATTGACATGAGAAATGTCCTCTTTGTCACTAGCGAAGTTCACCCGCTGATCAAAACGGGAGGACTAGCTGACGTAGCCGCTAGCCTGCCACAAGCATTAAACGCACTTAATTGCGATCTACGCATTCTGCTGCCTTATTATCAGGAAACCAAAAACAGGCTGGATACCGTTACGCCAATCGCAAAATTCAGTGTTGCTGGCCTGCCCGACACAATGACATTGTTAGAAAGTCTATTGCCCGAATCTAACGTAAAAATCTGGTTACTGGATTATCCTGCCGCATTTGATCGCCCCGGCAATCCTTATCTAAATCCGCAAGGGCTTCCCTGGCCCGACAATGCAGAACGTTATGCCTTATTTTCAAAAGCGGCGGCGCTCATTGCAACGGGCCAAATAGTTTCCGATTGGAAACCAGACATTATTCACTGCAATGACTGGCAGTCCGCATTAGTCCCCGCGTTATTGGTGCAACAAAGTCAGCGGCCCGCCACCCTGTTTACCATACATAATCTCGCGTACCAGGGATTATTTTCCCGCGAAAAATTTGATACGCTTTCATTGCCTGATTATCTTTGGTCACCTGACACGCTGGAATTTCACAATCAAATTTCGTTTATAAAAGGGGGCTTGGTTTTTGCGGATCAAATCACCACGGTAAGTCCAAGCTACGCAAAAGAAATTCAAACTGTTGAATTTGGCTACGGTTTAGAGGGGTTGCTCAAGCACAATGCTGACCGATTAACAGGGATATTAAACGGTATCGACTTGACTACCTGGGATCCATCAAGCGACCCTGCGCTGATAAAAAATTATACCGTTAACACGTTATCTCACAAGTATAAAAACAAAGCCGCATTACAGAACGAATTTTCACTGCCGGTAGAAGAAAAAACCCCGTTAATAGGTATGATAGGCCGCCTTGTTTATCAAAAAGGCATTGACCTGATTCTGGATGCGCTGCCGAAATTAATCAAACATCGATTCCAACTCGTTTTATTAGGTAGTGGCGAAAAAGAATATGAAGATTCGATTAAAAAATTATGCCAACAATACCCGCAACAGATCGCAGCACATATTGGCTATGACGAAGCACAAGCGCACCGTATAGAAGCAGGAACAGATATGTTCCTGATGCCATCGCGTTTTGAACCGTGCGGGCTGAACCAGCTTTATAGTCTACGTTACGGGTCTATACCCATAGTGGGCAATGTAGGCGGTCTTGCAGATTCTATTGTGGATTTAAATACGCTAACTCAAAAAGAAAAAACAGCTACAGGGTTTAAAATCACTGACGCAAGTTCTGAAAGTCTTATAACGACGATTGAACGCGCCTTACAAATCTATAAAAAACCGCATATATGGAATACGCTAATCCGATCGGGGATGAATCAGGACTTTAGCTGGGAGAAAAGTGCTAACAAATACCTGCAATTATACGAAAAAGCACTCGCAAGATAGCGAGCATGCCAAGCTAACGCGAACATCATCCGGTATACTGTTTTTCAATATAGCCTACTTAACCTGCACCTGCTAATCTTTTTTTCGGCGCCTCTAAACAATCATCGCGCCACAAACAAGCCACCTGATCGCAAGCTCCCTCTACCGCTGTGCCATAGCACGCTGTGTTTCCTTCAACAGTCTGAATTGTTTTTATTAATTCAAGCTTTTTCGATTTTCCGGCTTTAATGCCATAAGTACGGGCCTTTTCACGGACCTGCTGCATCTTCATTTAATCCGTCTCCTATTATTAATACTCGTTGAAGATTATAAA
Organism: uncultured Gammaproteobacteria bacterium; assembly: GCA_964654485.1. GTDB lineage: Bacteria > Pseudomonadota > Gammaproteobacteria > SG8-11 > SG8-11 > JAADIM01. The sequence continues at coordinate 17,949 of CAZZJI010000042.1, read as the reverse complement.
AATAACCTGAAAATATAGTAACATAATATATGTGACATAATATATGAGACATACTCATGTTCTAAACAATTGTTCCGATAATCTCTGTACTGGAACCAGTCATATCGCCAAAACTGAACTATTCTTTAATATAATTGTTCATATATATTTAGTAGATTGAACCAAAGCTAACGCGTTATCACTTTTCGAACAGTTCTGAACAGGTTGTTTATAATCAAACGAAAAATTAAAGGAAAATCTAATGAGATTAGCAATTATTGGGTTGGGAAAAATGGGCGGCAACATGGCGCGGCGCTTGTGTCGAGGCGGTATCGACGTCGTTGGCTATAACCGCTCTAAAGACATCATCGATACACTCTCCAAAGAAGAAGGCATGATCACCTCAGAGAGTGTGGCCGATGCCGTTAAACAATTGAGTTCACCCAAGGTTGTCTGGATCATGTTACCGGACGGCAACCCTACAGAAAATATGATAAATGATGTCATCCCCTTACTCAGCAAAGGTGACGTAATTATCGATGGCGGCAATTCAAATTACCATGACACACAACGCCGTGGTCGTTTTCTATTGGAACATGGCATTCACTATATCGATGTCGGCACATCCGGTGGTATATGGGGTCTGGACAATGGCTATTGCATGATGGTCGGAGGCGAAAAAGAAGCGGTTTCAATCCTGCAGCCAGTATTAAAAGTGCTGGCACCCGGCCCGGAAACAGGCTGGGCACACGTAGGGCCCGTCGGTTCCGGCCATTTCACCAAAATGGTCCATAACGGCATTGAATACGGCATGATGCAAGCCTTTGCAGAGGGCTTCGCGCTAATACGCGGTAAAAAAGAGTTCGATGTTGATCTGGCTGAGCTCTCTGAAATATGGCGCCATGGCTCAGTCGTGCGTAGCTGGCTACTCGACTTAACCGCCGAGTCTTTTAAATCAGACCAAAACCTCAAAGACATCGCACCGTATGTGTCCGATTCCGGCGAGGGTCGTTGGACGGCTATCGAAGCGATTGATCAAGGTGTATCATCCCCTGTCATGACGCTCGCATTGATGATGAGATTCACCAGTCAGGATGAAGAGGGATACACAAATCGATTATTGTCCATGATGCGAAATGCATTTGGTGGACACGCCATTCAAAAATCTAAATAAAAGAGATTAAACGCCTATGCTAGAGCCTTGTACCTTTATTATTTTTGGATCAACTGGCAATTTATCAAAACGAAAACTGTTGCCCGCATTATATCACCTTGAGGCGGCGGGCAGATTGCCGGACGAAATGAAAATTATTGGCTTCGGACGACGAGACTGGCACGATCAACAATGGCGCGATTTCGTTAAAGAAGTGCTGGCACCACAGGTGCGCGGTGGCTTTAACGAAGAGTTATTTACTCGCTTGTGTCAGCGTTTACATTTTTTTCAAGGTGACTTGGCTAACAAAGAATCGTTCCAGAAACTTAGCGAGAAAATTGAAAATTCGGAAGAATTTCCGAAAAATGCTATTTTTTACATGTCTATCCGACCGGCAGAATATACTCAGGTTACAAAAAACCTGGCGGGCGCCAATTTATTAAACGAGGAACATGGCTGGCGGCGTATTGTCGTGGAAAAACCATTTGGTTATGATCGCGAAAGCGCGCAAATGTTGCAAAACAATATGATGAAACATTTGCGCGAAGAACAGGTTTTTCGCATAGATCATTATCTAGGTAAAGGCACCGTGCAAAATGTACTGGTGTTTCGTTTTGCAAATGTCATGATGGAACCCTTGTGGAATCGAAATTATATCGACCATATACAAATCACACATTCTGAAACAGTCGGCATTGAAGGCCGCGCCGATTATTTTGATGGCGCGGGTGCGTTGCGCGACATGATACAAAGCCATTTATTGCAACTATTGACATTGGTGGCAATGGAACCGCCCGCATCAATGGATGCCGAATCATTACGCGATGAAAAAGTAAAGGTCCTCAAATCGATACGCCCTATTCCGCAGAATGCGGTGCATGCACATGCATTTCGTGCACAATATGCAAGCGGCATTATCAACGGCGAAAAAGTACCGGGGTATCTCGAAGCCGAGGGCGTGGACCCAGAAAGTGTTACTGAATCCTACGCAGCGCTTAAAGTTTATATCGATAACTGGCGTTGGCGAGGTGTTCCTATTTATTTACGCACCGGTAAAAGAATGGCCGAAAGCAAATCCGCTATATCGATTCGATTCAAACATCCGCCTCAGCACTTATTCCGCAACACTCAGGTCGAACGTTTAAAACCTGACTGGTTGTTGCTCGGTATACAACCAAATGAATGTGTGCGAATTGAAATGCAGGTAAAAGAATCGGGTCTCGAAATGCGCACGCGCACAACCAGCCTGGACGCCAGTTTCAATAAAGAAGGCGATACACTGTATGATGCTTATGAAGGCCTATTAATAGACGTCATAGCCAACGACCACAGCCTGTTTTTACGCTACGACGAAGTCGAATGGGCATGGCGGGTTGTCGATCCAGTGCTCAGAACGTGGGCCACCGAACGCGACTTTATCCACACTTATCCTGCTGGCACATGGGGGCCAAAAGAAACCCAACGCCTGTTTGATCACGCCGACCAATTCTGGCGACATTCGATCGAACCGGAAGACTAGGAGCCTGTCGGACTTAGGTGATCGTCGCGAGGAAAAGCCATTTTCACCGCAAAGACGCAAAGCTTTACTAATAAATTATTTCTTTGCGTACTTTGCGCCTTTACGGTGATATCCAAAATCAATTTTTCGGACGGGACGCCGCCATGGCTGCGCCCATTAAGCCGATATTTTCGTTGGTGATTACTTTTACTGGCATTTTATTCATTATCGCCGCCATTTTTCCCTTGTCAGCAAACGCCGTCATGAAACCACCGTCTTTCATTTTTTCTATATTTTTAGCAGCAATGCCGCCGGCAATATAAACACCACCCGTTGCCAAACAAGTCAGTGCCAGATTCCCAGCTTGTGCGCCGTAAACCTGGAAAAACAACTCCAGTGCTTTTAGCGCCAGAGGGTGATTATTATGCAATGCAAATTGACTTATTACCGATGCGGGATCACCTTCTTCTATTGCAGCATCTAATTCGCGCGACATATGTGATCCTTCCAAAGAACGAAAATACTCAAAAATGTTTACCAGACCTTTTCCTGATATCACATCCTCATAACTCACCCTTGCTAATTTGGCTTTCAAAAAACGGTATAACTCTAACTGTGATAAATCAGTCGGCGCAAAATCAGTATGCCCTCCTTCTGAAGGTAATATATCGTAATGATCGTGGTTCCAATACATAACACCTTCACCCAAACCCGTACCTGCGCCTAATATGACACGAGAACCATGCAATTCTTCCACACCTTCCTGTAGCACAGTAATATCTTCAGCCCGCAGTGCTTCAAGACCATAACCAACTGCCTGAAAATCATTTATCAAACGCACATGGGGAATACCTAATTCTTTAGAGAGCTGTGCACCATCCAATATCCAGGGCAAGTTAGTAAGACGAGCAAAGTTTTCCGTTACTGGTCCGGCAACACCCAGACAGGCACTGTTCAAAATCATATCCGCCTGACCAGCCGCCTCTTTAACAAACTCCTTAACTAAAGGTAAAAAATCCTGATATAATTTACTCTCATACCTTTTTTCAAATAGTACTTTATAACTATGAGGAAAGACATCCGCCACCTGACACAATGTTTTAGTACCACCGATATCCCCTGCCAATACTCTCATTTATATATCTCCCTTTTCTCTTGCAACAATAGCCTACAACAAAATAGTTACAACAATAGCTTGCAACAATCAAAATCCAATAATACCGCTATAAAAATTCAGTGGCCACACTCAAGATGCAGCGTTTGCCGCTGCTGTATCAATGTACCATTGCATATCACCCGCGGGTTGGATCATTGTAATAGGGTACAAAGACTCGGGTGCTCGCGCTTTAAGCACATGTGCTAGCACATTTTTTTTATTTTCACCCGTCACCATGACCACTATGTTACGGGCGTTATTAATTACCCGAAAAGTAATGCTGATACGCCATGTTTTCATTTTCTCGACAAAAACAGCGCGAACCAGTTCACTTTTTTCCTGAAGAATTTGTGTATTCGGAAACAAAGAAGCAGTATGCCCGTCATCCCCCATGCCCAACAAAACCAGATCAAACTGCGATTCTCCCTTTTCAGAGGTAGGAAGCATTTTCTTCAACAACGCCGCATATTGCATCGCACTGTCTTCAATTGCAGCCGCTTCGCCCTTCATTCGATATATCTGGGAAGCGGGTATATTCACTTTATCCAATAAAGCATGACGGGCCATATTAAAATTACTCTCTTCATGTTCAGGGGAAACAGATCGTTCATCGCCAAAATAAATATGGGTTTTCTCCCAATTAATACTGTCCCTGTACGCCGAAGTCGCCAGATAGTCGAACAAATACCGTGGAGTTGAACCGCCCGATAGGGCGACATGAAACCCACCGTGCTCACTGATCGCCTGCTCAGATAAAACTGACCATTTTTTTGCAACCGCCTGACTGATTGCAGCTACATCCGGATATATCTTTACATTATTCATCACGCATCCTATTTTTCCACCAGTGAATCGCCAATTTCTCTGATATTTAGTCATATCCGCAATCAGAAAAACAATATCTACTTAGTTTAGACCATCTATTGTACTGTTTTAAAACGATTTTCCACTATTTCGCCGGTATAACTTTTTCTCACGTTTTGAGAATCGCGGCCGACAAATAATTTAGAGGCCAATCTTCATGCTAATTGTTGCTGGATATCTGAGGAGTGCAGTTAAATGGCTAAAAAATCATTATTTCGTTTGCTAGTTTTGACCTTTCTTTTTGCGTTGACCTCCAACTTTGTCTGGGCTGATAGATTTGCAGATGCGTCTATAGCATATAGCGAGGGTGACTATACAAACGCAAAAAAAATATGGCAGCAATTAGCAGATGAAGGGCATCTGCAATCTCAATTTAATATTGCCTATATGTATGAGTTTGGTATCGAAGTTAAACCGGATTACACAAAAGCAGTGAAATGGTATCAAAAAGCAGCCGATAACGGCTATGCCAGAGCTCAAAACTTTCTTGGTTGGATGTATGAAACCGGTAAAGGCGTGAAACGTGACCGAATGACAGCTTTGAAATGGTTAAAAATGGCGGCCGCTCAAGGCAGTAAAGATGCAATTGCAGACCATCGATTAGTGTCTAACAGGCTTGCACGGTCTCAGGCACGTGAATACAAACATGCGTTATATGAAGTGCTCAAGTCTGAATTCGTTCGCGCAGAGAAACGATATGATAAAAGCAGGCTACCGAACCATCTGGACGCCGCTAACATTATTCCCTAATATTTTTTCTTAAGCAACAATTTACCAACTGCTCTTTACTTGTTGATTTAGAATAATTTTCTTATTTTCCCTAATCAATGCACGTTATTACAAACACATGGATTGTAGAGCTTAAACAATTATTAACATAGTAATATGATAAGATTTTAGGAGACAGTGCTAGGGAAGTTCACGATCCAGCAAACGATACGAAATTGCCTCTGTCAAATGTGAAGTATTAATTTCGTCTGATCCCGCTAGATCAGCGATGGTTCTCGCTACTTTTAATATTTTATGGTACGCCCTGGCAGATAAACCAAATTTTTCTATCGCATGTTCAAGTAAGTGACTATCATCATCACTAAGCTTACAAAATGTCTCCACCTCCACACCAGATAGCTGCGCATTTGCTTTTCCTGTTCGCTTAAGCTGCAATTGCCGTACAATTTCTACACGCGCTCTTACCTGAACACTGGTTTCGTTAACAACGTTATCGCTGCCATTTTTATTTGCACCCCGCAGTACCTCGTGAGACACATTCAGCACTTCAATATGCATATCTATTCTATCCAGCAAAGGACCGGAAATTCGTGCGCGGTATCGAGCGATCTGTTGGCAGGTGCATTGACACCGACCACTTGTGTGTCCCAGATAACCACATGGACAAGGGTTCATCGCAGCAATTAATTGAAAACGGGCATTGAACTCAGCCTGGCGGGCAGCACGAGATATTATGATACGACCCGACTCCAACGGCTCCCGCAATACTTCAAGCGCCCGCCTTTCAAACTCGGGTAATTCGTCCAGAAACATAATACCGTTATGCGCCAGTGATATCTCGCCTGGACGCGGCGGATTTCCACCACCGACCAACGCAACACCGGATGCCGTATGGTGTGGTGCTCGAAATGGACGACGCTGCCACTGAATAGACAGCATCTCTGATGAGTTGCGTTGCTCGCTTACTGATAATATTGCTGCCGTTTCCAATGCCTCAGATTCACTCATCGACGGCAAAATACCAGGCAGACGTGCGGCCAACATACTCTTACCTGTACCAGGAGGACCTACCATTATTAAGCTGTGCCCACCAGCGGCCACGATCTCGAGTGCACGCTTAGCATGATGTTGTCCGCGGACATCTGTTAAATCTTCTTCAGGTAGAACACGCCTTCGCCATGTTGGTGGAGCTACTGGTTGAAGATTTTGCGTATTATTTAAATGTGCGCATACCTCAAGTAAATGAACAGAACCGAACACATCAATGTCACTCACTAATGAAGCCAGTTCCGCGTTCTCTTTTGGCACTAACAACGAACGTTTGGCAGTACGGGTCTGTAATGCAACTGGCAATACACCACGCACATTCCTCAACTCACCGCTTAGTGCCAATTCACCCACAAATTCATAATGATCAATGAATTGACTGCTTATCTGTTTCGAAGCAGCCAGAATACCTATTGCAATAGGCAGGTCAAAGCGCCCCCCTTCTTTTGGTAAGTCGGCTGGCGCAAGATTGATGGTAATTCTACGACGAGGAAACTCAAAATGAGAGTTGATTAATGCACCACGAACACGGTCTTTACTTTCTTTTACCGCAGTTTCCGGCAACCCTACTATGGATAAACCTGGCAAGCCTTTAGATAAAAGCACCTCTACCGTTACTAACGGCGCTTCAACGCCCACCAGGGCACGACTATATATAACGGCAAGTGACATAAAATAACTCTTTCCAATAGAGGATCCCGCCCCCATCCCGTGGAAGGCACCCCTACTATCACTCAGCTAAGCTTACTTCTAACTTTCCCCCCGCTTTTTTTCCCCTGTTAACTTTTACCTGTCTTTCCCTCGCTGCCCTTTTCCAACGCCAACACTTGCTTTTCCAACGCGTCGAGTTTTTCGCGTGTTCTTTGCAATACAGCAGCCTGCGTATCAAATTCTTCACGCGTGACCAAATCAAGCTTTGATAATTTAGCTTGTAATACCGCCTTTACATTTTTTTTCAAATCCTGTTGCACATCCCGCGCGCCCTGAGGTATCAGCCCTGCCAGTTTGTGCGCCATATCATCTATGATTTTTGGATCAATCACGTCTCCACCTTCATTGTCTATTATTGATTAACACGCGACACCTAATTAAGTGCCATTACCTAATTCACACTACACTAGCTTTAACAATAAGTCAGCAGCACTCCCTCACAGACTGCACCAATCTGGTGCACGCATAACTTAACAATTCCAATTTGGTGCAGACATTTCGTTGAATTACCGACACAATCCACCTAAGGCATTATAATTATTGAATAAAAAATAGTGGCACAGGGCATGCTATAAGCCCACTGAGAAAATAACAATCCTGATAAATCACATTAAGCAAATCACATTGTTTAACTTTAGTTTAAATAATAAAGTTTTGTCGCTAGCGTATTAGTACTTAATAATTTTTACCAGGCTTGTTATCGCCCGATCTGGGTTTGTCATGATGGAGGTGAGAACTAAATGAAACTGGTAACCGCAATTATTAAACCATTTAAGTTAGATGATGTACGCGAAGCACTTTCTGACATCGGTGTTCAAGGCATAACCGTAACAGAAGTGAAAGGATTTGGTCGCCAAAAGGGCCACACCGAACTTTATCGCGGCGCCGAATACATTGTCGACTTTTTACCTAAAGTAAAACTGGAAATTGTAATTAACGGTGATTTGAAAGATCAGGTGATCGAAGCTATTTCCAACGCAGCCAAAACCGGCAAAATTGGCGACGGAAAAATATTCGTTTCCACAATTGATGAAGTAGTACGAATCAGGACGGGTGAGTCTGGTCCAGATGCGATTTAAGCAAATGTCGATATTTAAACAATGAATTTTGGGGAGGAATAAACGTGGAAGCGATAGCAGAGTTGAGTTATGCACTCGATACATTTTATTTTTTAGTGTGCGGAGCACTGGTCATGTGGATGGCGGCAGGTTTCGCCATGTTAGAAGCGGGCCTGGTGCGCAGTAAAAATACAGCAGAAATACTTACCAAAAACATTTCGTTGTTTGCAATTGCGTGTGTAATGTACATGCTTATGGGTTACGGCATCATGTACCCAACCGAAGCGGTAAACTCGTGGTGGCCTGGTTTTGGTGAAATGCTTGGCAAAGACGATAATACAGCTGCTACGGTCATTGCAGGTGGTGACGGCGCACCGTATTACTCAAAATTATCAGATTTCTTTTTCCAGGTTGTCTTTGTTGCTACCGCGATGTCAATTGTTTCCGGCGCAGTGGCGGAACGCATGAAGCTTTGGTCTTTTCTCGCATTTTGCGTCGTCATGACTGGCTTTATCTATCCAATACAAGGCTACTGGAAATGGGGTGGCGGCTTTTTAGATGGCTTGGGCTTTAATGATTTCGCCGGTTCGGGTGTTGTTCATTTGTGTGGTGCGACAGCCGCATTAGCGGGTGTTTTATTGCTCGGTGCTCGAAAAGGCAAATACGGTAAAAACGGAGAGATTATCCCGATCCCGGGTGCCAACATGCCATTAGCCACACTGGGTACATTTATTTTATGGTTAGGCTGGTTTGGCTTTAACGGCGGTTCAGAACTTAAACTTTCTGACGTCGGTGAAGCGAATGCGGTTGCATTGGTATTTGTTAATACAAATATGGCCGCCGCCGGTGGCGTCATTGCCGCACTCATCACTGCCCGCTTGATGTTCGGTAAAGCGGACTTGACCATGGCATTGAATGGCGCCTTGGCCGGTTTGGTCGCCATCACGGCGGAACCACTCGCGGGCAGCCCGTTAGCATCGACAGCCGTGGGTGCAGTCGGTGGCATTATCGTCGTATTTTCAATTATTGGTCTCGACAAGCTTCGAATTGATGACCCGGTCGGTGCCATTTCTGTGCACGGCACAGTCGGCATATGGGGTTTAATCGCCGTTGCCATCACCAACCCGGAAGCCAGTTTCAGTGCTCAATTAATCGGAATGTTCACTATTTTTGCTTGGGTGTTCATCACCAGTTTTATCGCTTGGTTTGTCATAAAAATGATTATGGGCATTCGAGTAACCGAAGAAGAAGAATACGGTGGTGTTGATTTATCGGAATGTGGCCTGGAAGCCTACCCGGAATTCACTGGCACGCATGGCTCGGGTAAATAAACACGTTAATGAAGTAAGTTTTTTATTTAAACAAAGAAAAGGGGCATTCATCTGATTGCCCCTCTTTTTTTAGTTTGCGGACCCACCAACTTGAGTATTTGATGCGGGCGTTGGCTATTATTTTGTTGGGTTAATCTTTGCGTAAAATAATTTTTTATTTGCTTCTCTTGCCGGTTCAGCCTTGTAGGTAAAATTAAACATTTTTTTCACTAAGTCATTACCTTGGAAATGATGCAATATCGCTAAACCACCGTGACCGAACCAGTACGTCCAAACAAGGATAGCGATTACGCCATGCGTTTCTGCAAATAACTCAACAATGTAACCCGGTTCGCCGCTTTGCGGAAATAAGATAAATAAAATACCGCCGGTTACCGCAATAGTGCTGACAGCCAGCAAACCTAACCCATGTATCAACCCAGGTAAGCCGCCGCGATTACCTGTCTCGGGCAATTTTCCCTTTAGTAGCGCCTTGATATCGCTAACGACGCCTAATCTGGCTTTGCCGAACCAAGGGAAAAGATGCTTTAATCCACCATCAGCATGACCAAACATTAACCACACCCAGTGGGTTAATATAATCGTTAAAGCCATTAAGCCAACGATTTCGTGAATTTCGAACGCTAATTTACCAACAACTCCACCATTGTGGTCTGGTGCCACCATAATTAAGCTAATGAACAGTTGTATCGAAATCGTAATTACCATGCCAAAGTGCAAATAGCGTGTGGGTAAACTCCAGTTTTTAACGGCCATGATTTTTCTCCTGCATCGAGTAGCGAGTGATATTTCGTCTTGCTGAAACCAGTATCACTCACGGACCTTACATGCAGTTTTCTAAAACATTAACTATTGTTAATGAAAACGCATGATAAATGGCGTTATTATAATCCTTATGCGTATCCTTATAATTGAAGACGATAAAGACGCTGCAGCGTTTATGGTGAAAGGCTTGAGCGAAACTGGCCACATCGTAGACCATGCCGCAGACGGAAAATTAGGCCTTGGGCAAGCGCTTACTGAAGACTACGACATACTGGTAGTAGACAGAATGTTACCCGGAAGAGACGGCCTTTCAATTATTGCGGCACTTCGCGCAGCAAACATTTCAACACCTGTTTTGATTCTCAGTGCGCTAGGCCAAGTAGACGACCGTGTTGCAGGTTTAAAAGCAGGGGGGGACGATTACCTCACTAAACCCTATGCATTTTCGGAGTTGTTAGCACGTATTGACGCGTTGGCACGGCGTACTGCTCCCACACAAGAGGTTAATAGATTGACGCTAGCAGATTTGGAAATGGACTTGATCAGGCATACAGTCACGCGCACAGATGCAGAAATCAGTCTTCAACCCCGGGAATTTCGTTTATTAGAGTGCCTTTTACGTAACAAAGGCAAAGTCGTTACCAGAACGATGTTACTCGAAAAAGTATGGGACTATAATTTTGATCCGCAAACCAATGTTATCGACGTACACATTAGTCGCCTGCGAAATAAAATCGACAAAAATCACAAAATAAAATTACTGCATACTATCCGTGGCGCTGGATATACACTTCGTGAAAGTCACTAACACAACCGTATTTCGTATGGCACTGCAGTTTGCGGTTGTCTTTGAGCTGATTACTGTCGTCGCACTGCTTTCAGTGTATTTCATGACTTTAACGGAATTACAGGATCAAATTGACCGCGAATTACAAAGTGAACTCAGCGAACTGGAAGCGGCTTATCAATCCGGAGGAAATAAAAAAGTAGTCGATATAATAGAAAAGCGTGAACAATATGGTAAGCATCTCCGGCATTTTTATGCTGTAACTGGCCCTGGTATTGATCGCATTGCAGGAAATGCCATTTTGTCAAAAAAAATATCCTCTATTGAATTAGATAAAAATGAAGTTGTTTTTCTTGATGTGAGTACACCGGGTATCAGTGAAGAAGATGGGGGTTTACTGCGTGTAGCTACAAAAACGCTGCCAACCGGACTTAAAATCATCGTGGCGCAATCACAATATTCGCTTATAGAATTACGCGAACACACCTACATCGCTTTAATTTTTGCAGTGGTTATTACCCTCCTCCTGGCGATGTTGAGTGGTGTTTATATGGGTCGAGTCGTGTTATCTGGAATCAGCCGGATTGATGAAGGTCTTAATCAGGCAATTACCAGTAATTTCACAAAAAAATTAACTTTACCCGAAAAAAATGACGAATTTAAGTCACTAACCATAAAACTCAACTTAATGCTGGAACGAATAGAAAAGTTGATTATCGGAATGCGTCAGGTAACGGATAATGTAGCGCATGATTTATTAGGCCCCTTGACCAGATTGCGAAGTCGGCTGGAAGTCACTTTATTAAAATCACGCAGTGAAAAAGAATATCGTGAGATAATGGAGCAAGTTATTGAGGACACAGGTGAATTAATAACAACCTTTAATGCACTGCTCAGCATTGCGCAAGCAGAGGCGAAAGTACAACGAGATGACTGGGAACCAGTGGATTTATCAACACTATTGGAAGAACTTACAGAATTGTACGCTGTCGTTGCAGAAGACAGGGAACAATCATTCGAATGTATTAAAACCGCGCAAGCAACGATACGAGCCAATCGCCAACTACTCGCCCAAGCGGTAAGTAATTTGCTGGAAAACGCTATTAAATACAGTGATGAACGCGGGTATATTAAATTAGAATTGGGATTACTGGATGGCCAGCCTGCAATTACCGTCTCTGATAATGGTCCGGGGATCCCTGTTAATGATAGAGAACGGGTTTTGGAGCGTTTCCAACGTTTGGATACTGCTCGCAGTAGTCCGGGAAGTGGCCTTGGACTCAGTATGGTGAATGCCATTGCCAAGCTTCATAACGCAACATTATTATTGGAAGATAATAATCCGGGTCTAAAGATTAGTCTTGTTTTTAAGCAGGACTAATACATTTAATTTAATTGAGGATTCCTTAAGTTTTAGGCAGTAACGGCCAGTATACAAAGAAGAAATGGGCACTGTAATACAGCGCCCAATTTATTTCTTAAAAATTATTTTATATTAAGCTGCACCATATTAATTTTCACATTAGACCCTGGTATCTTCTGGTAATACACTGTAACCGGAACTTGTTTTAAAAATGCTTCGCGCAAAGTCTCTGCGAGTATTTTATTCACCGGTGGCGAATCTTCGTGTAACCGGATTCCGTAAACTTTTTCAGAATCGGAGTCCAGAGTTACTAATATCTCCGCATCAAGTTTATTTGCATTTTTCCCAATTTCAAAACCCTGGATTTGAACACGATACAAGTTAACCAGCCCTTTTATTTGGTAAGAATGCAAGTCAGGCTTATTTATATTTTCTGGTGAATCTGCTAACACAATGGTTGAAATAAACATTGATCCGACTACTAATAATATAGATAGTGTTTTACGCATTTTCTCTCTCCTAATTGAGTGTAATTGTCATTTTGATTTCTTTATTAACTGTATAAGTTTTCAAGTACGCAAAAAATAATTTATTTATACATTTTCAATCTCCTTTAATAATTATTTAGTAGGTGTGCAAAGTATGGGATATTAAGATGAAATCCAGATTTCCGGGACATTACAAATATTTAATGTTGAAATCAGCAGAGCGGGATTATTATCAATGGGCAAGATGATTGCACTGAATGCTGTCGGGTTTCGCCATGCTAATTACCCGCGTATAAACGACTTGATTGCCCTATTTAACAGCCCAGCTAGCGTAGCACCTACAACGATGTATACTCATGGTGTTTGAGATTTAGGCTTAAGTGTTCGGGATATTGCGAGGACAGCAACGCGGCCATGGAATGAAGAGGGTGTGCAATAAAGCCTAAATCTCAAACGCCATGGGTATATTTAATTGATTATTTTGAGGGAACATTAATATATAATTAAAGATCGGTGAAAACTTTATAATGGTCCTAAGTTGCTCTACTTGAAAAATCTCCTGGTTATTAAAAAGCCAGTTCTTGACGCAGTTTCCTTTTCGATTCCTAAAGGTGCTTGTATTTGTCTGTCCGGCCCATCAGGGAGTGGTAAATCGTTATTACTGCGCGCGATATCAGACCTGGATGAACATGGGGGCTACGTCTATTTGGATGAAAAAGTAGATAAAAAAATGGAAAAGAAAGAATGCCACCAATATTCAGCACCGGATTGGCGCAAACAGGTGGGCTTATTAACTGCGGAAAATTATTGGTGGCATGATAGAATTGGCAATCATTTTCGTGATGAAACTGACCCTCAATTGCTCTCCAGGCTGTTACAGCTCGGATTAGACGACACTATTTTAAGCTCCGATGTGAATCACTGCTCCACGGGCGAAAAACAACGCCTGGCATTATTACGTCTGTTGCAGAACCGACCCAAGGTTCTGCTACTCGATGAACCCACATCGAGCATGGACCCTGACACGGTCAAGTGCGTGGAATCCTTTCTTTTTGAAGTTCGCCAACAGCAACACGTTGCAATTTTGTGGATTAGTCATGACCCTCAACAGATCAAGCGCGTTGCTGATAAACATCTACGGATAGAAAACGGCAAAATAATTGAAGCGCCAATAGTATGAACATCATTTCACTAAGCTATATCGATTTAATTGTAGCCGCGACATTGGTTGTCGGGCTGGCATTGGTCTCTGTCGCATTACAACTGAATCTGGGTATAAAAATTATTGTTGCAGCGCTACGTACAGCCCTGCAACTCTCACTCATCGGTTTTATCCTGAAGATTTTATTCGAGAATAGTCAGATAAGCTGGGTATTATTACTTTCCCTGGTTATGCTGTTGATAGCGGGATACGAAATAGCGGCGCGACAAACCCTTCGCTTTAAAGGTGGTTGGGCATATGGTATCGGTAGTTTTTCGATGTTTATATCCTCGTTCACCATAGCACTTTTTTCGCTGTTGGTTATCGTACAACCTGATCCCTGGTATCAACCACAATATGCAATCCCTTTATTGGGCATGCTACTGGGCAATACCATGACGGGGATTTCATTAGGTATAAACCACCTGACGCAAACAGCCAAACAGCAACAAAACACAATCGAAGCAAAATTATTACTTGGTCAAGACTGGAAACAAGCAATCAAGGATCTACAAAGGCACAGTGTGCGAATAGGGTTAATACCCATGATAAATGCAATGGCAGCAGCAGGTCTAGTGAGCATACCGGGCATGATGACCGGACAAATTCTATCCGGCACTGCACCGCTTGAAGCAGTAAAATACCAGATACTGATCATGTTTTTGATATCGGCCGGCACTGGTTTCGGCACAATCACCGCAGTGTATATGAGTGCTCGACGTTTGTTCGACGAACGCCAGCGGCTGCGTATAGATAGATTGCAGAATACTCTTTAGGGACGACTAATTTAGGGGCTAATTGGATTAGTAAGTTAAATATTTCTTCAATATTACCGATATATAATATACACCATCAATAATGACAGTTTTTGCTAAGCAGCATTGGAGCCTCTTATGCGATTGATTTTATTAAGTTTATTAATCACATTAACATTAATCGCGGGGAACTCGACGGCGCGGGAAATACAAAAATGGACCGATGAAAACGGCCGGGTCCATTATGGTGATTACACAGAACAGTATAAAGCGAAAACGCTGAATGTAACGACCACCAGTCCGAGCAAAAATTCGTCTAATTCCTACGATACAAACAGAAACGAAACCAGAGACAAACTGATCAAGTCCATGCAAGATAAAAGATTACAGAAAAAAGAAAACAAGGACAAAGAAAACAACAAATTAGCCATAATGAAACAAAATTGCAGTCGCGCAAAAAGTCAATTTGCCACAATGAAAAACGGAGGCCGACTGATTAAATATGATGAAAACGGAGAACGCCACTTTCTGGACGACAAGGAAATCGCTGCGGGTCTCGCCGCTGCAAATAAGGCCGTGGCTGAGTGGTGCAAATAATTTCCTATTGCTGATTTCTACCCGTTATTCCTGTTCCTCTTTAATTAGAAATAGAAATATAATCTGAAAAAAATTCAGGGTAATTTAACGCACCCCGGTGTACATCCCGATTATAATATCGCGAATCAAAGGTCTTATTTACTGCATCCTCTTCTCTAAATTCACATAATAATTTATTTTTACTCGCCATCGTCGCTGACCACCAACCAGATGGATACACGGACTGAGGAAACAACAGACTTTGAATATTGGCAAACCCTGCTTCGCGCATAGCCAGGTACATTGATTTGATAATATGGCCATGAATCAGCGGCGATTCGCTTTGTTGTACGATTATTCCATTAGAGCGAAGTACACGAAGACAGTCGCTAAAGAATGTGGCAGTAAATAAGCCTTCCGCCGGGCCAACCGGGTCGGTGCTATCAACAATGATGACATCGTAACGCGCCGGATTTGAGTCCTTTACCCATTTAATTGCATCTTCAAAAATAAACTCTGCACGCGAATCATTATTAGCAGCGCATAGCTCAGGAAAATATTGCTCAGCAAGGCGGGTTACACGTTCGTCTATTTCAACCTGTTGGACACTATTGACATTTTTATGCTTTAGCACCTCCAATAAGGTACCACAATCGCCGCCTCCCACAATCAGCACATCCTTTGGATCACTGTGTGTAAATAATACCGGATGGGACAGCATTTCATGGTAGATAAAATTATCGCGGGATGAGAGCATCACCAGCCCATCAATGGTCATCAAGTTTCCGTATTTTTGTGTTGCGTAAATTTCTATACGTTGATAAGGCGTTTGTTCATCGTGCAATTTGCCTTTTATTTTAAGTGAATAGGCAGAACCGGCATCTTCGCAAACCTCTGTAAACCATGTATCATTTGGAATCATTTTTACCTCTGTTGTTTCACCTACATATCAAACTGACTACAAACATGGATAAATGGAACATAGAACAAGCTCGAACCACCTACAATGTATCACGTTGGAGTAATGGATATTTTGATATTAATAACCAAGGTCATGTCGTTGCCCGACCCTCGCGTCAACGGGCATCCGCAGAAATAGACATTTACCGGCTTACCGGAGAAATTAAACAAGCGGGTCTCTCTCTTCCTGTACTAGTTCGTTTCAACAATATTTTACATGACCGTGTAACTGAACTTGGTACAAATTTTCGTCAAGCAATGGAAGAAAACAATTACCAGGGAAAATATACCAGCGTCTATCCCATCAAAGTAAACCAGCAACGCAGTGTAGTAGATGAAATCCTGAATGTCGAGGATCAACAAGTCGGGCTTGAAGCAGGCAGTAAACCGGAATTGATGACCGTACTTGCATTATCGAAAAAAAAGAGCAGCGTCATCATCTGCAATGGCTATAAAGATCGGGAATATGTGCGACTCGCGCTCATAGGGCAACTACTCGGCAACAAAGTTTATATCGTCATTGAAAAAACGTCCGAACTCGATCTAATCATCGAAGAAGCAAAAAATTTAGACGTGCAACCCCTAATAGGTGTGCGTATCCGGCTAGCGTCGATCGGCACTGGATTGTGGCAAAACACTGGCGGTGAAAAATCCAAATTTGGCTTATCGGCATCCCAGACATTATCAGTCATAGAGCATCTGAAAAAGGTAAAATTACTTGATTCACTGGCACTACTTCATTTTCATATGGGTTCACAAATGCCAAACATTCGCGATATACAAAATGGCTTGAATGAATGTGCCCGCTATTATGCTGAATTTCACCGATTAGGTGCTCATATTAGCTGTGTTGATGTAGGTGGGGGCCTCGGTATTAATTATGATGGAACACGATCACACAATTATTGTTCCGTAAATTATGACATTAAAGAATACGCGACAAGCATAGTTAATACGTTTACACATATTTGCTCGGAGAACACATTACCACATCCAGACATTATCACTGAATCAGGCAGAGCCCTAACCGCCCACCATGCAGTATTAATAACAAATGTCGTGGAGGCTGAAACAGTTAATCAAAACCAACCTGACAAACCAGACTTAAGTAACAAAAACAATTCACCCCTTGAGCTATATCATGAAGCGACACACAACTTGTCGAACTTACATGCTGAGTACATCCAGGGTAAAATAACGTTACAACAACGCGCCGCTGCAGAACAAGCTTATTTTTCACTGTGCGGGGAAATTCGACCACTATTACAATCAGGCACAAGAGCCCACCGTGACACACTGGATGAACTAAATGAAAAGCTCGCCGATAAATATTTTTGCAATTTTTCTATTTTCCAATCTATACCGGATGTCTGGGCCATATCACAAATTTTCCCAATAATGCCCATACATCGGCTGGACGAAGCGCCACAGCGACGCGGCAGAATACACGACATCACCTGCGACTCTGACGGCAGAATAGATCATTATGTCGATAGCGAAGGAATAGAATCCAGCTTACCGCTACATG
>CAZZJI010000041.1:0-32043 GCA_964654485.1 uncultured Gammaproteobacteria bacterium | reverse complement strand
ACCATTCTTTCAGGGAGAACTAACCCTGTAAAAAATACAAAGGCAAAAACAACCACCGCTATTTTTGTTTTCTTTCCTATCTCCATAATCTTAATGCAATTTGGCTAATGTTGTTTATCCGCATGCACGGTAAACCAGATTTATTTTCAGCTTGTCGCTTATCGTATCATGCTAATTTGAAGAAGTTACTGGTTTGCTGCTTTACCTTAACGGTAGCATTGGAGAGTTTTTATACTGAAGGGCAGGGGAATGAAAACAGGGTCTAGTTAACTTGTATTTGAAAGAGTACCAGCCCTGTTTCTGAATTGAATATTCATTAAATTGCTGAATTATCTTTAGCTTTCGATCAAACCCGATGCGGCATTTTTATCAATTTTCTCTATTGTTTTGTTGTCGTGGCCAGCGGTTTTATCTTCGTTATGTTGCTTGAAAGATTTTGACCAAAACTGTTTTTTATCATGATTTTTTAATGCGTCTGCCGATAATTCCTGATGGCCTTTTTTGCTATTGCAACTTTCACCTTCGCTTCCAGCGAATGCCAGTGAAGAGAGCGTTGCAAAAAATAGGAAGAGGGGCAGTTGAATAAGTCTGATATTCATAACATTGTGTCTCCGATTTGCTGTGATTGATCATGCTATATAATTCATGAATTTGTTGAACGTGTAAACAATTATTTTTATAAGGTTATTGTGTGATTCTGTCCACATTAATTTGTCTGTGTGGGTTTTACTGTTCAGAATATTGGCTATATTTTGGAAAACTGGAAATAGTTAACAATATGTGCGGCATTTCATTGGTTTACAGCAGTGAAGCACAATTCGTCGTGGATCGCATGGTATTTAAAATTAAATGGTATGGATGAAAAATACATATTAAAAATGATGGTGAAGTTGTCGGCATTGCCGGATATTTCAGGAAAATATAAAAAGTGTAGGCGTGGTGAATCTTTATGGTTTTCGGAGATTAAATCCGAGGATGTAGAAAGAGACTTTTATTTCACGTCAGTCACATCAACAGAGGTCCATCGAAAGTACATTAAATTGTGCAGTTTTGCGAAAGGATATAGTCAATTATAGCGCCATCTCACAAACCCTGTTTTTCTTAATAAGCGATTTCGATACCCTATAATCTATTAGTAACAATCCTAATTGTTTTCTAGGATAACCCCGTATAGATTGTAAATAGGGAAGTTCATAGGTGTCAGTATAATAATAAATGTCCAATTACAATTAAATTAAAAGGCAAAACAATGAAATCTGATTCACAATGGCCTATACATGAAGACGGCTTTAATGTCGTGGTAGATGTTGCGATAGTATTATTGTTTCTGTTCTTCTTATTTGTGCCGAATCTTGCAACGGGGATATGATTCTACCGCGTTAGTTAATAGCGGCAGTATTCGTATTGAACGTCTGTCCTTAGTGGTGTGTGAATTCTCGATTACACGCCTACTGCTTATTAGGGTTACATAAACTAGGCCATAGAAACGCGGACCAGTATTAATTTTGTGCCAGTGCAGAGTTTCAAACATGCTTTGGAATGTCTTCGTAATGACACAGGGGCAGCTACATTAGTGCGTGATACATTTTGGTTCAAAAAGGCGAATAAAGAAGGGCAGCAAGTACTACATATTACTAAAAATCGCTTGTCTGTAGGTTAACAGTGAGCCAATGAGTTAGCAAGAAATCTCAAGAAATTATTACTTAGATGCTGATCAACGAAAGGGCCGACGCTTTTTTTATTTCAAAGTAATTCAATACTGGATAAGAATTGTGTATGCGAGCTTAAAGGGTTAAAATTAAAACACAGGGGGCACGAAAGAGAGCAGCGAATGTCAGACACAATTTGTTTTGCTGATAGAATGGTTTGTTGTTGATACTTTCGTGAATAAGAGTGGTGTTCGTTTTTAACGGAGTATGTTGTGACATTACGTACGAGCCTATTAATTGTCTTTCTCGGCCTTTCGCTTATTACGGTTGGTTGCACAAACCGAATTTCTGTTGTAGTGGATGCGATATCCTCGGATGCAGATAATGCTGTGGGGAAGCGTTATGTACTTACCAGTGCTATGGAAGGTGTAGACAATAAAGACTTATTCTTCCGGGAATTTAGTCGTTATTTTGAATATGTGTTGCAGAAAGAGGGATATACCAAGGCAGATTCTAAACAAAATGCGGATATAGAAATATTTTTCGGCTACGGTATTTCTGATGGAATAACCGATATATCGACATTCTCCTGGCCGGTTTATGATACGGTAGGGGGGGAGTCCATTTCTATTACTGAAACCTCGACAGATTCGTCAGGAAAGCCAACTACAACAACGCGTGTAATTTATATTCCACCTCGAATTACCCGTGTAGGTACCACATTTGAATCAAGAACTTATACGACTTTTAATCGGACCGCTATTCTGGAAGCGCGTAAGATTTCTGTTGATGGTGGGTCCGGGGATGCATTGTGGAAAATACTGATTAGTAGTGTAGGGGCGTCGAACCATATTCGTGAAGTAATGCCTTATTTAGCGGTAGCATCTGCAGGTTTTATTGGTAAAAATACTCGCAAGAAGCGCGTATTCGTTGTTGAGCATGATAACCCGCTTCTGCTTGAGTTAAAAAACACAGTTAAAAAATAACAGCTTTTCACTAAGTACCCTGAGATAACAGGTTAAACCTAAATAAATCAGTTGAATCGTAGCGAGGGAAATCTGGCTCAAAATGGCTTTCACCCCTCAAGGGGGTGCCGAGGTCCGCAGCAGATTCATCCTAAGTTCGACAGGCTCCTAGATGGAACTATTGTATTCCAGATAGCTTTCCAAACGTTACTTTCCCTCAAAAAAGTATATAATTCATAACCTGATTCTTTGCGAATTTCTCCATCAGTCTCAAATTCGATATCAAATTTATAACTGGCTACAGCCGTTTTATCCCAAATATTGATGACATACTCAGAGTCTTTAATATTTTTGATATTAGTATGAGCCGAGAAGTCTTCATAATGCTTCACGCAGTCGCTCTTGCCTTTTATTGCACTTTGAAACCCTGGTCCCTGTATAACCATATCGCTATGGAAATATTTTTCCAAATCTTTCGGATGGCCTTGTGTCCATGATTTGTTTATGTTTTTAAGCACATTTTTGATATCTTTTTCAGTTTTGCAATTTGAACTCATTTATTGATCCCTTCTTCATCAAGTGCCTTGAGATATTTACTTTATGAAAAACAACTTCAAAGCATTGGTTGCCTGATAATTGTTTTTAATTTTTCTGGAGCTGCTCGTCTTATTGTCACTTAAATATCTTTCGTGATGTTTACCAACTCTCTGACTGTCATTATCTTCAATGAATAAATGTACTCTCTCAACTGTCGGCCCTCCTTCTATTGACAGTTGGGTTTAAAAGTTAAATTCAAAGCCCAACCAGTTGATTGTAGCTTTTGGTTTAATGGGTCCACATGTCGTTATATACCACTGGCCTACTGACCCTTCAATCAGTGGGTCGGCATCTTGAATTTCCGCACAGTAGGGCGTTCCAAGAAATGACGTTGATTTTATCATTGTATTACCATTTGTTAGTTTATATGATTCTATGTTTTGTTGGGTTGAATTTGTTATTTCTGAATTTGTACGCTTATCGCTATTTGGGAAACCAAATGTTTTTTTGGACTCTGATTCTTTTCCGGTTATTCTATCTGATTTTAGGTAATTGAGACTATTGGTTATTAGTTGTTGTGCGCTAATCTTTTTTTCGATAGTTTTTTCGATGGTTTTTTCGACTTGCTTTTCCAGTTCGATGGGTTTATTTGGTTTTTTCGGTGGTGGCACAGTGGATTTAGTGACTTTACTTCCTGTTTCTGTTTCTTCAATTTGCGAACTTGCTGGCACTAAATTAATATTAAGTGTGAAATTATCGTGAGGAGATATCAAATTGCGCGGATCTGTTTCTAGTTCTAGTTCAACGAAATAGATGATGCTACTATGAAAAATTATTGACGCAAGTATAAACGTAGATAGACGAATTAAATTCTGACTATTCTCAGAAAACTGGCTAGCTGAGTGTTGTTCGGTTACATTTATATATATTTTATCAATCCCGTGACGGAGTACTAGTGACTAAATTCTAATATATCTCCTGGTTGACAATCCAGGTGTTTACAAATTGCGTTTAGTGTATTTAGGCGTATAGCTTTCGCTTTGCCTGTTTTAAGTATTGAGAGGTTTTGTTCAGTAATATCAATCAACCGCGCCAGTTCATTTGATTTCATTTTTCGTTTTGCCAGCATGACATCCAGGTTTACAATAATTGCCATCTTGATATACCTACTAAATAGTATGCGCCTGTTCGTCTTCCAACCTGCGCCCTTCCTCCATTACCCAGGATATTAGTACGATGATGCTGCCTATGATGAGTGTTGCAATATCCACTAGTTCTAATCCCATAGTGATAAAACGTTCACCTGGAGGGTTGTTTAATGAAATTGCCAAGCTAGCAAGCGGAATACGGATAAATTCTGCTATAACCCAAAAAATTGCGATGAATCCGAGCGCACGGTAGTGCTTAACATTTTCTGCGGAAAATACGATTGCATTTTCATAAAGTTTAAACAGTTTTGCTAACGTGTAGGCACCAAACATAGCGACACTAACGGGTATTAAACTAATGGCAAATAAAAATAAGCGCGTAGTGAAATCCAGTTTACCACTTATGGAGCTGTGCAAAATAAAAGTAACGTCATCGTGTTGATTGTTGAATGCCATCCAATACACCAGGCTCAAAAGCGGCATGCAAATGATAAGTGCCACGAAAAACAATCGGAATCGCTTACTAACGCGTTGTATTTGACAGAGATTTTTCATTTTAACCCGCATTTACTAATCCATAGAATACAATAAGCCTATGACAAAAATGGGTGTAATACAATATATATTTATTGTATTACGATAAATTAATTGAGTTTGTGAGAATAATTTCTAAATCTAAATAAGAATCATTACCGAAAAACAATCGATAAAATAACACAAGATTATTATGTCAGTTTTTATCACCACTTCAGGTGTGACTCAGGTGCAACTTGGGGTGTGTTAGACGGTTTTGTGTTTCAATTCGATATTCGAAAATAAAGTCTTAGATTGATTGTCAGCGCTATTGATAATGTATGTATTACATTCTACATGCGACTTGGGGTGGCTGAAGTAATACCCTTGTAAATTTTGAACCCCCATCATTCGTAGAATTTGTACACTTTCTTCAATTTCAACACCTTCCGCAACCAAATTTAATTTCATTGCCTTACCCATGTCAATGATTGTTTTGAGCATTATTTTTCCTTCTTTTGTTGCTATTCGGCGTACAAATGACATATCAATTTTAAGTTCATTAAAGGGCAACTCATGCAAACGGGATAACGATGAAAATCCGGTGCCAAAATCGTCGAGTGAAATGTAAAACCCGGCATTTGATAATTCTTGTAAAGTTTCACGTGCCTTGTTTGTATCAAGTGCAATGGATTCGGTAATTTCAATTTTTATTTGATCAGGTGTCAGGTAATGTTTCTTCACTAAATTTGTTATTGTTGTAAAAAATGAAGTAGAGAAAAGCTGACGGTTAGATACGTTAATAGCCAGCTTGACAGAATTATTCCATGGGTATTTACTGTACTGCGTTAGCGCAGTTTCGAAAATTTGTAGCCCCAGTTCCTCAATTAGTCCCATATCTTCAGCAAGAGGTATAAACATAATCGGGCTGACCCAACCGTTTTTATCATCATACCAGCGCGCCAGCGCTTCGATACAGGTTACCTTTCCGGTTTCTGAACTTACTATAGGTTGGTAGTGTACTTGCAATTGTTTATTTTTGACCGCTTCGGCAAATCGTGTTGTAAGACCAAAATTTAAAAATCCATGATTGGTTTCCTGAATTTCACTGAATATCTGAATGTTGTTTCGGCCACGTGACTTAGAATAAAAAAGGGCTTTGTCGGCTTGAATCAACAGTGACTCTGTGGAGTCTGCGTCATTAGGAAAAACAGCGGCGCCAATACTTAATGTTGTTTGAATATCCTGTTCAGGTAATAGTTTTGAGTCGATAGAGGCCATTAATTTTTCAGCGATCGCATGAATATCCTTAGTATCATTTAGTTCGCGTAACAGTACAACAAATTCATCGCCGCCCCATCTCGCCAGCGTGTCATAGGGTCGAAGGTGGGACTTTAATGCTTTGCTGACGGCGATGAGTAGGCGGTCGCCACTTTTGTGTCCATAAATATCATTTACCTGTTTAAAGTTGTCCAGATCAATAAACAGCATGGCAACCTTTTTGTTAGTGCGTTTGGCTTGAGAAATTGCTATTTCAATTCGATCTTCTAACAAAACCCGGTTGGGTAAATTTGTGAGTGCATCATGTAAAGCAAGGGATAAAATTTCATCCATTTCACTGCGAAACCCAAAATATTTGAGTAATTTTTCCATTAAACGTGGGCGGCTAAACCCGGATTTCAACAGCGCAATACCGAAAAGTAATACGATAGATAAGAACAAAGTAATTAGGTCTGGAAACAGCAATGCCATTACGCAATTAATAATGATCAATACCCCAAAAATAACTCGGATTGACGGTTCTATGTATGGGCGATTGTTCTGTAACATATTGATTATTATTGTAAATTATCATTTCGTGATGTGTGTAAGCCGTGTCCGGTATTGTGTTCAGCTTTGTTTATCGTCCGATAAATTAAAAAAACGTAGGGTTAATTGAAAAAATTTTATGAAATAATCAGCGACTTAAGACGTGATAACGGCAATAACGGTGTACTAATGGTGTTTAAGGTGAGTTCTGCGCTAAGAACAAATAGAAAATTCTTTACGTGCGTTTCACGATGACTATCAAGGTTAGGGATGTGATTGCTGTTGCTATGGCAATTAATTTTCCCTGTGTTGGCCATGCAAAATTAAAGAGGTTGGCGAATTTATCGAGTTGAATAATATTTCTTATCTTATTTTTTTGGTGAAGCGGTGGTTGTTCCTTGTGAGGGGAATCATCAAAACAGTTTCGTAAAGACGAATAATAGAAACGTTTACAAATCATCTTAAACAATTATTTCTGATTAATTTATAAAGAATCTTCATATGAATCCGAATACTCTATATACTTATATATAATAAATGTGGGTATCGAATTAATTGTAGCCTGCGCATGATCTATAAACGGAATACCGAATAATAAATTACAAAAGAGTGGTTTTAATTTAATGTTGTATGAAAATTCACCCGAAAAGGCCGCTGAGTATTTGCGTCTGGCGCTGTCGTTGATGGGGAAGCATAAACTTATATCTTCTCCTATTAATTTTACCCTATGTTATGAATATGTTTCTGGAACTAAACAGCAGTTAATCGATGATTTCGATCATTTGGTTAATAACGATGAGATCGATAAAAATTCGGCTTGTGTCGCGCTATTTAAAAAACATATTTGGGACGATGACAAAAGGAATACCAATAAACTGCGAATTGACCTGTCAAAAATAATATCTGAAACATTCAGTAACATTGGTCTAGTGCAGTCAGAAACGTCAGATTCTGTAGATAAATTGGTTATACATTCAAAGGAGTTAAGTGATTTTACGTCAGTGGAAGATATGCAGCATATATTGGCTAAAGTTGTAAAAGAAACTGAGCGCGTTTCTCAAAATGGCAATAATTTAAAAATATTGCTGGATAACACGAATAGTGAAATAGAACAATTGCGGCAGGAATTGGAAAAGACAAAACACGAAGCAACCACGGATCCATTAACAGGATTAAGGAATCGTCGGGCGTTTGAAAAAATGATGTTGGATAATATGGAGCTTGTTGATAAAAATGACAGCCATCTTTGTTTGGTCATGGTTGACATAGATTATTTTAAAAAAATAAATGACAAATACGGCCATGTTTTTGGAGATAAAGTGCTTAAGTCAGTTGCGTCATTACTTACAGCTAATATCAAGGGCAAAGATGCTATTTCGCGGTTTGGTGGTGAAGAGTTTGCAATTATGTTACCCGATACCCGATTAGAGTTTGCCGAAATCGTCGCAGAAAATTTAAGGCGTGCTATCGAGAGTGCGCGTATCAAAAAGAAAAATACCGGGGATATATTGGAAAAAATCACTGTTTCTCTGGGAATTACCCGCTATCAATCTGGCGAAACTACTGAAGAATTTATTGATCGTGCAGATAGAGCGCTATATCAATCAAAAGATAACGGTCGAAACAGAGTAACCATTCAAGTTTAGATTTATATACTCATCATCTTTTTAAATCCTATTCGCTGCGGATATAGTCTGATCGCCAGCGATTTTTTTTCTTTAGTTTCGCATATTGCCACATTTCCTTATAAGATAATTTAGAAAGATTGGCTTTATTTTTTAGCACCTTAAACAGGTTATATTCTCGTTGATATGTTCTGTCCTGTTTTTTCCATTCTGGCAGTGTTGTTATCATCCAGACTTTGTCGATGAATTTTACGTAGGCAAAATAGGAGTTGCCTAAATAGGTTTGGGCTGCATTAATTTTAGTTTGACTTGGTTTCTTGATTTTTTGGTGGCCAATATTATTCAGTCTTGTTTTCAAAGTAGGCGATGCGTCTTCGGTGGCCCCTTTGTTGATATAGGCAGATGCCAGTAAATGCATTGCATTTTTTTGAGGTAAACCCTGCGCGAGTAAATGAGCCATTTTTTTATGCGGGTGAATATTCGCTGATGGAGATTTACGTACTAAATTTCTTATTTTTGGCCAATAGGTGTTTTCCAAAAAAAATTTACAGACAATTTCACCTTGGATCATGTCAAGTAGATCAGAGTCGTTAATTTCATTTAACGTGTAGCGATCCGCCTTTAATTCATCCATGCGCGCAGCAAATGCAGAAGCCTTGTTAAATTTTGGTGCATAGAACTTAAAAAATAGGCTTAGGGGTAAATGCCCGAGTTTCTTTTTATTTTTATAAGCTTCATTATATTGCGCCCAGTTTTGGCGAATCCAGAATATCCAGTTTGTCAGGCTAATGTTTGCTTTAGAGAATTGGTAAAATTTACGTATTAGGGCAGATTTAAACTGTTGGTTAGACAGATTTATCATAACGGGCAAACCAATAGCCAATGTCACTTTATTCCAAATTGGTAAACCAAACACAGGTGTTTTAATTATTTCAATTTTGTGTTCTTGAGTAAGGATAATATTATCAATTTTAATTTGCGGGTGTTGATCGAGCAGTTGCTCGATTAGCCTGAATAATTCAGGTGCCTTATCCTGATGTAATTTCAACCCCTTTGGTTGGCAAACTTTAAGACTAAAAATCCTATAGCTAGTTACCAATGAAACGACAAGACAAAAATACCATGCGGTTATCAGCGCCCATTTTTCTGGGTTGCTCGCAAATGGTATAGTGAAATCGGGCGCGAGCTGAATAAGTTTATAGCCTGCAACAAGTGTTAAATAGGGGAACATTAGCAGGTAGACAAGACCTGCTAATGCAAATAATGTGATTAGTGTAAGATACAATGCCGGGTACGTTGCAATTATTATTTTAAAATGATGGTTCGCTTTTGAAACAAAGGACTTCCTCGCCGCGTCTTCTATCATTATTTCGCCTCCAAAATTATGGACAGGTTGCGGGTGTCGATGATAAATTTTGTAATCTTATACGCTGAAAATATGTGATGTTTATCACAATAACTGAACTATGTAGTAACTAAACTATGTTGTGATCTCGGCATGATTTAGGCTACCGGACATAACATAACTAGTGGCATTGCTTATATCGCAGTACGCGATCTACGCTGTATGGTTATTTGTGGTCAAAGTATATATTATCAATAATAGCTCAGCGTGGTTGAGCTTTATTTATGAATTAGTTGGCCGATATAACAGATATGTAGAATTTATTTGTAACGCATATATATCGAAGGTCACGCGCATGGAATTATTTATTGGAAATTTGGATCCGGAAACTACCGAGCTTCATTTGCGAACTTTATTTAAAGGTTTTGATAAACAGGCAACGTTTAAGATTGTCTCGTTGGAAGAAATTGAAGGCGAAGAAGATCTTATTTATGGATTGATAACAATCGAATCAAGTCGCTTGGCTAAAAAAGCGATTAAAAAGCTAAGTTTTAAAAAGCTAAATGATAGGTTGGTTATAATTAGAGAGTTTCACTACCGAGCCAGTCAAAATGACAAGCGTGCGTTGAATTGGCGTATGAAGCATTGGCAAGAAAGAGAACGGCGAGCTAGAGAAAGACGCAAGAATCGTAAGGTGACGAAAAACCTGGAAGATTACGAAATTATTAGCGATACTGCTGGCTACGCTACAAAGCACAGGTGGGTTTAGTTGCTTGAATTAGTTTACATACATTGAGGCTCTACTCAATCGAACGGGTTTATTTTTATCAAAACCGGCTAATTTTTTAAGAAAGATAAAAGGAGATAAAAATGGAATGGTACTTGGCAGTTTTGAAGAAATACGCAGTTTTTTCCGGTCGAGCCAGAAGAAAAGAATACTGGATGTTTTTTTTATTCAACATAATTATTGCATTTACGCTTGCTTTTGTTGAAGGTTTTTTAGGAAGTCTGGGCATTATTAGTATGCTGTACGGTTTGGCTGTACTAATTCCTGGTATAGCAGTATCAGTGAGGAGGCTTCACGACACAGGGCGATCTGGGTGGTGGCTTCTGATTAGTCTAATTCCTTTAATAGGCACAATTGTTTTAATCATATTTATGGTGCAAGAAGGTAAAGAAGAAAATGACTTCGGACCCAATCCAAAATTAACGGCAGCATAGTTCGCTTATATATTAAGATATATCGGTGGTTAGGTTCTTTTTTTATGATTACTCAAAGTTATTACCAGAAGATTCTCAATAAATGTCCGCTACCGATAGGTGTACTCAAAAAGTTGGGAATGGCTGGTTTTTTATTTTTCACGCTGAAAGGACTTGCTTGGTTAGCTGTTTTTTTCTGGTTATATCTATCTTTGGACTGAGAATAGTCTAAAATTTCTCGCACCATTCAATACTTATTTGACGGAGTACGGGTATCCCCGGTCATGGAACGATTTACCCTACATATGTTGTTACATATTTTTGTTCCCGCGCTTGTGGCTAAGTTTGCCTATAGAGAACGATTTTACTGGGCTTGGGCGATGATGATGATGACCATGCTTGTCGATGTAGATCATTTATTTGCTGACCCGGTTTTCGATAGCGCGCGCTGTAGCATTGGCTATCATTTGCTACACTCTTATATTGCTATTGGTATATATTTAGTACTGATAGCTATATCGGGGTTCCGTATTTATGGTGTAGGATTAATCATACATATGTTTTTAGACGGACTGGATTGCATATTGATAGATAATTAGCTAACAGATTGTTTGGCAAAGGATATTTTAGGAAATTAATTTGTTAAATCACTCGTTTGTTTTTTTATCAGATACAGTTTGAGTTTGTTTATTGGGGGTTTAGACTATAATTTATACAAACAATAATAATAAAAAAAATTACTTCGTTTTTTACTCTTCAAGACAGGATGTTATTTAATATCAGTAGCTGTGTGGTGTGCTGAAACTTTAGAACCCTATTTATTTTAAAGTTTCAGTTATTGGCTGTCGTTATATTCATCAGCAGGTTTGGGTAATGTTTTGGCGTTGTGCTTGCGTAATTGTAGATGAAATAGCGATGCTGGGTTTAATACTTGAATTGTGGAGCTTTAATTATGCTAAAGAAACAAATGGTCTTCTTTCTTCTTGCGTTATTTGTCGCACTTGCAAACGCGCAAACTGCGGAGGAAAAGGCAGAGCAAGAAGAATTCCCAGGACGGAGCAAGTTTTCTGAAGTTGAAATTTATGAACTTGAAAAGTTGTATCAACAAAAAGATCAGGTCATTATTGTTGATGTTCGCTCAGAATATGAATACGAAACATTACGAGCGAAAGGCGCGCTGAACATACCGCTAAGTTCCCTCACATTTGGCGAAGAGCTGATGAAATTACGGGCAAGCACCGATAAGCCTATCGTTTTTTACTGTAATGGCCGTACTTGTTATAAGTCATACAAAGCTGCCCGAAAAGCGATTAATTATAAGGTAGAGAATTGTTTTAGTTTTGATTCCGGAATTTTTGATTGGGCAAAGGCACATCCGGATGAAGCGGTTTTATTGGGGCGTAGTCCAATTAATGTAAATAATTTGATTAGTAAAAAGGCTTTTAAGAAAAAATTGATTGATCCAGAAAAATTTGGATCGAAAGTGGGTTCCAGATCCTTAGTGTTGGACGTGAGGGACCGGTTTCAACGTGAAGCTGTCGGGTTTTTTCCAGGTCAGGAAAGCCGGGTAAGTTTGGATCAAAAAGAGAAATTGGAAAAAATTTTTACAAAAGCTAAAAAATCAAATAAAACCCTGCTTATTTACGATGCAGTAGGTAAACAAGTGCGCTGGTTGATGTACGCTCTACAGCGATCCGGAGTTAAGGACTATTATTTTATGAAAGGTGGTGCAAAAGGGTATTATGAAATGCTCGCCGAAGGCCAGTGGGGTAATTCAACAGCGTCGGTTAAGTAATACAACAGATTTTTGTTACTTTATTATGCTATTTGTTATATCTAAGAGCATTGCAGACAAAGCGATTGCTTACTAATAGAAAGTTATTAATAGATAGAAAGTCAATAGTTAATAAAAGGTTAATAAAAAGCTAATTAACGAATGGCAAGGAATCACAAGGAATGACAAGAGTTACTCGCTAGCTATTATATTTTTGGAACACGAGACAGGCATTTGTTCCACCAAACCCAAAGCTGTTGCTTAAAATAGTATTGAGAGAAACATTTTCTTCCATTTTCCGGACGATCGGGATACCTTCAGCACCGGGATCCAGGTTAGATATATTCGCAGACGCACTTATGAAATTCTCATTCATCATGAGAATGGAATATATAGATTCATGTACACCTGCTGCACCCAACGCATGACCTGTGAGAGACTTGGTCGAGCTGAGCCTTGGTATGGCGTTGTTACCAAATACTTCACGTACTGCCTCCAGTTCTTTGGTGTCGCCAACAGGTGTACTGGTGCCGTGGGCATTGATGTAGTCGACCGGGTCTTTAACTTTCTCTAATGCCTGGTGCATGCAGCGAATAGCGCCTTCGCCAGAAGGTTGCACCATATCATAACCATCAGATGTGGCACCGTAGCCGACAATTTCTGCATAGATTTTTGCACCCCGTGCTTTTGCATGCTCGAGTTCTTCAACAACGACTGTGCCGCCACCGCCAGAGATGACAAAGCCGTCGCGTGTTGCATCATATGGGCGTGATGCCGTTTGCGGCGTATCATTGTATTTAGAAGACAAGGCGCCCATCGCATCAAACAACAGGGACATGGTCCAGTGTACTTCGTCGCCGCCACCTGCAAAAATGATATCTTGCTTGCCAAATTGGATAAGTTCATAGGCATTACCAATGCAATGAGAACTGGTGGCGCATGCAGAGCTAATAGAATAGTTAACACCTTTGATTTTAAATGCGGTCGCCAGGCATGCGGCATTGGTATTCGACATGGTTCGCGGAACCATATAGGGTCCTACTCGACGAATGCCTTTTTCACGTAATATATCCACCGCTTGCGAAACGTTGGATGTTGATGCACCGCCTGAGCCGACAATAAGTCCTGTTCTTGTGTTCTGTATCTGTTCCGTTGGTAGTTGTGCATCATCGATGGCTTCTTGCATCGCAACATAATTAAATGCGGCGCTATCGCCCATGAAGCGTTTCATTTTTCGATCAATAAGTTCAGTAGTGTCTAAATCGATTGCACCACTGATATGTGAACGAAAGCCAAGATCAGCATATTCTTGACTGAATTTAATGCCTGATAATCCTTCTTTAAGGGACTTTAACACGTCACTCTTATTGTTGCCTATGCTTGATACGATGCCTAGTCCGGTAATAACAACTCGTTTCACGAATGAGCTTCCTATATGCCGTTGGTGTTTGTCATTGTGTTAGTAAATAAACCTACTCTAAGATCTTTTGCAGTAAAGATTTTGTCTCCATCTACTTCTAATGAGGCATCTGCGATGCCCATATACAACCTACGCATGATGACGCGCTTAAGGTCAATACGGTAGGTCAATAATTTGTTTTCCGGAGTAATTTGCCCGGAAAATCTTACTTCTCTTGAACCCAGCGCTCTGCCACGCCCTGATCCACCCAACCAACCCAGGTAAAAGCCGACTAATTGCCACATTGCGTCCAGACCCAAACAACCGGGCATGACAGGATCGTTTTCAAAGTGGCATTTGAAAAACCAAAGATCCGGGTTAATGTCTAATTCTGCAATAATGTGTCCCTTATTATATGCTCCGCCTTGCTCTGCGATTTTTACGATTCTATCGCACATCAACATGGGTGGAAGAGGCAGTTGGGCGTTTCCCTGACCGAATAATTCTCCATGGCCACAATTGATGAGTTCATCATAGGTATAGCTGCTTTGCTTGATATTCATTATTTAGGTTATCGGCGTAGTTATATCGGCGTAGTTATAAATGTAGCTGTAAATGTAGTCATAAATCAGTTTTGAGGATGTATTATATAACGTTATGTTTTTATTGCAAAAAATCGTATTTTTATTGTTGAAAATATCGTGACAAGCTATGTTATGTATTATGGCATGTGTTGTTTATTCTTATATAGATAGCTTTATAGTCAGCGTCTTGTGTGGTTAGCGCGCCATCACTTGGTTCATCGAATTTTGGATTATACTGCGTATGGTATGAAATTGCATACATACACTGGGCGTTACCCTATAAATAAACATTATCCACTTCCTGTGGCGAATATTGAGGGTTGAATACAATGGCAGATTTTACAAATGAAGAGTTATCCTCAGTAAATAGTACGCTTTTTGAGCGTTATAAGAAGCCTATTAATATTGAGTTAGCCGATAGCGAATTACGACTAGAGCGGCATTCCCCGGAAATGACGCTGTGTCCAACCATTTACTGGCAGGAAGAAGATTGTCATTTTGTTATTTTTAAAGTCGCAGATGGACGGTTTTATTGCCAGTTTTTCTATGGAAAAAATGAACAATTTGGCACAGGTATTTGTGAGTATAACGATGTCGTCGACTGTTTGATTTCTTTGCTTCGTGTTCAGGCGGATCATGAGTCTACGCGTAAACCTGCGTCATGAGATACCTATCTGCAGCAGATTCATCCTAAGTCCGACAGGCTCCTAGTGTGGATAAGCTCATCACTGAACTTGATCTTGAGCAAGTATTTGGTATCAAGGTAGGGGCGCTGTTCAATGCTTGACCAAAAAAAATCATACGGTTAAAAAATCGCAAATCATCACTGCCTCCAAATCCACTAAGAATCCCCAATAAATACGCTCTATTTTTTTATACATTTGACCGTTTACTAAATAAATTTCAGTTATTTAGTGTGCTGCCGATTCCTGAGAAAGATTAATGTACCCCAGGATTATTAAAGGAGGGGATTTGTTTATATTGCTGCATAGAATAAGGGGAATAAGAAATGAGCGGTTCCACCATGGCTGCCATCCGAGGCGTATTTTATCGCGATTCATCCGAAATGCCCGTTTCTGTCCACATGTGCCCGCAGTCTATTTATCCAATACAACGTAAACAGCGTGTAACCCAGTGCATCGCAGCGTTATTGCTGCTGTTTTCCATCTCCGTTGCCCATGCAGTTGATGTACAGATTTCGCAACTGGTGGATTCGCCGGATCCTGCTATTCGTGCTGGTGAGCTTACTTATACCCTCTCAGTTTTGAATGGTGATAATGACACCGCCAACAACGTTGTGGTAACAATGCCGCTGCCAGCGACGACCACCTTTTCGTCCGTCAATAATGGTGCTTGTAGCCATGATGGCGGTACGCCCGGTACGGTCACTTGTAATCTGGGCAGTATCACGGGTGATGGGTTGGGTAATCCAGTGACCGATATTGATATTGTCTTGCGTAGCTCGGCTGCCACCGGCAGTACTATTTCGGTGACTGGCGTGGTTAGCACTTCATCGGTAGATACCAATCCGGCTAATGACTCCCTGGGCCAAACGACCACGATCAATGATGGCGCAGATTTGCAGGTGACTGTCACTGATCTGGCCGATCCTGTTATTTCGGGTGCTAATGTTGATTACACATTGGCGATACAAAACCTGGGACCCAATGATGCCGGGACTACCACTGTGGTCAATACTTTGCCTGCCAATGTCACTTATGTTTCCGCCAGTGGTTCAGGTTGGAGCTGTAACAATGCGGGGCAGGATGTCACCTGTACCGCTGCTTCGATCCTCAATGGCGACACCGCACCGGTCATTAATATCAGAGGCAGCGTGGGCGCAGTCTCGGGCACCATTACCAATTCGGCAACGGTCTCATCGGTGACTGGCGAACCATTTCCCAACAACAACACCGCGGTCGAAAATACAAGCATCACCGTCTCTGCGGATCTGACAATGACCAAAACCGTATCTACTCCGTTGATTGGGGGCGGCAGCGTTACTTTTACGTTAGCGCCGCGCAATCTGGGATTCTTCAACGCATCAACGGTGGTGGTGAGTGATCCACTCCCCGCCGGTTTTGCTTATATAAGTGCCAGTGGCGCAGGCTGGGTTTGTATGCACAGTGGCGAACCCACGGGTGGCACTGTGACCTGTAGTCGCGCCAGTTACAACATTGCAGCCAGCGATGACATCACCATTCAAGCGACGTTGCCGACATCGGGTTCGTTTGTGAATACGGCCACCATCAGCGCGCTGACAGCTGACCCGAATGGCGGCAATAACAGCGGTTCGGCCAATGTCAATATCACGCCTGACGGCGCCGATCTTTCATTAACAAAGTCTAAAACACCAACGCTGATTGTTCAGGGTGGCACGTTAACCAGCACTATTCAGGTGACTAACAACGGTCCGCGTGCTACCAGCGGTACACTTACGGTGACTGATACCCTAGCCAGTGGGGAAACCTATTCGGGTTTTAGTGGCACAGACTGGAGCTGTGTCCACAACGCGGTTAACCCGGGTGGCGTGGTGACTTGTACTTACGCCAACACCCCGCTGGCGGATGCGGCTGGCACCAGCAATTTGAGTATCACGACCGTTGCAACCAGCCTCGGCATCTTGAGCAACAGTGCCACCGTGGCAGATGTCGGTGGCGAAATCGATAGTAATTCCGGTAACGATAGCGACAGCGCATCGGCCACCAGCACTGTGCCAGTAGATCTGAGCATAACAAAGACAGCCTCGACGGCGGATCTGGACACGACGCTTGCGAATAACGAAGACACAATCAGTTATACGCTGACCGTGACCAATAACAGTGTCGACGCAGCCAATAATATTACTGTGACTGACATCGTTGCGGGTTATATATCTGGGCCACCGACCACGGCGGTGGTGGTAACAACGACCCCGGCGGGATTCAGTTGCTCCACGACGGGGAACACGGTCACTTGTAACAGCGGTGGTAACTTTCTTGCGGGCTTTGCCAGTGTCGTTTTTGTGATTGAAGTCAGCCGCCCGGTGACAAACAATGTGGCACTGATTAATACGGCCACTGTTGCTTCCTCGACCTTTGCCGACCCGATCTTTGGCAATAACTCAGATACCGCCAGCGTTAATGTTTCAACCCAGGCGGCAGATCTCAGTATCAGCAAAAGCGTGACGACCTTAAATGCCAATACCACTTTGGAGATTGGGGAAAGCACCATCACTTATACTCTGACCGTTAATAATAACGGTCCAGGGCCGGTCACCGGGATTATTGTCAATGATACCATTCCTGGTTATGTTAACGGCGCCACTGCAGTCAATGTCACCACCACACCGGCGGGTTTTACCTGTTCAACCGGGGCCACTGTAACTTGTAACAACGGCAATAACGCTTTGGCTGATGGGGACGGTGCGACTTTTGTCATTACGGCGACACGTCCGCTGTTTGATGGCTCTTTAATTAATACGGCCACGGTTACATCCGCTGATATCGCTGACCCTGTTCCCGGTAATAATTCCGCTACTGCGAATATCACTGTTGATCCGGTTTTTGATGTTGAAATGCAGAGCAAGGTGGTGACACCGACTACCGTTAAGGCGGGTGTCAACGCCACTTATGTACTCACGATTCGCAACAACGGTCCCTCCAGTGCCACCAATGTGGCAGTTGCGGATGTTTTTACCCCCCCAGGTGGTCGCAGTTTTAGCAAAATTTCCGTCACCCCGAGTCAGGGCAGTTGCAGTGGTTGGACAGGCGATACCCTCAACTGCACCATCGGCACTCTGATCAAAGATCAAA
Source organism: uncultured Gammaproteobacteria bacterium (assembly GCA_964654485.1). GTDB lineage: Bacteria > Pseudomonadota > Gammaproteobacteria > SG8-11 > SG8-11 > JAADIM01. The sequence continues at coordinate 13,701 of CAZZJI010000041.1, read as the reverse complement.
GCGAAACCATCAGCGTCGTGGTGCGTCCGGACTGGGATGCCCTTAACACTCAGTGGACTCTGCCCAACACAGCAACCGTCACCTACAATACTTCGGGTACGACTAGCGACAGCAATATAACCAACGAAAGTCAATCAGCCACTCTGACGGTTGACCCGGCAGAGATCGATCTACTGGTCAATAAAGCAGACGTCGTAGACCCCATCGCATTTGATCCACTGGCGCCTGCGAATAGCGATCTGCTTGTCTACAAAATAGATGTCAGCAACAGCGGACCATCAATCGCTACTGGCGTTTCCCTGGCTGATGCCATGACGCCAAAAAGCGGTAAGCAGCTCACCTTTCTCTGTGATGATGCCGGTAGCACGGCCTGTACCGTGGGAAATTCATTATGCGACAACACCAATGTTAATGTGAGTGGCCCGGCCACGTTGACGATGACCTGCCCGCTGCCAGATCTGGCGGCCAACGCGAGCATTACCCGTTATCTCTTTTTTCGTATCGACACGGCGCCCGATGCCAGTGGTGATACTCATTTTAATTTTGCGACTGTCAGCGCCAACGAAACAGACAGCGTGGCAGGTAATGATACCGAAGGCGAAAACACCTCGGTACGCGCTAAGGTTGATCTGACGGTAAGCAAAACAGCGGATACTAGTCCGGTGCAATTGCGTCAGCCATTCAACTGGACCATAGTCGTCAGCAACAACGGTCCCGGTACGGCAGAGCAGTCGACCCTCAGCGACACACTGCCTGCGGGCATGGAAATGATTGCCACGCCCACGTTCACTCAGGGAACTTGCACCGGCGGTGCTGGCAGCACCGGTTTTAGCTGTAATCTCGGCACCATTAATAATGCGGCTATTGCGACGGTGACGGTGCCGGTGCGTGTTATCAGTTACCCCAGTGGTGGCACACTTACCAATACTGCTTCGGTTTCTGCCTTCGGCGTCGACTCTGATGCTAGCAACGACTCTCACAGTGATACAGTGACTGTGCAACGCTCTAGCCTATCCGGGTTTGTCTACCAAGATACCAACGACAACGGCGACAAGGATGGCGGGGAAAGTGGTATTAATGCGATTCAGGTCAACCTTAATGGCACTGATTTCTATGGCAACGTTGTCAACCGGTCAACCAACAGTGCGGCAGACGGTAGTTATTCATTTACCAATCTGTCGTCCAGCGATGTTACGGGCTATACCCTGAGCGAGCTGGTTCAGCCGGGCAGCTTTTTTGATGGTCTGGAGAACAAAGGCGGTGTTGTGGTCGTGGGTTCAAAGAGTACTGACAACATCACTGCGATCGCCGTGGCGGGTAACAGTGCGTTGAACGGTTATCTGTTTGGTGAACTTGCGAGTACCTCCATCAGCGGTTTCGTCTGGCATGATGCCGATAATGATGGCGTGAAAGATGTGGGCGAGACCAGTGGTGTTGCCGGTGTTGCGATTACACTAGTGGGTACGGATGATCTTAATGCGCCGATCAATACGACCGTGAACACGGTAGCGGATGGCTCCTATGCATTCAGTGGCCTGCGTCCTGGTACTTACAGCCTCAGTGAGGGCAGCGTGAGCGGTTATTTGCCGGGCTTGGCGCAGTTGGGTTCCGGTGCTAACGCAGCGGGTACGGTTGACAATAATCCTGCTTCGTCGGCATTTGGCAACCAGATTAACACTATTGTATTGCAGAGCGGCGACAGTGCCAACGGTTACAGTTTTGGTGAACTGCTTGGTGCTGCGCTTAGCGGCACGGTCTTTAACGACACCAATGCCGACGGTGATCAGGATTTGGGTGAACCGGGTGTTGCCACGGTGACACTGACGCTCACGGGGAGCGACGATCTCGGCCAAGTGATTAATTCGACGACCACTACAGCTGCCGATGGTCGCTACAGTTTTACCAATCTGCGTCCCTCTGATGGCAGTGGCTACACCATTACTGAGTCACAACCTTCCCCTTATGTTGATTCAATCGACGCGGTCGGTTCGCTGGGCGGCGTACTTGGCAATGATGTGCTTAGCGCCATTATTGTTTCCAGTAACGACAGCGGCATTAGCTACAATTTCTCTGAGTTGAGTTCCGCTATTGCAGGTTACGTCTATGTGGATTATGACAATGATGGTATTTTTGATAACGGTGAAGCGCCGCTCCCAAGTGTTACCATCAGCCTGACGGGCGCACAAAACCAAACAACCACGACCGATGCGAACGGTTATTATCTTTTTACAGGGCTTCCCACTGGCAGCTATACCATTACCGAAACCCATGCGGGTGGTTGGGCAGAGGGTATCGTTAGCGTTGGCTCGGCAGGTGGTACGGTTGTTGGCAGCAATCAAATAAACAGCATTACATTGAGTACCACCAGTGTTGCTGCAGGTTACAATTTTGCTGAGCGCGGCAACGCCCAGATTAGTGGTTTTGTCTGGCACGACATGAACAATAATGGTGTCCGAGAGGGCGCTGAAAATAGTGGCGTCAGCGCTATTGTGATCACGCTGACAGGACTCGATGACTTCGGTGCAGCGGTTAACGAGACAGCGACGACGACAGCGGATGGTTCCTACAGTTTCAGCAACCTGCGCCCCGGTACCTACGCTCTCAGCGAGGGGAGTGTCGCCGGCTATCTGCCCGGTTTGGCGCAAGTAGGTTCTGGTGCAACGGTCGCGGGCACGGCTGACAACGCACCGACATCACCGACCTACGGCAACCAGATTAGCGGCATTGTTGTGCAAAATGGTGACAGTACCAGCGATTACAGTTTTGGTGAGCTTTTAACAACGTCACTCTCTGGCACGGTCTTCAACGACAACAATGGCGATGGTGATCAAGATACCGGTGAACCCGGCATCGAGGGGGTCACGGTGATTTTGAGCGGCGCTGATGATCTTAATCAACCCATTAACCAGTCTGCCAGCAGTGCTGTTGATGGCAGTTACAGCTTTATCAACCTGCGTCCTTCTAATGGCGCGGGTTACACCCTTACGCAAACACAGCCCGGCGGTTACACGGATTCAAGTGATACCGTGGGTTCTTTGGGCGGTACGCTGGGTAATGATGTTATCAGTGCTATTCTGGTTGCCAGCGATGATAGTGGTATCGGATATAATTTCGCGGAGCAGAGTTCCGGTATTTCCGGTTATGTGTTTGCCGATTACAACAATAATGGCAATTTTGATAGTGGCGAGCCAGGGCTACCCGGTGTTGTTATCAGCCTGACGGGCGCGCAAGTTGAAACCACCACCACCGATGCAAACGGTTATTACATTATCACTGGTTTGCTGAGTGGTGTTTACACTATTACAGAGACCCAACCTGCTGCTTGGACGGCAGGTATCATCAGCGCGGGTTCAGTGGCGGGTTCGGTGGAAGGCACGGTAGGTATCAATCAGATCAGCAACATCACGTTGCCGGGCACCACCGTCGGCATCGATTACAATTTTGCTGAGTTGGGTGATGCCTCGCTCTCCGGTCGTGTTTTCAACGACAATAATAGCGACGGTGACCAGGATGCGGGTGAGCCAGGCATCGGCGGCGTTACCCTGACCCTGAGCGGCACAAATATTCTTGGCCAAGTGATTAATCGCACCGCTATCACTGCTGCCGACGGCATTTACAGTTTCACCTCCGTGCGTCCCGCCGACAGTTCGGGTTACACCATTACTGAGACACACCCGACCGCGTATGCCGATGGGCTTGATGTGATCGGTTCACTGGGCGGTAATAATTCGGTCAATGATGTTTTTAGTGCTATTCCTGTTAGCGGCAATGACAACGGCAGTGGTTATAATTTTTCGGAATTGAGTTCCGGTATATCGGGCTATGCCTATGTTGATGTTAACAATAATGGCATTTTCGACGGTGGCGAGCTGCCAATTCCGAATGTTGTGATCAGTTTGACGGGTTCCAGTCAAAACGAAACCGCCATTACGGATAGCAACGGTTATTACATTATCACCGGTTTGCCTGCTGGCACCTATACCGTTACTGAAACCCAACCGGCTGGGTGGGCAGAAGGAATTACCAGTGCCGGTTCAGTGGGCGGCACGGTTGGCAGCAACCAGACAAGCAATATTACACTGGGTGTTACCACCATTGCGACGGATTACAATTTTGGCGAACAGGGTGGCAGCCTGAGTGGTTTTGTTTATAACGATCTTAGCAATAATGGTGTTCTCGATGCATTTGAGGTGGGCGTCCCCGGTGTCAGCATTGCACTGAGTGGCGTCGATGTCGATGCTAATCCGATCAGCAGAAGTCAGGTTACGGGGGCCGATGGTCGTTACCTTTTTAGCAGTTTGCCGCAACCGAATAGTAGCGGTTATACGATTACCGAGAGCCAACCCGCGGGTATGGATGACGGCATCGATGCCCTAGGCAGTTTGGGCGGTACACTGGCCAATGACATTTTTTCTATGATCCTCTTTCCGGCCCCAGGTGCGGTCGGCACGGCATATAATTTTGCTGAAAAGGCATCTGGCGTCGCGCAGGTGTCCGGGAATATCTGGCTCGATATCAACCATGACCGACTCAATAATGACGGTCGTAGTGGTGTTGCAGGCTGGACGGCAGAACTTATCTTGCGCAGCAATCCTTTGGATAATTCGGGTTACACGCAGATCGCAACCGCCACCACGGATGTTGATGGCAACTATCAGTTCAGCGGATTGATCCCCGGTACGGGCTATGAAATTCGTTTTCGCCACCCATCCACGGGCCTGGTATATGGAACACCACTGTCGAGTGAAGCGGGGGTGGATCTGAGTTTTGGCACTATCCGTAACCTGACCTTGGTTGACGGTGACAATATCTTCAATCAGAGTTTACCGCTTGATCCAGCCGGCGTTGTATATGATTCATTGGATCGCACACCGCTTGAAGGGGCTGTGGTCACTATTACGGGTCCGGCTGGTTTTGATCCAGCAACGGATCTGGTGGGGGGAGTGGCCAATGTGAGCCAGACAACGGCTGCGGATGGTTTCTACCAATATTTGTTTCTCATCACTGCACCGGCAGGTACCTATACCTTGAGTGTGGTGGAGCCTAGCGGTTATTTGCCTGGTGGTTCAGTACTAATTCCTGAATGCAGTAATACACTGGCAGTAACGGCATTGCCCAATCCGGCGCTGGTGCACAGCGTCGCCACTGCGCCAGCGCTAGGCGCAACCATTCATAACCCGGATACTTGTCCTGATACTACGGGCGGGCTGGCCGCGAGCGCGGATAGTACACAGTATTACCTTTCTTTTGAGCTGACACCGGGTGTCTCGGGTGATGTCGTAAATAATCATATTCCGCTGGATTTGATCACCGACGGCGCATTCAGTGTAATTAAATTGACACCCAAAGTGAATGTTTCTGTCAGTGATTTGGTGCCATACACGCTTCGTGTTACCAATAATCTGGCGGCGACGTTGAGTGGCATTATTGATCTTAAGGATCAGATGCCACCTGGTTTCAAATATATCAGTGGTTCTGCTCGAGTGGATGGTGTGGCTCTGGAGCCACAGTTAAACGGGCGTTCTTTGTTGTGGTCCAATCTCAGTTTCACGCCAAATCAGACACGTGAGTTTACGCTGGTGCTGGTGGTGGGTTCGGGTGTCAGAGAGGGAGAGTATATCAACCAGGTGTGGGGCGAAAACAATCTGGTTGGTCAGACTATCTCTAACATCGCTACGGCCAGTGTGCGCGTGGTGCCTGATCCTACTTTTGATTGTACCGACATCATTGGCAAGGTCTATGACGACGCCAATCTCAATGGTTATCCCGATGCGGGTGAAGCGCCATTGCCAGGGGTGCGTCTCATGACGGCGCGTGGCTGGTTGGTTACCAGTGATGCGTTTGGTCGTTACCATATTACCTGTGCTGCGGTGCCCAATTTACTGCGTGGTAGCAACTTTGTCCTCAAAGTGGATGAGCGCAGCCTGCCTTCGGGATATCGTATTACTACTGAAAATCCACGTGTACTACGTCTGACTCGCGGCAAAATCGCTAAGGCTAACTTCGGTGCGAGTATTCATCGTGTGGTGCGTTTGGACGTTGCCAATGACGCCTTTATTAAAGATGAGGTTGAACTGGCAGAGGGTTTTATCGCACGCGTTGATGATCTGCTGTCGCTGCTGAGGCAAGAAGTTTCGGTGTTGCGTATCGCCTATCTGGCAGATTTTGAGACGGCAGCGCTGGCTGAAAAGCGCCTGGCACGGATCAAGTCGCTGGTTGCGGAACGTTGGGCGTCGTTTAAGTGCTGTTACAACTTAATCATCGAAGAGGAACTTTATTGGCGCACAGGAAAACCGCGGCCACCCGTGTTGCAAGATTCAGCGGAGGTGCAGCCGTGAAAAAATCAATTCTGACTTTGATTCTGGTTGTAACTCTGACTACAACATTGAAAATGTCATTTGCCGATGAGCGTTGTTCTGAAAATTCTTGCTTGGCGATGCCCGAGACGGTCGGCGGCGTGAGCCACGACAGTAAGGTTCAGGTGCGTAATATTGCTTTGCCCAGCGCCAGCCGTCCTGTCGGGCGTAACAGTGAAATGTTACTGCCGGACGAGCAGTTTACCTTTTGGGGTCTGGACCGAGTTGAGTCAAACTCGGATGAAGGCAAATCGATCACGGTCGAGCGTGAAATCAGCGAGACACAGAGTGTCGTCCATGAGCAAACTATTGAGCCGATTAAGTTTCGTTCCGGCAAACATATAATCGACGGAAGTTTTGTCGAGAAATTGCGCGATATCATCAATCGTTTGGGTGGCCTCGATAATCTGCGTCTGCACTTTATCGGGCATACCGATAATCAACGTCTCTCCGCACGAGCGCGTGCAATTTATAGCGATAATTATGGTTTGGGTGAATTCCGCGCTAAACGGGCGGCTGACTTTTTCCGTGAAAAACTAGGTTTGGGGGAGCAGGCAGTCAGTTATGAAGGTAAGGGGGCAGATGAGCCACTGGCCTCCAATGACACCCCTGCGGGGATGGCAAAAAACCGTCGAGTTGAAATCCAGGTCTGGTATGACAAAACCACCACTCATTTTGTAGAAGAGCAGAAATTTGTTTCTGCACCGCCGCTAATTCGGACAGCCATTTGTCGTAAACAAGCGATGTGTCAACGCATTGAACGTGTCGGCAAAGAAAAGCGTGTCGTAGTGAAGAATGCGGTGCAACCGATCTACTTCGATGTGGCTAAATCGGATATCCCAGAGAAGTATATCGCACAACTGCGTAGTCTGTTTGATGAGTTGCAAGGACAGAACGCCGTACAGTTCAAATTTATCGGCCATACCGACAGTAACCTGCTGGGTGTGAGAGGGCATGTAATCTACTATAAAGATAATCAGAGACTCTCGCTTCACCGTGCCGAGACCGCCATGCGTCATTTTCAGGATGCGCTGGGTTTGCCTGATGCGGCGGTCACCTTCGCGGGTCGCGGTGCGAATGAACCCGTTGCCGACAATGGTACCGTGCAGGGACGTGCGCTGAATCGACGTGTTGAAATTGAGATCTCCTACCTGCAGTCCGATGAAGAATATCTTGTTGTTGAAAAAATTATGGACTGTCCGGCTGGCGAACAGCCGTCGGGTATTCAACGGCTGGCAGGTCAGAAGAATGAGCCTGTTGACGCTTATAGCATGACACCCTGGCGAGTGAGTTTGGACGGTACGCCGCAGGTGGCTGAGCATTCGCGTCAGCAAGCCGATGTGCAGCGTTGCGTTGATGTGGCGTTGGAGAAGGCGCAGATCCAGCTTCAATATGACAATTTACAGGCTGAACCGAAACTCCATGTCAGTGCCTGGCCTTATTTAGCCGTGCCGGGGAATAAAATAAGTTTTCGTGGTTGGAGCAACTATCCCTACTGGATTAAACGCTCGGAGTTGATTGTCTATCGTTATGGTTTTAATGACCGACGCGAAAGCGTGGCGGCAATCAATCTGGATGACGGGATGGAGGCCTCCTGGTTGGTGCCAGAAAATACGCAAGCCGATCTCTGGTATGTGTTGCGAGTGTATGACCATCAGGGTCGTTTCGATGAGACGCAACCAAAATCACTGCCGATTGCCGACCACTACGCGGACGGCGCACCAGACCCTGCATTGCGCGAAGCAGCATTGCGAGCGGGTTATGGTAAACAGAGTCGTCTCATTCAGAACATCCCGATCCGGGGGGGCACGATCACTGTCAACGGCCTTAATGTGCCAGCAGATCACACTGTTTGGGTGATGGATCAACAGGTCCCATTGGATGGTAAAAATGCGTTTGTCGCACAACAGATCATACCCGTTGGGTTACATACCGCCGAAGTGGCTGTACTCGATGCTGGCGGTAACGGTGAACTCTTCTGGCGCGATCTGGAACTGAAGCGTGACGACTGGTCCTACGTCGGTATCGTCGATTTGACGTTGGGTATTAACAACAACAGTGGTTCACCCGTTTTAGTGACGGGCGATGATACGCTTTATGGTAATCGCAATGCTTATGGTCGCATTGCCTACTATGCAAAGGGTAAGATAAAAGATAAATATACCATCACCAGCAGTATCGATAGCCGCGAAGAGCCGCTCAACGAGCTGTTCAGTAACTTTGCCAGAAAAGATCCGCAATCGTTGTTGCGACGGCTTGATAGCGAAGATTACTATCCCACTTTTGGTGATGATTCGACGCTGGTGGAAGATGCGCCGACGCAGGGTAAATTCTACGCCAAAATCACCGATGAGAAGTCACATGTGCTATGGGGCAACTTCAAGCTTGATCTGGGTGGCAATGAGTTGACTTCGATTAATCGGGGTCTCTACGGTGCGCATGGGCGTTATCAGAGTAAGGCCTTCACCGCGTTTGCTGAGCGCCGCACACGTATCGATCTGTTTGCGGCCGATCCGGGCAGCGTAGCCGCCCGCGAAGCGTTTCGAGGTACAGGTGGTTCACTCTACTACTTGCAGCACCGCGATATCACGCGTGGCTCGGAACAGGTGCGTGTTCAGGTGCGAGACCGGGACTCCGATATCCTGCTTTCCAGTACAACACTGGTTGCTGGCCAGGATTATGACATGGACGAACTGCAGGGTATTGTGCTGTTAACAACAGCACTCCCCTCTACAGCTGATGACAGCGCTCTAGTGCAGGCGGGTAGCCTGTCTGGTAATCCAGTTTATCTCGTTATCAATTATGAGTATGTGTCGGGGTTTACGGATCCTGGTCGGTTAGCTAATGGTGGACGCGTTGAACACTGGTTAACGGACTTCGTGCAACTGGGTGTGACGGCCAGTAGCCAACAGCAGAGTAACGGTGATCAAAAGCTTGGCGGCGTGGATCTGACGCTGCGCAAAAGTGAGCGCAGCTGGATCAAACTACTGGCAGCAAAAACGAAGGGCCCTGGGGTTATTGAACAGCAGTCGATCGATGGTGGTTTTGATTTCGTTGGTCAGCCAACTGCGGCACTTGATGAAAAAGCGAATGCGCAGCGAGTAGAGGCTGCTTTTGATCTTCGCGATGCTGGCATCGGCACCGCATTACAAGGAAGCCTTTATCTACAGCAGCGCGATGCGGGTTACAGCGCGCCGGGTCAGCAGGTGAGTCGTGATACCAGAGAGCAGGGGATAAAATTGCACACCCCGTTGGGCGACGCAACTAATGTGGAGCTGCGCTACAACACTAAAGATGAGAGAGTCGGGCGTGACAGAGAGGCATTAGAGGCTGACCTGACTCACAAAGTGACGGAACACTGGGGCTTCGGTGTGGGACTGCGTACCGACGAGAAGAGAGATGATACATTGGTGACGACTGAGGACCTGGGCGCGCGTACCGACCTTGCTTTGCGTGTCGAGTACCTGGGCCTTGATAACTGGGATTTACACGGTTTTGTTCAGGGTACGATGCACCGCGATCAGAGCCGTAAAGGAAACAACCGCGCCGGGATTGGCAGCGGCTGGCGAGCCAGTGAACGGCTTAAGTTGAGCACGGATATCTCAGATGGTAATCTTGGCCCAGTGGCGAAAGCCAGTGCTGCTTACGAGATGAGTGATCAGACCTCGTTCTATTTGAATTACGGACTGGATAGCGATAACGTGGGTTCTGAATACAGAGGCACTGCATACCGGGGCAGCAAAAGCACTGTTGTGGCAGGAGGCAAAAGCCGCTTCAGTGATCACGCCTCTGTTTACGCTGAACAGAAGTATAGCAGCGGTAATCAGCCGCGTGGTCTGACTCAGAGCTACGGTGTTGACCTTGCCCCGGATGACAAATGGAGTTACGGTTTGTCACTGGAACATGGCAAGCTGGAGACCGGGAGTTCGGGTCAAGTGAAGCGTAATGCTATTGGTTTACGCCTGGGCTATTCGCATGAAAAGAGTCGTTATGCCGGTGCCATTGAATACCGTAATGACGATTCGGCTTTGGAGAGCCGTGACAGCTGGTTATTGCGTAATAGCTACAAACACCAGACCAGTGTCGATTGGCGGTTGTTGACGCGCCTCGATATTGCTACCAGCAAGTCGAGTAAGGGCGACAGTTTTAAGGGTGATTTTGTCGAGGCTGTGTTGGGCTATGGTTACCGCCCTGTGGAGAATGACCGTTGGAATAATCTGTTCAAATACACTTATTTTTACGATCTCACCTCGCCTGATCAGCTTTCGCCGGCGGGGAGTTCCATCAACTACCAGCAACGTAGCCATCTTCTCGCGTTCGACGCCAACTACGACCTGACAACGCGCTGGACTCTGGGCGGCAAATATGCTTTTCGGCTCTCCGAGCTGCGTGATCGTGCCGATTCGACTGAGTGGTTTCGCAGTGATGCCCATCTGATCGTGGTTCGAGTCGACTGGCATCTGGTCAAACGTTGGGATCTGCTGCTGGAAGCGCGCATGCTCGACCTGGTAGATGCCAAGGACACGCGAACAGGCGCTCTGGTCGCTCTTTATCATCATTTTGGGCAGCATATTAAAGCCGGGCTGGGTTTTAATTTCAGCGACTTTTCTGATGACCTGACTGATCTTGATTATAACAGTCGTGGACTTTTTATTAATATTATAGGTAAGTTCTAAGCCTGGTAATTAAATGATTGCTTAACGACTAATAGGCTAGTAGATTATCTTTTATATTGTAAATCATTGTTTCGTCTTTGAAATACACTTCTAATGTTATTGTTATTTATAAAATAAAATAGCACTAAAATTCAATAGTTTATAGGTCGTTATATTAGTGCATTAATATAAGTTAATATTCTTTCCCTAAAGAATATGTCTTTCTAGCCGCTAAGAAAAGTGATCAAAGCTAAAAATTGTATTGAATTTATGGGGAGTCAGATCGGTGCGTCAAGTGGAGCAAACTCAGGAAACGCGTTCGACTGTTAAACGTCATAAACGTAAACGAAAATCATCGATAAAGGTGATGCAAAGCTGGAATTTCATGTTGCTTAACGCAGCTTCAATTCCGATCTTAATTGTTATTTTGCATATATTCTTCGATGTTGTTCCATTTTATCCTGAAATAGGCGCGTTTATTATAGCTGCGGGTGCTATCTCAATGGTGGCGTCATTTAGTTTTGTTGCTAGATATAAAGTGGTAAACGAAAAGATAGCCGCGACCTGGAATCAAACCAAAAAGGTAAATAAGAAGGATCTACGGGAATTAATATCAAAAATGTATTTTGTTGCCGGTATGGCGGAAATACCTTCTTTGGCCGGACTATTTTATTTTCTTGCAACTAGAGACCTGATCGCAAGCTTTATATTGTGCATCCCCGCGATGGTGATGGTGATCATATGTCGCCCTATGTTGCCACCCCCTGTTTTGGCGAGACTTAAGTAGTCGAAACTTATGTAATCGATACCCGTGCGGTGAAAATTTAACCAGTCAAAAAGAAGAGCAATCGAAACAGTCGTAGTCTAAATGATAATATTAAAGATAAAATCGAGACCGGGCTCGGGCTATAGGTAAAAGAAATTCAGGGTTATGGACAGAGTGTGAAAAAGAGTATGAACAGTTTTTTGGGTAATGAAGCTATTAAAGTAAGTGTCATCATGGACTCTTCTGACCAGGATGAACTCGATGAATTGCTTTGGGAGGTTCTTTGGAAGCCGCTCGAATTTCCGCGTAGTATTCGCGAATCATTTCGCTTGGATGGCCCGGGTATCGAAGTTGTCGCTAAACAAGATGGAAAAATAATTGGTGGTATTGTGACTAATTGGCTAACACCTACCGAAGTGGCACTGCGGCATATCGTTGTGGATCCTTCAATCCAGAACAGAGGGGTAGGTAGCTTGCTTTTTGAGCAATTAAAGATCGTAGTGAAGAGTGTTGGTTGTAGAATTATTCGTGGTTACGCGAGAAATACTTCTGTAAATTTTTTTCTACGGCAAGGGTTTGTGTCTTTACCGGGAAAGACAGCCGATCACCCGCAATTTTCCAAGCATGGTATTTCCTTCCAACAATTGGTTTATAGGTTCTAACACCTGGTTTATAAGTTCTAACACCGTTTGAGTCGGGCCAGTTGTAGCTTATTTGTTACATTGCCTATCCCCTGATTTGGTCGAATATACAACATATTCTTCTATCCCTTATCTTTTCTAGTAAAAATGTGTATAAAAATAAGCTTGAAAGGAATAGTATCATCTATAATAAGATCGTCGGGTTATAAGTAAGGATAAGTGAGGAATGGATGAAGTTACAACAACTACGCTATATTTGTGAAGTGGCAAACCGGGATCTTAACGTTTCAGATGCAGCAGAATTGCTGCATACATCTCAACCTGGTGTCAGCAAGCAAATTCGTCTACTTGAAGATGAACTGGGTGTGCCTATTTTTACACGGGTGGGCAAAAGACTTGCAGAAGTGACACAGCCCGGGCGGGCTATCCTAAAAGTTGCTGAGCGCATATTACAGGAAGCAGACAATCTTAAAAAAATTGGGATTGAGTATACCAATCAAGAGAGTGGTATTTTATCTATCGCGACCACCCACACCCAGGCGCGGTATGCGTTACCACCGACAATTAAAACCTTCAATGACCAGTATACGGACGTAAGTTTGCGTATTACTCAGGGGAGTTCAACCGCTCAAATAACCGAGATGGCGATCGAAGGTGCGGTGGATTTTGCTATCCTGACAGAAGTGTCAGAAATATCGAATCAATTGGTGTATTTGCCCTGCTATAACTGGAATCGTTGTGTGGTTGTATTATCGGACCATCCTTTATATAAGCTGGATCGTCCGGTCACACTTAAAGATCTCACACAATTTCCGATAGTGACTTACGATTTTTCATATGCCGGATTTTCTGCTGTAAAAAATGCCTTTGATGCGCAGGATCTTAATCCGAATATTGTTATTACCGCAGTTGACGCAGATGTTATTAAAACCTATGTTGAACTGGGTATGGGTATCGGGCTTCTCGCCGAAATGGCGTTTGAGCCAAACAGGGATATTTATTTGAAATATATCGATGTGAGTCACCTGTTTGAGCCGAGTACGACTGTTGTCGCCATTCGAAAAGGGAGTTATTTGCGGGGGTTTATGTATGATTTTATGGAATACTTTGCACCACAGTTAACAAAAGAAGTCGTTGCTAAAGCGATGAGTCCTACCAATATTTAGTACACGCCACAATAATCCTATGGATCTCCTGCCAATATTTTTAAAATTAAAGAATCAACCTTGCCTGGTAGTTGGTGGTGGTGAAGTCGCGACTCGCAAAGTGTTAATGTTATTAAA
>CAZZJI010000040.1:9702-32579 GCA_964654485.1 uncultured Gammaproteobacteria bacterium | reverse complement strand
CGCCACATCAGATTTTATCGGACCAAAATCTCATTCGTCAATTAATTTAAACACACGGCTAAAATCTGGTGAAATCGTCAAGTAAAAGCTTTTTATCATTTTGTATTTTTTTTCAACTATGGGGAAATTGGAAATATATTTTTTCATTTCATCGGCTTGTGTAAAAATTAGCTCTACATAACTGTTGATGTCGTTCTCAGCGTTAACTTTTCCATAACTTGATACTAGTCCCTGCTTCAGCAATGATTCATTAGCGCTGTAGTCGTTAATAGAGTCCATATAATCACTGATTTTTTTTGGATTGATTATGTAAGAAAAACCTGCTGGATTTAGTTTTAACCACTCGAAAGCCGGGAAATTGTACTGTTGAATTAAAATAGAAGAAAATTCGTGATGAAATGTTTGTTCTAGAAATAACGGAGAATTATCTCCCGCCTTATGGTTGTAGAACAAAAAAATTTTATTTTGTTCATACATTCCCGTGATAACACTACTATTTTCCCTGTAAGATCCACCAATATATATCTGCGCTAAATGTTTTCTGACTAAGCTAGGTGGATACTTTTGTAGTGCCTTTTTAACGATCCGTATGTAAGCAAAAAACTGTCCATCTTCCAGTTGTTGAATCTGAACATCAGCTTCACCATTGTTAACTCTGAAAACCACTGAACTTGGGAGTTGATTGACCTTAACCAACGGATACACGCTAATCCCATATTGTTGAGACAACCCCAAGGTTTCCGCTTGCAATTGATCTTTATTTCTGTCGCATGAAAATAACAGAAAAGTAGTGACCAAAACAACATACAACCGAACAGCTTTAGCTTTATACTCAAATAACAGCATGGATTAATGCGCGTAGGCTGCTCCGGCCGGTATTGCTGTTCGCCCCAATTGTGTTGCCGTAACTTGAGCTCCACGAAGTAGCGCTAATCCACGATTTGTCATCGTTGCAGCAAGCGCGAAGGATGCAGGATCATCAGCAATACCTGCGCCTACTGTTACGATATCCTCGACTACGGTGGCAACAATCACAACAGCGGCCCCCACAATAAGAAGTACACCAGCAGCATATATCCAGTCTGGCCCCGAATTCTGTTGGGGTGCTTGTGCTGGAACTTGTTGCGGTACAAGCACTGGTACGGGCACGCGCCGAGCAATGTCGCCTTGTTTTTCAATATCTATTGTGACGGAATAGCCAGTTGCCGTGTAAAAATATTCATCCAATTTCCCCTTAATTTCGGGATATGAAATAGTAGTAGTATATTTAGGTAGTCCGGTTAACGGGTTGATGGATACTTTTGATTGGTATTTAGTGGCGTACGGTACATTTGCATTGATTGTAACACCGCAGGAAAAGTCAATTTGTTGCGTTTTTTCATTGATACCCAATTGAAACTCAGATACTAGCTTGTTCAGTGGTGTTTCGTACTGTTTAGCAACTTTAATATCAAGTCCACTTTGATTAAACTCCACCCAACTAATGGTCTTTTTCGATTGAATAGTAATGGCGCCTTTAATTGTAACCGTGGCTTTAAAACCGCCGGCTACATAAGTCTCAAATATTTTCCTTTCAAGCTCATATTTATAGGGAATCATCTGCACCTTATCTTTAGCAGGCGTATTGCCTTTCTCATTGGGTAAAGGATGAACAGTTTGGCGGTGATTATCAGACACTGGAATTAAAATTTGTTGACCGACAAAGATTAAGTCAGGATTTTTAATGTAAGCTGAAGGCTTGAGCTTTGAACGAACGTCAGGTGATGAATATTGTTGATTGTTAAAGTGCCAAATGTCAGGCCAACGATTTGAATTGTTCAAAAATTTGCCCGCTAAAGCCCATAGGGTGTCACCTTTTTTTACAATATAAGGAGTTGAATTTGCCATATTTTCTACCTGTCTAAAATGGAATTTATTTAAATACCAAACCTGGTTATTATAAGTAAACCAAGGTGATCTGTAACTATTTATTGCTGAAATGGTAATATCTACGAAAAACTATTTAGACCTGGACCTTCAATCTCGACATTACGATATCAATTTTTCACAAAAATAAACTCTCCACCACTATGGCCTGTGTACTTAATAGGTGCATACGTAGGCGTCTGATCGAAATTAAGTAACGCGGCATTTTTCTGTACACGAGGTAGAATGCGTAAATAAATTTTATACGCATCAATAGCACCTTCCGCATTTTCCAACTCAGTTATAAACTCCTTCGCAAAAACCGAATAATTTCCACCGCCACTATCAAGCACGGGCTTCAAGCCGCCGGATGTCAACACCGTACGGGAATTGGTTTTCGCCATCACTTTGAGCCATTTCTTTAGGTGTTTATCATCTAAATCGGCATCCAGTCTCGCGACAGAGCTGCGTGTCATCGAACCTGAGTAACACGAATCGGCGACCACCAAAATGTGCTTCGCGTTCATTGTGTTGAACAATGCAGAAATAGCAGAATTGGGAATCCAGTTAGCGGTATTTTCTAGCTCCGCATCCACCGGTAACCAATACCCTTGCAAACTTTGTACATCCCGCTCACCATGACCCGCATAATAAACCAGCAGGTTGTCTTCTTTGGTCATCTTGCCTTTTATTTCATTGAGCGCCGAAAGAATGGTATATCTATCGGCGTTATTGAGTAAGCGAACATCAAAACCATATTTCTCATCCAATAATTCGGCAACACGTTTCGAATCACTTACTGCGGTCTGCAACGTTGGAAACTGGGAATACTCGTTATTCCCAATCACCAGTGCGTAGTACCGGCCAAAGTTAATTGATCCCGCAATACGGCCAAAACGTGACGTATCCTTTTTATATGACACAAAGCTTTCTTTAGGAATAAGCATGAAAGAAAACTCTGCCTCTTGACCGAGTTTATCCTTCGCATGAATCGCGACGTGCTTATTCTTGCCGGCCATTGGTATGGCCGAATGAAACTGTCCGCTACTATCAATGGAGAGCGAACGTTTATTGATTGTCGCGGCCTCAAGACCTGCTGGCGCCAGCACTCTGCCGCTAATCACACGTGCCTTACTGGCAGAGCGCACCTGCACAGTCGGCTCACCCCCTCGGGTAATCACAATTGACGGATCAAACACCTCTATGGATGGGCCTGGTACCTGCTGCGCAGTTAACGCTTCTTTTTGCAAAGAGCTTAGCAAAGAACTTTGAGTTTCAATATTTTTTGATTTGTTCTTTACCAACATTTGCTCACGGGAGACCTGCAACTTTAATGTCTGATACGAACTTTGTACAAGCTTTAATTGTTCCTGTTGCGCCGCAAAAACACGTTTGATCTCGTTTAAACGAACACTGTCAGCGGTAGACGCCATCTCTTTTTGTAGTTTATTTTGTTTTTCCTCAGCTTCCTGCAACAAACGTTCTTGATCTTTTAATTTCATACCAGCGGAGCGTAGAGAAGAATTTAGCGCCTTCACTTCACGTTCACGCCGATTCACCTCTTTTCTTAGCAGCGCGGTTTTTTCTTGTGTCAATGTTGCTACTTTAATCTCGATCGTCGATGTGTAGTCAATATCATTATCGTCTACGCCAGACGCGCTTCGATACCAATTGAGAGCCTTAACCGTATCCTTTTCTACACCCAAACCTTTTTCATAAAGATAACCAAGATTAATTTGCGCTCTGGAAAAACCTTGTTTGGCTGCTTTGAGATACCAGTTCTGTGCTACTTTATAATCTGGCTCAAGTCCAAGCCCTTTCTCATATATTTCACCGACAAAAGTTTGCGCTTCTGCATCCCCTTCTTTGGCTTTATCAAGCCAAACTTTCAATGCGGTACGGTAATTTGCCCGATCATAAGCGACATACTCGCCGCCCCTCGTTTCGCACTCCAAAGCAGTCGCCTTGACAGCACGACGTGGCGCAAGATATGTCATCTTTGACCCTAATTGCCTAACCTGTGCTGGTAACAGACAATCCACCGGTAATAATTTATCCGCAGACACTCGCCCTTCGACAGGTATCACTACATTGGAAACACCTGATCCAACACATGCATACAATGCTGCCAACAGTACAAACACTGCTGTATAACGCGACAAAGGATTCTGCACAAAAAACTTCGACCCTAAATTAAAAAAACTCGCATTTTTCACTACTATACTCCCTAAAGTATCCAGTATATCAATGGCGTGCTGCGTTTACCCGCTGCTGCAAAGTCAATAATCTCTCATGTTTATTATTTACTTGAAGACCAATCTCAACCAATTCGGCCGCCTGCTTAACATCATCACTCTCTATAGAGGTCTCCACCTGTTGCGCTAATCTAGCTAACAATGCTGTTAGCCCAGCTATCGCACTGCGGTTATAGGCATTCAGTTCGAGCACCTTTCTGTATTCTTCCAGCGCATTGCCACCCGGCGGTGAAACTAATCGACCCACCATCATATGGACCTCTGCAACTTCTAAAATATCATTGACGTTTTCTTGTTGGGTTTCGCTTAACACAGCAGCAGGCGGGGGCTTATCAAATAAGCTTGGTTCGACAATCTTATCGGGTGCCATAAAAAAATAGCCGACTGATACCACAGCGACGAAAGCTAAAAAGTAAGACGCCAACTTCCAGGGTTCTTTGCGTTTAGGACGTAGAGACTCAAGAAATTCCGTCGCACTGCCTACACGTTCTTCACGTCGCAACGCCAACCCTTTTAGCAGCGCGTTCCATTGCCAATCTTTAAGACCTTCCACTCGCTTGGGAATCATCTGTTTGGCAAAGGCCTCGTTGGCCGGACGCCTCCCATAAGGATGTTTCCCGGCAAGCAGTTCATAAACAATACAAGCAAGCCCGTAAATATCATCCCGCACATCGGGTGGCTCCCCCTTAAACATCTCCAAACTGGCATAGGATGGCGTTAGGGCGATAAACACTTCTGTCACCGTATTATCCGATTTCTCTGAACTATTCTCACTGTCCTCACCAGGCAACTGCTGGTGTCTCACTTTGACCTGACTGACTTCAGTGTCCTTCATAGCACGAGCGATACCAAAATCAAAAATTTTTGCACCGTTTTTCGTTAAGAAAATATTTGCCGGCTTCAGATCTGAATGAATAATGTTGCGACGGTGTGCATACTCTAAACCAGCGACTATCTCGGAAAGAATTGCAATAACCTTTTCGTAAGAAATTTGTTTATATTGATGTTCTTTTAGGTAGGCCTGCAATGAACAGCCACTAAGTAGCTCCATTGTCATGTAAACATTGCCTTCGTCACGATCAAAATCGTAGACCGTACCTATATTAGGATGAGCAAGGCTTTGCGCTTTTTTGCACTCCTTCTGCAACATAAGCAAGGCTTCGGGATGTTGTTTAAATTCTTCGGACAGTAACTTAATCGCGATTAACGACGCTTTTCCCCCGACCCCCTCCTGCACCAAATCACGGGCAGTATAAACAACCCCCATACCGCCTCGTCCAATTTCACTCTCCAGAAGAAAACGATTTTTTATGACACTACCAGGTTGAAGCATTTTATGTTTATAGCGACGTTTTTCAGGGGCAGTTACAAAACGAGTCGGCGCGTCCAATACATCATCCACGGCGTCAGCACCCTTATCGACTATATTTCGATTCGCTGGTGCACGATCAGGCTGTACGATTACCGTTCTATCATTACTCATGGTTCGAACCTTGTTGAAGCCATTTCTGTTGAACTTATCACACAAACAGATGAACAGGAAGCAGTCGGGTCTAGCGATTAAGCTTTACCCTCAAACTACTTGACAGCATGACTCACAGCTGAAACAGTGGACACAAAAACAGTCCGGAATTCTTTCATCGTATAGTCACCCAATGCTACTGCCCGTTTACTTATTATTGCACTTAGGTACTTGAATTCAGGTCTGTGACAGGTCTAATAAGATGAGGCAGGCACTCACTATAGCAAAAATAATCGATATCAGCACCCAGGTTTTTCGCGCCGAATGGAGTTTATTTCTCTGCTTTAGATAATCACGTATTGTCAGACCTGCGAATATTACTGACAATACGCCGAATAAAATCCCAATAAATATCATTGTATTCATAGATGTAGATCTGTCTCATAGGGTTAGACTACCCCAATATGCATTCGAACAAGGTTCTATTTTGATTTTATGCAGCAGGTTCAGTTCGTAGATGGGAATTGAGAGGCCTGGTCCTCCCTGACTCAAAAGGTTTGTTAGTTTAGATTCAGCACGTCTTGCATATCAAACAATCCTTTTTCCTTTGCGGCCAACCACTGCGCCGCCCTAACAGCACCGTTTGCAAAAGTCATTCTGCTCGATGCTTTATGGGTAATCTCCACACGCTCACCTAAACCAGCAAACATCACGGTGTGATCGCCGACTATATCCCCCGCACGGATAGTTTCAAAACCAATGGTTTTTCGATCACGTGCGCCAGTTTGTCCTTCTCGACCGTAAACAGCGCAATCTGCTAAATTTCTGCCTAATGAATCTGCAACAACTTCGCCCATTCTGATTGCTGTGCCGGATGGGGCATCAATTTTGTGACGGTGATGTGCTTCGATAATTTCAATATCAACATCATCACCCATGACGCGTGCAGCAATATCCAGTAATTTAAAACATAAATTCACACCAACGCTCATGTTCGGCGCAAATACAATAGCAATGTCGTTACCTGCATCTATAATTTTTTTGCGATCCAACGAGGTTATACCTGTTGTGCCGATAACTATTTTACGGCCCGCGTTTCTGCATATTTTGACATTGTTTAACGTCACCTCTGGCCGGGTGAAATCGATCAATACATCAAACGCATTTATTACGGAATTAAGATCATTCGTTACCGCAACATTCGCCCTTTCTAGCCCAAGCAATTCACCCGCATCCATGCCGATCTTGCTGGAATCAGGACTTTCAATCGCCGCACTGAGTTCAACCGATTCAGAACCCAGAATCGCTTCGATCAACGCCTGCCCCATTCTGCCGCCTGCGCCCATAATGGCTACTTTGCTTTTTTGCATTTTTTTGTCCTGTTACCAGCTAATGTAGGAAAAGCCTTCTGCTTGTAGTTCCATTAGATCAGCGGCGCCTACTTCAACGTATTTAACAAACGGCAACATATCATCCATGGTCCAGCCTATTGATTTCATTGTATTACCGCAGGCATGAAATTCTACGCCGTATTGTTCCAAACTGGAAACACGCTGGCGTATTTCTTCCGTTACCGGACGCTTTGGTTTTTTTGCCAATATATGCAAACCCGGACCAATCCCGACCACGACAATCTTAACGTTGTCACCGTATTTACGTACTAACGCACCGACAGAAAATAATACTGCTTTATGATAACTTTCATCGGGTTTGTTAAACTGGTAAACGACACGATTATCAGGTGTATCACCTGGAAAGCGAAGCTCTTCGTCTTTGTTCTCGACAGACTCACTTGCAACTGCATTTGAACCCACTGCAAGTAGACCACCCGTTGCCAATAGTCGGCTAACCAGGCTACGTCTATTTTTGTTGATTAACGGTTCTTCTTTGAAGATTTTGTTTAGTAATTTTTTTAGCATGGCGGTGCTCCGGGTTTGAGCAGCGTTATGTTATGGGCTTATACTCCGTCCCACTTCACGCTTCCTTGTGTTCTGATTTAGGTAAGGTTATGGCCATTATAGCGCCGTCTCGCTTCGCACATCTCGGCAATTGCTCCTGCATTGCTCTAATTCCCTACATCCATGTAGGTCACAGTGCTCCCGCGAGATAAGACCATCCTTGGTCAAAATTTCATATCCTCAAAGAATTTTTTTACGCCGCCTAACCAGGAGTGTGCCTTGGGGCTATGTTGATCGCCCGTCCCTGACATTGTACTTTCGAATTCTCTAAGTAATTCTTTTTGTTTCGACGTTAATTTAACGGGTGTTTCAACGATAACTTTGCAAAACAAGTCACCTACAACCGAGCCGCGTACTGATTTTACGCCTTTGCCACGCATGCGAAACATTTTTCCGGTTTGCGTTTCAGAAGGGATTTTTAATCTGACACGACCATCCAGTGTCGGTACATCCAGTTCACCCCCCAGCGCAGCGGTAAAAAAATTAATCGGAACTTCGCAAAAAAGATTATTATCATCTCGCGTAAAAATGGCATGATTACGCACATTCACTTGTACATAAAGATCGCCGCGCGGCCCACCCATTTCACCCGCCTCACCTTCACCAGAAAGGCGAATTCGATCACCAGTATCTACACCTGGTGGAATTTTTACGGAAAGTGTTTTAGATTCCTGTGTTCGCCCTACACCATGACAGGTCTTGCAAGGGGAGGTAATAATGGTACCTTTACCCTGACATTTAGGACAAGTCTGTTGCAGTGAAAAAAAACCTTGTTGCATACGAACCTGCCCATGACCGCCACAAGTCGAACACGACGTTGGGGTTGTTCCTTTTTTTGCGCCACTGCCACTACAGGGTTTACAAGGTATATAAGTCGGAATCTTGATCTTGGTCGTTGTACCTTTAACCGCATCTTCCAGACTCAATTCCAGATTATATCGTAAATCTGATCCACGACTCGCGCGTGAACCACCTTGCCTTGCACCACCAAAAATATCACCGAACACATCACCGAAAATATCGGAAAAATTTGCGCCCGCACCAAACCCGCCGCCGCTGGCCGTTGACGTATCAACACCAGCATGGCCAAACTGATCATACGCCGCTCGCTTGCGCTCATCTGATAATACTTCATAGGCTTCCTTAGCTTCTTTAAAGCTTTCTTCTGCCTTGGCATCATCCGGATTTCGGTCTGGGTGAAATTTCATTGCCAAGCGACGATAAGCTTTTTTAATATCAGCCTCACTCGCATTGCGAGAGATACTTAGCACTTCATAAAGGTCTTTTTTCGACATAGTCTGAGTCTGTTAAAAAATAATCTGTTAAATAATATTCAATTGCTTGTTTGTTAGAACGCTATATCTGCAATTCTTTGCTGCATACCTGTAAATTACATAGTAGCTACATCATTTATTAGAGCGAACACACGCCAAAACGGGAGCCATGCAAATCGATCGAACTGACCGAACTGATCAGTATCTATTTACATGTCTCCCGCGCTTTGGCGTGTTATTTTTTATCGTCTTGAACTTCTTCGAACTCCGCATCAACAATATCGTCTGCTTTAGCTTCTGCACTGTCACTACTACCTGCGGATGCCTCTGCATCTGCTGCGGCACCATCTGGCTGTTGCTGTTGCTGCTGATTCTGTGCATACATTTTTTCAGCCATTTTACCGGATGCCTCTGTTAACGCTTTTGTCTTTTCTTCAATAGCATTTTTATCATCCGTCTTTAACACGTCCTGCAATGCGACAATCGCAGATTCAATTTGTGATTTCTCTGATGCTTCCAGCTTGTCACCGAATTCCTCCATGGATTTATTGGTCGCATGAATCATTTGCTCTGCCTGATTTCGTGCACCCACAAGTTCATGGAACACACGATCTTCCTCCGCATGCGCTTCAGCATCACCAACCATGCGATTAATCTCATCATCAGACAAACCACTGGAGTCCTTAATGACAATAGATTGCTCTTTGCCCGTTGCTTTATCCTTGGCTGATACGTGTAAAATACTGTTTGCATCTATATCAAAAATCACTTCAATTTGGGGCAAACCACGCGGTGCTGGGGGTATATTTGCCAAATCAAAGCGGCCTAATGATTTATTGGCTGAGGCCATTTCACGTTCGCCTTGTAATACATGCACCGTCACCGCTGTTTGATTATCATCAGCAGTAGAAAATACTTGATTGGCCTTAGTTGGGATTGTGGTGTTCTTATCAATAAGCTTGGTCATCACACCGCCCAAGGTTTCAATACCTAACGACAACGGCGTCACATCCAGTAACAATACGTCTTTTACTTCTCCACCCAACACGCCAGCCTGTATTGATGCGCCAATAGCAACTGCTTCGTCGGGATTCACATCTTTGCGCGGTTCTTTACCAAACAACTCTTGTACGGTTTGTTGCACTTTAGGCATACGTGTTTGCCCACCGACCAGGATAACATCATCGATATCTGAAACACTGAGCCCGGCATCCTTGAGTGCCGTTTTGCATGGCGCAATCGTACGTTGGACCAAATCATCAACCAGTGATTCCAACTTTGCTCGAGTCAGTTTAATATTAAGATGCTTAGGTCCGGTCGCATCAGCGGTAATATAAGGTAAGTTGATATCTGTCTGTTGTGTGGATGACAGTTCAATCTTCGCCTTTTCGGCACCTTCTTTTAAACGTTGCAGAGCAAGTGGATCATTGTGCAGATCAATACCCTGCTCTTTTTTAAATTCATCCGCGAGATAATCAATTAATCGTAAATCGAAATCTTCACCGCCAAGGAAAGTATCACCATTAGTGGATAACACTTCAAATTGATGCTCACCATCCACTTCGGCGATTTCAATAATAGAGATATCGAAAGTACCCCCACCAAGATCATAGACTGCTATTTTTACATCACCACGCTTTTTATCCATGCCATAAGCCAGCGCAGCAGCCGTGGGTTCATTGATAATACGTTTTACATCAAGTCCGGCAATTTTACCCGCGTCTTTGGTGGCTTGTCGTTGGGAATCATTAAAATAGGCCGGCACAGTGATCACCGCCTCAGTCACCGGCTCTCCCAGATAATCTTCTGCTGTTTTCTTCATTTTCATCAAAATACGTGCAGAAATTTCCGGTGGCGCCATTTTTTTCTTGTTAGCTTCAACCCAGGCATCACCGTTATCAGCAGCAACAATCTTATAAGGCACCATGCTGACATCACGCTGAACCACTTCGTCTTTAAATTTTCGCCCTATCAAACGCTTGATAGCGGATAATGTGTTGGTTGGATTGGTTACGGCTTGCCGCTTGGCAGGCTGTCCAACGATCACTTCATCGTCGCTGGTAAATGCAACAATGGAAGGTGTTGTGCGATCACCTTCACTGTTTTCGATGACGCGCGCTTTACCGCCTTCCATGACGGCGACACAGGAATTTGTCGTTCCCAAGTCTATGCCTATAATTTTTGCCATTTGTGTTATCTCCGCTTATGTTTTCTTTAAATGTTTTCTTTAAAATATAAACTTACCTAGGAGCCTGCTGTCGGACTTAGGTGATCGTCGCGAGGCCCTCTCGCGACGATCACCTAAGTCCGACAGGCTCCTAGTCTTTAATTGTGGGCATATGTCTGTTTTTCAAGCCTGTTCATCAATTTGTGTGCCTAATGATCCCGCTGATTTAGAACCCTTTTTATTTTTTCTTCCGTTTTTTTTTACTTTAGTGGCCCCACTTTTGGTACCGTTACCTGTGTCAGACGCTGCCTCATCCGCATCCGTTTGGTTCGCTTTGGCGACCACGACCATGGCCGGTCGAACAACACGTTCATTCAAAAGATAACCCTTTTGGTAAACATTTAGAACTGTATTGGGTGACACTTTATCTGATTCCTGCGTTGCCATCGCCTGATGTAATTCAGGATTAAATGCTTCGCCAATTGGGTTAACTTCCTTAATACCAAATTTCCTTAATGCCGTTTTCAGTAATTTTAATGTCAGCGCTGAACCTTCAGTTAATAATTTAGCTGCATCTGCGTTCTCTTCATTTGCTGCGTTTAACCCCAACTCCAGACTATCGACGACGGGCAATAATTCTTGTGAAAAATTATCGAGTGCATATTTATGTGCTTTTTCTAATTCTCTTTCATGTCGTTGACGTAAATTTTCCAATTCGGCTGTCAATCTCAAGCATTGGTCCCAGTGCTCATCTGCCTTGTTGCGAGCATCTTCCAGCAACAACGTCGCTTTTTCCAGATCAATCTGTTGATCACTGTCTTTTTTGTTCGAGTTATAGTCTGCTCCTAAACCATCTGATGCACTATTCTCATTAGTTACATCAATAGTAGCGGCTTCTTCAGGGGATAACGCTTCTCCCTGATTATTATTGGATTCTTCTTCACCCACTTTTTGTGTATCGCTCATTAAAATCTCCGAATTCTACCTGTTGGCACAATCTATCTATACTCATTTTCAGCGAAAGTCATTCAACTGAAACCGCTATAAAAAGTAACTTGAAATCTTATATAAGACAAGGTTGTGCGCAATTGTACGCAATTTGGTGTCATTTTTAATCTAAATATGGGCTATTTTTTGTGATTCAAGGCCGCACCGAGTAATTTTGCCGTTACATCGACAATCGGAATGACCTTATTGTATGCTATTCGGGTGGGTCCTATCACGCCCAATACCCCCAGCACCTCCCCATCGACCTTATAGGATGATGTCACCATACTGCAGTCGCCAAATACCGAGTAACCAGACTCAGCTCCGATGAATATTTGCACACCCTCACTTTGAATAACTTGTTCAAACAAGTGTAAAACGTCTCTTTTTTTATTAAATGCTTCAAAAATAAGGCGAAGTTTATCGACATCTGACATTTCAGCATAATTCATCAAATTTATTTCGCCATCAAGAATATAGTCGCCCTCCGTTGATTCTGCATTGAGCGCCTGACTTGCTATGTTGATGGCAGTGGCCATAAATTCATCAGCGTGATTTTTCGCCTCTTTTAATTCATCTAACAAGGACTTTTTGACGGCTTGCATGTCCTTACCCGAAAAATGTGCATTTAAATAGTTTGCCGCCTGTTCCAATTCGCTGCGATTAAATACGCGCGGGGTATTGATAATCTTGTTATGCACCTCGTTATCATTGATGACAATAACAACCAGAACACTGTTATCTGATAAGGGTAAAAATTCAACATGGCGCAACTCTGTGTATTCATGCTTGGGAAGCGTCACAATGCCCGCTAAATTGGTGATACCTGATAATAATGACGAGGCTGTTTGAATCAGTTCCTGCGGATTATCATCAACCCCCAACTTTTCTTCTAATTGACACACGACACCACTTTGTAACGGCTGAATATTGAGCAAAGAATCGACAAAAAAACGGTAACCTAGATCTGTCGGTACACGCCCCGCTGAGGTATGCGGTGACGAAACCAAACCCAGATTTTCCAGATCAGACAATACATTGCGAATAGTGGCAGGACTAAGATTAATGCCGGATTCTCGCGCTAACGCTTGCGACCCAACAGGTTGGCCTCCATCAATATATTTTTCGACCAACGCCTTAAGTAACTGCTGTGCTCGATCATTTAGTGCTGAATCACTCAAAGCTTAGCCCAACTATTCTGGTAGTACGCCATCAAACCAATACCCTATTATCAACACTAGAAGACGATTGTGGTGAATAACAGGTCATCTCAACTATATCACAAGCCAATTAGCACTCTAAACTATTGAGTGCTAAATTGAAATTAGCAAGTGACTTAAACCCTGTCAAGCTTGTATTATGTATACTATTATTTGTAACAAATACCGTAGCCTGCAATCAAAACTTCATTTTAATTATCTTAAATGATCAGGCATAGAACAGCGCCCAGCCAAATGGCCAATACGCTGCCACAGCCACTGTTGAATTGCCAGCGGTTGGCCTGACATCCACAACATGATACTTTTGCTGCCAATGGAAAAGAATACTAAACACGAATTCAAAACCATCGGACTCATCGGCCGCTACGGCGATCCCACTGTCAGTACATTGTTACATGATTTAAGTAGTTTTTTAAAAAACCGCAAATTAAACGTGCTTTTGGATGAAAGCACCGCCAGTCTTGTCCCTGATCACAATCTCGATATCGCCAACCGTCAAACCATTGGCGAAAAATGCGATCTTGTCATTGTGCTCGGCGGTGATGGTACCCTGCTCAATGCCGTGCGTTCATTAGCTGATTTTAGTGTCCCCCTATTGGGTATCAACCGTGGCCGACTGGGTTTCCTCTCCGATATTCAGCCAAAAGAGATGGAAAAATACTTAAATGAAATCCTCGATGGACAATATATTGCAAAAGAACGCTTTCTATTACACACCCACATAGAACGAGAAGGTGAAAAAATCGGTGAAAGTGATGCCTTCAATGATGTTGTCGTGCATAAATGGGATGTAGCCCGTATGATTGAAGTCAAAATATTTATTGATGACCAATATGTCAATACAATGCGCTCCGATGGTCTGATTGTATCAACACCCACAGGTTCAACCGCCTATGCCTTATCAGGTGGTGGACCCATTATTAATCCAAGTTTAAATGCAATCGTGTTGGTACCGATCTGTCCACACACCATGAGTAATCGTCCAATTGTTATCAGTGGTGATAGTCAGATTCGTATTAAGGTTAAAAATGCGTCGCAATCACAAGCTCAAATCACCTGCGATGGCCAAATTAATCTGGGACTGGTTTCAGGTGACTATGTCATGATCAAAAAAAATAAAAACCCTGTGGAGCTTATTCACCCGACCAACCACGATTATTATGAAATACTGCGCGCCAAACTTCACTGGGGTGAAAGTTTACAATAACGACATATGAAAACGACGTAGTGAAAGTGACACAGAAAATAACGCAAAAAGTGACATACAAATCCATATAGACACACTGATCAACATCATAATTAATACATGTTAACGCATATTGATATACGAAATTTTGCAGTCGTCGATCACCTTGAGTTGGAACTAGCCAATCAGTTGTCGGTACTCACTGGTGAAACCGGCGCAGGCAAATCGATTTTGATCGATGCACTCGGACTTGTGTTAGGCGATCGCGCCGACCTGGGATTTATTCGTCATGATGCCGATAAATCAGAAATCACCGCCAGCTTCGATGTTACAAACAATAAAAAGGCCCAGCAATGGCTACAAGAAAACGACATTGACTTAGACAGTGAATCCAGCCATGACTGCATTATAAGACGCGTAATAAGCAAAGATGGCCGATCGCGTGCTTATATTAACGGCCAACTGTTACCCATTATATCACTGCGTAAATTGGGCGAATTTCTGGTTGATATACATGGTCAACACGAACATCAATCCTTAATGCGGCCAAGC
The DNA here is from genome assembly GCA_964654485.1 of uncultured Gammaproteobacteria bacterium. Lineage (GTDB taxonomy): Bacteria > Pseudomonadota > Gammaproteobacteria > SG8-11 > SG8-11 > JAADIM01. The sequence goes on along the minus strand of CAZZJI010000040.1, from coordinate 17,613 downwards.
GAACAACGCCAAACTCTGGATAACTTCGCTAACCATCAGATCCTGCTTAATGAATTAGCCTCTGTATATAAAAACTGGAAAAACCTCGACCAGGAACTACAGGCATTAACCGCCGCAAAGCAAAATCAGGAAGAACGACTTTCACTATTAAACTATCAAGTACAGGAATTTAACGCCCTTGCACTGCAGCAAGGTGAAATTAATGAACTGGATATCGAACTTAAACGTTTAAGCAATGCCAGTCGCCTGGTTGATACAACAGATAAAATTCTGCACACCATTTATGAAGATGAGGCCAATGCAGTTTATAACAAACTGACAAAGGTAAATCTCGATCTGCAGCAACTCAGCCAACTGGACCCGCAACTTTCCCCGGTATTTGACCTGCTAAATCAGACCTGCATTCAGATTAATGAAGCGGCATCTGAATTACGCCAATACCGGGATTCACTGGAAATAGATCCACAACGACTGCACTGGGTCGATCAAAGACTGGCAAGTATCCATGATCTTTCGCGCAAGCACCATGTGACAGCAAACGAACTCATCTCGTTACATGAACAAATGACACAGGAGCTTGAAGACTTGCAAAACGCAGATCTACGTCTGCAAGAAATGAGCAACGAAGTTGCTGAACTTAGAACCGCCTACGAAAAAATAGCGAACAATTTAACAAAAAAACGTACCAAGGCAGCTAACACACTCGGCAAACAAATTACCGAAAACATGCAAACACTTGGCATGGAAGGCGGACATTTTGAAATAGCGGTTGAACCGCTGAGCGAAGAAAAGTACAACGCAAGTGGTAAAGACCGCATCATTTTTCAAGTAAGTGCAAACCCAGGCCAACCTTTAAAACCATTGACCAAAGTCGCTTCAGGAGGTGAATTATCTCGAATCAGTTTAGCAATACAAGTGATCACAGCCAAATACTCTCACATCCCGACCCTTATCTTCGATGAAGTGGATTCCGGCGTGGGCGGAGCTGTCGCTGAAATGGTGGGGCACTTGCTGAGGAAACTGGGCAATGATCGACAGATAATTTGCGTTACACATCTAGCGCAGGTGGCCTCATTAGCCCACCATCATTTTTCAGTAAATAAACAAACTGATAATAACATGACTAAAACCGCGATTAGCAAGTTACTGAAAAAAGAAAGAATCGACGAAATTGCCAGAATGCTGGGCGGCATTGAAATGACCAAACAAACCATTTCACATGCGAAAGAAATGATTAACCGCGCCAGTCAATCATAAACCTGCGAACTAAAATATTTCCAACTTACAATGCCCTATCCTTGGCAATTCTTACAAACCCCGTAGATATACAAACAATGATCTGTAATCGAATAGCCCTTTTCCTGTGCTATAACCCGTTGCCGTTCTTCTATGATATCATCCAGAAACTCATCTACCCGACCACACTGCACGCATAAAATATGATCATGGTGTAAGCCTTGATTTAATTCGTATACAGAATGCCCACCTTCAAAATTATGCTTAGTAATTAACCCTGCCGCCTCAAATTGGGTCAATACACGATATACGGTAGCCAAACCAACATCTTCCCCCATATCCAGAAATGTCTTATAAACATCTTCCGCACTGAGGTGTCTATCCCCATTTTTTTCAAACATTTCGAGGATTTTCAGGCGTGGAATGGTGGCTTTTAAGCCCGCTTTTTTTAGGTCCAGGGTTACCAAGGTCTTGATTCTCGTATATAATAAAATTATTATATATTATATAGTTTGTTTTAATCGAAATTCATTAACTAATGTAATGAACATATGTAATAAATGTAATGAACATATGTAATAAACTTTTGTAATAAATGTAATAAACTTTGTAACCAACAACAATGTTAATTTAAATAAAAAGTAGTGGTAATTCGTAATTATGAAGCACTCAGTTTTTAATTATAAATTTTTTCTGTTGTCTGCACGACGCTTGACGGCGCGTTTATTTTGCGCTGCGTTTATTTTAACGATATCCGCATGTTCTATCCATCAATTGGATGTGCAACAGGGTAACGTTATCACAAATGACATGACCGATAAGCTCAAGATTGGTATGGATAAAGCCCAAGTTCGGTTTATTTTAGGCACACCACTTATAAATGACCCATTCCATAAAAATCGCTGGGACTATGTTTTTAGTTTGGATTCAGATAGTAATAAAAAAAAATCGACCCATATCACCGTATTTTTCCAGGATAACAAAGTGGTCAAATTTAATGGCACCGTCGCACAAAAATCAAAGGAAACATCAAAGGTAGCGTCTAAAGAAATTAAAGATTCACCCACTTTCGCCACCATAGAATCAAAAGAAAACGAGATGTAGATACTTTTACGTCTTGCTCTTTGTAAGCTTAGCCCCCTCCTTTTTTCATTTTCTTGCCCTCGGCTGCACGCCGTTTTCTGATTTCTTTAGGATCGGCGATCAGCGGGCGATATATCTCAATTCGATCGCCCTCGCGCAACAAGGACTGCAACTTTGTCAACTTGCCAAAAATGCCCACTTTATTCATCGTCAAATTGATATCAGGGAAGCTATCCAAAATTCCAGATTGCATGATAGCATCACCGACATTGGCGCCTTTTTTCACTTTAACGGGTACGATAACTTGTTTCTCAGGCGCTGCGTATGCTACTTCAATCAAGATAATATTCGAGTTATCCATATAACTCTTTTGCGCGAATGCAAAAGGCATCAAGCAAACTATTTGCGATTTGAGAAAATACCGGGCCAAACGCCAAACCGACTAATTTGTTACTAAACTCGAATTGCAAATCAAATGAAATTTTGCAGCCACCATCGCCCAATTCATCAAAACGCCAAAGACCTTCAAGCTGACGAAAAGGCCCTTCAACCAAACGCATTTCAATCGTTTTACCGTATTGATTGCGGTTGCACGTGGTAAATGATTTATGAAAACCGCGATAGGCGATATCTAGCGTTGCGTTAACTTCATCGTCTGTTCGGTTATGCACAGTGGTGGATTGGCACCACGGCAAAAAAGCGGGATAAGCTTCAATATCATCGACAAGGGCAAACATTAACCTCGCCTGGTAGGGCACTAGCGCATTTTTACTGATTGTAGTCAATGTATTGCCAACAAAATACAATGAATTAAAATTTAACAAGACCAATAACGTTTAGAAAAACGATAATAACAGCCAAAGGCGTGACGTAACGTACCAAAAAGTACCAAAGTTTAAAACTAAATTCGCCCTTCATCGCCAATTCATTTCGCACGGTTTGAGTATTCATTATCCAAACAGAAAATATGGCAATTGCCAGTCCACCTAACGGCAACATGATATTTGATGTCAAATAATCCAGGCAATCAAAAAAGGTCTTACCAAATATTTTAACGTCCGCCCAAACGTTAAACGAGAAAACCGTTCCCAATCCCAATAACCACGTCGCAAGCCCTGACCAGAAACAGGCTCTCGCCCTGCTTACACCCTTATTCTCAACTATCCATGCTACCGCAGGTTCGATCAAAGAAATAGCGGATGTCCAGGCCGCAAAGACCAACATAATGAAGAATAGCATACCAAAAAAACTGCCCCCCGGCATTTGTCCAAAAGCGATCGGTAGCGTTTGGAATATTAATCCCGGCCCGACACCCGGCTCCAGATTATTTGCAAACACGATCGGAAATATCGCTAATCCAGCGAGCAATGCAACCACGGTATCAGCGAAGGCAACAGTAATGGATGTTTTTGCAATGGATGAGTCCTGTGGCAAATAAGAGCCATAAACCATAATGGCGCCCATACCTAAACTCAACGTAAAAAAAGCGTGCCCCATCGCAATAAGTATTCCATTAGCCGTTATCTTTGAAAAATCCGGTTCAAATAGAAATTTGACGCCCTCCATAAAAGCGCCGTTATTCACTGCGTAACCCACTAACACAAGGAGCAATACAAACAAAACGGGCATCAGCACTCGCACCGCTTTTTCCAGACCCCCTCTTACACCACGCGCCACAACTAGCATGGTCATCAACATGAACAGGCTATGCCACACAATGAGCTTTTCCGCAGAGCCGACCAAGTCATTAAAAATACTTGCGACACCGTCTGCAGTCGCAAAATTAAATTTACCCGCACCAGTCGGAAAAATATAAGAAATCGCCCAACCGGCAATCACACTGTAAAAGGATAAAATAAAAAATCCTGCGATTACCCCGCTCCAACCCAATAATTGCCAATGTGGTGATTTTCCTTCACTCACTGCGGTATCGAGCATGGTATTAATTGGACTTTTCCGACCATAGCGGCCAATCATGACCTCCGCAATCATAATCGGAATACCGATTGCGGCGATACACAATAAATAAACAATCACAAAGGCACCACCGCCATTTTCCCCGGTGATGTACGGAAATTTCCAGATATTGCCTAAACCAACTGCTGACCCGGTCGCGGCTAAGATGAATGCCCAACGGCTTGACCACTGACCATGAATGGATTCACGATGAATCGCCATAAATAATCCTCTGTTTTTTTAACTTTTGGTCATAATTGACTGAACTTAGGACCGTTTTTGCTGTAATCCTATCATATAGGGAAGCTCTAATTCCCAAATATGCATATAATGGCCGGATGGCTAAGAAAAAAAACACTAAGTCCAACTCCAATACGATCGCCCTGAATAAAAAAGCGCGGTTTGAATACACAATTGAGGACAAATATGAAGCAGGTTTGGCTTTAGAAGGCTGGGAAGTAAAAAGCCTGCGTGCCGGTAAAATACAATTAGTGGAAAGTTACGTTATCGTCAAAAAAGGGGAAGCCTGGTTATTTGGCGCACTAATTACACCGTTAAATACAGCATCTACCCATATCCGCCCAGACCCAACCCGCACGCGTAAACTGCTACTCAACCGATCTGAGCTCGATAAACTAATCGGCGCCGTTGAACGCAAAGGCTTCACCGTTGTCCCACTGGCGATGTACTGGCGTCGCGGTAGAGCAAAATTGGAAATAGGCCTGGCTAAAGGTAAAAAATCACATGATAAACGTGCAGAGGAACGTGATAGAGACTGGAAAAGAGAAAAACAGCGCATATTAAAATCAGGAAACAGATAACAAATCTGCCTTCACTACGCACAATTTTCTAGAAATGAACGCATTGTTCAATTACACTGTCATATTAGTACACCTATTTGGGGGCGATCTGGCTTCGACGCGGGTCACAAAACCTGAGGTGCATGCCGAGGGGCAGATTTCCTCGTAAATCCAGCTGCAAACTTTTTAGTTGCCAACGACGACAACTACGCACTAGCTGCTTAATAACCAGCTTTAGTGCCCTCAGCCTGACGTGTGCTTGTGCGCTCAGATCACTGGGGTCGACTCACACAAGATCGCGCTGAAGCCTCGTCCGGGGTGGATTCGTTAAAACCAATCGGACTCGTTGCTTGTGTTCCCTGTCTAGCGGGTAGTAAGTGATTAAACTTTATAGATAGACTAAGCATGTAGATCTGAAGGCGGAGGATTTGCGGACGCGGGTTCGATCCCCGCCGCCTCCACCAAACAATCAATCACCAAACAATGTATTTAGGATTTAATATATTTTTTTACGCTATCGAATTTGTCACTAAACAATTTTTTTATCAATCCTTCATCTGCCATTTGCATATCACGGTAGTCAAAACCGGGTGATACCGCTTCGCTGATGAGTGCGTATTCACCGCCCAACAACTCGGTTGCTTTCCAACACCCTGCGCGGACAACGAGTTGCAGTTGTTGGCCTTTTTCCAGATTATTGCCCAGATATTTTTCTTCAAGTCGGCCATCGGCGGAAAGTAAAATATATTTAAGTGCAGATCCCGCATGATAATAATGAATAATATCCGAACCGTTTTTATGCAAATAGCCAATGGGGCTGTCATCAGTCAACATGTAATATATTGAAGTCAACAAACATCTCTTTGAACTATCCTTCGAACGATGCAAAGCGGACTCTGATTTTACACCAGCATCAATCGTCATTTGCAACGGTGATTGATAGGTCCTTGTGTAGTAACCCCCTTCTACATGTGGTTCTAAATCAAGCATATTAATGATTTGTTGCTTATTCATACCCCTCCCTCCCGTTGGGACAATCCTAAATAAATCAGTTGAACCGTAGCGAGGGCGACTAAGGTGCTGAAGATAAACTATTTTTCCCTGATTTTAGGCGATCACGTAGTCACTCTACCGGTGAGTCTAAAATTAGGGAAAAATAGTTTAGGTTCAGTGCATTAGGCGTCCGCAGTAGGTTCAACTGATTTATTTAGGATTATAGAATCTATGAAAACTTAGTGCTTATATCATTATCCCTAATGACATATAATTCTCCAATGAAATCGGGAATAAAACGTTTTACCTATGTCATTTCTATTATTGCGCTCACTGGCGGATTAGCGATATCTCAATTATCACTGCATGCGATAGATACCTCACTTAATGATTGGTATAACGGCGCAAACGGCTACAATTTGGCGTTGGCAGAACAAGCCGAATCAGGAAAACCGATTGCGCTGTTTTTTCACGCCGACTGGTGTGGATCATGTAAAACACTTCGAGAGAGTGTTTTGTCTACTAACGAAGTTAAGCGCTATATGAATAATTTTATCCGCGTAAAAATAGAACCCGAAAAAGAATTCGCAGCACAAAAACTGGCAGACAAACTGGGTGTCATAGGATACCCTACTTTTTTTATAATCCCGCACAAAAACGCTCAAGCGATCCGTGTACAAAAATTGACAAATGTTTCCCCTGATTATTTTATTGCCCAATGCCAAAACAGTTTGCAACAAGTTTGAAATTGATCAGCAATTAAAGACTTTCATAAAAAATTAGATATTAAATAATTGCTTTGATAGTAACTATAAACTTGAGCTATAAGTAACTATCATTCTTCTTGTTTATCTTTCCCACAAGACCAACATTGTAAAAACTGCGGGCCAAGTTTTTCTCCACATTGCCTGCAAACCCAGGATTCTCCAGTCATATTTTCAATAATTTTTTTCTCATATTGAGCAACCGATTTTCTTGCCAAAGTATAATCACGCTCGTCCTCTACCCATACAGTCGGATAAGTATTCGCGGGTATCTCACCAATAATACCGGTCAACATTGCGCCTTTAACAACCGCCGGGATCCTTAAATTTAATAAATAGTCTTTAAAAAATTCGGCATCCATCATATCAGATGCGATATAAACCTGCTTCATTCAATCCACCGAATAATAATTCATCTCTTGTTTTCAATCAAAACACAACCTATTATTGCACACATGCAAAATACAGAAAAACAACCGATCTCCTATTTTAAAATAGTATTGTTGTTAATTACACTGATATTTCCTGGCGTGTCACTTATTTCAAGCTGTAGTGAATATAACGATCAAACAACTACCAAACCTGTCCCTCTAGGCGACAAACAAGCACTTGAACAACTGGCGATTGCCTATCGGGCACAACGCAGTAAATTAGCAACAACACCAAAGGGATTAAAACCTGAAAGCAAGCGACAATTTATAGAAACTGTGTTTCAGGAGGCTGGCTACAATTATAATTTAACCTTACTGCAAATGGCAGGCCATAGCGTCGATTTCGGTATACAACTTCACAAAGATCTTGCAGAACTCGTGATACTTCCACAATCAGGAGTAAATAAAGAAGAGTTAGCCTCCTTCAATTCACAATCCGAAATAAAAGCAATTAACATTGTGCTGAATAAACTAAAATAACCAGCGTATTCGAAATACCGGTTATTTGAAATTTTATGACTTAAAAAGTTAGTTGCCGCCCAATTAGAGGAACTCGCTAGTGTATTAAATTACACTAAATGCAATTCAATTTGCTTAAGCGCCCGGTATGGGTAGCCGTATCCATGCGGGCATATGATCACTGACGTC
>CAZZJI010000040.1:0-9602 GCA_964654485.1 uncultured Gammaproteobacteria bacterium | reverse complement strand
CTTAAGCGCCCGGTATGGGTAGCCGTATCCATGCGGGCATATGATCACTGACGTCATATTCAGATTTTTTTATGATTGCTTTTTGCTGTGTTTTATTTAACTCGGAAAAACTTTTTTCATGCAGAGCATGAGCAAACAATTCACTGTAACTAAAAACACCGTAGTCATAGCCGTTTGTACCGTTACTCCCGGCTGTTTTGTTGGCTTCGTGCGTGGGCAGTCGTTTATCATGGCTGAACAACGCGATTTGGTCATAGGTCTGGTTCAGCCGAATATTGGTCGTCAGGCGGCCTTCCTTAGGGTGATCGTTCAGCAATGGAAAATTAACCTTGGCCGCTTTTTTACTTTTTAGCCTGGTATTATTTAACAGCTTGAGCTGAGCATCCACTTCTTCTCGTTTGATGCCGGTACTTTCAAATTCCAGGTTACAGTCTCCCATCAACAGCATATTTTTGTGATAAAGCTTATCTGCTTTTTTTGCGCGAACGGTTAGCCATTCAATGAGAGAGTCAAACTCCCATTTGCGTTCCAGTTTATTGTTTCCATAGAGTAGATGCGCATTTACAACAAGGAATTCATGTGGTTTGGCCGTGCCTTTTGCTATTACCTTAAATGAAGCACAATGTGGTTGGCGAATAAAGGTCAAAAATCTGGGTAATTGGATGGCTGGTTTTCTGGGTGCTCTTTTTGATTCGGCTTTATTTTTGGCCGCTTTCTTTTTCCATACGGCTAATTTTTTAAGGTGTTGCTCCCACGTTTGTTCAAAATCAACATGATTGTTCAATAAAGTTTGTACAATAATGGATCTATCGTAGGTAATATCGGAGGCCAACTCAGAACGTTGTATTTTTCCCCAATGGAAAAGAAATGTCAGGCGTTCCGCATTACCGGATTCACCTGGAAACACGCCAGTTACGTCGGACACCACCAAACCATATTTGTTACCCAGGCGAGCATGCAACTCGCGAATGCCGGCCAAATTATCCATCACTTCCTGAACCGCTAACAAATCAAAACGTTGGCTGATGAATTGCAGAAAATCCCACGCTTGTTTGGAGCGTTTTTTAACTTCGCCTAATTTGCGTATATTAAAGGTACCCAACACAACGGATTTGCTGTGCCTTTTCGGTAAACCAAATTTTTCAGCAGACGTGGCGGCGAGTTGATTGATTTTATTCCATTCTGCGACGGTAAATACATTTTTTGCCATTATCACCCTCCCGGTAGCATATCGGATTATTATATTTTCATTCTACTTTCTATATGTAAGTATAGATGTTAAGTGTAGATGCTTAATCGGGGAAGGGCTTGGTAAATTAGGAATTGGGTAATATTGCCAGAATGATGTTTGCTGGAGCAACGGCTAAGCAATTGCTTGAATGCGCATGACTTAACAATTCGATTTTTGATAATGTTTATTAATGTGAATATTCACATTAATAATAAGGACTTGCAGCAAGAATATTAGTCCAATTGCTTTTTTCATATTTCACTCGCCTTTATTAACTCTTCTTTTAAACATTGTTTAAACTGACGCCGAAAATCGCTTGCTAATCGGCCCTTGCCACTGTACAGCTTCAATCGCTGATATTTGTTCACATACGCTTTGTATACAGACGCATCGAACTTCACGGTAGAAGAAAATGCGTTCTTTTTAACAGTCCGCTGTATTGATTCGGGATCCATTGCATCCATCAGTCTGCTAAATATCGACAGCGCCGCTTTTACCATTGCCACATCATTCATATGAAACAGCATATCGACGCGACCAATCGCTTCGATCGCAGGTAAACCCTTTTCAGAATTGGCATTTGCCTTTACTGCATCTACCATCGGTTTTGGCGTTAACGCGCGTTTAGGCTGATTTTTTGATAAATTATTTATAGTCATCTTCAACTGATTCAATTTTTTAAAAGACCCGTCTCTTAATAAATATCGAAAATAAATACTTATTATTTTTTTCTTGTATTTAGCTGGCAACAACTCACATCTATTAAATGCATGTCTGAGTAGTGTTAAAATCTCATTATTATCCGAAATCACAGAAGGCTTGTTCATAATCTCAGTCTTTTTAAATCGACTTCTGGTATGGATAGGCTTGCAGTGACAAATCACTGGAAACATCCGTAGAAACAATAATTGTTTCTTCCAAATCTAACCGGTTCGCAATGTCTTGCGGGTCTGCTGAATGCCCAGTGTTTATGGGGCCGCGGTCATTTATTGACTGATTAGCTAATTGATCGTCTGCGCGATATGAATTATTTTGATTCAAGGCCGTATCTAACCAAACAGGATCGTCGATTAACTCTGACAATATATCTAAAAATTCTTTTTCAAGCTGGTCTGTTTCTGTCTGAATTGATTCAAGCTTCAATTTGATTACCCTCCACTATGTTAAAATCGGTTAAAATCGATGGATAAAATATAGGAGTATTTATACTTCATTCATCCTTACTTCGAACTTTCAGTTAAGATTAATCCACGCTACACTATAACTATGAATAACTCAGTGAATAAGTCAGCGAAAAATAGCCTTCGTGCCGCGCTACAGCAAGAAAACCCGCTACAGATTATCGGAACGATAAACGCGTATAGCGCTTTGCTGGCAAAAAAATCCGGTTTTAATGCAATTTATCTTTCGGGCGCCGGTGTGGCGAATGCGTGTTTTGGATTACCCGATTTAGGCATTACTACCCTTGACGATGTCACCGAAGAGGTGAAACGTATTACCGATGTTTGTGATCTACCTTTGTTGGTCGATGCCGACACGGGTTGGGGTGATCCAGGTTTTACCGTGAAACGATTATCCTCTGCAGGTGCAGCTGGCTTGCATTTGGAAGACCAGGTCGATGCGAAACGCTGCGGCCACCGCCCAGGTAAACAACTGGTTTCAATCAAAGAAATGATTAAACGCCTGGAAATTGCTATCTCAACACGCGATGATGATGATTTTGTTATTATGGCGCGTACTGATGCGTATTCTGTCGAAGGCCTAGACGCTGCGATTAATAGAGCGCATCACTACGTCGACGTCGGTGTAGATATGATTTTTGCCGAAGCTTTTTCCAATCTGGATGATTATAAGAAATTTATTCAGGAAATAGAGGTACCCGTACTGGCAAATATCACCGAGTTTGGACAAACACCACTTTATACGATTGATGAACTACGCAGCGTTGGTGTACAAATAGCGCTTTATCCGTTAAGCGCATTCCGCGCGATGAGTGCCACAGCGTTACACGTCTATGCCACTATTCGCGAACAAGGCACGCAAAAAAATATAATAAATAACATGCAGTTACGGGATGATTTGTATAAAATACTGCACTATCAGGAACACGAAGATACTATCGATAAATTGCTTAAAAACGATAAATTGCCAAAAAAACGTAAATAATAATTCTATTTATACAAACCACATACAATATTATGGTTAAAACAAAAAAAACAACGGGCCTCGCGGATATTATCGCAGGTGAATCGTCTATCTGCACCGTGGGCCAGGAAGGCAAAGGTCTTTCTTATCGTGGCTATTCGATAGAGGATCTCGCTGAGTATTCCAATTTTGAAGAAGTGGCTTATCTACTGCTTTACGGACGGTTGCCTACTCAAACAGAATTGGATGAATACCGTCACCGCTTGATCGGCAAACGTAATTTACCCGATACATTAAAAAAAATATTAGAATTGTTACCCATAGATACACACCCAATGGATGTGATGCGAACGGGGTGCTCAGTATTGGGTACACTTGAACAGGAACATGATTTTTCACAACAACAGGATATCGCAGATCGTTTGCTCGCTGCTTTCCCGTCGATGCTGACCTATTGGCAACGCTATCATCAAGACGGCGTGCGTATCGACACGAACACGGATGATACAAGTATTGCAGCCCATTTTCTGCATCTATTAAATGGAAAGCCTGCCAGTAAAAACCATATAAAAGCGCTTGATGTCTCCCTGATCCTGTATGCAGAACACGAGTTTAATGCCTCTACTTTTGCAGCACGCGTGACAGCATCAACACTTTCCGATTTTTATTCCACGATTGTCTCAGCAATAAGCACCTTACGCGGATCGCTGCACGGCGGTGCAAACGAAGCAGCCATGGAATTAATTAGTAAATTCAATTCGGTAGACGATGCAGACAGAGGCATTCATTCGATGCTTAAAAACAAAGAACTTATTATGGGTTTTGGTCACCGCGTATACAAAATATCTGACCCGCGCAGTCCAATCATAAAAAGCTGGTCAAAGAAATTGGCCGACGAAGTGAATGATAAACGTTACTTTGCTGTATCTGAGAAAATTGAATCCATCATGTGGCAAGAAAAGAAACTGTTTCCAAATCTGGATTTTTACAGTGCGTCTACCTACTATTTTATGGATATACCTGTACCTCTCTATACGCCTATTTTTATTTGTTCTCGCATCACAGGCTGGGCCGCCCATGTATTCGAACAACGGCAACACAATGCATTGATTCGACCTGGCTCAACTTATACCGGTCCTGGCGCACGTGACTATGTACCCATAGCTCAACGAAAAGCTCAGCGAAAAGTTCAACGAAAAACGCAACGTTGAGCCACATATGTCTAATCCTCAAGATCCTAGATCTGCAACACGCCCTGCCCCGGATTCACTTCTTGTCGAAATTGCAGAATATGCACTTAACAAGAAAATCGTCAGTGAGCAGGCCTATAGCACAGCGCACTACTGTTTGATTGACAGCCTTGCTTGTGCGTTGCTCGCATTAAAGCTGCCCGCCTGCAAGAAGCTATTAGGGCCAGTGGTTGCCGGCGCCGAGATGAAAGGTGGCGCAAGAGTACCGGGCACCCGTTTTGAGCTTGATCCAGTACAAGCAGCATTTAATATCGGCACAATGATTCGCTGGCTGGATTTTAATGATACCTGGCTGGCAGCTGAATGGGGACATCCATCCGATAACCTTGGCGCCATTCTCGCTGTTGCGGATTATATTAACCGCTGTTGCGAAACAAATAACTCGTCTTCCCGTTCTCTTCCTACGCCTCTTTTAGTGCGTGATGTATTAACTGCATTGATTAAAGCGTATGAGATACAAGGCGTTTTATCATTGGAAAACAGCTTTAATAGAGTGGGACTCGATCATGTGATTCTGGTACGTATCGCAAGCACCGCCGTCACCACCGCTATGTTAGGTGGCACAAAGGATCAAATAATAAATGCATTATCAAATGCCTGGATCGACGGTGGCGCACTGCGCACTTATCGACATGCACCCAATACCGGTTCACGAAAAAGTTGGGCAGCAGGTGATGCCTGCAGCCGGGGTGTACGCCTGGCCTTGATGGCCGTTACAGATGAAATGGGATACCCTTCTGCGTTAAGCACAAAAACGTGGGGCTTTAGTGACGTTTTATTTAACAGTCAGCCGCTCTCATTAGCGCAACCATTGGGTAGTTATGTAGTAGAAAATATCTTGTTCAAAATCGCTTACCCCGCCGAATTTCATGCACAAACCGCAGTCGAAGCTGCCGTGCAATTGCATAATGAAGTTAAAGATCGACTGGGCGACATTGAAAAAATAGTTATTGAAACACAACAAGCAGGTATACGTATTATTGATAAAATCGGGCCGTTGAATAACCCGGCCGACCGCGATCATTGCATACAATATATGGTCGCAATACCGCTGATCTTCGGTAGATTAACGGCCAGCGATTATGAAGATACTATTGCCTCTGATGCTCGTATCGATACGCTACGGGATAAAATGACGGTGCGAGAACTACCGCAATACAGTAAAGATTATCTTGATCCTGTAAAACGTTCTATTGCGAATGCCATCCAGGTTTTTTTCAACGATGGCAGCCACACAGACCGTATCGAAGTACAGTATCCGATTGGTCATCGTAAGCGGCGCAATGATGCACTACCGTTGTTGATGAAAAAAGTTGATTCCAGCTTGAGCGCGCACTATAAATCAACGCAACGCGATGAAATTTTAGATCTATTTAGTCAAACCAATAAGCTGGCAATAATACCGGTCGATGCTTTACTGACATTATTGGCCACTGACTAAAGACCCACACGACAAATTCTGGCCTATTTATACCCAGATAACATAATACCCAAACAGCTTAAACATAGCAGTTGCCTGTTTTTTCTGCTATTCTTGCCAGCATTCGTTTCTTTTTCTTGTAAACTCAACCATTCATCTCATCAGGTCTTTTAGTGAACACAAATATCAAGGATATTCAACGGCTTAATGTTGATAGCATACAATCAACTTTATCTGACAGGCGCTTTGAATCTAATACCGAATTACAGAATTATTTACTCCAAGGGGTCTCACGAACTTTTGCGCTGACTATTCCGCAGTTACCGGAAGCACTGAGATCGGTCGTCTCGAATGCGTATCTACTGTGCCGAATTATCGATACCATTGAAGATGAGCCTGCATTGAGTTTTGAACAAAAACAACAATTCGCAAACCAGTTTGTCGCCCTTGTTGATGGACAATCAGCCGCGCAATCCTTCTTTGAACAATTGGCTCCCCTGTTATCCGAGTCGACTATTCCTGCAGAACATGAACTTATTAAATTAACAACCGATGTCATTCATGTTACCCATAGCTTCAATACCGAGCAACAAGCAGCCTTATCTTGCTGTGTACGCACAATGGCCGAAGGCATGATCGAATTTCAAAAACCAGGTAATGTCATTGGACTGGACGATCAAGCGCACATGGATCGATATTGCTATTACGTCGCCGGGGTTGTTGGTGAAATGTTAACAAAACTTTTTTGTGAATACTCACCCGAAATTGCCCAACACAAAGCAAAATTAATCAAGCTGTCCGTCTCGTTCGGTCAGGGGTTACAAATGACAAATATTTTAAAAGATATTTGGGCTGACAATGAACGCGGCGCCTGCTGGTTACCGCGCAGCGTGTTTGAAGAATACGGTTATGATTTGAAAATGTTAACCACACAATCACAGCGTGCTGAAACTGACTTAGGTGACAGCTTAGTTGGCAATAATGTTAACAGTGAAAACTTTGAGCAAGCGCTCACCGAGTTACTGGGCATCGCCCACGGGCATTTGCAAAATGCATTTAATTACACCCTGCTAATACCAAGAAATGAGCAGGGTATACGTAAATTCTGTTTGTGGGCTATTGGTATGGCCATGTTGACCTTGCGTAAAATTAATAAAAATAAACATTTCATTTCCGGCGATCAGGTTAAAATCTCCCGTCGCAGCGTTAAAGCAACCATACTAGCGAGCAATTTGAGCGTTCGCCACGATAACGTGCTAAAAGTGTTATTTAAATTATCCAGCACCGGATTACCCCCAGCTCAAGGTGATCTAACAAAACTTTAACTACGTAACAGAATGTAATAGAACGTAACAGGTGCAAATATTAACTTTCCGTGTATTTTTACCCTGTAAATATGCCTTTTTTATTAAATCTCACCTATAACCTGTATAATGAACCATTCCTTGTTTTACAAATCAAAGGTGACAGGGCAAAATATCTCCCAATCCTTATACAAGGTTAATAATTATACAACACTATTTGTTAAAGCATAATCCAGAGGTCAAAATGAAAATTAAAGCGTTACTGTTCCCATTAATATTATCCTTACCTTTTTCCGCTATTGCTGGCGCACCAAAAAGCGACGATGAAAAATTCAGTTATTCAATAGGCTATCAGATTGGCCAAAGTCTTAAACGAGACGCTGTTGAAGTAGATACCGATACGTTACTGTCTGCAATAAAAGATGTGATTACTGACGGTAAATTACAGATGACGGTAGAAGAAATGCAAGCCGCTATCCAGGCTTATCAAGCCAAGGCAATGGCCAAACGCGAAGCGGATGGTGAAGTGAGTAAAAAGGCAGGTGAAAAATTTCTCGCTGACAATAAAAGCAAGAAAGGCATAAAGGTCACTAATAGTGGATTACAATACAAAGTTCTCAAAGATGGCAGCGGCGACAAACCAAGTGAAAAAGACACTGTTGTTGTGAATTATAAGGGCACATTATTAAATGGCACCGTATTTGACAGTTCATATGACCGTGGGCAACCGGCTACATTCGGTGTAGGTCAGGTAATCAAAGGCTGGCAAGAAGCATTACAGTTAATGAAAGTGGGTAGCAAGCTGGAAGTTTATGTGCCTTCCATGTTGGCTTATGGACCCACTGGTGCAGGTGGCAAAATTGGTCCTCACGAAACATTGATTTTTGAAGTTGAATTGTTGGAAATTAAAGATAAAGATAAAGATAAAGATAAGGAAAAGTAGTATATACCATAGCATTTGATATCCTGAACATAACACGGTGCGATTGATGGTGTAGATGACGTTAATAGAATCGAAAACGATTAATAGAGACTTAACAATGCAAAACAACCACCACTGATATAGGGGGTGGTGGTTGTTTTGTTAGTAGCCTGGATACCTTAAGGGACAACGACTTGCTCAAGACGTCGCGGATTAAAAAGCTTCAATGTTTTAGAGGAATAATAAATTGGAAACTATAATCTTTGACGGAACTAAAATTGCACTAATTGTACGAGGAAAGATAAGTGTAGACCACGAGCCAGACTTATTAGCTCAACATGCTGATGTTATTTTAGCTGATGGCTCGCCCTTTGGTTTTTTTGGAGAAGGTCAAGGCACAAGCGGTAGTGGAGGTAGTATTGGTTTAGGTATGGACGGTGTGGTTTATGATCATGCCCTGTTTCAGGTGCATCGTCCGTATTATGTGGATTTGGATCAAGCCAAAAAGTATAAGGTTAAGTCCACAATTTTAGTAATCACGGTAACTGAGGCTGAAGCATTACTATTTAAAAATTTCTGGGTCAAACTTAAAGCCAATCCTGGAGGCTTTAGGTTAATTGGGGATAACTGTTCGACACATGTATCTGAATCATTCATAAATGCTGGTATTGTCAACAAAGGTATACCAGGATTGGATACCCCGAATAATTTTTACAAACAACTGACTACTCTTCGTAAAAAAGCAAAGAGTTATTCTGGGCACGTTGGATTTAAAAAGAAAACAACTGGGAGCGGGTTTGATCTCGTAATAGACTAATGTGAATAAATTTGTATTATTAGTTTTACTTTTAACCATATTTATGACAGGAGTTAATGCAATGTCGTTTCTTAAAAATGATACGATCATAAACTGGGAATGGCCAGCAAATCGTATTGTTAAGCACAAAATGATCGTTGAAGTAGTTGATCTAAGAGCCGCAGATAAATGGATCAAATCGCCATCATTTGCTGCAGATATTCCAGACCCAATGTCATTAAAAGGAAAGGTACTTAAAAGCAATCTCGCTAGTCAAATAGAAATAATCAAACTGGTACTACCGAAGGTTGAATTAGGTGATGTTTCCAAAGGATCTAAATTAGCGCTCGGAATGATTAATAATAGTACTGTTGTTTGCGTAGGAGTTTTGCCCTTAAATTTCAGCAGCATTGAAGAAGATGCATGGCTAGAACAGTGGGAATGCAAATAATCTGAATAGCTATTATACCCGTAGCGTTGACCCTGTAAATAATTCTGTGTAACTGCCCAGTTGGTCAAAGCTAGAAACCTCTC
>CAZZJI010000039.1:21996-32811 GCA_964654485.1 uncultured Gammaproteobacteria bacterium | reverse complement strand
GTCGTAAGCAGTCCTTCCAATTTATATGAATGTAAACAATAAAAAATATACACGGCAATTTTTTCGTATATCATTTTACAAACGCCGCTTTTAATTAATTACGAAACCTAAACACCGCATTTATCTTTTTCTCTCAATTTATCCGCTACGGTATAGATTCTGGTGACCTGGTTTTCTCGCTATTTTCTGTTTCTGGGTTTGTTGTTAGTGTTTTCATGGTTTGGTGAGTATCTGCCAATATTGTTTGCAAGTACTGGGAAATAATAGTGCAAATATCCAGTTTATATACCTTGGCTTGTTGCTCTATTTTTGAGAAGTGATGGGCCGAGTGTTTTGTGATCAGGGTTAGGATGCTGGTATCTGGATTAACAATCTAAATGCAGCTTAAATGCTGCTTTTTGTTGAATATGCCCTTAAATACTGCTTTAATATAAAAAAGCACTATATATGCTGCTTTTCAGGTTGCCAGGACGACATGATGAAACTACTTTCACAATTAAAATCCAGACGTCTTGAGCTGGGGCGCCAACAAAAAGACATGCAACTGCGAATCGGTATGAATCGTCAGCAATATCAACGTATTGAGTCGGGTGGTAATCCCCGGTTAGATACCCTTGAACTCATTGCCAAAGGACTCAATGCTGAACTGATGTTAGTGCCTAATGAAGATTTGCGACAGGTTAAAGAATTACTTCAGAAAAACAAAACTAACAAAACCAACACAACCCGCGCCTCAAAACCAACAAGAATCTCTGATGATCCCTGGAAAGACATTCTGGGATAAAGCATGATTAACGAAACTGTTGAAGTATTAAAAATCACCTTGCACGATCAAACCACAGGTTACTTAGCGGGATATCAGGGTGGTAAGAGCATATTTGTTTTTGATGAAGTCTATCGCAATAGCGGCAACCGCCCCACGATGACGCTCACCGCTCATCCAGACTTTCCCAAAAGTACAGCGCTACTTGATGAGATGTGGATCAAGCAGCAGCGCTTACACCCGGTGTTCTCAAACCTGTTACCAGAAGGTATATTTCGACAATGGCTTGCGCAAATACTCAAGATCCATCCGGATCATGAGTTCCCTATGTTAGCCCAACTGGGCAGTGATTTGCCTGGTGCATTAATGGCAGTGCCTATGGAGCCAAAAGAAATCCCTGATTATGTTTTGCAACAACGTAGCCACGTCACATCTGTTACTGTTTCGCAAATCGGAAAACAACAACGATTTTCACTCGCAGGAGAACAAATGAAGTTCTCTATGAAAAACCAGGATGGTCGATATCAAATCAGTCAACAAGGTGAATTGGGATCTTGGATTGTTAAGACGCCTTCTAGTCGCCACAAATTCGTACCTGCAAACGAATATACTTCGATGAGATTAGCCAGTTTGGTCGGAATTGACATACCCGATATACGTATGGTGACAATGAATGACCTTGAAAATTTGCCCCCTATTAACTTACCGGATGAAGATCAGGCCTATGCAATACGTCGATTTGACCGGGGAGAAAATAATAGACGTATTCACACAGAAGATTTTGCCCAGGTTCTTTTCAAATATCCTCACGACAAATACCAGGGTGCAAATTATGAACAAATTGCGCGTGTACTCTATCAGTACAGCGGCAACCCGTTAGATGATGTACAACAACTTGCAC
Organism: uncultured Gammaproteobacteria bacterium; assembly: GCA_964654485.1. GTDB lineage: Bacteria > Pseudomonadota > Gammaproteobacteria > SG8-11 > SG8-11 > JAADIM01. The sequence goes on along the minus strand of CAZZJI010000039.1, from coordinate 31,147 downwards.
GTCGCTTGCTGGTTAATATACTGCTCGCGAATGGCGATGCACATTTAAAAAACTGGAGTTTAATCTACAAAGACGGTGTCACACCGGGGCTGGCGCCAGCATACGATATTGTCACAACGCGTCTATACATAAAAAACGAAACTAATTTCGCTCTCAATCTGGGCGGTACTAAATCATGGTATGATGTCAACTTAAATCACTTTCAGTCATGGGCGCGAAACGCGGATATTCCATGGCAAGCTATTGCACCGCAGCTTCTGGACGTTTTAGAAAAAGCCAGAACATATTGGCCCAACGCGTTGAAAGAGAGTCCGGCTAATGAAGCACATAAAATTTTACTTACTGAGCACTGGAGGCTATTGCAAAATGATTTTCGTCTTTAAACGTGTGCTCCTTTGATAGTATTGACAACCATTTCCGAGCTCGAATTCATATCTGAAAATACTCTTCCAGCTTTTCTGAGTCACCAAGAAAATAAAAGTGTAGTACAGAACCCGGTAAGTCATTTTTATTTATCTATATGACAAGTAAGAATGATTTTACATTTTTAAGCTAGGAGCTTCAGTTTAAACACTTTTTCCCCAATAACCTTATGAAAACTCAAGTTTAGTCTTGAGTTTCTTTTAAAATAGTGCTTGCAAATTACATGACTGTTTTGGTAGATTATTCAGACGCCTCAGATTGTAATTTAAAATCAAGGCGTTATTGGCTAGTGGTGGGCTGAAAAACACAAAGCTATTCATTTGGCTTAATTTATGTGTATTAAGCGCTGTTCCTATTTATTTAGCCAAAAATTAATATCTTGGAATTGACATTCATTCATTTAAACTGGGGGAGAGTTTTCTAATGGAACAATCTATAACAAGTATTGTTAATGTTTTTTGCATCGTTGCTGTTGCTGTTTTAATGATTGTGCATGCGTAACGGGTAAATTTTTAAAGACTCACTTTATATGATTTACTTTTTTACATTTTAAGAGAAAAGCCGGGGTTAAGAACCCCGGTTTTTTTTGCACTGATTTTTTATCACTACTCGTGTCGGGCCTCCCATTTCCCACCAGTAATATTTTCTGAATGGGGATTGGGGACTTGGCGCCAATTACACATCAAGCGGCATTCATTTCCGAACTCGAATCCCTATTTGAAAAATACTCTTCCAGTTTTTCTGAGTCACCGATGTGTCGTCCGGCGATAAATATTTGCGGAACGGTTGATTCACCTGAAACGGCGCGTACTGTGCGTAAGTTTCCATCTTGTCCGCTACTGATTTCGTCAAAGGCCATGTTGTGCTCGTTGAGCAACTTCTTTGCTTTGGCGCAGTAGGGGCAACCTGGCTTTGTAAAAATTGTAATCGCCTTTGGTTTTTCCGCTTGTGGATTGATGTATTGCAACATTGTGTCTGCATCAGAGACTTCAAATGGGTCGCCGGGCACGTCAGGTTCGATGAACATTTTTTCTATGATGCCGTTTTTTACCAACATCGAATAACGCCATGAGCGCTTGCCGAACCCAAGGTCGGTCTTGTCAACCAGCATGCCCATGCCTGCTGTGAAGTCTGCGTTGCCATCGGGTATCAGCATTACATTTTCTGCTTCCTGGTGTTCTTTCCATGCGTCCATGACAAACGCATCGTTAACAGATAGGCAAATTATGTTGTCTACACCATTTTCTTTAAATGTATTTGCCAATTCATTGTAACGCGGCAAGTGGGTTGAAGAGCATGTTGGTGTGAATGCCCCTGGTAATGAGAACACAATAACGGTTTTGTTCTTGAATATTTCGTCACTGGAAACATCAACGAATTCATCGTCTTGTCGGGTTTTAAATACGACGCTTGGCACGTTTTGCCCTTCGCGATTCTTTAACATAATTTATCTCCTTCAGTAGGTTATTTGTCTGTGCTGTTTTGCTTGTATTGGGGCTATTATGGGCCGCTATTAATGATTGTTAAAATCGTTTGTTTCTATTATATTAATAGATATAGCCTATTAATTAGCGGGGTATCCAAGGACAATGAATTTACGCGATTTGCAATATTTAGTGGCGCTAGACGAGGAGTGTCACTTTCATAAAGCCGCCGCACGCTGTTATGTGAGTCAACCGACGCTTAGCGGTCAATTAAAGAAACTTGAGCAGACGTTGGGTGTCTTGCTTATTGAGCGCACCAGTCGCCAGGTCATGATGACTGAGGCAGGTCGGGCTATTGCGGATCAAGCGCGTAAAGTACAGGCTGAGGTGAATATTATCAGCGAGATCGCTGCGTCATTTCATGATCCGATGGTCGGTGAGCTTCATGTCGGTATCATTCCTACCATTGCCCCCTATCTGTTACCCGTCATTATGTCGCAGATATCTAAAAAATATCCAAAATTGAAATTTTGGTTATATGAATATCACACGGCAGCGTTGTTGGAAAAGATGCGTCGCGCGGAATTAGATGTACTCATTCTTGCGTTACCGTTGCCTGAAGAGTCGAATGAATTTAGTGAGCTGGATTTATTTAAGGAGCCGTTTCAATTAGCGGTGCCGCAAAAAGATGTGCTGGCCACAAAAAACAGTATAGCACTTGGCGATCTTGAGGGTCGTGAGATGTTGTTGCTGGAAGAAGGGCATTGTTTGCGTGGACAGGCGTTGGAGGTGTGTTCTGCGGCTGGTGCGAACGAGAATGCTCGTTTTCATGCGTCAAGCCTGGAAACGCTACGGTATATGGTGGGCGAAGGCATGGGTATGACTTTAATGCCGCAACTTGCGATCCCTAAAAAACAAAAAAAAGGAGACATGATTCAGTATATTGCCTTCAATGATCCAAAACCAAATAGACGAGTAGGGTTGCTCTATCGCAAAGGCAGTTATCGAGAAGAGACTTTTAAAAAAATTAAAGAGGCTATTTGCTCCGTTATACCAGAATCATTATTGCAATAAGTAATTATACTCATCACGATTAGGTTATTCATCATTAAAAAAATCATCAGTCGTTGCCGTTCGCCAACTTGCTTTAAGTAATTTCCAATCAGATTTTTCACGTATCAAAGTCATATCAAACTGATACAATCTGGCTTTTGAATTTAATAACGTACCTATCGAATTGATGGGGAGGTCTGCCATGGCGACAAGGAGTTGCAATTGCGCATTGTTGGGATTAGAAAATGTCAGGTTATTTATTTGGGTAAATATATGAATATTTTTATAGCGCCAGAAATAGCCAGTCACCTTCTGCACCAGCGCTTGTTTGTTTCCCTCATTGTAAGCATAGTTATCATCAGCGTATTTTTCGGATATCAATTCTTTTAAGCTGACGATATCACGTGATTCTGCTATTGTTTTTGCGCTACTAACAAACTGTTGAATTTGTTGTTCCGGCGTTTCATTGTTAGTGTTACAGGAACTAACTGAACAGAATAGGAAAACTACCCAATATAGATTTTTTAACATATTACTTAACATAGCATCAAAAAGGCCTGCGTTTTGATTTATTTGTATTTTTATATTTTACTTCAATTAAACTGCTCCAGGAGGGATACGTGATTAAAATGTTAACTATTTTCAGCTTTTTATTGCTGCTGGTTTTTACCGGATTTTCCATGGCAGACGACATAGGAAGCAGTAATACCGGGACTGGTGACATAAGTCGTTGTGCCGAAGATCTGCAGACGTTGCAATTTACGGTGCGTGATGCGAACAATCAAGCTGACGCCGCAAATCTAAAACACGAAGATAAGTTACGTTGTAATATTGAACCCGCTTATAAAAATACTCAGGGAGAGGATTGCGATGGAATAGAGCAGACATACCAGGATTCAGTCGATGATCTTGATTCAGAATTTAAAAATATTGAAAATCAATTGAAATTGGTGCAACTGGCTTGTGGTTATGATTTTGTATTATCAAATACGCGCAGTCAGAAGAAGTAATCGTTTTTAATTTAAATAAACTGAATTCGGGTGACGTTCTATGGTTTGCTTCTCTTGCTATTTAACCAGCGTGTGACTGAGTTCCATTGTTCCAAATCGATAGAAACAGATGATGGTGCAAGTTCGAAGATTCCCAGGCCCTGTTCGGCGGCGCGTATATAGTTTTGCGTATCACGCAGTTTGCCGATAAACGCAATATCCAGTTTTTTCAAAAATTTATTCAATATCTGGAATACCAGCGTGTTTTCTTTTACTCTATTTGCAACGACGGCGAGTTTGACCTGGTTTTTCTCTACTCTACCTACGTGGTGAATTTCATGTACAAATTTAGCCGCGGCGCGCATGTCAATCGGTGAGGGCAATACGGGAATAACAACGGATTGTGCACGGCGAATCAGCGCGGTTAACTCTTTTCCGTGGACGCCTGCGGGCACGTCCATAATGAGAGCGTCGGTGTTGCGCGGTGCTTTGAATGCGTCTTTCCAGGCGGCAATGCCTGTGATTTGCGGCGCGTTGTCGGGGCGCGCACCTAGCCAATCTATACTGGACCCTTGTGGATCAAAGTCCACCAATGCGACGGATTTACCTTTGGTCGCATAATAGCTGGCAATATTGGTGGCAATGGTGCTTTTTCCACAGCCCCCTTTGGGATTCAGTACCATGATTGATCTCATCTTTACACTTCCCCGTTTGTTGGTTCTACTGTTTATTTAAGCAGAAAAAATCTGGTTAGTTTAGCTGAATGGTTCGCTATTTATTCTTTTGTTGATGGTTTTGTTGACCGTTTTCAAATATTTCCAGCGATTCCCAGATTTCATCGACACGTGACTTAATTTCTTGACTCATTGTGATTGGATTACCCCACTCACGGGCAGTCTCGGTCGGCCATTTGTTAGTGGCGTCTATGCCAATTTTTGACCCCAGGCCGGAGACCGGTGACGCAAAATCAAGGTAATCAATGGGTGTATTTTCGATAATCGTAGCATCTCGTGCGGGATCGACGCGTGTTGTCATCGCCCAGATAACGTCTTCCCAGTGGCGTATGTTGACATCATCGTCTGTGACAATAATAAATTTTGTGTACATGAACTGGCGCAGGTAAGACCAAATCGCCATCATGATGCGTTTCGCGTGGCCTGGGTATTGTTTTTTGATACTGACAATCGCCAACCGGTAAGAACAACCTTCGGGTGGCAAATAGAAATCGACGATTTCGGGGAACTGCTTTTGTAACAGCGGGATAAATACCTCGTTTAGTGCGACGCCCAATACCGCAGGTTCATCGGGTGGTCGGCCAGTATAGGTGCTGTGGTAAATTGGATTGTGCCGTTGCGTGATTCTTTCAATTGTAAACACCGGGAACGTGTCTACTTCATTATAATAGCCGGTGTGATCGCCAAAAGGGCCCTCTTGTGCTGTTTCATCTGGATAAATAAAACCTTCCAGAATAATTTCAGCCGTGGCCGGTACGTGCAAATCATGGGACAGGCATTTTACCAATTGTGTTTTAGAGCCGCGTAATAATCCTGCGAAAGCATATTCTGATAAACTATCCGGAACCGGGGTCACCGCAGCCAGTATGGTTGCGGGGTCTGCACCCAATGCGACGGCAACCGGAAAGGGCTCGCCCGGGTGTGCCTGCTGCCATTCACGAAAATCCAGTGCGCCGCCGCGATGAGAAAGCCAACGCATAATCACCTTGTTTTTGGCGATGACTTGTTGTCGGTAGATACCGAGATTTGCGCGTTCCTTTGTTGGCCCCTTGGTGATAACGAGTGCCCAGGTGATCAGTGGGCCGGCATCGTCGGGCCAACAGGTTTGGATTGGCATTGCCGATAAATCAACATCGTGTGCTTCAATTATTTTTTCCTGACAGGGTGCTTTTTTAACGATCTTTGGGTTCATATTAAGCACTTGCTTAAACGCGGGTAGTTTTTCCCACGCGTCTTTCATGCCTTTAGGTGGTTCGGGCTCTTTTAAAAACGCCAGTAGTTTGCCAATTTCTCTTAATGCCTCCACTGAGTCTTCGCCCATGCCCATGGCAATTCGTCGCGTCGTGCCAAACAAATTACCCAGTACCGGCATGGTGCTGTTTTTCGGGTTTTCAAATAGCAGGGCGGGACCATTGGCGCGTAGCGTGCGGTCGCAAATTTCTGTCATTTCCAGGTAAGGATCAACTTCATGCGTGATGCGTTTGAGTTCGCCCTCTTTTTCCAGTTTGTCGAGAAAATCACGTAAATCGTTGTATTTCATGGGGGTACATGATACGGGAAAGCGAGTGAAAGGGGAAAGATTATAGGTTAAATCACGGACGCCAGCATATTATTTCTGTAGGCGTCCGTGGTTTAACTATTGTTAAATCTGATGTTAAATTCGAAATCCGCCGTGTTTTCGTCTGTTGTGTGCATCGAGCATGGATGCGCCTGCGAGTCCACCGAGGAGCATAAAAGCACCTATGCCGATAAGAAACCACAGCAGTGGTATTGCAGTGCTGTGGTTATTGTTGGCAGCATCATTATCAAAAAAAGAGTCGTCTTCTGATATTTTAGAGGTCAGGGTGTTTAATTCGTTAATGTTGTCAATATTTTCTTTAATTATTCCATCTAATTTTTTTTCCAGTTCGGCGATACGCGTCTCCAGTATTTTTTTGTCTTCTGTAGATGCTTTGTTATTTAAGTTTTTGGTCGCTAATGTGTTTTCCAGATTTTTGACTTTGTCACGTGCCTTTTTTAATTCGGCCCGCATCCTGGCGATACTTTCTTTCTCTTCATCGGATATTTTTGCCGCTGCGTTGTTCTCCCTTAAATCTGAAATTAGCGTCAGACTCTGCTTGTATCTATCATTTAACTCGGCATATAACAGTCGGGCGGGTTTTTCTGTCATTAGGTAAGCGGCCTCTACCCAGCCGGTTTTATCATCCGGTGTTTCTACTTTGGCAAATGCGCCATCTGTTTCCAATACGATAAGCGGCGTGCCACTGGGGACTTGTTCTATTAATGTACTGGTGCTTGATGAGGTTTGGTGAATTTCAAGTGTGATTCTATCGGTAACATATTTTGTTTGTGCTGACACCGACACTGAGAACGCAGCCAACACACCGATTAGTGAGAGGAGAGAGGCTGGGTAAAAAAGTGGATAAAAAACGGCTTTTCTTTTATCTGTCATGAATAAAATCCTTCAAGGCTTAAGCGGCAATACCACTGTGCCTCAATAATGCGTCGATTGTTGGTTCGCGGCCTCGAAATGCAACAAATAAATCCATTGGATCTCGCGAGCCACCTTGTTCAAGTACGTTATTTAAAAATTCGCGACCGGTTTTGCGGTCGAATATACCGTTTTCCTCAAATTTCGAAAATGCATCGGCGGAGAGTACCTCTGCCCATTTGTAGCTATAGTAGCCAGCAGCATATCCACCGGCAAAAATATGCGAAAAACCATGTTGAAATCGATTGAACTCTGGTGGTTGTATAACGGCAATTTGGTCACGAACTTTATTCAACGTCTGTTGCACAAAATTATCTTTGGATTTTGGTTCCGGTTGGTAATCCAGGTGCATTTGCAGGTCAAATATTGCAAATTCCAGCTGACGCAGCATTTGCATGCCGGATTGAAAATTTTTCGATGCTTTCATACTGTTATAGAGATCTTCGGGTAAGGACTCGTCAGTTTTGTAGTGTTTTGCCATGGTGTCCAAGGCTTCGCGTTCCCAACACCAGTTTTCCATAAATTGACTCGGCAATTCGACGGCGTCCCACGGCACCCCGCTAATGCCGGATACACTGGCGTAATCAATTTGGGTCAGCATGTGGTGTAATCCATGGCCAAATTCGTGAAACAACGTGACCACTTCATCGTGTGTAAATAGCGCCGGGTCTGTGCCGATGGGGGATGTCAGGTTACAGGTTAAATAGGCGACGGGTATTTGCACTTTATCATGCAGGCGTAGACGCGAAATACACCCATCCATCCATGCCCCGCCGCGCTTGTCTTTACGCGCATATAAGTCCAGGTAAAATTGTCCTCGTAGTTGGCTATCTGCATCAAAAACTTCGAAAAAGCGTACGTCTTCATGCCAGCTATCGATATTTTTACATTCCTTTATGGTTAATCCGTAAAGTTTATTGACGATGTTGAACATACCTGAAATAACCCGTTGTTCTGGGAAATAGGGTTTAAGGTCTTCGTCGGAGATGGAATATTTATGTTGTTTAAGTTTTTCGGAATAATAGGTCAGATCCCAGGATTGTAGTTTGTCTAAGCCATCTGTTTCCTGGGCAAAATGACTTAATTCTTCAAGTTCTCTGGTGGCCATTTTTTTAGAACGTGTGGCTAAATCTGTCAGGAATAAAATCACCTGTGTTGGGTCCGTTGCCATTTTTGTAGTAAATGAATATTCCGTATAATTTTTATAGCCCAGCAGCTGCGCAAGTTCGTGACGTAAGCCAAGAATATCAACCATAATTTTTGAGTTATCCCACTTACCGGCATTCGGCCCCTGGTCCGATGCGCGTGTTACGTAGGCGGTGTACATTTCTTCGCGAAATGCACGATCATCTGCATAACTCATTACCGCATAATAAGATGGAAATTCCAGTGTAAATAACCAACCGTCTTTTTCACGTTGTTGTGCGCTTTGTTTGGCCATGGAGCGTGCCGAACTCGGTAGGCCGGCGAGTTTGCTTTCGTCGCCGATGTGCTTGTTCCAATCATGGGTGGCGTCGAGAATATTTTCTTCAAATTTAGTGGTGAGTTTTGATAATGCCTGTTTGATTTCCTTAAAACGGGTTTTTTGCTTTTCTGGCAGATCGATGCCCGATAAATGGAAGTCCCGCATTTCATTTTCGAGCATTTTTTTTTGGGCTAAATCCAGTTTTTCAAATTCAGGGCCATCGACAATGGATTTAATCGCATTGAAAATGCCAAGATGTTGACCAAGTTCAGTGCTATATTCTGTTAATTTGGGTAAACAGGCGTTGTATGCGGCGCGCAGTGCGTCAGAATTAACCACGGAATTCATGTGGCTAATGGGCGACCAAGCTCGATTGAGTCGATCGTCTAATTCTTCCAGCGGCTGTAACAGGTTATCCCAAGTATAGGTATCACGATTCTTTAGCAGTGAATCAATTTTGGCACGGTTTTCGGTTAGGATAGAGTCAATGGCAGGTTCTATACACTCAGGCTTAATTTTTGAAAAGGCAGGGAGGCCTGTCATTTCTAATAAGGGGTTGCCCATAACGTGTT
>CAZZJI010000039.1:0-21896 GCA_964654485.1 uncultured Gammaproteobacteria bacterium | reverse complement strand
TTTGAAAAGGCAGGGAGGCCTGTCATTTCTAATAAGGGGTTGCCCATAACGTGTTCTTCCTCGGAAAAATTAGGTGCTTATCATAAATGTTTAATCATAAAGGGTGTAGTGATCAAGTGGAAATTTTTACAACCATCGGCTACTTAATACGTGCTGTTGAAAAAACCGTCAAAGAGAGGTGTTGTATTGTCTGAAGAAGAAATGGGGGAGCACAAAGGGGAGGACCGGGTTCCGTTCCAGAATCTTAGTCCAGACGTCATTTTAAATGCGATGGCTGACTGTGGTTATGTCGTCGATGGTTCGTTTATCGCGTTAAATAGCTATGAAAACCGTGTTTATCAAGTGGGTATTGAAGACGAACCCCCTGTTGTTGTTAAGTTTTACCGGCCAGGTCGCTGGACGAATGAGGCTATTCTGGAAGAGCATGCATTTAGTCAGGCGCTGGCTGAAAATGAAATCCCGGTTGTTCCTCCGGTAATTAATGAAGCAGGTCAGACCTTGCACGAATTTCAGGGATACCGGTTTTCCGTTTTCTTACGAAAAGGCGGGCGTTGGCCCGAGTTGGATAATAAGGCTAATTTAAGCTGGATAGGCCGGTTTATAGGGAGGATTCACGCGGTCGGCGCAGTCGCACCTTTTCAGCATCGGTTTGCGCTCGGCATAGATAATTACGGTGTAGATGCCTACCAATATCTACTGGAAAAAGGATTTATACCGTTAGAATTGCAGACGCAGTACCGTACGGCAGCTGAGGATGTGTTGCAGCAGGTCGAGTTGGCGTACTCGCATGCACAAGGTATTAATTTGATCCGTCTACACGGTGATTGTCATCCTGGTAATATTTTGTGGACAGATCTTGGCCCCCATTTTGTTGATTTAGATGATTGCTGCACTGGCCCGGCAATGCAGGATATCTGGATGCTGTTGTCGGGGAATCGGGATGAAATGCGCGGTCAAATTTCGGCAGTTCTTCAAGGGTATAGTGAATTTGCGCAGTTTGACCCTCGCGAATTACACCTGCTTGAGGCGCTGAGAACATTGCGTATGATGCATTATTCAGCCTGGTTGGCCAAACGTTGGGACGACCCCGCTTTTCCAAAGAATTTTACCTGGTTTAATACGCACCACTATTGGGGAGATCAAATATCATCATTGCAGCAACAGGCTTTGTTACTGGATGAGCCGCCTCTGGAATGGTACCGGGTGTAGAAGGGTATAGAAAAAAGCATAGTGGAAAGATTATGGTAATTGCTGCGTGGCCTATGGGATATTTTAGTTGTGGTTTTCGTTACACATGTTGTGATTTTTTATCTAATATATATAAAGGATGTGACAAATAATGCCGATAGAAATTGCAGTTAATCTGTTTTCTGGCAGCATGGCGCTCTCCATTATCGGTTGGGGTGATTGTTCTTCATGTTAATTTAAGGATTGTCTTAAAGTTCACAGCAAAAGATGTGTTGTAATAGCGAAACGCGTATTAATAAAACTAATGGACGATAGCACTTCAAATGATTTACTGAAATTTTTGACGGACAGCAGTTATCTGTTTGCAGCTAATGCGCCCTTCATCGAAGGACTATATTCAAATTATTTAGAAGACCCGAATTCCGTTTCCCAGGACTGGCGCAGTTTTTTTGAACGACTTCGCCCGCCTTCGTCCGCGTCGAGTTCCCAGGAATTCGACCATGAAGCAATACGCCAGGCGCTGTTAACTTCTTCTCCAATAGAATCAACCGCAACTTCGGTTTCAACACCGGTTTCAACACCTTCTGTTTCTACAAGAATAGCGCATCCAGTCGATAAGAAACCAGTAAGTTACAATGACACCCTTGCAGGAAAAGTAAGTGCAGAAAAAGTATCTAACCCATCTGATGAATTTTTGCATCAGGCGGCGGTGTTGCACGATGCCAAGCAGGTCGCGGTGCTCCAGTTAATTAACGCATATCGATTTCGTGGGCATCAATTTGCCAATACAGATCCCATCAATTTTCGTGAAAAATTATCTGTATTAGATTTGGATCCTGCCTACCATGATTTATTCGATTCGGATTTACATAAAAAATTCAACACAGGGTCTTTTGTAGGCCCGGATACAGCGACGCTGGAAGAAATATTAAATGCATTACAAAGCACCTATTGCGGCCAGATTGGTTCGGAATATATGCATATTACCAGTACCGCAGAAAAGCGTTGGATGCAGGAGCGTTTGGAGGCGAATAGAGGAAGACCCGTTTTTGATGCACAGATAAAAAAACAAATTCTGGAAAGGCTGGTCGCTGCCGAGGGCTTGGAAAAATTTTTGCATGTAAAATATGTTGGTCAAAAACGTTTTTCCCTGGAGGGTGGAGAAAGTCTTATTCCTTTGTTGGATGACTTAATACAAAGGTCGGGCGAGAACGGCGTTAAGGAAGTGGTTGTTGGTATGGCGCATCGTGGCCGATTGAATGTGTTGGTTAATCTGGTTGGCAAGTCACCCGGCGATTTATTCAGAGAATTTGAAGGCAACGTGCAAAATGATAATGGTTCCGGTGATGTGAAATACCATCAAGGGTTTTCATCGGATGTGGATACAAAAGGCGGCGCCGTACATTTAACCGTTGCGTTTAATCCATCTCACCTTGAAATCATTAATCCCGTTGTGGAGGGGTCAGTACGTGCGCGCCAATATCGTCGTCGTGATTTAGAAGGGGCCCAGGTGTTGCCGGTTCTTATTCATGGCGACGCTGCGTTTGCCGGGCAAGGTGTGGTGATGGAGTCTTTGCAAATGTCACAGGCAAGAGGATTTAGCACTGGCGGCACAGTGCACATTATTATAAATAACCAAATTGGTTTTACTACGAGTAATCCGTTGGATACGCGGTCAACCCTGCATTGTACTGAAGTTGCAAAAATAGTGCAGGCGCCGATATTGCATGTAAATGCTGATGACCCCGAAGCGGTGTTGTTTGTAACACAGCTTGCTTTGGATTTCAGGATGACATTTAAGAAAGACGTGTTGATTGATATGATTTGCTACCGTCGCCATGGCCATAACGAAGCGGATGAACCAAAAGCAACTCAACCAATGATGTATAAGAAGATCGACCAGCATCCGTTGATAACGAAACTGTATGCGGATCGTTTGATAGAAGAAGGGATTGTTACCGAAACTGAAGTGGATCAAATGAAGAAAAGCTATCGGGACGAGCTGGATAAGGGGAACACGGTAGCGCCAAGGATTATGTTGGGGGTAGAGAATCGGCTTGCTATCGACTGGACTCGTTATAGTGATACAGATTGGAAAAAAAAGGTGGACACCCGTGTGTCTCTGGATAGAGTGAAACGATTGACAGATTTGGCCTGCACGGTGCCAGACGATTTTAAGCTTCATTCCACCGTCACAAAAATATTGGACTCGCGTCGAAAAATGGCCGATGGTGCTATTCGCTTTGATTGGGGATATGCAGAGGTGTTGGCTTATGCGAGTTTGCTTGAGGATGGTTATGCGGTTCGATTAACTGGCCAGGATAGCGGTCGTGGCACATTTTTTCATCGTCATGTGGCCTTGCATAACCAGGAAGACGGTAATACTTATTTGCCTTTACGGCATTTGTCGAAGGATCAGCCTAAGTTTATTACAATCGATTCGTTGCTTTCTGAAGAGGCAGTACTTGGTTTTGAATATGGATTCAGTTCTACCGATGCAGACACACTGGTAATTTGGGAGGCGCAGTTTGGCGATTTCGCCAATGGTGCGCAAGTTGTTATTGATCAATTTATTAGTTCTGGCGAAGCAAAATGGGGTAAATATAGCGGGCTTACGCTGTTTCTTCCCCACGGGTATGACGGCCAGGGTCCGGAACATTCGTCCGCGCGTCTGGAGCGATACTTGCAATTGTGTGCAGAAGAAAATATACAAGTATGTGTTCCAAGTACGCCTGCTCAGATGTTTCATATGCTCAGGCGTCAAATGATACGGCCGATCAGGAAACCATTAATTGTGATGACGCCCAAGAGTTTGTTGCGTCACAAGGCAGCGACCTCTGAACTCGAAGATATTGTCCATGGTTCATTTAACAATATTATTGCTGAGGTAGATGAACTCGATGCGGATAAAGTACAGTGTTTGATTATTTGTAGCGGTAAAATATATTATGAGTTGCTGCAGGCTCGTCGCGAGCGTGAAATTGATAATCTGGCGATTATACGTTTAGAACAAATATATCCATTTCCATCAGATGACCTTAAGGAGCAGCTAGCATTGTATCCCAATGCGCATTTGGTACGTTGGTGTCAGGAAGAGCCACGAAATCAAGGTGCGTGGCGTTATGTTATGAAACGAATACTTGATTGCATGTCACCGTCTCAAGAGATCAGTTATTCAACACGACCTCCATCTGCGTCACCCGCAGTGGGTTATTTAAAAAAACATCTTGAGCAGCAAAAAACGGTTATTGATGTCGCATTAAGTGTTGAAGTTGAATCTTCCATGGTGATGCCGAAAATCAAAAAGGAGAATAAACGTGTTGGTTGATGTTAAAGTACCTGTGCTTTCAGAGTCTGTTGCAGATGCCAGCTTGATTGATTGGCATAAAAAAGTCGGTGAATATGTTAATCAAGATGAAAATTTGATTGAACTGGAAACCGACAAAGTGGTGTTGGAAATACCGGCGCCGGAAGAAGGCGTATTAAAAGAAATAAAAAAAGTTAATGGGGAGTCAGTGACGAGCAGTGAAGTAATTGCGGTTATTGATACCGAGGGTGTGGCTGAGCGTCCTACGGCACAGGTGGTTTCGCTGCCAGATAGCAAGGAGCGCGGCGGATCCGCAGCAAATGTGTCTCAAAGCGCCAGCGAATCCAGCGACGAAAAGTTTATAGAAGCGTTGAGCCCGGCTGTGAAAAAACTGGTAACAGATAATAACGTCGATTTAAACTCGGTTCGGGGAACGGGAAAAAGTGGGCGTGTGACGAAGGAAGACATTTTACGTTACCTGGAAAGTAATTCATCGTCCGCAGTAACTTCATCAGCAAACAATAATGCGGAAACACAGTTGCAATCCGCGACACAGACAAATACGCATGCAAATTCACAAGCGGCAATGCCGGGTGTTTCAACGTTATTTCAACAGGGGGGCGCGAGATCTGAAAAACGCGTGCCAATGACCCGGTTGCGAGTGCGTATTGCAGAGCGGCTGAAGCAGGCACAAAATAGCGCTGCAATTTTAACTACTTTTAACGAAGTTAATATGCAGCCTGTTATGACGTTGCGCCAACGTTACCAGGATCAATTTACAAAAAAATATGATGTTAAGCTTGGGTTCATGTCTTTTTTTATCAAGGCGTCGATAGAGGCACTTAGAAAATATCCTGTTATCAACGCGTCTATCGACGGTAATGATATTATCTATCACGATTTCATCGATATTGGTATTGCGGTCAGTTCTCCGCGCGGTCTGGTTGTTCCTGTGTTACGCGATGTGGAAAATCAGTCATTTGCCGAGTTGGAAGGCAATATAGTACGTTACGGTAGTGCGGCAAAAGACGCTCGTTTGTCCATGGAAGACTTGATTGGCGGCACGTTTACGATCACTAATGGTGGCGTGTTTGGTTCTTTATTGTCTACGCCCATATTAAATCCGCCCCAAAGTGCAATCCTGGGCATGCATTCGATCCAGCAGAGACCCATTGCTGAAAACGGTGAAGTTGTTATTCGCCCTATAATGAATTTGGCGTTATCCTATGATCACCGCATTATCGATGGCCATGAAGCAGTACTGTTTCTTGTTGCGATTAAACAAGCGTTGGAAGATCCTACTCGGATGCTGTTGCAGGTTTAACCTAAATAAATCAACGCTACTAACTAAAAAATTAATAGAAAATATTATGCAAAGATACGATGTGGCGGTCATTGGTGCGGGGCCGGGTGGGTATGTGGCGGCTATTCGTTGTGCGCAGCTAGGCCTGAGCACGGTTTGTATCGATAATATGCGTGACCACAATGGTGCTCCGTCACTCGGCGGTGTTTGCCTCAATGTCGGTTGTATCCCATCCAAAGCCCTGCTTGAGTCATCAGAACAGTATTATCGCGCTAAAAATCATTTTGCTGATCATGGTATTCAAATTGGCAGTTTAGAGTTGGATCTGGATACCATGATGTCACGAAAAAACAATATTGTTAAAACCCTGACAGGGGGTATCACAACATTGTTTATGAAAAATAAAGTGGTTTGGTTGCATGGTCAGGGACGTTTGATTTCAAATAAACAAATTGAAGTCGTTTTGCAAGATGATACAACAGACGTAGTAGAGGCTTCGAGCATTATAATCGCAACTGGCTCGTCTCCTGCGACGCACGATGATATTATAATTGATGGTGATCGTGTTGTTGATTCAACTGGCGCACTTACTTTTGAAGCGGTACCTAAAAAACTGGCCGTTATCGGTGGTGGTGTAATTGGCCTGGAGTTGGGCAGTGTTTGGAGTCGGTTAGGCGCCAAAGTGGTGGTTTTAAATCGAGGCAAGCAATTTTTGTCGCGGATCGAGCCGTCTATTGCAGCAGAAGCATATCGTTTATTACAAAAGCAGGGTCTGGGTATTAAATTGGGTGCTTCAGTAAAAGAAGTGAAAACAACAAAAAAACAAGTTGCTATTGTTTATAAAGACGCAGAAGGTGAGCAAAAAATTCAGGTGGATCGTTTGTTGGTCGCAACCGGTCGAAGTCCAAATAGTCATGGCTTGAACGGTGAGGCGGTTGGTTTAAATGTAGATGATAAGGGTTTTATAGAAGTAAACGACCACTGCCAGACAAATTTGAAGGGTGTGTACGCCATCGGAGATGTGGTGCGCGGACCCATGTTAGCACACAAGGCGTCAGAGGAAGGTGTTTGCGTTGCTGAGCAAATAGCAGGCCAGTCAGGCCATGTTAATTACCAAACCATTCCATGGGTGATATATACCTCGCCCGAAATTGCCTGGGTGGGCAAAACCTCCCAGCAGCTAAAAGAAGAAAGTATTGAGTTTAAAGAAGGTGTTTTTCCATTCAAGGCAAATGGCCGCGCACATGCAATGAATGAAACCGATGGCATGGTTAAAATTCTAAGCGATGCGAAGTACGATCGAATTTTAGG
This sequence comes from uncultured Gammaproteobacteria bacterium, assembly GCA_964654485.1. Taxonomy (GTDB): domain Bacteria; phylum Pseudomonadota; class Gammaproteobacteria; order SG8-11; family SG8-11; genus JAADIM01. The sequence continues at coordinate 14,787 of CAZZJI010000039.1, read as the reverse complement.
TGTTCATATTCTTGGTCCGCATGCATCGGAAATGATCGCCGAAGTGATTGTGGCGATGGAATTCAACGCCAGCGCAGAAGATATTGCCAGAACAGTACACGCACACCCGACACTGTCAGAGGCCATGCATGAGGCGGCACTGGCGGTCGATGGACGTGCAATTCATACCTGATCAGAGGTTAAAAAAAAGGGTAAATTCGCGTTAGCTTATTTACCCTTATTGAGCGTTATCTGAATAAGTGTTATCTAAACGTAATTGACCAACTATCAATAGAGCCAGCAATACCACCTCTTCCCATGTCACGCACTGTTAGTCCCCATATACCTAGAGCGTGGCTTGAACTGGCATCTAATGTATACGTTTTTGCTCCAACGGCAAGTGCCTCCAAAGCTGTCTTTGTACCGTTGGGGTAAGCTATTTCGATAATTAAGTCTGCAGGGTTAGTATGTGTAATATCTAATGTGATATGAGTAGTACCTGCAGAACCGGTTTTATTAACGAAAATAGCGCTATTCACACTTGGAGGGAAACCGTTTAGGTCATTCGGAATATTGATTTTTACGCGATTTTCAAAGAATAAATCAACACCTCCGCTGTTGTTTACAGTGTAATCACCCAGCAGGGAAACACCGCTATAGCTGTTAAACGCTTTTAGCATAATGTAATAAGTGCCCGCGTTTGGGTTGGCAAAGTTACAATTTTCAATATTACCGTTTAAATAGGGGCGGCAATCATAGGATGAGATTGTCGGTGCGGAGCCAAATTTTACATACAGATCAGCGTCCCCAGTGCCGTTGCTAATGTTGAAGTTTAAGTCAGTTGCCCCGGCAGGCACGTCCAGGGTGTAGTTTACTTCGCTCGCCACTGGGCCGGACAAACCGGTGGCAGCAACTGCTTTTTCCAATACGTTATCGAGTGGCGGTGGCGGCGGTGTTGCACCGTTAAATCTTGATTGTAATAAACGGTTCGGTGAGCCATTGGTATTGGTGATTTTTCCGCTGACAGCGTTGTTTACGATGGCCGCATTCACCGTTGCTGGGCTCGCGGAGGTATTGTCCTGTAAATACAATGCGGCTACGCCAGCAACGTGAGGCGCTGCCATTGACGTGCCACTGATCGTATTCGTGCCACCGTTGTTCCAGGTCGACGTAATACCTGATCCAGGCGCAAATAGGTCTATACAGGTTCCCCAACTTGAAAAAAAGGAACGTGCATCGGTCGAAGTAGAAGAGGCGACGGTTAACGCATCGGCAACACGATTCGGTGAACCGATACAGGCATCAGAATTACTATTACCTGCCGCAACGATAAAAGTAACACCGCTGTTAATTGCATTTTGCACCGAGGCATCAAGCGCCTTGGATGAACCTCCGCCTAAACTCATGTTCGCAACCGCGGGACGAATCGCATTTTGCGCGACCCAGTCAACACCCGCGATGACACCCGAGTTTGCACCTGAGCCATTACAATCTAAAACACGCACGCCGACCAGTGTGACGTTCTTAGCGACACCGTAGGTTGAACTGCCGATAGTGCCGGCCACATGGGTGCCATGACCGTTACAGTCATTTGCAATGTTGTCATTACCAATAAAATCCCGTCCATTTTCTGCGCGGCCGCCAAAATCACTGTGTGACACAAAGATGCCGGTATCGATGATGTAAGCCCGCACACCGCTGCCGTCGGTGTCGTGGTTATAGAATGAATCGAGCGGTAAATTGGCCTGGTCTATTCGATCCAGCCCGAAGGTGGCGTTACTTTGAGTGATATTTGCTCTCATGATCTGGTCCTGCTCAATGTAGGCCACGCGATTATCCGCGAGCAAAGCACGCATATCTGTCTGTGTCATTTGAGCCGTAAAGCCAGAAAGTGCCGCGTGATATTGTGTTTTTATTGCCACGTTGTGTGAATTTGCCATTTCCGTTGTGGTATTTGCGACAACGTAGCGACGATAGTCCATCGCACTGACTGAGTTGATTGATGCCTGTCCGAACAGAGTGGATATCTGTTGATCGACATATTGATTTTTTAATACCACAATATATTGATCTTTAATTGCTCGATCGGTATTCGCACTGATGAATTTTGATTGTACATTAGTCACTTCAAGTGCGTCGCTGGAAGCAGATGATTCAGCGATAGAAACGGAGGCGATTGCGATGAATAGCGCAACCGCTTTTTTTGAATGTTTGTCTAATAATTCACTTTTACTTTTTAAGTTTTTACCTTCTAAATGATGTCTCATTATTTATACCCTCCATTATACCATTATAAAATTTTGCCCCGTGCCCCATCAGCACGTTGCATAACAAATTAGTTCCACAGCGAGATCGAACGGTTCAATCAGAGAGTAGATTAATAGAGGTTTGGCGTTTCCCAAGTAAATGATAGTGGCTGCTATTATTTGTAAGTTGCGGTTCAAAGGCAGGCTTGATAGATTGACAATAAAGCATGAGATCGGCCATCAATGTTGAAGAAGAAATGGAGCACGGACCTTGTGGTTTTTCGTAACCGTCAAAGCGTCATTTTCACATCGCGTCGATTACTCTCTCACTTGTGAATATGCGCTTGTGAATATGCGCCCGTTGTTATGTCGTCGCTGATTGTAATGTTATTATTTATGCGGTGTATTGGTTTCAATAACAGCGGCAAGTATTATATTTCTTGGTAAGAAAAATGATTTAAACAACGTAAAATTCTGACATAAAAAAATTGGAGAACGACATTGAGTCTTAATATTTATTTATCAGGTGAAATACATTCTGATTGGCGAAATGAAATCATCGAGGGCGCTGACGCACTTAATTTGAATGTTAATTTTTCATCCGCTGTGATCGATCATGAAGCAAGTGATGCGGCCGGCGACCACTTGGGGGAAGAGCCTGATTCATTTTGGCGCGATCATAAATCTTCAAAAATTAATGCCATTCGGACAAAAACACTTATTCAACAAAGTGACCTCGTTATTATTCGATTTGGCGATAAATATAAACAATGGAATGCCGCATTCGATGCTGGTTACTGCGCTGCCATGAATATACCTTATGTAACATTGCATGACGAAGATATTATACACCCCCTTAAAGAAGTCGATGCGGCCGCTATGTCTTGGGCTAAAACAACTAAGCAGATTGTTGAGATTTTAAAATACGTAACAAAAAAATAACTCCTCATAGGCATGCCATCAATACGCATGTGATTTATTTGTCTAACCTGCTCCATACGCGCTTCATGATTAAAAACAGCATAGCGCTGAGAATAATAAAATAAATAACAACGTAGACACCGATGCTTTTTCTGATCGCGGCGCGTGGATCTGAACTCCAAAGCAGAAATTCTGTTACATCTTTAGCCTGGTTTTTAATTTCTTCTTTTCGGGAGTCGTTTGTCGTGATCGCAATATTCAATGCGTCAGGCATTTTAATTCCGGGAAAAACCGCGTTTTCATAGGTGCCTTCTGTTTCGCTGTACGTTGTTAGCAAGGTGTAGATGTATTGGGGTCCGCGCTTGCGGGCTTTCGCCATTAAGGACAAATCGGGTGGAACCTGACCATATAAAGTGTTTAGTACGGGATCGGAAATGGTTTTGCCTAGCGCTGTATTTTTTGGTTTATCGCCGCGTAATGCGTCTATTTGACTACTATTAAAACCAATTTCTTCCAGGGTTTTATATTTAATGTATTTCATACTGTGGCACATACGACAGACGTCGTAATAAATTTTTGCGCCACGTTGTAAGCTCGCTTGGTCCTGAGTAAATTTGATATTTTCTAGCGGAAAACTGCTTGTTGATGCGTAGCTTGTTGTTGTAAAAATAATTGTTGTAAAAACAACGCCAAGCCAGGTTGAAAACAATATCAGTGAAATAAATCTGATTCGATTAATCATTGTGAGTAGATCCTGAGGCTTCTGTATTATTTTTTCTGCGTTCTTTTTTCTTATGGCGCCGATCCGATAGTTGTATTTTCTCACTGGAAAGCATTGCTTCGACTTCTGCGGGCAACCCTCTTTTTCGCAGCCATGTTTCCTCCCATTTTGAAAAGAATGGGAGGAATGCAAAAGAAGCAAAATAAAAGAAGGTGGCGATTTGGCCTAAAGGAACTAAAAATCCCTCTGGTGGGTGTGCGCCTACGTACCCGAGGATTAATACATCAATTATGAATAAATAAAACATGACGCGAAAGATTGGGCGATAGCGGGCGCCACCTGGTATTTTTGACCGGTCAAGATAAGGCATCGCGGCAAAAATCATAACGGAAACGCCCATGGCAATAACGCCGCCGAGTAAATCCGGCACAGCACGCAATATTGCATAAAACGGTAAAAAATACCATTCGGGTACAATATGCGCCGGTGTTTGCATCGGATTGGCGGGGACATAATTATCCGCTTCGATAAAAAGGTTCGGATTAAAGAAAACGAAATAGCTATATACGACAAAAAATATGCTGATGCCAAAAAGATCTTTTATCGTGAAATAGGGATGAAATGGTATATTATTTTTGTCATCCAGGTTAATGCCGGATGGGTTGCTACTGCGCACCGAATGCAGCGCAACTAAATGAATCACGACGGCACCGACGATAATAAAGGGAATTAAATAATGAAGTGCAAAAAAGCGATTTAGAGTAGCATTGCCGACGGTGAAGTCACCACGCAACCAAGTGACCAGTTCATCACCTAGAAAGGGTACGGCACCAAATAAACTGGTAATAACCTGTGCGCCCCAATAAGACATTTGTCCCCAGGGCAATAAATAACCCGTGAATGCCGTTGCCATTAATAATAACAACAAACCTTGTCCAGTCCACCACATTAGTTCACGAGGTGCGCGATAAGAACCGTAATAAAGCGTCCTCGCCATGTGAATAAAGATCATTAAAAAAAATGCAGATGCCCCGGTTGAATGCATAAAACGGATTAACCAGCCATAGTTTACTTCTCGCATTATATGCTCGACCGAGTCAAATGCTAATGCAGCATCTGGTTTGTAGTGCATCGCCAAGAAGATGCCCGTTATAATCTGTATGACCAATACAATGCCGGCGAGTGAGCCAAAATTCCACCAAAAGCTCAAATTCCGTGGCGTAGGGTACTCAGTGAGTTCATTTTTCACAAACGCTGTCAACGGGAAACGCCTGTCAATCCAGCTAATGACATGCTTCATTACTTTCTCCTGTGTTAGAGTAAAGGCAGGGTGGAGTAGCCTCTAGCAAAAATCTATAGATGCCGTTTTAGGTTTCTGCTTTACCTATAATAATTTTTTCAGACGAAATAAATTCATAGGGTGGCAGATCCAGGTTACGGGGCGCCGGCCCGGACAGTATTCGGCCGCTATTATCGTAAATGCTTCCATGGCAAGGACAAAACCAACCCTCTTTTTTACGTGATGGTACACAACCTAGATGAGTGCACAATCCGACGACTATCAGCCAATCTGGATTTTGCACGCGTTCACTGTCAGCCTGCGGGTCCTTGCCGCCGCCGTCTGAGGTTTCCATTGAGGTAATTTGTTTTTTCGTTCGATGAAAAATAAAGACTGGTTTTCCCTGCCAAGGGACTGTTTTCACTTCGCCTGGTTTTAATCCCTTCAAACTGGCTTCGCTGGTTGCTTTTGAAAGCACGTCTGCACTTGGGTTCATGCTGCTGATAAAAGGCCAGCAAGCGGTTGCAATGCCTGCGCCGGCAACAACACTGGTCGCGGAATTTAATATAAAATCTCTGCGATCTTCATCTATTGGAGGATTACTTTCATCCGTCATGCGAATTCACCTTTCATATTTAGACTGTATTTCTGACTTATTTTAAACTGGAAAAATAAGCTGAAAGATTGTTAATATCATCGTCGTTAATGGTCGTTGCAATAGGCGACATGATGCCATTTTTTCTCACGCCAGATTTAAACTCCTTTAATGCTTTGACAAGGTATTCTTCTTTTTGTCCTGCGAGGTTAGGTATAATAGGACTAATACTGATCCCGTTCTCGCCATGGCAACCCGCGCATAATACTGCTTTCGTTTTTCCTTTGGCAATGTCACCTGCTAATGCGGGTGATAATATTAGGGTTGTTGAAATTAATAAAAAATATTTTAATGTTGTGTTCATGTCTAGTACCTCAAGTTGTTGATATCAGTGTTATCCAGTTGAAGAATTTTGTCATTATTGGGTTGGGCGGCATGGGCGATAGAAGAAAAAAACAGAAAAACGACTGGAACAAGCGAATATGGGTTGGGTGTTACGCCAGTAGTCGTGGTAGTACTGAATGTTTGTATGTTGAATTTATGCAGATGCCGTAAATAGTAAACTAATTTAGTAGGAATTACCTTGGTGCCTGACATAATTACCCCTTAAAGATTGAATTAATTCATTAACATGTACTAATATTAATTTAGGATCAATCGATTACTTTGTCCAATACAATATTCATTTAGGGATAATTTAATTTTTAATGTCTATAGGGGTTTCCCTAGGAGGCTGTCCGAGAATAGAAACCGTCACGAGGGGAAGCTATTTTGGCCGGATTTTTCGATAAAATAAGGCGTAGTTGGGTATATTCTCTTAAAGAGAACGCGTTTTATCGAAAAATCCGGCCAAAATGGCTTTCACCCCCCAAGGGGTGCCGAGGTCCGCAGTAGGCTCTCTATTCTCGGACAGTCTCCTAGGTACGCTAATTATGAGCGCGCAATTAGTAGGCGTTCGTAGTAGGTTCAACTAATTGTGTTAGGATTATCCGCCCTGTGTTATTTCTCTGCCGGATGTGTGCGTTTTGGTTGGCCGGTATAGACTTGTCTGGGTCTGCCAATACGCTGCTCCTTGTCTTCCATCATCTCCATCCATTGCGCGATCCAGCCAACGGTTCTGGCCATGGCGAATATAACGGTGAACATATTCAGCGGGATACCGATGGCTTTGAGGATGATGCCTGAGTAAAAGTCGACATTTGGGTAAAGTTTACGTTCTATAAAATAGTCATCTTCAAGCGCGATTTTTTCCAGTTCGAGCGCAGTTTCAAATAAGGGGCCATTGACTGTATCCAGTTCTTTAAGCAAATCATGGCACATTTGTCTGATGATGACGGCCCTTGGGTCATGATTTTTATAGATTCGATGGCCGAACCCCATTAAACGAAACGAGTCATTTTTGTCTTTTGCGCGTTTAACAAATTTTGATATTTCTTTAGGGTTACTAATTTCTTCCAACATTTTGATAACTTCTTCATTCGCGCCACCGTGCGCTGGCCCCCACAGAGAAGCGATACCCGCAGCGACGCTGGCGAATGGGTTCGCACCCGAGCTGCTTGCCAGGCGCACCGTGGAGGTACTGGCATTTTGTTCGTGATCAGCGTGCAAAATTAAAATCAGTTCGAGCGCTTTTGCCGAAGCAGGGTGAACGTCATATTTTCTTGTGGGTACGGCAAACATCATGCGTAAAAAATTTTCTGCGTAACCGAGTTCATTATCTGGATAGATAAACGGTTGGCCGATTGAATATTTAAAACTGTCTGCGGCAATCGATGGCATTTTTGCTATTAAGCGATGCGCAGATATTTCGCGATGACGTGGATCATTTATGTCAGTTGAATCATGGTAGAACGCTGATAGCGCACCGACAACACCCACCATAATCGCCATGGGATGTGCGTCATGTCTGAAACCGGAGTAAAAACGCCGCAATCCCTCGTGGATCATCGTGTGGTCAATGATGACGGACTCAAACTGCGCCATTTCATTAGTATTGGGCAGTTCGCCGTGGAGCAACAAATAACAGACCTCAAGGTAACTGCTGTGTTTGGCCAGTTGTTCGATGGGGTAGCCGCGGTATAATAAAACGCCGGCTTCACCATCTATGTAGGTGATACCACTTTGACAGCTCGCGGTCGATATAAAGCCTGGATCATATGTGAAATAACCCAGTTCTTTTTGCAGGGTTCTGATATCAAAGCCTGCAGGACCCATTGTGCCGCGTATCACGGGAAGTTTAACTTCCTTGCCCGTCGCGTCATCTCTTATGGTGACCGTATCTTCCGCCATAGTTTTCTCTCCAGTAGTTCTGTCAGTCCACACCCTTATATTATATCGGCTTACAAAAAATGAGCTTTATCAATATACAGGGCGATTTTTGTGTCGCTTTTACAAATAGAGAAGAATTAGAACCCGCATTGATGATCTGTTCAAGCCTAATCAGTTAAATTCATTATTTATTGCATGGTTGTTGCCTGTCTTTAGTTCAGCCTGTGAAACGTATTTTGCCGTGTGTGTGTCTAATAAGGGCCGGGTGCAGCAGGGTTACACCGGCTGTATCATTGGCGTACACTCTTTTAACTTTAAGTTACAGGACAACGGCTAATGAAAAAACATTATGATTTAATTGCCATTGGCGGCGGCAGCGGTGGTATTTCCGCTGTTGAGAGGGCGGCCAAGTATGGCGCAAAATGCGCATTGGTTGAGCAAGGTCTGATGGGGGGCACCTGCGTGAATGTGGGGTGCGTGCCGAAAAAAATTATGTGGTTGGGCGCTGACATTGCTCACACGATAAGCGTTGCAGCAGATTATGGGTTTGATGTTGATCTCAAAAGCTTTAGTTGGGAAAAGCTTGTCAAAGCACGAGAGAAATACATCACTGGCATTAATGATTGGTACCACACCTATTTAAAAGATTCCGATATTGATGAAATCAATGGCACAGCACACTTTATTGATAACAACAGCATCGCGGTCAATGGCCAGCAATATACAGCGGATCATATCGTAGTTGCGCCCGGTGGTTTTCCAATCGTACCTGATATAGAAGGTGCTGAGCTGGGAATAACGTCAGATGGTTTTTTTGCACTGACCGAGCAGCCAAGTCGCGTCGCGGTCGTCGGTGGCGGCTATATTGCGGTTGAGTTGGCAGGGGTGTTAAACACACTGGGGACCGAAGTTGATTTGTTATTACGCCGACAGCATTTTCTAGCTCGGTTTGATATGTCGATTAGAGACGCTTTAATGGAAGAAATGCTTAACAGTGGTGTAAATGTTCTGCCAAGCATATTGATAGATCGTATTATAAAGTCTGGTTCTGGCAAATTAAATATTGTTTGCCAGGGGGGGCACGAGTTAAAGGGGTTTGACGCGGTTATTTGGGCGACGGGTCGTGCACCCAATACCCAGGATTTGGGATTAGATAAAGCGGGTATTGAATTGGATAAATCCGGTTTTATTCCAGTTGATAAATTTCAAAATACCAGCGTACCGGGTATTTATGCAGTGGGTGATGTAACCGGACAGGCGGCGTTGACCCCAGTTGCGATTGCAGCGGGTCGTCGTTTATCTGATCGGCTGTTTAATCAGCAGTCCGAGCGGCACCTTGACTATGAAAACATACCGACCGTTGTGTTCAGCCACCCGCCTATCGGTACGATTGGCCTGACAGAAGAGGAAGCACGAGAATTGCACGGCGATGCGGTCAAAGTGTATTCGACTCAATTTACTAATATGTATTATGCGCTTACCCAACATAGTCAAAAAACAGTAATGAAATTAGTGACAGTGGGCGCCAGGGAAAAAATTGTCGGTTGTCATATCATTGGTCAGGGTGCAGATGAAATGTTGCAAGGTTTCGCTGTGGCGATAAAAATGGGTGCAACTAAAGCTGATTTTGATAATACTGTCGCGATACATCCAACCAGTGCCGAAGAATTGGTGACGTTGCGTTGATATGGCGATTAAGCCTTACCAAAACAAAGTGCCGACTATCGCTGACCATGTTTATATCGATGAAACTGCCATTGTCATCGGTGACGTCACTGTCGGAGAACACAGTTCAATTTGGCCAATGACAGTGGTGCGGGGTGACGTTAATTCGATAGTCATTGGTATGAGAACAAATATACAAGATGGTTCGATACTGCACGTGACCCATCGGCACGAATCCATACCGGATGGTTATGTTTTGCTCATAGGTGATGATGTAACGGTAGGTCATAAAGCCATATTGCATGGATGCACTATAAATAATCGGTGCTTGATTGGTATGGGGGCGATTGTGATGGATGGTGCGGTAGTGGAGTCCAATGTCCTGCTTGGCGCGGGCAGTTTGGTGCCCATGGGAAAGGTACTGGAGAGTGGTTTTTTGTGGAAAGGAAGTCCGGTAAAAAAATCCAGGGAATTGACCCAGGAAGAAATTGCGTGGATCGAATATTCTGCAGCACACTATAGCGGATTAAAAAATAATTATCTTGTTTAACCTAAATAAATCAGTTGAAGCTTCCGCTCCTGCCCCTCGCCTACTTCCCTGTAGACGAACCTACTCGGCAACTGCTCCTGCGTTGCTCTAACTATGTGCGTCCCTGCACGCGTGCGGACGCAGGGGTTGCGGACGAGCTATCAGGCTTAACTTTTTTACTAAAAATCACTATCTACAATTCATTTCTCAATTTTGCAATAACATCTGCAGTATTCGGGCGTTTCTCCCGCCAAAGATAAAATGATTCAGCTGCTTGTTCTACTAACATACCAAGACCATCAATCACTTTGGTGGCATTCTGTTTTAATGCCCACTGTAAAAACAAGCTGGGTGTTTTTGCATACATCATGTCATAGCAACAGGCATTTTCTGCAAGTATGTTGTCTGGCAAGGGGGGCAGTTGCCCATGTAAACTTGCAGAGGTGCCGTTGATTATTAAATCAAACTGCAGTTTGTCAATTTCCTGGTAGCTGTTACCCGTTATGTTGCCTTTATTGCTATAAATGTTTGCCAGCTCTTTTGCCTTGCCCGTGGTGCGGTTGGCAACGACAATTATTTTTGGATTTTCTTCCAGTATGGGTAGCAACACCCCTCGAACCGCACCACCGGCGCCTAGAATTAGTATACGTTTATTATCAAAGGTGACTTCATGATTGTCTCGAATATCTTTAACCAGCCCGATACCATCCGAGTTGTCGCCATAGAGTATGTTGCCGGATTTAAATAAAATAGTATTAACGGCTCCGGCAATTTCTGCGCGTGTGCTGCGTTCGTTTGCTAAACGCCAGGCTTCTTGTTTAAAAGGAACGGTGATATTTAATCCCTTGCCGCCGCTCGCATGAAAGTTTCCTACTGCTTGCTCAAACCCGCCTGGATCTACTTGCGTAGCCGTATATTTGATATTTTGCCCTGTCTGCTGTGCAAATAAGGTGTGAATGCGAGGTGATTTGCTATGGTTGATAGGGTTACCCATTACCGTATAGCGATCGGTTTTATTTTCGAAATCGAATAATGAAGACATTCAGACAGTCTAAAGCTTCAATGTTGATAATGCTAGGAGGCTGTCCGAGAACAGAAACCGTCGTGAGGGAAATCTGGCTAAAGTGGCTTTCACCCCTCAAGGGGGTACCGAGGTTCGCAGCAGGTTCTCTGTTCTCGGACAGCCTCCTAGGTCCGTGCAGGGTATAAATTACTAACTAAATATACCTTTGAGCGTAAAGAAAAAGATTATTGATAATATCGCACCGGCAGGCAATGTAACTATCCAGGATAAAAATATAGTGCGTACTACATTCATATTGAGTGCGCCAAGACCGCGTGCCAATCCGACGCCAAGAACGGCACCGACTAATGTATGCGTAGTTGAAATAGGCAGCCCCGTTCCTGATGCGATAACGACAGTGCTGGCTGCGGCTAATGTGGCTGCAAAACCCCTGCTAGGGGTTAGTTGGGTTATGCCCGTGCCAATAGTTGCAATTACCTTGTGGCCGTAGGTTAAGAGTCCGATAACGATACCGATGGCACCAAGTAATAGTATCCAGGAGGGCATAGTGGATTTTGCTGCGATTATTCCATTATTTCCGACAATACTGACGACAGCAGCTATTGGGCCGACTGCATTGGCGACGTCATTTGAGCCGTGTGCGAACGCCATCGCACAGGCGGTCACGATCATGAGTATACCAAAAATGCGTTCAACATTAGTGTAATGAAACTCTTTATCCGCATTCGGGTCCAGTTTTAGTTTATTAATTGCATAGATGCCAGCTAACATAATAACAATGCCGACTAAAACCGATATGCCGAATGTTTCTGCATTTCCGAGATTCAGCCCGATGTGTTTTAAACCTTTGTACAAGGTGACAAGTGCGATAATAAAGCCGACCAAGAAGATGTAAACCGGCACATAACGTTTCGCATTTTTAATGGGGTTGTCGGTGTCGAAGATAAAGTGTTGTACGCTTTTGAAGAGCGCGAAAGAAAGAGTGCCGGCGAGTAACGGAGACACAACCCAGCTCATCACTATTGTGCTAACTTTGCCCCATTTTACGGCTTCAACACCGATGCCAACCGCAGCGAAGCCGACGATAGCGCCGACAATAGTATGTGTTGTTGAAACCGGCCAGCCCGCGCGTGATGCGATAACTAACCAGATGCCGGCAGACAATAAAGAAGCCAACATGCCATAAACAACCAGCTCCGACGAGTCGGATAACATGTCCATGTCAAGTATGCCCTTGCGAATTGTAGCGCTGACTTCGCCACCCGCAAGATAAGCGCCAGCAAACTCAAAAATGGTGGCAATGATAATGGCCTGTTTTATCGTGACAGCTTTGGAGCCGACTGATGTGCCCATGGCGTTAGCAACATCATTCGCACCGACACCCCATGCCATGAATAAACCAAAAACGCAGGCAAGAATAATAAAAGTTGTTCCAAACTCCATTATTACGACTCTCTATAAAAAGTTATATTAATTAATTAGCGTGCCAGCATAAGTTGCAGGCGACTGCCTACTCGTTGGGAGATGTCAGCGAGCTCACCTGTCCAGTCGATGATTTTGTAAAGGAACATCACATCAATAGGGGGGAGGTCGCGTTCGATTTTGAATAATGCAGCGCGGATACCGACTTGAATTTTATCAGTGTCATTCTCTATGTTATCCAGTTTGGATAGCATAGATTCCACAACTTTAATTTCACCGCCACTGAATCCTGTTTCAACAAGCTCGTCCAATTCATTGATTGCTTTTTGCGCTTGTGTTGATGCATCTATACAGCGCGCGACAAAATCTTCGAATTTGGGGCCGATATTGTCAGGGAAAACCATCTTGCGCCCATAAATGAGTCCCGCAATATCCTTTGCTTTGTTTGCAATTTTGTCTTGCATGGTAAGGGTTTCGAGTAAGTCCCGACGGGATACAGGCAGAAATAAACTTTTAGGTAAGTGAGATCTTAAATCTTTTTTTAGCTTGTCCGCGTTCTGTTCCAGTTTGCGAATTTTTTTTTGAAGGTCCTTTGCCTCTTTCCAATCTTCTCTCAATACTGCTTGAAAAAAATCAGGAAGGACTAGAATACATTCTTGAACACTGTCCATGTGTTTCTGAAGTGGTCGAACCGGGGAAGCACCAAACAAACTACCAATATAATTTTTAGTAATCATTTACTAAGCTATACTCTTTGATTCTTTTGTTGGCGGGATTATAAATTAGAAACGAAAATACACAAGCTTTTTACATTATTTTTCGGTTACACCAGTTTGTTATAAAAGAATAACTAATCAAATCATGCTTTTAATTACGATTTTTCAGATAACCATTGAGCAACTTGTTTGGCAAAGTAGGTTAAAATACCATCTGCTCCCGCTCTTTTCATGCCCAAAAGCGATTCCATAATTATTTCTTTTTCTGACAACCAGCCATTCTGGCTGGCGGCCATCAGCATGGCATATTCTCCACTGACTTGGTACACAAATGTGGGTGCGCCAAATTCATCTTTAACCCGCCTAACGATATCCAGATAAGGCATACCGGGTTTAATCATTATCATGTCTGCGCCTTCTTCCAGGTCGAGGCTCACTTCCCACAGGGCTTCATCCGTATTTGCCGGGTCTTGTTGGTACGTGTATTTATTACCCGCGCCCAAATTGGTCGACGAGCCAACAGCATCACGAAAAGGACCATAAAAACTGGAGGCGTACTTAGCAGAATAGGCGAGGATGCGAGTGTGTATATGGCCAGCCGATTCGAGCGCTTGTCGCACAGCGCCAATACGACCGTCCATCATATCCGAAGGTGCGACAATATCCGCGCCGGCTTCTGCGTGGGATAAAGCTTGTTTGACCAGCACTTCAACGGTTTCTTCATTCATCACGTAGCCTGCGTCATCGGTCAAACCGTCTTGCCCGTGCGTCGTAAAGGGGTCTAATGCGACATCAGTAATCACGCCGAGCTGCGCGACTTCTTTTTTAATTGCGCGAACTGCCCGTTGAGCCAGGCCGTCAGGATTAAACGCCTCGCGTGCATCGTCCGTTTTCACTTTTTCAGGTGTAACGGGAAATATTGCGATAGCAGGTACGCCCAGATCAGCTAATTGTTTGGCCTCGTTGACTAACTCATCAATTGACACGCGTTCGATGCCAGGCATCGAAGGTATTGCTTCGCGCTGAGATGTGCCATCGAGTACAAACATTGGACAAATCAGGTCATCTACCGTGAGATTGGACTCGCGCATAAGCCGCCGTGAAAAATCATCGCGCCGCATTCTGCGCATACGCACATTTGGGAATTGTCCTCGTCCAGTTTCCAAACGACTCACAATAAAATCTCCTGATTAATACAAGGTTAAATGCCATGTACCCAATAGTACAGAATTGGGCTGAAATCCACTATAGGAGGCCTGTCCGAGAATAGAAACCGTCGCGAGGGGAAATCTGACTAAAATGACTTTCACCCCTCAAGGGGGTACCGAGGTCCGCAGTAGGTTTTCTATTCTCGGACAGGCCTCCTATAGTGGAATCGGATTAAAAAGCAGGGTATTGGCGGTAATCTTGTTGCAATGAAAA
>CAZZJI010000038.1:0-33283 GCA_964654485.1 uncultured Gammaproteobacteria bacterium | reverse complement strand
CCCTGTGACTCAACAAGTTCGGTTTGGCCTAAAATAGAGTCTTCTTTTCTAGAATTCTGCCGTAATATAAGCTAATGGGGTACACTAGAGCTAGGAGCGGAAGCATAACCGATATTCCGGTGCTATTTCCAGTATTGACTGACCCTTGAAATTTGGTTTTTTGCCCATATTGAATTTAGTAAGCGTAATTGTATGTAATTTAAACAAAAGTATATATCCACGGGAACTAAATCAGGGCTATAATGGTCTTATTCGTTACGAAATAGAGTTTTAGTATATAAATTAGGAGATTAAAGTTTATGAGTACATTTCAATCTGCAGTAGCCACACCTTCGAGTGGCGTCGTTGCTACTAACAAATTGATTAAAAACACCTATATTTTGCTTTCCATGACGCTGGTGTTTAGCGCGATAACCGCGGGTGCGTCTATGATGTTTAATCTGCCTCATCCCGGGATAATCATTACATTAGTGGGTTATTTCGGTTTGCTGTTTTTAACAAACAAATTCCGTGACAGCTCACTTGGTATTGTATTTGTATTTGCACTGACCGGTTTTATGGGACTCACCTTGGGACCGATAATCAGTATGTATATGGCACAAGTCAACGGTAGCCAAATCGTTATGACTGCGCTGGGTGCGACAGGGGTTATTTTTCTTGGTTTGTCCGGTTATGCCTTAACCACACGTAAAGACTTCAGCTTTATGGGCGGGTTTTTAATGGTCGGCATTCTAGTTATGTTTTTAGCCGGAATTGGTGCTGCGGTATTCAGCATACCTGCCCTTTCCCTCGCGGTATCTGCAGGGTTTATTTTGCTGATGTCCGGTTTGATTTTGTATCAAACAAGTGCAATGGTTAACGGTGGTGAAACTAATTACATCATGGCGACTGTCACACTGTATGTCAGTATTTTTAATCTGTTTACCAGTTTGCTCCACTTATTGGGTGCATTTGGTGGTGGTGATGATTAATTAGATCTTAAGAAAAAATTAGAAGCCTCGATTTTACGGGGCTTTTTTTTGCTCAATTTTTTACCTGAAGCAATATCGAAAAGTAATGTAATAAGAATTCACTGCTATACTTCTTTTCTATTACCGTAAAAGTTTCTATTAACCAGTGTTTTCCGTTTAGCTTTGCATCTATGTATGACGTTATGCACGAACGAAACTGTTTTCACTTTTATCAACTGTTATCAACTGCCCATAGCTATAGGCATACATACACGTTTAGAGGCCACTCTTATTACTGGAAGAGTTTATAATAATAAAGGAGTTGTATCATGGTGATCCCACAGGCTAAGCGTATCTACAAATTATTAAGCACTATTTTTATAGCGGCCTTTTTGAGCACCTACAGCGCATCTTTTGTATTTGCACAAACAGGCGATGCGCGCGTGGGCAAGATAAAAAGCTTTAGCTGCAAACGTTGTCATGGTGAAAAGGGCTTAAGCACTAATCCTAACTACCCAAATCTTGCTGGCCAGCATGAAAAATATCTGATCCAAGCTTTAAATGATTATAAAAACGGCAAACGCAAAAATTACGAAATGAAATCGATCGCAATACAACTCTCAAACTCGAACATAAAAGACCTTGCTGCTTACTACAGCAGTATAAAAATTATATATAAATAACACCGCTACTTATATATTCCCGATTAATCGAATAATTATTTTTCAGCCGCAGTTGTTTTTTCATTTTTCGCGCATCGAAAACCAACATCCGCACTCGCCATGTTTGGATCCGCGAACTGACGACTAGCACCGCGAAAGAACAAGCTGATAGAATAGTGGCCTATACCACCTCCCCCACCCCGAATAACTTTATTTTTTTCTCCAAATTCCTTGTCCTGGTAACTTGAACCCTCATACGGTTGATACCACGCCTCAACCCATTCCCACACATTACCCCCCATATCATATACACCGTAGGGTGACTTGCTTTTTTCGTAATAACCCACTGGCGCAATGCCTGCTTCCCATTCGACATCATCACCTGTGTTGGCAATAGACGGATCCCAGACTTCACCCCAGGGAAACTCCTGACCATTTTCACCCCTGGCAGCCTTTTCCCATTCAGCCTCACTAGGCAGGCGCTTTCCTGCCGTTACGCAGTATAAATAGGCGTCGTACCATGTCACATACGACACCGGTAAATTATCCATAAATTCTCGTCTTTTAAACATGGCTTTGAGCAATTGCTGTGTATTCATTTTGCGCGTATCCACATCCAGTTTAAAATAATCCGACGCAACCTGGCGCAGCATTTCCACTTTCATCGCCTCTAGCTTTTCTTTAAAAACACCGTAACCGTTCTGCGACCACTCAAAAGGATCAGGTCGTTTGGCCACACGGACAAAACGTTTGTATTGTGCGTTTGTCACTTCATATTTATCGATATAAAACGCTTCAAGATCGATTGTCTGTTGGGGATGTTCATTGAGATAGGGTGTTCTGATAAAACCATAACGCGCCTGCATTCCTTCTTCGCCAACTTTATTACTCCCCATAATAAATTTTCCAGCCGACACTAATACCATCTCACCGACAGGTGAGATTTGCTCAACACTCACTTGCACTTGTGACATTTTATTTGCATGAGTACTTGCAACAGTATTTGCATCAACTACAGCTCTGTCGACTGTTTTTTCTTTATCGTCACCACACGACACTGCGATTGCCACAAAAAAAATGGCTGCAGCAACAGTTGGCAATCTATTAGAAAATTTAGTTTTAAACAACTTCTCAAACATTGGTCCAAGCATATTATAAATCCTTATTTTTTACTTCCTTTAAATTCAACATCTTTTGCACAACGAAACCCAAACGTGTCATTCTTTACTTTTTTTGCAAAGAAACTTCGATTGTAAACTGGCGCCGATATTCCACATTTATAAAACGAACAATCCCACCAGGACCCGCCCTTTAAAATCTTATAACGTTCTCCATAACTTTCAGAGGGTGTTTTGTTTCCTGGATGCGCTTTATACCAGGAGGCCGTCCATTCCCACACATTGCCAGACATATCATAAATTCCATAAGGACTAGCACCTTTTTCGAAAGAGCCTACTGGTGTGGTATCTCCAAAGGCGGCAAGCTCTTTCCAGCGTCCTGGCGTATTTGCGTGGGTCACTTCAAACTCATCACCCCAGGGATATATTCTTGCATCGCTGCCACGCGACGCTTTTTCCCATTCCTGTTCAGTCGCCAATCTTTTTCCAGCCCATTGACAATACTCGTTGGCATCGTCCCAACCAACATTAGTTACAGGATGATCCGCCCTGCCTTCGGGGAAAGTTCTGTTTCTAAAATAAGTTGGTGAACGCCGCTGGGTCGCATCAATAAATTTCTTATACTGTAAATTCGTCACTTCATATTTATCAATTAAATATTCCGGCAAAGTGACTTTATGCTGCGGCCCCTCATCCGAAAGTCGATCATTCGTCCCCATAATAAATTCGCCGGCGGGTATTAATATCATTTCATTCGGATTGTCACCCAATCGTGATCTTACGTAGTACATGGGGAATCGCATACCTAGATTTCTTTTTTCAAAACCTTTTTGAGATAGTGCATTGTTGTTTTGAGGAAACAAGTGATCGGGAGCGACGTGGTCTGCATCTTGTTGCGCTTTTAGTTGTGACACCTTTTGCAATGACATGCTGCTGTTATTGACAATATTAGTTGCAATACTATTTGAAAAAGAGTTTGAAAAAGAGTGGCATTGATCGCATTTATCGATGTCTTTTATAGTCTTATGGATTTGTAAATCGGATGAATGGCAATTAATACAATCCTTACTTTGTTGCAAAACATCTTGTTTCTCCCGGTACTGGTGCTGTAAATTTAAAGCGGTTTCCGCAAAAACACTCATGTTAAGACATTGCAACACACTCAACAAAATTGTAAAAACACCTATTTTGACAAAATTCATGGTTAACCACATACCAATATTTTCATTATACTCTTCAGTTTATTAAATCAATTTATTACACCTATCATCACACCTTCCCGATTGTAATTATCGGAGCGCAAAAACGTCCAGTATTATACTACGTTTTGTGTGAATTTCATGATTGATGCGGATATCCCGGCTACGGCATAATGCTATCAAGGCAAGGCTAAAGAAAATCAACGTTTTATCCGATCATATAGGGTACAAACCAGGCTTTCGTCATCACGACTGTAGCTGCATAATATGTAACTGCATATAAATATCAGGAGACCTCATAATGAGCAAAAATCCACTCGCTGTTCTTTTTTCACAGGGTCAAAGTCCCTGGCTGGACAATATTCACCGGAAAATGATCCATAACGGTGAACTGGCGGGACTGATAAAAAATGATTCTTTAAAAGGAATTACGTCAAATCCGAGCATCTTTCAAAAAGCCATGACAAGTGGAACGGCTTATCAGGATAGCATTGAAAAAATACTGAAAAGCAAACCGAACTATAGTGCCAGAGACTTATTTTATGATTTGGCAGTCGAAGACATTCAAAATGCGGCTGACCTATTAAAACCTGTCTATGAAGAAACGAATTATTGTGATGGCATGGTCAGTATTGAGGTCTCTCCAGACCTTGCCTACGACACAGAAGGAACAATCAAGGAAGCACGTTACTTACATCAAAAAGTTGACCGTGCAAACGTAATGATAAAAGTACCTGCAACGAAAGAAGGCTTGCCTGCGATTGAAACACTGATTGCAGACGGTATTAGTATCAATGTCACGCTTTTGTTTTCAGTTGAACGTTATAAAGAAGTTGCAGATGCCTATTTGCGCGGCCTGGAAACCAGATTAAAAAAGGGTGGCGATATCAGCCAGATTGCGTCTGTTGCCAGTTTTTTCATTAGCAGAGTGGACGTCTTGGTCGATAAATTGCTCGAAGAACAACTTACGTCGGCGAGCGATCACCAGCAGCGAAGCCTTATATCCAGTCTAAAAGGGTGTATCGCCATCGCCAATGCCAAACTCGCCTATTCCGAGTATCAGACGTTATTTTCCAGCGATCGATTTAAGGCGTTAAAGGACAATGGCGCACAAACTCAACGACTATTGTGGGCAAGCACCGGCGTCAAAAACCCGAGCTACAGTGATGTTCTCTATATTGAAACCCTTATCGGCGAAGATACAGTCAATACGATGCCACCGGCGACCATGGATGCATTTAAGGACCATGGTCAAGTCTCAATCAGTCTGACGCAGGGAGTTGAACAGGCAACAGCGGCTGTTTCAACATTGGACGCCCTGGGGTTGGATTTGGATAAAATCACGACTCAATTAGAAAAAGAAGGCGTTAATTTATTTATCGATGCTTTTAATGATTTACTTAAATCCATACAGTCAACCATACAAAATATACAACAAAAGGCAACGGGGTGACGTTTAGACTACTAAGCACACAAAGCGGTAAATAATTGATCTTCATTTGTATGTAATAACGTTAAACCCACTTTTTTTCTGTTTAATCGCATAACTTACTTTGTATTTACCAACAAGTTATGCGATTTTCTCACACATTATTTTTAGTAGTTGCAATGTTATCCATTGCAACTACAATTTTAGTTGCACACCGTTTATATTGGTTAAATTACAAACTGTGTATGGGGCACAAAAATGAATGTGGGTACCGTTAAATGGTTCAATAATAAAAAAGGTTTTGGCTTTATTGTAGGAAACGAAGACGATGAAGACGTATTCGTTCATTATTCAGCAATACAAGGGGAAGGCTTCCGCACCTTGCTTAAAGGCGCAACAGTTGAATTTGAAGTCGAGCGTGGACCTAAAGGTTTACATGCCGCGAGCGTTCAACAAAAAGTCAACTGACTAGCCAAGCCAAGTTATTAATCATATCGCCTAAGCATTTTGGCTAAGCTATTTGATTAATAATGATTCATCTACAAACACTTACCTGGCTTTTATAGCTTATTTGAGGTGAATATGTTAAGTATTGCTTGGAATTTCTGAGCATTGCTCTACTCCATCACTTGCCTGCTGCGCATGGTTCTAAAGTATAAAATCTAACACTTGACTCAACCAGGATTTACGCATAAATTCACAACCCACTTTCAGGTGCTCTTAAGATCGCACAAACCGATCTGAAGACTGAAACGGGAAACCAGTGGACTCATATCATCTGAGTAAATCTGGTGCTGCCCCCGCAACGGTAATCGAGTTTCTAACCGGCACAAGCCACTGTACTTAACGTATGGGAAGGCGTCGGCGAAATTGCTCGTAAGCCCGGAGACCGGCCTGAAGTAATACTTGCGTGTTGCGGCGGGCGATTCGGGCAGGGATTACTTTGACTATTCCTTCTGTAATTCTCTCCTCCTCCTCCTCCTTAACACGATTACTACAAATAATAATATTTAATGCGCGGGGCTGCGCATAATTTAAGGAGATGTAAGATGTTTTCAATACGCAATTCGTTTCGCGTACCATTTACACCACTTTCTGTTATTTCTTGTCTTTGGTTTTCACCCCTTCTCTTTGCGGAAGAAAAAGAAGATGAAAATAAACTAAATCCTATTATCGTTACCGCAACAAGAACCGCACAAACAGCGGATGAAACACTCACATCAGTAACAGTGATTACACGAGAAGATATTGAACGCAGCCAGTCCCAAGACGTCGCCGGATTATTGCGTACAGTCGCCGGTATCGATGTTGCGCGCAACGGAGGCTCTGGCAACTCAACCAGCGTATTTATGCGGGGTACCGAATCCGACCATACACTGGTTTTAATCGATGGCATCAGGGCAGCATCAGCATCACTGGGCACGTTTGCATTCCATACCCTGGATGTATCACAAATTGAACGCATCGAAATTGTACGCGGACCCAGAGCAAGTTTATACGGTTCAGACGCGATTGGTGGTGTTATTCAAATTTTCACCCGCAAGTCGAGTGGTGTTTCGGCAAGAATAGAAGGCGGTAGTTTTGGTACTAAAAAACTCGATGTTAGTTACGGTGGAGGTGATAAAATAAAGTACAATCTCAATTTAAGTACCAAGGACATTGATGGATTTTCATCAACAAATTCGTCTGTCTTTTTTTTCAACCCGGATAAAGACAATTTTAAAGCCGAAAGCTTCACCTTTGGATTAAAAATACCTGCATCAGACAAACTCACGTTAAATCTCAATTCTTGGTATAACAACAGTAAGTCAGAGTTTGATAATGGACTTTCAATTGATGGCGTTACTGACAGTACAAATAAAACAATAAATTTAAGTGCCGACTACATAAATAACGATACCTGGACTCAGATATTAAGTCTTGGGCATGCAATGGATGAAATCCAAACTGCGAGCAATAATCCGTCAAATATAACTACTAAGCGAAAATCTGTTGATTGGCAACATAATTTAGTACTTGTCTCCAACCAACTTATCACTGCAGGGTTCGATTATTATGAAAATCAGGCAGAAAATATTAGCGACTTTGCATTTAATGAAAAAATTGACAACAAAGCTTTCTATACTAACTGGCAAGGTAACCTAAGCGAAAATATATTGCAGCTAGGCATGCGTATAGACAATCACAGCAAATTTGGTTCCGAAACAACCGGCCAATTCGCATGGGGAAGGAAATTTAATACAGTTCAGGTACGTGCGTCCTTAGGCACCGCATTTAAGGCACCAGATATGAATGAATTATTTTTCCCGGGTTTTGGGAATCGATCTATTCAAGCAGAAACATCAAAAACATTTGAAATAGGGGCTTTGCATACATTCTCAAAATCACATAAATTAGACGTAAGCCTTTATACAACTAAAATTAACAATTTGATAACATCCGTCCAAATTACATTTCCCCCTGCCCCAATTACATTTTTAGCGATCAACACTAATAAAGCCAGTATTCACGGATTAGAAATGGCATACACACTGAATAAAGGATATTGGACATTTCAAACCAATTTCACACTACAGGATGCTAAAGACGACAAAACTAACACCCCCCTGTTACGACGTGCAGATCAAAAACTGGCGCTTAGCGTATCTCGCAATATTAAAAAAACTGGAAACATTAGCGCTGAAATACTGTTTAGCTCAGACAGGCCTGGCCAAAACAATATACTTCCAGGCTATGGCATCCTGAATTTAAGCGCAAATTATCCGATAAACAAAAAATTGACATTACAAGGCCGGATCGATAATGTTTCTGACAAACAATATGAATTAGTCTCCGGATATAATACTGCTAATCGGTCTGTGTTTATTGCATTACGTTATCAAAATTAAAATTAGTCGATTATGATTTTTAACAAAATATGGGCATTCCTGCTAATTTCAATAACAGCGCATGTTATTGTAATTAGCCTGGTTCAAGACAAAATCAATTTTTTTATTGAACCGGGTAACACAGTGAATGTCCGTCTTGTTAGTACTGTCAATACAACAAGTTCAGTAAGTACAATACAAAGCGCTTCAAAAAACGTACAAAAAAATAAGCCAAACAAACAAGAATCGCCTGTAAATAATTCTCCCAATTATCAGCTGATAAACAAAACCTCCCCCGCGCCTCTATTAAAAACAATTACAACATCGACGCCTCCTTTGACTACATTCAAGGTAGCCCCGATTGATGAACTAGTCGTTGATGAACTAATAGCTGAAGAACCAATAGCTAAGAAAATAACTACACCTGTATCCAACGCAACACCGCCACTCAATGACAACAAAACCAAAGCATTACAATATCTACAAAACGCATTATCCAAACATTTCGATTATCCAAGAATAGCGGTGAACAAAGGTTGGCAAGGGAAAGTGCTTTTAGGTTTTCAACTTAAACGAAATGGCATTATTGAAAATATCTATATCGCAAAAAGTTCGGGGTATGCAATATTAGATCGTGCGGCCTCAAAATCCTTAGCCAATATTCAATCTATCCCGCGGACCAATAGCGGATTTAATTATACATCCTCTGACTTACAATTGCCGGTCATTTACCAATTACAGGAAGGCTGACCAATGGGACACCGCTTATCAAAAATATACACTCGTACAGGCGACAAAGGCACTACCGGTCTGGGTGATGGCACAAGAGTGAATAAAGACAATGAGCGTGTCGAAGCCTATGGCGATGTAGACGAACTCAACAGTACGATTGGTCTGCTGCTAACGTATGAGCTACCGCAGAATATTTATGACAAATTAACCAGTATACAGCACCATCTTTTTGATCTCGGTGGTGAGCTATCCATACCGGGCCATGTTGTCATCACGCACGACCACGTTTCTGAATTGGAAGTATTTTTGGATACATTAAACGCCGAGCTGCAACCTCTAAAGGAATTTATATTACCCGGTGGCACAAGCGCCGCGGCTGTCTGTCATATCGCACGCTGCGTATGCCGTCGTGCTGAACGAAAAACGGTGACATTGCAAAACACAGAAACTGTAAATAATGCCAGTGTCGCCTACCTTAACCGACTCTCTGATTTACTGTTTGTCATCGCGCGCTATTTAAATAAGATGGCCAGCAAATCAGATATACTTTGGAATCACGATAGAAACAAAATTTCTCAATCCGGCAATGAAAATGGTAAACCTAAATAAAGTAGGGATTCGGGCACAAAAAGGGATCGAGTTATAAATAAACCATAAAAAAATAGCTTAACCCCTCACTTCATCCAGTATTTCACACAAACGTTTGGCGCCCAACAATATTCGAGGTGTATGGCGGCTCATTAAATCAGCGTGTATAAAATACAGATTATTATTTTTCACGGCTTTCAAATGTGACCATTTATTCCATCGATCAAGCCAGT
This sequence comes from uncultured Gammaproteobacteria bacterium, assembly GCA_964654485.1. Taxonomy (GTDB): domain Bacteria; phylum Pseudomonadota; class Gammaproteobacteria; order SG8-11; family SG8-11; genus JAADIM01. The sequence goes on along the minus strand of CAZZJI010000038.1, from coordinate 23,505 downwards.
CAGGACGCTTATTGCCAATTCCATTGGCGACTATCACCTCGGGATCGGCCGCGATCACCGCTTCAATATCCAGCTTGGGCGCCAGTGTCAGCAAATCCGCAAACACATTCTGCCCACCACACAACCTGATGACATCACTGATAAGATGCTCCCCATTGACAGTCATCACCGGTTGATTCCAAATTTGATAGAACAGGCGTACTTCCCTGACACCGGCATACTTTTCTTTTAATTTTAGATATGTCTTGTTAAATTCATTACTTGCACGCTGAGCGGTTTCTTGTGTATTTGACAATAACCCAAGCCGTTCAATATTCGTTGCGATATCTCTAAATTTTCTTGGCTCAGAAATAAAAACGGTCAGCCCCAGAGACCGTAACTTATCTAATTTCTCAGTTGAATTGCCACTTTTCCAGGCAACAACCAAGTCTGGTTTAAGCGCAAGTATAGCTTCTATATCAAAATCAGTGTAACTGCCTATGTTTTTAATTTTTACTGCCGCAGGAGGATAGTCACTATAACTGACCACACCTACAACATACTCCCCTGCGCCTGCGGCAAACAACAATTCAGTCACATGAGGCGCCAAAGAGACGATCCGGCGGGCGGGTTTGTTGATTGATATAGTTTCACCGGCATCATCAGTGACGCTAATTTCGGCGTAACAAACAGTATTGGCGAGAAAGAAAACGGTAAAACAGAATAAAACTTTCATTAAAAAAAAGCTAAAGCATGCAAAATTATTTGTTACAGCTTTAAAATGAAGCCGCCTTTTCGTGCAAACTGATTTTATGAAGCGCAGATTCCAGTCTATTCCACTGTTGTTCATTCCCAGGTAATCCAAATCGTAAACTGAGCGGTGCGTTGAAAAAACGCGTCAGTATAGCACGCCTCGCAAGTGCAGTATGAATGAATTTTGCATTGGGTGTTTTCACCCATTGAAATAAGTGCGTTCCACCAGAGGGTGTAAGATTATATTTTGTCAACAATTCTTCCAGACGCAGTGTTGCGTACTCTAATGACGAACAAGCTTCAGATTGCCATCTATAATCAACCAAAGCATGTTTCGCCACCCAACGGGCCGGATTTGATACTGACCAAGGCGCTAAATATTCATTCATCAATCGTAATATTTCCTTTTCCGCCAAGACAAAACCCATACGCAATCCGGCCAGGCCAAAAAAGTATCCTAAGGAACGTAATACAATCAACCCAGGTCTTGGGCAATATTGGGCAAGACTTAGTTGTGGGGTGGCATCAATAAATACTTCATCAACGACGAGCCAACCACGTCGCGCCACAAGATAGCGATGCCATAGCAATAATGTTTTCGGATCAAAATAATAACCAGTGGGATTGTTCGGATTAATGACGATAAGCACATCAATAGACGATAGCGACTCATCTACTTGGTCGGGGGGAATCAATTTTACTGCATCGCCGGTGATTTTCCAGGAACGCGCATGCTCAGCATACCCCGGCCAGACTATCCCCACTCGGCTAATTGAACGTAGTTGCGGTAAAGCTTGAATCGCTGCCTGTGATCCGGCAACAGGCAGAATCGAACGACAACCATAATAATTGCTTGCAATGTTGATCAAGCCATCATTGAATTCTGGCAAACGCTGCCAGGCATCAGGTGGAAGCTCAGGTACTGGCCAACCATTTGGGTTAATACCCGTTGACAGATCCAGCCACCTCGATACAGGTATTTTATAAGTTTGCGCCGCAGCTCGAACACGACCACCATGGCCAGATGTTTTTCCCTTATTAGACAAAATAGTAACCACCTGTAGTGAAAAGCAATACTAATATCCATAACCAGAGCGCATGCTGCACCAGTCTTATTGCTCGTTCTATATGCGCTGTAGCCACCCCTTTACCTGCGCCCAAAAGAGGCCGCTCTACACTACGACCATCATACACAGCTCTGTTGCCTAATTTAACACCTAATGCACCGGCACCTGCGGCCATAACGACCCCTGCATTAGGGCTATTGGTGAGTTTTCCCTGCAAAAACCAACACTTAATGGCAGTAGAGAAATCTCCAGCAAATGAATAGCTTAATGCAGTGAGCCTTGCTGGCAACCAATTTAACGCATCATCAAGACGCGCCGCAAACCAACCAAAGTGCTGATAACGGCAATTTCGGTAACCCCACATCGCATCCAGCGTATTGGCTAACCGATAAAGTACAACGCCAGGTGCACCCGCAACGATAAACCAGAAGATGGCCGCAAATATGGCATCATTGCCATTTTCCAACGTGGACTCAACTGCCGCCTTAGCAATCTCAGATTCTGTCAATGAATGGGTATCGCGGGACACCATTTTCGCAACTTCACGCCGCGAGGCGACAAGATCGCCGCGATTAAGTGCATAACCGACTGACCGAGCGTGCTGAAAAAGACTGTTGGCACCGATCGCCAGATATAAAATTAATACATCAAAACCAAACGCAACTACCGGTATCGACATAAAAGTCGAGGTCGAGGTAAAAAAGGCTGCGATTAACACCGCAGGCAATACAAGAATAAGCACGCACAGTGTGCCCCTCATCTTAAAATAGAAAGTCTTAAAGCGGAGAGTCTTAAGGTAACCAAAATCCTCCGCAGAACATTCATTCAACGGATAGGCTTTGTGTTCAACCCACTTTACCACTCTTCCAAAGGCGACCAATGGATGATAGCGTTTTGGTTCACCCAGATAATAATCAAGCAAAACAGCCGCAATCACCAGTAGAATAGTTACCATAATAAGACTTAGAATACCTCACAAAATCAACTAACACATAGCAATTATACGCAACAACAAAGTAAACCACATGACAAAAACAATAATGATACAAGGCACAAACTCAGATGCCGGCAAAAGTATAATCGTAACGGGACTGGGGCGGCTTCTGCGCCGCCAGGGCTACAAAGTCGCACCCTTTAAACCACAAAATATGGCACTAAATAGTGCCGTTACATCGGATGGGGGTGAAATAGGCCGAGCCCAAGCCGTACAGGCACAGGCATGCGGTCTGCAAGCAACGACCGACATGAATCCGGTTTTGATTAAACCAAACTCTGACACTGGCGCACAGATTATCATTAACGGTAAACCGATCGGCAATATGGACGCGAATATTTACCATGAATATAAATCAGTGGCCAAAAAAGCAGTATTAAATGCTCACGCACGATTAATAAAACAGTTCGACTATGTTGTTGTTGAAGGCGCTGGCAGCCCGGCAGAAATTAACTTACGTGAAAATGACATTGCGAATATGGGCTTTGCAGAAGCCATCGATTGTCCAGTGATACTCGTTGCCGATATAGACAAAGGTGGCGTATTTGCACAAATTGTAGGCACACTTGAATTGTTATCAGAAACGGAGCAAAAGCGAATTTGCGGTTTTATTATTAACCGTTTCCGTGGTGATATTTCGCTATTAAAAAGTGGATTAGACTGGCTGGAACAAAGAACCAAAAAACCGGTATTGGGTGTCCTGCCCTATATACCCAGGTTACATATCGAAGCCGAAGATGCATTGCCAAATGTCGCGATGACACAAAAGACCAACCAGACCCTGGATATTATTATACCGGCACTTCCCCGGATAAGTAATCACACTGATTTTGACCCATTGCGTTTACATCCCCAGGTCAGATTACATTTTATTGGACCTGATATGACTATCCCTCCTGCTGATCTGATCATTCTTCCAGGTTCTAAATCAGTATGTGCCGACCTTGGCTGGCTACGTAAACAAGGTTGGCAGCAGGCACTAGAAAAGCACTTACGCTATGGTGGAAAACTAATTGGTATATGCGGCGGTTTCCAGATGCTGGGACGCACTATACACGATCCATTGGGGCTGGAGGGCACAAGAAAAAAAGTAACGGGACTCAATTTTATGAACCTGGAAACAATACTGGAAACAGAAAAAGTACTTTCGCAAACCACAGGAAAACTGGCCATCGACAATAGCAGCATCACTGGATATGAAATTCACATGGGTAAAACATCTGGCGCCGATTTATCAAGACCCGCAATATATCTGGAAAACGGCGATACTGACGGTGCTATTTCAGAGGATAATCAAATTTTGGGTACATACTTGCATGGATTATTTGACTCCTCTGAATCAAGCCAGAGCATTTTACAATGGGCGGGTCTGTTGGAACCAATAACATTTAATTATTATTCTTTTCGGGAATCGGAAATTGACAGACTAGCAGATGCAATGGAAGCACATATTGATTTGTCATTGATAAGCAACAAACTATCTTAATCAAAAAAACAATACCATTTTAAACAGTCTATCTATAGTCGAGGTAAAACATGAGCAATGAAAATAGAGTCATCGTAACAGACATTCAGATGCCATTTTTTTCCATGGTAATATTTATGGTTAAATGGGCTATCGCCGCTATTCCCGCATTATTCATTCTGGCGACACTCGGCTCAATATTTTCAGCCATTGTTAGTAATCTCTTGTTCGGAGACCAGAGTGGAATAAACCTATAGGCGACACCCGAACCAGAGGGTTATAGAAAGTAATGTGTTATAATTTAAATTATCATAACCAACCCCTTATTTACCATAGTAAATTTTACCATCGCAAAGAATTTTTGCTTAAGAACCTTTGGTAAAAAAACTTTTGAGTAAAGAACAACGAAATCTGGATTGATAGCTCGGATGAACGACACAGCCGTCGTACTTTTGCTACTGATTATAGTCTGGTACTGGTGGGACTCTGCCCGGGCCAAAGAGATCGCACGGCATGCTGGTAAAAAAGCATGCGAAGATGTGGACTTGCAATTTTTAGACGACACCGTTGCCAGGCAAAAAACCTGGTTAAAACGCAATCATCGGGGGCGTATGTTAATTTGTAGATCTTATTATTTCGAGTTCACCAACCGCGGAGACACGCGTTATAAAGGAAAAATAATATTACTTGGTAAATATATAGATACAATCCAAATGCAAGCGTATAAAATCTAACCCAATGAATAACTTCAACTTCAAATTTAAAAAGAAAAATCGAAACTACAAAAAATCACAGCTTAGAATCCCCAGCATAATAAACAAATTGAACATCGAAAAAACAGCTACTATTGCAGGCTCATTTTTTCTCGTGTTTGTTATTACGTTTTCTCTGTATTCAGTAATTCAAAAAAATCAACAAAAACAATTGCAATCAACTGCAAACGAATTTCTGATAAAATCAATATCGTCAATTGCTATTAACTGGGATTATAGCGAAACAAAATCATTCTATTCCGATAAACTCATACAAAAGATAGAAAATAATAACCTTCATATTTTCCGCAGTTTCTCCCGCTTGGGGAAATTTGTTTCCAATGAAGAACCTATCCTATTGAACAATAATCCAGCTCCAGCCAGTGGTGGCCTTACCGTTAAAGTAAGCTATAAAGTATTAACGACCTTCGAAAATGGCCAGGCAATACTTTTATTTAATTTAATTGATCAAAAAGAAGTCCCAGTTATCAATTTTATTAACATAGATGCGGTATATTATGTTAATTCTGCAATCAACAGCGCTTTTGACTATGAGCATGTAGATTCTGATACTACTAACATCAAGGATGCCGATACCGGGATTAAGCAAGCTCTCTAGAGTCTTGCGTGGGTGCTTTTGATACTCCCATTGCTAAAACGTCGCGCCGATTAGATGCAGGGTGAGCATTATTTCATTACTAATAATAAGGAAAATTGCTGATTCTCTCAAGAAATAACTATTTTGGTCGAAGTTTATTGATGCACAGAAATAAATAACTGTACCGGTGTATTTTTAACCAGCCAATATCTACTAAAAAAGAAATGACATGGATTACAAGTTAACCAACATAAATAAGAAAAAAAAAGCATCTTCAAAAAAAACCAAATTAGCTTCCCCGAAGCTAGGATGTATTAATTTATCAATACCGCCCTTTCGTAAAGGTTCTAGAAAGAAAAAACTCGGCGACACTATACCCGTTCAAAGGTGGCATGAATTACACACGCATCCAGAAATTCTGTTACGCGAAGTGGCCGCTTTTTTGAGACCGACAAACCGTGAAATTGTCGATACACTGGATCGCTTATATGTTGCAGAAACCTCCTTACACACAATTGTTCATGCGATAAATATTATTTTCAATAAATATTTACAAGACGAAAATTTTCCTGAATCTGAAACGCAACGTGAGTATTTAAGTTTTGCTATAGACGCAATCCAGCAGATAAATACTGCCTTTAAACGTACTTTTAAACAGGAGTATGAGTCTTTCAATTCGTCAATTAAACTGGTTCAAGACCGGGTCAGGCATGCGGGGTTCCGAATACTGGAACTCACCCAAATTGAACAACGGCTGCTTGCTTTATCCTATCAAAAACTGCCAAATGTCAGCTGGAGAGATCTCAATCAAGTTTTTTATGTACATTGGTTTTATAATATTCACTCGCAGCAACGAGAACTATCAGGATGTTTAAAATTAAAATCCCAAAATAAAAAAATCAGTTACGCTGGAGACCAACCCAAGACACCACTTCAATTATACTTAACCATACAACTATTCGGCCTAGTGGATGGGAACAGTTTGCCAAATAAAATTCAGCATATTATAGATACATATCTTAGCTTTGTAGATTATCGCATTCCTATTAATGAATATGACGGTGAGAATCTTGTTGATGGTCAGTTGATTATTTCGCATAACCAATCAAAATCACCTCAATTTAAAGCACAAAATTTCGAAATACCTGCGTTACAGCTTGATATATTCGACCTTTGGAGAATAATAAAAAAAGATGCCGCTGCACAGGAAAGAATTAATGGCGGCATTACAGACAATATTTCACCGGCATTAGCAACATTAAGCGAAACTGACCGTACACCATTTGTTGAAACAATAGTTAAACAACTACGATTTTATTCCAGACAAAATAACCGAGAACATATCGCCAACTCCGTACCATTGCGAATTTATGTCGGGTTTTCTGATTGTCATAAAGCAATACAACACAAAACTAGCGCAGAAAAAAAGAAATTTAACCAAGGCATGGAATTAATGCAGATATTATCTGAAAATTCCTCCAGTATCTCGGTTAATAAGCAACGTATCAAAAATGAACCGTGGTATTTGGTGGATGAAAGCGAAGGCGGGTTACGAATTCGCACACAAACTTCAAAATTCACTACGAAGACATCGATAGGTCAAATTATAGCGTTTAATTCAATCCAGGAAAAATCTTCCAATCTTAAATTGGGATTTATAACGCGCATACTTAGATTAAATGAAAAAGAAATTGATATTAGTGTCGTAAAATTGAATGGCCGCGCCAAAAGCATCGTATTGCGGGATGAGCAACGTCCTAATACAGAGGTAACAATGATTGGTTTTTTTATGTATCTAAACGGAAGTTACTCACAATTATTGTTACCAAATTCGTGGAAGGTAAAACCACACCAATGCCTGGAAGCGCACATTGTTGATGACCAGCAACAACGAATCTTGATAAAAAGCAGCTCTCTTCAGCAACGAGAATTTACTACTTATGAAATTGCGCTACTATGAACACATACACTGCGTGAATCACTAACCATTTTCAGCGGTGGCATCACTGCCCAAATCACCATCTTTGAATTTGACATCATCTGCTACATGAATTCTGTTACGTCCTTGTTCTTTTGCTCGAGATAAAGCGTGATTAGCGCGTTCAATAAACTCAGCGGGTGTTTCGCCTTCAACATATTGCGCTAATCCAGCCGAAAAAGTGGGCATAGGTATCGTCTCATCATCAACAACACAAAATATCTGAGCCACACCGTCTTGCACTTTACGCAATGCACTTAGCGCACCTTTTTCGCCTGTATTAGGTAAAATTACAGCAAATTTTTCACCGCCATAGCGGGCAATCATATCATGATGCCTGAATATAGTTAGCACTTCTTCTACATAACTTTTTAATACGGCATCCCCACCCACGTGCCCATACTTATCATCAATATCCTTAAATTTATCCAGATCCATCAACATCAGCGTAATGGGATAACCATAACGTCCCACTCGACCAACTTCATCTTCCAGTCTTTGCATAAATGCACGTCGATTGGATAAAGTTGTCAATTCATCCGTCAAACTCCAAAGTCGCACTCGATCCAGTTCATCGCTGAATTGTTGATTATCGGATTCGATCATCGTTAAATACTTGCTGGCATTGTCAAATTTTTCTGATAATTTTGCATGATTTTCAATAAACAGAGAAACCTCATCGACTAAAATCGCCCTTCTGTCATCGACATCTTTAATTGATACTGTTCCTTTAAGTGCTTCAAGTTCGACGCTTAACAAAACGCCAAATTGGTCGTTATGCGCGATGACTTCACCAACATGACGCGCAAGTGTATTTCTAATTTCGCTTATTTCTTTATTTTTTTGATTTATGTGACGCTGAAACATAGCATCGAATTGACTAATAAAATTTTCCGAAGATTTTTTAGGTCTTCTCTTTATTATTTCAGCGTAGGCAAAGTCTTCGATGGAATTAGAGTCCTCAACCCGCGAAAAGTCCTCAACTCGAGAAGAGTCCTCAACCCGCGAAAAACCCTCAACCTGAGAAGAGTCCTCAACGCTGGAAGCAACTAAATCAACATACCTTTTCAACGTTAACAATTCAGATTTTGACGTTGGGGGCGCAAACCTGAGCTGTAACATTTTTAACTGAACAGCAATATGCTCGTCACTGCCAAATTGACTGGCAAGGGCATTCAGCAATGTACCAAGCATCTCGGCATAAATTTGATCAATATCACTGCCGCGTGAATCTATTTCTTTGAGCATATCTAACACATGCTCAAAAATAATATTACCCTTTTCTGTACTTCTTATGCTTTCCAGTAGAGCGAGCACTTTGTCAAATTCAGCTGGACCCCGGCCTATTTTTTCCACTACCCACTCCTTCCCTTTACACCTACCTCAATAACAAATTTTCTTGTAAAATCCCTATTACACAAAATGGTACTGGTACTAACTACACGGTACTGGTACTAACTATACTGGTACTAACTAATTGTATGCTGCGACGTTGCCATTATGTTAAACACACACCAATACCCACTAAAAAACCGAATTAAATTTCGAGTATGGCATACCTGAGATGCAAAGTAACCTTAGCTTACAAGAGGGAGGGGGCGTTTAATAATACTTATCTAGGTGCTCGTTTATCAGTGAAATGTGTTACATCCTTACCGGCGCTCATGCGCATTCCCCCTTTAATCACAGCACCTTCAGCAACAGCAATAACCGGGCCGGATAAATTTCCCTCAATAACAGCCGTTGACGCAAGCTCCAGTTTTTGCGTCACAATAACGTCTCCTTCAACTAAACCAGCTATTATCACATTAGATGCTTTTACGGTACCTTTCCATTTCGCGCCTTCTTCCACAACAACCGTGCCTTGCAGGTCACAGTCTCCCTCGATTTCGCCGTGGATAACAATATTTTCTTCTCCACTGATTTCGCCGACAAACTTACTGCCCGCACCTATTACGGTAGATACTCCACCCACTTTGTCCAAAGTCCTTCTGTGTTTTTTTGTTCCCAATTGCAGAACTGAATATTTCATCATCGCCTCGGTCTCTCAATTAAATTAAACACATTTATTAGCTCCATTTTACTAATTAGGAGTACTACAAATATCAGCAAGTAATTAACTCGGTACCTAAATCACTTGCCCATTCAATTGACTTAAGATAACTGCCAATAATCATACTGTTTTCTGAATCTTCAAATGTAGCTGTGTCCCAATCACCTTTTTCATATGCAATCACACAATTCACCGCTTCAGCCATACTTCCTTTGCGGAACAACAGGGCTTCATTCATTTGTTCCGTCAACGGCAACGATTTTAACAACTCAGACATATCTTTTTCCAGAATCATGTCAATTTGTGAAAATAATCCAACAATAAAATAAGAATGGACATCCGGCTTATTTAATGAAAGCGCAAGTAACTCACACATCTTCGCCCTTGTTCGTGCTGAAACAAGTAGTTCATTTGGTCTGTCATCCAACTTTGATCTCAACAACAATTCGACCCATGACTTTATCTCTTGTAGACCGACTAATTCAATTGCCGTACTTAATGACGCTATTTTTTTTTGGCCAAAATCGCCATTATATATAAAATTAAAAATTCGGTATGTTAGATACATATCCTTGGATAGCAATTCTTCTATTTCAGTCAAAGATGCATTTTCATCCTGAAATTTTTCATGAAGCTGCAAAACCGAATAACGTATTGCAGATAACCTGGTTCCTTTTATTAGATTAGGCCGCGCTAAAAAATAACCTTGCAAACAATCTATTTGAATTTCACTGCAAATATCAAAGTTTTTCTGCGTTTCGATTTTACTAGCGATTATTTTGGCTTTTCTGTTACGAAGCAGATTAACTTGCGATTTGAATTCTTCTCCAGTAAACATACTGATGTCTAATTTTATGTAATCTGCCAACGCAACCAGGTCGTCTTTTGAATAATCGTACACAAAATTATCTAATGTTATCTTGTAACCGTTATTTGATAATTTCTTAAGCGCTTCAATGATTTTTGGATTCGCCTCAACTTCCTCAGATAATTCCAATACGATTTTTTCTTTATCGAGCGAATAAACCAAATCGCTCATTATGAAATCATGAGCAACATTAATAAAAGCAATTCTCTCGCCTACTATCTGCTCCAGCCCGACCTCGAGTAAGACATTCAAAACAACCTGCGCGGTCGCCAGTTCCTTATCCGCAATATCAGCTTCTCCGTCACTATCACGGAACAAAAGTTCATAGCCGATAACTTCAAGTTTTTTGTTATAGATCGGTTGACGCGCAATAAATACATTATTCATACGCGTTGATCGCAAATACCTGAGTAGTGATCAAAAATAAGAGTCATAACCAGTTATCGGATTTTCGAGGAGAAAAATTAGCGCACAAGCCACAACACCACATATTAAATACGGTTATGGTTAACTTGCAGGGAAAATTAGAGGTACAATTTTATAATAATTACAAAGACTTGCAAAATATTCGAATTGCGAATAACACTGCCTTTATGGGGCTCGACGACAGCATGTGGATGCTGTCGTCGAGCTTGCAGCGATATATTAACGTGGTTCAAAAAGGCGCAGTTGTCACTTTTTTTTCTGCCCCCTCCCTCTAAACTACATTGCGACTACACTGCATATTATGCCGCAGGCTGAGATAATTCCAATAGCAGTTTATTTAAGCGACTCACAAACATAGCGGGATCACTTAATTGCCCACCCTCACTCAATAAAGCCTGATCAAACAGAATATGCGTCCATTCATCGAATCGCTCCCCATCCGCCTCTTCCTTTAACTTGTTCACTAATGGGTGCTCAGGATTAATCTCAAATATTGGCTTGCTATCAGGTACTTGCTGCCCAGCATCCTTTAACATTCTTTCCAAGTTCGAACTCATGTCGTGGACATCATTTACCAGACAAGCAGGAGAATTAGTTAAACGATTAGTAATGCGCACTTCTTTTACTTCTTCCTTCAGCGCATCTTTTACCTTTCCAACCAGATCTTTATACTCATCAATGGTTTTTTCTTTTTGTTCTTTTTCTTTCTCATCTTCCAAATCACCAAGATCCAGTTCTCCCTTGGTAATTGATTGTATGGTCTTACCGTCAAAGTCTGTGAGCGAAGACATTAACCATTCATCTACCCGATCAAACATGAACAACACTTCCAGACCTTTTCCACGGAATATTTCCAGATGTGGGCTATTCTTAGCGGTGGTGAAATTTTCAGCAGCAATATAATAAATTTTGTCCTGCCCTTCCTTCATTCGCGAAACATAATCAGCGAGTGACACATCCTGGGTTTCACTGTCCGTATGTGTGGATGAAAATCGCAGCAATTTTGCAATCGTTTCTTTATTTGCAAAATCTTCACCAGGGCCCTCTTTAAGCACGTTGCCAAATTCCTTCCAGAAAATTGCATATTTTTCCTTGTCGTTTTTTGCAAGTTTCTCCAGTGCGCCCAATATTTTTTTGACCGAGCCGCTGCGAATACTGTCTATAATTTTATTTTTTTGTAAAATTTCGCGCGACACATTCAACGGCAAATCATTCGTATCGATCACACCACGTACAAATCTCAAATAGCCCGGCATTAATTGCTCGGCATCGTCCATGATGAAAATACGTTTTACGTAAAGTTTAATACCATGACGGCTGTCTCTATTCCATAAATCAAAAGGTGCTCGTTTGGGAAAATACAATAAAGATGAATATTCTAATTTGCCTTCGACACGATTATGCAAGTGCAGCAACGGGTCTTCAAAATCGTGGGCTATATGTTTATAAAATTCATTGTATTCTTCTTCAGAGATTTCATTCTTTGATTTCGTCCAAAGCGCAGAAGCACTATTTACAGTCTCTTCTTCCTGTGACTCGATGTCTTTGTCTTTGTCTTTATCATCGGCTACTTCTTTTTCCATCACTTCTTTTTGCATCACTATTGGACACATTATGTGGTCCGAATACTTTTGAATAATATTTCGTAAGCGAAAACCTTCCAGAAACTCATCTTCGTCTTTACGTAGATGCAGCGTAACTGTGGTCCCCCGGGATTTTTTTTCTATTGTTTCTATAGAATAGTCACCTTCCCCAGCTGATACCCAACGCACACCGTGTTCAGCGGTCAAACCTGCACGGCGTGTCTCAATGGTAACCTTATCTGCGACGATAAATGCAGAATATAAACCCACACCAAACTGTCCGATCAAACTGGAATCTTTTGCCTGATCACCCGTTAACGAATCGAAGAATTGTTTTGTTCCGGATTTCGCGATGGTACCAATATTTTCGATCACTTCCTGTCGCGACATACCTATTCCATTATCTTCAACTTTTACTGTCCTGGTATCTTTATCGAATGAAATACGAATTTTCAGATCCGGGTCGTCTTCAAAAAAGGCATCATCACTTAAAGCCTCGAATCTTAATTTATCCGCTGCGTCTGCTGCATTTGAAATTAGCTCACGCAAAAATATTTCCTTATTACTGTATAAGGAATTGATCATTAAATTTAGTAGTTGTTTGACTTCGGTTTGAAACCCCAGGGTTTCTTTATGTGCTTCAACGCTCATAATATTTTGTAACTCCCTTCTCTTAACGTATAGCTTATGTGTGGTTATGGTTATAGCAACTCAGCAAATATTGTTCGAAGAATAAGCAGGTTCTCCCTGATTATTAGGGCATATAGTAATTATTCAAGCCGGTAAAAATAACCAACATCGATTTCAGACATCAACACTTAAGGTAAAAACACTGAAGCCATTGAAATTTAAGCAGAATCAGCGCTTGAGTACCCCTTCCTTTTATATAACAAAAACAATAAGATAGACTCTAGGTGTGATAGCTGGCTCGCTGCTTTTTTCGGCAAGGCTATTGTAATGACTTTTTTTAAGAAAATAAAACCTATATCAATTTAAGGCGTGTTAACAATCAAATGAAATATATTCGACAATTTTCGGAAATCAACATTGATGATATCGCCACTGTCGGTGGGAAAAATGCCTCTCTTGGAGAAATGGTGCAAAACCTCTCCACATACAATATTAAAGTACCCAATGGGTTTGCAACCACCGCCGACGCATATCGTTATTACTTACAGCACAATAACCTGGAAAGTAAAATAGCTGAGATTTTGAATGGTGTAAGCGCTAACAACCTGGATGGATTAATGTATGCGGGCAAAACGATACGTGGCTGGATAATGCATGCAGATATGCCAGATCAACTGGTTTCCGAAGTGACACAAGCATATAACAATCTGGAAGAAGAATATGGTCATCATTTAGATGTCGCTGTTCGCAGTTCTGCCACAGCAGAAGACTTACCTACCGCGTCTTTTGCCGGGCAACAGGAATCTTATTTAAACATTACCGGTGTCGATAATCTTATTACTGCTTGTAAACATGTGTACGCTTCTTTGTATACTGACCGTGCAATTTCATATCGGATCGACCAAGGGTTCGCACATGCCGACGTTGCACTTTCTATTGCTGTTCAAAAAATGGTGCGTTCTGACTTAGGCGTATCAGGCGTCATGTTCACTTTAGACACAGAATCCGGTTTTCGAGATGTCATTTTTATTAACGCAGCTTATGGGCTAGGCGAAAATGTTGTCCAAGGCACGGTTAACCCTGACGAATTTCACGTTTTCAAAAAAACACTGGCTACCGGATTTCGACCTATTGTCAAACGCCAGTTGGGTGATAAAGCGATTAAAATGATCTACTCCAGCGACGGCGCCGCGGGTATTTCAACTCGAAACGTACCCACTAGTCAAAAAGAAAGACAGCAATTCTGTTTGTGCGATGATGAAGTGCTTGAACTTGCTCGAATTGGCGCGATGATAGAACAATACTATTCAAAAAAATCCGGCAAAGATATGCCGATGGATATTGAATGGGCCAAGGATGGTCAATCCGGTGAGTTGTACGTATTGCAAGCTCGACCGGAAACGGTGCATTCACAAAATGAGTTGACCCTGCACGAAATATACAAACTGGAATCAAAAGGTAAATGCCTGGCGGTTGGAAAAGGTATTGGCAACAAAATCTCGGCTGGTAAGGCACGCGTTATTATGCAAGCGGCTGACATGCGCGATCTGCAACAAGGTGAGGTATTAGTCACTGACATTACTGATCCTGACTGGGAACCAATAATGAAAATTGCTAGCGCCATAGTCACTAATCGTGGTGGACGCACCTGTCATGCGGCAATTATCGCAAGAGAATTAGGCATTCCATCTGTTGTGGGTACGGGAAACGGTACCCAGGCAATTCAAACAGGCGAGGAAATAACAGTATCTTGCGCTGAAGGTGATACCGGGTATGTTTATCAGGGAACACAAACATTCTCAACAACAAAACATGACCTGACAAAACTGCCAAGTACTAAAACTCATATTATGCTCAATTTGGGAAATCCCGAACAGGCATATGAACTGAGCAAACTTCCCTGTGACGGCGTGGGCCTGGCACGTCTGGAATTTATAATCAATAATAGAATTCAAATTCACCCTCGAGCATTATTGGAATACGATAGTCTGGATTTTGACACACAACAAAAAATAGATGAAATTAGTGCGGGCTACCCTGATTTAAAAGCATTCTATATAAATCGCCTGGCCGAAGGTATTGCAACCATCGCTGCTGCGTTTTATCCACGCCCTGTCATCGTCCGTATGAGTGATTTTAAATCTAATGAATATGCGTCATTGATTGGTGGCAGCGGCTTTGAACCAAAAGAAGAAAACCCGATGATTGGTTTTCGTGGTGCATCGCGTTATTTCTCAGACACTTTTTCAGAATGTTTTTCTATGGAATGTGCTGCAATCTATCAAGTAAGGAACACCATGGGTTTAACGAATGTATCTTCGATGATCCCCTTTGTACGCACAATAAAAGAAGGCGTAAACGTGATTGACCTGATGTCCGAACATCATTTAAAGCGTGGCGAAAACGGTTTCAATATTTTTCTTATGTGTGAGATACCCGCCAATGCACTTCTAGCAGAACATTTTCTGCAACATTTTGATGGTTTCTCAATTGGTTCCAATGATCTTACACAATTAACACTGGGTGCAGATCGTGACTCCAACTTGATAACAGGCTTTGATGAACGAGACCCCGCTGTTCTAAAATTGATGAATATTGCTATCAAGGCCTGTCAGAAACAAAACAAATATGTCGGCATATGTGGAGAAGCACCTTCTGATTATCCGGAAATCACTCAATGGCTTGTTAAGCAAGGTATTCAGTCCATCTCGCTAAATGCTGATAGTATTTTTGAAATGACCCAAAAAATTTGGGACGCAGAAAACAATCTTAACATTCAATAGTTAACTCTTTTAAGTCAATATACACAGTGAAAAATAGCAAACAATATTCACAACAACTTATTATTTTTTATTCTATATTCGTACTCTCCGGCTTCGCTGGTCTTATATACCAATCTATCTGGAGTCATTACCTAAAATTATTCCTAGGTCATGCCGCTTACGCACAGACATTAGTACTTGCAATTTTTATGGGGGGTATGGCTATCGGCGCATGGATCACCAGCCGGTATTCAACTCGTTGGAAAAATTTGTTACTCACTTATGCGTTGATTGAACTTATCATTGGTATCGCCGCATTATTTTTTCACTCTATTTTTGATCAAAGTATTCAATACGCATACGGTCAAATTATCCCGAGTATAGACAGTGTATTCGGTGTCACACTATTCAAATGGTCATTGTCCTCTGCTTTGATCTTACCCCAGTCAATATTACTTGGCATGACCTTTCCACTCATGAGTGCCGGTATTATTAGACGTTTTCCGGAAAAACCCGGCGCCCAAATTGCAATGCTGTATTTTTCAAATAGCATCGGCGCAGCAATTGGCGTAATTGTCAGTGGATTTTTTCTTATCGAGCTGGTGGGATTACCTGGTACGATTAAAACAGCCGGTATCATTAATATTTTACTGGCTATTATTGTTTGGAAACTGGTTAAAGACCACCAATCTACTGAATCGGAATCAATTCTTAATGCAAACAAGCGCGGTGTAAATCTCCAATTTTACACCACACTGTGTCTTATCGCTTTACTCACAGGCACGGCTTCATTTATATATGAAATAAGCTGGATAAGAATGCTTAGCTTGGTATTGGGAAGTTCCACTCATGCATTTGAACTCATGCTAAGTGCTTTCATACTGGGTATAGCACTCGGTGGTTTATGGATAAAACGCCGCATTGACTCACTCGCAAACTCAACATTAACGTTAGCCAATATACAAATTATGATGGGTATAATGGCGTTGCTTACATTACCACTTTACGGCAACACATTCGAATTAATGCAATGGATACTTGGGATCATTCCGAGATCTGACTTTGGCTATTCCCTTTTCAATCTGTCCAGTCAAGCCATTGCCATGTTGATAATGATGCCAACAACATTTTTGGCTGGCATGACCTTACCGATTATCACTCACGCCCTAATAAAAGAAGGTGGCGGCGAAAAAAGCATCGGTGCGGTTTACGCTGCAAATACGTTTGGCGCCATTATTGGCATTTTCTTCGCCATTCATATCGGCATGCCCACATTAGGCCTGAAAGGATTGATAGTTTTTGGTGCCAGTATCGACATTATTTTGGGTATTGCTTTATTAATATGGATGGGTAAAACAGTTAACTTAGAATTTCCGCGTATTAGAGCGACTGTTGCATTGCTTGCGATTGCTTCGACTATTTTATTCGTTAATCTCGACACCTACAAAATGGCATCTGGTGTCTATCGCCTTGGCAATTTATTAACCGCAGACAATTTTGATATTATTTATCACAAAGACGGTAAAACCGCGACGGTTGATTTAACACAAGGAAAAGATGGCGTCGTCGGTATACGAACAAATGGAAAAGTCGATGCCAGTATCAATTTGATAGACAATGGACTACACACGGCTGATGAAGCCACAATGGTGTTGGCTGCCGCTATACCACTCGCTTTAAATCCAAAGGCGACGCGTGCCGCTAATATTGGCTTGGGGTCAGGCCTTACAACACATTCCTTACTGCTATCCAGTTCAATTAAATCAGTTGACACAATTGAAATTGAAGAAGCAATGGTTAGCGCCTCAGAAATTTTTCGCCCAAAAGTAGAGCTAGCTTATACTAGCGAAAAAGGAAAAATCTATATCGATGACGCGAAAACATTTTTTTCAAACCAAAAAAATAAATATGACATTATTGTTTCTGAACCATCCAATCCATGGGTCAGTGGCACCGCCAGTCTTTTTACTTCGGAATTTTACCAGCATGTAAGCAATTATCTTAGCGAAGATGGATTACTGGTTCAATGGATTCAGCTTTACGAAATAGACCTCAATTTAGTTTCCAGTGTGTTAAAAGCACTTTCGAATCAGTTCTCAGACTTTGAAGTGTATGCTTGCAATACAAGTGATATTTTAATTATTGCTAAAAACAAAGGTAAACTCCCGCAACTTCATTCGGAAATTTTCAATCAGACTGATCTTGCCAGAGAACTTAAACGTATTAAGATAGATAATATTCAAGATTTAAAAATAAGAAAAATAGCGAGCAAACAAATTATTGAACCTTTGTTGTCTACATTTAGTGCGCCCGCTAATTCTGACTATTACCCCTACCTTGATTTAAACGCAGCGCGCGCTCGATTTCTTAATTCAAACGCACTGCAACTTATAAAACTGGCAGACTACCCTTTACCTATTATTGATATGTTAGATAGAGAAATACCAGATGATTCATCTCTTTACTCAGTAACAAAAATCAACGCCAATCCTTATTTTCCCAAAACAGGTAGAACTGAAGTCGCGGTGAATTTTCACAATTTTCTCACACAAGAAGGTCAAAGTGGCGAATCCAAGCTACCAAGACAGTTAATTATGTACGCGCAAATGGCAGCGCCTATAATTCGTGAATGTGACACCAATGTAGATCCCAGTTTTTGGCTGAATACTCTATTTGATAATGTTGCACTCGCTATTCTACCGTATCTATCCCGCTATGAACTCTCCACCATCTGGGCGTATTTTGAATCCGAGAGTTGCCAAAATAGCCTAACACCAGCGCAAAAACTGTGGCTCACACTTTTCACGGCAATTTCAGATAAAAATGCCGCAAATATGGCTAAAAGCGCGTCGGCGCTATTGTCATCTAACGAAGGCATTGCGGGTCAAAATCTAACGGCTAAAAGACGGGAATATTTATTAGCGGCAGGTATGTTGGGATATCTTGCAATGAGTAACAATAACCAGGCAAAGCAGCTTTGGGATGAATACAATCAATCTATTTACAACAATGCCGAACCGGAATTTGCCTTGGAATTATTGCTTTCTCACGCGCGGCAGTAGAATAACCGTTTGCACATATATTCTTTAAAAATTTGGGTTTATACTTCTCCGTCCTGAAAAAAAGATCGTACTTTTTTAAATTCCTCTTCCATTTCCTGAAACGCACTCACAATATCCGGGTCGAAATGTGTTCCTCCGTTTGAGACAATAATATCTTTACTGCGCTCATGCGGAAACGCTTCTTTATAACAACGTTTTGATGTTAGCGCATCATATACGTCGCCCAATGCAAGAATCCGAGCTGCTAATGGAATATCCTCTGCCGACAACCCCGCAGGATAACCAGATCCATCCCATTTCTCGTGATGACCTCCCGCAATAGCAATTCCCATACTAATAAAATTATTTCCCGGGTGTTGTTTATCAACCTCTAACAAGGTATTAACACCTATCGTGGTATGACTTTTCATTATTTCCCACTCTTCAGCTGTTAATTTCCCAGGTTTTAACAATACATTATCTGAAATACCCACTTTGCCGATATCATGCAACGGACTTGCTGCATATATATTGTCAACAAATTTTTCATCTATTATGTTGCTAAATTTCTCTGTAGTACTTAATTTTTGAGAAATAATTTTGCAGTATTCCCTCATCCGCTCTAAATGCTCGCCAGTTTCTTCATCCCTGGACTCGGCCAACTTGGACATAGCAAAAATTGCAGCTAACTGTGTCGATGTAATTTCTTTAACTTTTTCACGTACCTGATATTCCAGATGTAAATTGTATTCTTCGATTTTCCTACGATGATCTTCTTCCTGATCATGTAGGGCCTTCTTCTCCAAACAGGCTTTGATACGCGCCTTCAATAACACAGGATTAAATGGTTTGGAAATATAATCATCAGCGCCTAATTCAACACAACGTACTACACTTTCTATTTCATCCAATGCAGATATCATAATTATCGGAATATGATGTAATTTACTGTCCGTTTTCATTTTCTCTAATACCTGATAACCATTAATTTCAGGCATCATAATATCCAGTAATACCAGATCATATTTATTATTAATAACCATATCCATTGCTTGCTGACCATCTACCGCCAATGAAATATCGTAACCTTGTCGATCGAGACGACGTGACAACAGATCCCTGTTCATCTCATTATCATCTACAATAAGCACGGTATAATGTGTGTTAGTCATATGTTAGTTACCTTGCAGTTCGCTACACATTCATAATTATCCCATATTAATGCTGACTGAAATCGCGCCACCCATAATGTTGCTAAACCCTTGACTTATTTCACCAAACCAAGCTGCAGGCGCCTACTTAACTTGCCGCAAGAACTTTAACTCTGTATAAAGAAAGTCTTTAGCTACTGGCGCTTTAGGAAGCAACTTGGCAATTAGTCAAAAAATGATTACTAGCAGCCGATATTTACGCTTGTTAGCGAGTATCTTGCGTTTATAATACAAGTCTACATATACTATTTAATACATATCGACACCCCAGATATTTTCTACACTGCAGAGGGATTGAAAGAAAAAGAGTATATTTTAGTCAAAACAACATTATCTCCTTAGACTCATAATTCTTATAATTAACTATTAATTTTGGTAGACACAATGACCGGAACCCGATTCTCTCTTGAAGTACAAGCCATTATTCCCGAACGACTTAACGGGTTAACTGAAGTCGCCAATGACCTGCTGTATAGCTGGGACCGAGAGGTACGCCGTCTTTTCATTCGACTGGATCCGGATTTGTGGGAAAGTACAGGCCACAACCCAAAAGTGTTTCTACGACGCATTTCTCAGCAACGACTGGAAGAAGCGGCTGAAGATAGAAGTTATGTAGAAGATTATCATCGGGCGATGTCAGCCTATAATACCTACCTTAGCGAGGAAATTGATTATGGTTTAGACAACTTCTTGAGTCCGAAGGAAGATCTGGTCGCCTATTTTTGCGCCGAATTTGGGTTACATGAAAGTGTGCCAATATACTCAGGGGGGCTTGGCATTCTGGCAGGCGATCACTGTAAAGCCGCGAGCGATTTAGGTATTCCATTTATCGCAGTAGGCATGTTGTACAGACAGGGTTACTTTCATCAGACTATTGATGTTCACGGAAATCAGGTCGCGCACTATATACAAAATCATTTTGAGGATTTGCCAATCAGTCCCGCAATCGATTCACAAGGCAAAGAACTGATTGTCAGTGTCGATTTACCTGACAGACAAGTCATGCTAAAAGTCTGGCAAGCCAAAGCGGGGCATATCACACTTTACCTACTGGACAGCGACCTGGAAATTAATAGCGAACAGGATCGTTCTATAACCTATCAATTATATGGTGGCGACAGCCATATGCGCATTCAACAAGAAGTCGTTCTTGGCATTGGTGGGGTACGCGCGTTAAGAGCATTAAACTTATCACCAACAGTTTGGCACATCAATGAAGGCCATTCTGCTTTTCAAATACTTGAGCGCTGCCGCGAATTTATCATCGAAGGTCATGATTTTTCCAGTGCTATGGAAATGACAGCATGCAACACGGTATTTACGACCCATACACCTGTACCTGCTGGCCACGATATTTTCGATCACAGTTTAATAGAAGCATTCTTCTCTAACTATATAAAAACGCTGAATATAGAAAAAGATGAATTTTTAAATCTCGGGTCATGCCCTAGTAATCCTGAAGGATTTAATATGACAACGCTGGCACTACGTGGCTCCCGGTTTCACAATGGTGTCAGCCAGATTCACGGCAATGTTGCATCAAATATGGAGAGTTATATTTGGCCAGAAATTCCGCCCGAAGAAAACCCAATGAGTTATGTCACTAATGGCGTGCACGCACAGACCTTTATTGCCAGAGGCTGGTCTAATTTATTCGATATGCAGTTCGGGCGAGAATGGCGAAATGAAATGCTTAACGCAAATTACTGGGAACGAATAAAAGATATACCGGACCATAGTTTCTGGAGCCAACATCAATCGTTGAAATCTGATTTACTTGAAGTAGTCCGTCATCGAGCAATCCTACAATATCGTCGAAATGGTTGTAGCGAAGCGCAAATAGAAAGAGTGACACAACATCTCTCCCCTAATGAAACAGATATATTAATTCTTGGTTTTGCACGCCGCTTTGCAACCTATAAAAGAGCCAGTTTGATATTTTATGATCTAAATAGATTAGAAAAAATACTTAACAATGCCGACAGACCTGTTCTCATTATTTTTGCCGGCAAAGCTCACCCAAACGACATCCCCGGACAACAATTGATTCAAACAATTCACGAATTTTCTCGTCGCCCGGAATTTGAAGGTAAAGTTATCTTACTGGAAGGTTATGATATCGCGCTAGCGCGTAAACTTGTAACGGGCGTTGATGTTTGGCTCAACACACCGACCTACCCTTTGGAAGCCAGCGGCACATCCGGAGAAAAAGCCGGGATCAATGGTGTATTGAATTTAAGTGTATTAGATGGCTGGTGGAACGAAGGGTATAACGGAGAAAATGGTTGGGCAATCACCCCCCACGGCCCACAGTTTGATGAACAATATCGCAACCAGGAAGAAGCCAAAGATTTACTTAATATCATGGAAAAACAGGTTATTCCGCTGTATTACAACCGAAATGGATACGGATACTCCGAAAAATGGGTAGAAATGTCCAAGGCCTCAATGACATCGCTCATTCCTCATTTTAATTCACAACGCATGGTAAGAAACTATACAGAAAGTTACTATCACCCTGCCTCAAAACAGAGGCAGAAATTATTCAAAGACAACGGCAATCCGGCGCGCGCGTTGTCTCAATGGAAAAAGACAATTAGAGATGCCTGGTCTGGTGTTACTCTGCGAAACATATCGGACTTGCCAACACAAACAAAGACCGGGGATATATTGCCCATTCGTGTCGCTATCAATCTTCACAATCTAACTGCTAATGATATTAAGGTGGAATGTCTGGTCGGCAAAGCAACGCATGACGACGACTTTGTATTGCACAATCAATATTTTTTCGAAGCAAAAGAACAGAATGATCAAAACGAAACAATTTTTGAACTGAATTTGAGTACCGATCTTCCCGGGTTACAGTATTTCAAGATACGCATATACCCATACAATGAATTACTGAGTCATCGATTTGAGACCGGATTTATGAAGTGGCTGTGAAGCGGCAGTGGAGGGAAAGCCCAGGGATTGTTGATATAAGGCAAATAGAGGTGAAAAGAGTATTAAGCCTGTATTTATTAGTTGCGGTTTGATTGGATAATTATACTTTTAACAAAGGCACAATAATTAGAGACTGATAAAAGATAACCAAAAAATCCAATCATTCCTACTGCTAAAATAATATGTAATATCTTCGACATCCGAAATAATCGTTTACCTATTGAGGGAATGTAATAGAATAATTACTCGCCCATATATGCTTTGTTACAGGAGCAAATTCTTTTTCAAAGCCTTTTAATATCATTTTAGAGTCGGCTATTTCCCTTGATAGGTTTTTCAACTCCCACCGCCTCCTCCACCTCCATCGCCCCCACAGCCTCCATCACCACCACCATCTCCATC
>CAZZJI010000037.1:32103-33865 GCA_964654485.1 uncultured Gammaproteobacteria bacterium | reverse complement strand
TAAAGGTAACAGAATTATCTGCTTCGACCGCGAGATTTCCAAATGCGGGAAGACCAGGAATATTGATTGTGAGCGGAATGTCACCCAACCCTAAGTCATTAGACAAAATATTTAGTGTAATTGGGTCGGTGTCAGTAATAACTTCATCAGCAACCGCAATAGGAATTTCATTAACAGGAGAACTACCACCGGTATTGTCTACCGGATTTGTTGTCGTACCAGTCCCACTATTATTAACAGGGTCCCCACCAGAGGAGCCGGAGCATGCCGAGGTCAGAAAAACGACAAACATGCATAATATTGCAGTGCCAAAAATGTTCTTTACAGATTTAATTTTCATCAATATTAAATTTACTGGCTGTGCGTACAATGGATAATTACCCCTCAATCAAGTCCGGTAAACGTTATGCGTTTACCCTTAATGACTTCTTAACTAAAAGGTAATTTTTTCAATATCTTGTGTTAGTTTTGATGATTATTTCTACATTTGGTGTTCGTTAATTAAAAAATCTGGGTTTTACTGCTTACAAACCACTGTAGCGGTCAAAAATAATTAATATTTAGAAAAAGTTTATATAAATCGCTAACTTAAGAGAGTCTTAAGGGGGAGAGGGTGTTTTGTTTATTGAGAGACGGGAGACCTGCTGCACAATTATAAATTACGGGCTGTGTAGATAAAGTTTGTGTAAAATAGCCAGCTCAAATCCACCTTCGAAACCTTCTCTGATTTGATGTATGCTACATCTGCCTATTATATGTACAGGAGTGAGTGTGAAAGACTATCCAGGAATTAATTTGCTCGTTGCGCTTACCTTGTTAACGCTAGTGGGTTGTGCATCTGCTCCGGAGAAGCAAATCACAACGACATTACTTGAGCGTGCGGGCGATGCTGAGAAGTTAGATGATGAATATAAAATCGGTGCGCAGGACTTGCTTGGTGTCGAGGTTTTTCAGGTAGAAGATTTTTCCCTAACCGTCAGGGTAAACCGGCATGGGTTAATTAGTTTACCCTTGGTAGGGAAGATAAAAGCGACCGGGTTGACCAGTGATCAATTGCAAAAACGAATTGCCAGCAGGCTAAGTGATATTTATTTGCAAAATCCGCATGTCACCGTTTTTATAAAAGAGTATACCAGCCAACGTGTCACCGTTGAAGGTAGTGTTAACAAGCCAGGTATATTTCCGATTACAGGCCGAACAACATTGTTACAGGTGATTGCGACCGCAGAGGGTATGACTAACTTGGCGAATCAAGGCGAAGTGCAGCTTTATCGGGCGATTGATGGCGGTAAAAAACAAAGCTATATTTTCGATATAGAATCGATACGCAATGGTGATAGCGAAGACCCTCTTGTGCGCGGTAATGATATTATTGTTGTACAAAAATCGGCGCCAAGATCTTTGATAAAAAGCATAACGGATACATTGCGAGGATTTATTTATTTTGGAAACCCAACAAATTAATTTAAAACAATTAAGAGACGATGAAAGATATAACATCAGGTTCAGGTTCAGGTTCGAGTACAGAATCAGAGTCAGAGTCAAACAAAGGCTCACATAACGACCGTATCGTGTCGTTTCCAGCCCAGCGATTCCCAAATGACAGGCGTTCTTATAATGCACAGTATGATGCGCAGCCAATCGAAGCCACTTATGTAGAAGAAGATGAAATTAACTTGCGTGAGCTATGGCAAGTGCTGGTACGCCGAAAATGGGTTGCACTTATATTTTTTCTTATTGCGGTATCTGTCACAATTATTGC
>CAZZJI010000037.1:28138-32003 GCA_964654485.1 uncultured Gammaproteobacteria bacterium | reverse complement strand
ACGCAAATTTGGCTGCGAGTATAAGCAATGCGGTTGCTAAAAATTATATAAACATGAGTCTGGAACGGCGCTTCGATGCGTCGTCTTATGCTAAAACATTTATCGAAGATCGACTAAGGCAAATTAAAGCAAGCCTGGAAGATTCTGAACGAGAAATTAACGACTTTGCGAGAGATAATGAAATTATTAACATCAGTGATACACAGCCCATCGTATTAAGACAACTGCAGCAGGTAAATGATACGTTAGCGATTGCTGAAAAAAAACGCATAGAAGCCGAAGCGTTATATCTCGAAATGCTGGAAACTAAGGGGCAAGGCTTAAACAAGATTCTGGATAGCAGTGTCATACAACAACTAAAACAGTTTAAGGCTGAACTTGAATCGGAGTATCAGGAGAAATTAAATATTTATAAACCCGCATACCCGACTATGATACAACTGCAACGTAGAATTAAAGAAATACAACAAAAAACAGAAGATGAAATAGCTAACATTCGATCTGCTATTTTTTCTAGCTACAAGGCTCAAAAACGCGAAGAAACGCTGCTTCTGGAAAAACTATCCAAACTGAAAAAACAGGTTCTTGACTTACAGGATCGCAGCATTCGCTACAAAATATTACAGCGGGAAACGAATACCAATAAGCAATTATATCAGGGCCTGCTGCAGCGAATGAAAGAGGTGGGTGTAGCGGGCGGAATTAGTACAAATAATATTACTATAATTGATAAAGCGGAAATACCTGTTGAAAAACACAAACCCAATTTAAGTTTAAACGTATTACTCGCGATAATTTTCGGGTTAATCGGTGGCATATTCCTGGCTTTTTTCTTTGAATATTTCGACGATACCATAAAAGCCCCCGCAGATTTAGAAAAGTACACTCAGCTTCCAGTGTTAGGGTTGATACCGGAACTAAAAAGCATTGCAAATGCACACACCACCGCAGAGACTGATTTGGGTTTGTTATCTTATAATGATCCAAGATCTGCTATCGCAGAAGCCTACCGATCAACGCGAACAGCGTTACAATTTTCGACGCCCTCTGGTGCACCGGATATTTTACTTGTTACCAGTGCAAGTCCAGGCGAAGGAAAAACTACGTCTGCGCTTAATATCGCGACAACCTTTAGTCAAATGGGTAATAAAGTGTTGTTAATAGATACCGATTTAAGAAATCCATCTATTCATACTGAGCTTGGCATGGACAACAGTAAGGGACTGACTAACTATTTGGCAGGTGATGCAAAACCGCTTGATATTTCCAGGCACACCCAGGTGACACGGTTGTTCGCGATTCCGTCCGGCCCGTTACCGCCAAACCCGGCAGAATTATTAACAAGTGAAAAAATGAAAGCGTTGTTAGATCAGGCCAAAGAAAAATTTGACTGTGTCGTGTTGGATGGCCCGCCTGTGATGGGGTTGGCCGATGCACTGCTGCTGGCCAATGTGTCTGACGGTACCGTGGTCGTGGTCGAATCGGGTACTACCCGGCATGAACATTTGCAGGCTGCACTGAAGCGCTTGCAATCCACAAAAGCAGCGATTGTGGGGGGGATATTGTCAAAATACTCACCGCGTAGTGGTGAAGATTATTACAATAGTTATTATTATTATCAGCGGGAAGATGCGCCTGATTATAATAATCAACTACCTGAGAACACGCAGTCCATTCAAAAGCAAGTACCGTCTTGATATATTTGCTTCATTTCACTTGCACTGGCATATCCTGTCCTATCTGTGATAATAGGCAGAATTTACTAAAAAGATAGCTAATAAGTCGTTGTAATAGATGGTAGAATAAGGCGTTGTTTATGCTATTTTGTGCAAAATTGAGTCGTGGGAGACTTCTTGCCTTATTTGCGCTAAATCTGATTAGAGCACTAGGAGATTGTCCGAGAACAGAAACCAAAACCAGGTTGTGGGTGTCTATACTCTGGCCGATATAAGATAATTAAAATTGTTGTTTAGGACGTGCTTATTACTATGAATGCTGCAACATCTGTAAAACAAGACATCTTTGAGTTGGTTCTCGATTTTTATCGAAAGCCATCAGATTTCCCCGACTTGCTCGATTGTTTGAAGCCGCTTCCTGAAGGTATCACTGATCTGCTTGAATTAACCGCAGGTGAAGTCGAAGCGCGATCAAAAATTCTATCACGTGCAGCAGCCAGTGAGGCACCATCAGAACTGGTGGATGCGACGTCTTACTTTTCTGAACAAGTGCTGTTTGCACCTGGCGGTGATCATTACCGAGTATTGGGCTTAAATCACGACTCAAGTATCGATGATATCCGAGAACACTACGAGTTACTCGTCAGGCTTTTTTATCAGGATAAAGAAAACAACTCAATTCAGTCTAATGAAACCGATTTTTCCCGGCTAAATCGTGCGTACAGTGTGTTGCGAGACGAAAAAAAACGAGCTAAATATAACCAGTCATTAAAAACTCAAGGGCGATTACAACAACTCAAGAAAGAAGATTCTAATAGTGGCGAAAATATTCCCCGAATTACCACGACGAATGTGCAATTAATTGATACTTATGTTTCCACACCTGAAAAAGCAGACGTTAGTCGTCCGGACGAGTCCGTTTTCGTAGAAGACAGTGACAATAAGCCAGACAGAATCGAACCTGGTCGCGCTGAGCATAACGCCACAAAAACGCCTTATATAAATGTTGCGGGTTCACTTCCTAAAATACTTATCGTAGACGATTCCGCGACAGTACGAGCGGGTCTGTCGTTGACTTTAAATAAGGAATTTGAATGTATCACGGCTAAAAATGGTGAAAAAGCCTGGAAAAAATTGCAGCAAATGAATGATATTCTTTTGATATTAACCGATTTGGATATGCCAGAGTTAAATGGATATGACTTAATCAAACGAATTCGTCAAAGTAATGATGAACGGATAAAAACGCTGCCTGTAATTGTAGTCACTGGCACAGAAAATATTGATATAAAACAAAAAGCATTAAATGCTGGTGCAGACGATTTTTTAGCTAAATCGACGGATTTTATTGAGGTTCTTACCCGGATAAGGGTGCATTATCATTTGGTAAAAACTAAGCAACAATTAAATGAATCCCGAATGAAGCCAGCACCGCAGATAGTGCTCAACCCGCGTTTTGACACAGGTCCAGGCAATAATTATGGCCCAAAGAAAATAACTTATCCACGCACAATAAATGGTGCAACCGATTATCTAGAGCATAAGAAGGGCTTAAAAAATATTATTACGATCGGGGCTTTTGGTTTAGTTGCTGTAGTTTTGGTAGCGCTACTATATTTAACACAGATAAAACCGGCTGGTGAAACAAATACTGCAATTAAAGATGAGATAAGCGATACAGATCCATCGCTTCCTGAGCCAGCAAGTAAAATAAGTCGGGTTGACGTTGAAAACGCGATATCCATGAATGATGTGCAAAAAATCAATAAAGACGGAACGTCGTCTTTGCCAGACAATACACCGGTAGATAAAAATATAGCCAACAAAGAAGTGAACACTATAACCAAAAAACTAGCAATACCGGAGATTAAGCAGGAAATTAAAAAACCAAAGCCGGTGGTTTCCCAAGAAACTCCCCTTAAAAGAGTCACGCAGAAAGCGGACAAAGAGGAGGAATTCAAAGTAACGTCGGCTACTACTACGAAAATAAAACCGCAAATTAACAAACCGGTAAGCAAATTCGAATCGCCTACTATTTCAGAACTTATTCTTAAAGAAGAAAAAGAAGCTAATAAACGGGTAGCTGTAACACCGGCTACTGAAAAGAAAAAAACAGTTACAGCTGATAACAGGAGTTTCAGAAACCCGGTTTCTGAAAACTCAGTTAGTAAAAACTTTGTTAGTGAAAA
>CAZZJI010000037.1:14948-28038 GCA_964654485.1 uncultured Gammaproteobacteria bacterium | reverse complement strand
GGTTTTGCCATCACGTGACTCGACGTCGTTTGACAATAAATCACCTGATCGTTCTGCTACACCGTTTGCACCCGTAACGCCTGCAACCTCTGTTCCCAAGAGTACAGTTGCATTTGCTGATCCTGCCGCGTCTTTAATCGCTAGGCCTAGAATATCTCAGCGAGAATTGGCGTTACTTATATTTCGATTTATTCGTTCGTATGAAGATGGTAATTTATTTCAATTTATGCGTTTGTTCAGTGAAAATGCAAAAACGGAAGATAATTCAACTCGATTGAGCATAGAAGCGGATTATAAAGATTTATTTAGTAAATCAGCTGCAAGACGCTTCATTCTTGGTGACTTGGATTGGAAATATAATAACGATGTAGCCGAAGGCAATGGTTTCTTTGAAGTCAAAATATGGCCGAAGGGCGGTGATCAATTTAAAACGTTTACCGGCGAAGTCACCATCACGGTGCTAAAAACGGAAGCGGAAGGTTTAGTTATAACGGGGTTATTTCACAATTTTTAATCCCTATTTTATAGGATGACTTTTTGCAAGATTCTTCAAAAGACTCTTCATACGACTCTTCATACGAGAAGGACGCAGGAGTGGGAACTCAAAGTAGCAATGTATTAAGTAATAGCACACTGCTCAAGGGTGTTCTGGTTTTTTTATCTATTGTTGTCATTTGGAGGATAGTTACATTAGGTGTTGCTCAATGGTATGAACAACAAATACTTAATGACGACGACGCGGTAGCTAAATCACTGGCTTGGGCGCCAGATCAACCCGGTGTTTTATTTCGTGCTTCGCAATTAAATCCAAGCGATAAAAAAGATGAAATTGGTGAATTATTACAACGTTCGTTAAACGGCAATCCGTCTGATGGGCGCGTATTATTATCGCTCGGTAAAATTTTATTAGATCAAAATAAAATTTCGTTGGCAGACGACATTGTGAATCAAGCAACAGAAAGTCTGCCCAATGATGCCTACACACACATTGAAGCTTCGTCTTTCTGGTTAAGGCGTAACAAACTGGATAACGCAATAAAAAGCTGGAACGTTGTGCTTCAAACTACGCCGAAATTAAAATCCCGCATATTTCCTCTTCTTCTAAGCTGGATCGAAGACGGTACACTTAAAAAATCCTTAAATAATGTTGTGTTGTCCCCACCTGTTTGGTGGCAGGAATTTTTTGTGTATGCGGCTGAAAATACAAGTCGAATTGCAACATTGGATCAACTCTATAATTTACGTCGTCAGTCGCCAACGGAGATTAGTCAGATAGAGCGAAAAGCGTATATTACTCGTTTGCAAAAAGAAGGGCTTTGGTCAGAAGCTTTTTTGGCCTGGTTAAACGGACTTGGACCTCAAGGGTTAAAATATATGGGGCAGCCCTATAATGGGGGTTTTGAAGCACCTTTGACCCAGAGTGGGTTTGGATGGAATTTTAACAAGATTAGTGGGGTTCTTGTAGAGGCAGAACACACTTTTGGTAACCAGGGTCAAAGAGCGTTACATTTTGTTTTTCAAGGAGAAAATAGGCCTTACAAACATTTTTATCAAACTCTTTTTCTTGCTCCAGCTCGATATCGACTAACAGGCACCGTGCGGCCAGATAGTTTAATCTCTACAGGTGGGTTAAGATGGCAAGTAAGGTGTCTCACAAACTCGCGAGAGCATTTCGGAGAAAGCCTTGGAAAAAGCGAGCGGTTTCTAGGGGTTGGGCAATGGCGGCGGTTTAATTTTGAATTTGAGATACTGGATTCTAACTGCGAAGCTCAAGACCTTCGATTGGAATCAGAAGTGAAGGGGCGGGGAAATGACAATATGTCGGGAGAAATTTGGTTCGACTCAATAGTCATTGAACGTATTTAGTATATTAGTATTACACTATTTAATATAGCACTAAGGCATTTTTGTTTAACTCTCAGATTATCTTATCTATCTCCGTACTCTAGAGTTTAAATCAGAGCCTAATTGAGTTAAATTCGCAGAATAACAATATTTAGTTTGTGCTTTATTACGAATGGGAGTGGGTAAAATGGATGTTGGTATTTCTATAATCAGGTTTATCAGAACAAGCTTAGGCAGAAATAGATTATTTATTTTTGCATTGCTATTTTTTGGTTCAAATGCGGTGCTTAGTGATATAACACCATCTTCTGATGATGATCGATATTTTTTTAATGTGGCTGACTTTAACAAAGGGGTGTTTTCCAGTGGCTACTCAGTTAAAGATATAAACAAGTTACTCGCTAAGTTTAAATCTTCATTTAAAGCAGGTGATATAGATACATTTATCAACTTATTTGAAGCAAATGTAAAAACTGAAGATGGCAACAGTCGAGAAATATTGAGAAAAGAATACAGTGATCTTTTTATCAATACGGATAATCGAAATATCAAATTTAAAAATGCAATTTGGAAAGAGGATAAAAACGGAATCATTTGGGGAGACATTGATTTTATGCTCGATATCCGCAATCGGATTAACAAAAAAATTAGCAAATTCTCAGGCACAATGAGAATTTACTTTAAAAAACGTAATAAAGCGCTTGCTATAGATGGTTTTTTTCATGCATATGATGAAACAACAACCCAAAATTATAAACGAGGAGCCGTAGATTCCTAACTGAGCGATATTTGTTCAGTTTTAGTCGCAACATGGACGTATTCCTTATTATTCCTGATTTGGTTGTGTAACCAGGGTACATATTCCGTCTAAAACCACGCATTTATCAAAAGCGGTGTTATACTACAACAGATTAAATCTACACTGAATTTAATCTGTTGTAGTTAGCTTTCAGTTTCAGTAATTTGGCAGATAAATAATAAATGATGTTAAAAGATATTATGCAGTTTGTAGTTAGAACAATTTTAATTTTTGGACTTAGTTTTTCTGTTAATGCATCCGATTTCATTAACTCGATTAGCTATTCCATAAACAATGCCGCGTCTCTATCAGGTTCGACTAATCAGTCTAGGTCTTCTTCTATTATAGGGGCATCCCTTAAGCAAATTTTTGGGACGGTGCTGATTAATCATGGGAAGGGATATTCGATCGCCCGTCTGGGTGTGGAGTTAAAATCCGGTGATCGGGTAATGACAATGGATGGTGCGCAAGCAGTGGTTGTGCAAGACGATGGCTGTGTTATTAAATTACGCGATAATTCTATATTTACAATACCACTTAACTCAAGTGAATATTCAAGCGAATACCCAAGTGCATGCCAGGGAGGTAACAAATCAGCAAATAAGTCCATAAAAAAAATAGGGCCCTATTATGCGCGTGCTATTGGTGCTGAAGCAGTGACCGATGTGAGTCCGACAGTCTCAGAAGAAGCTCTGGAAAACTCTCCACTAGACACAACCACACCTACACCTGACACGCAAGCACCTGATACGCAAGCAGATACACCGGAGACCGTACCAGTTGAAGTTGAAGCCACTGAGGTTGCGGAATCTGAGGTCGTGGAACAAAGTGTTGAAGTGGTTACCGAAGCAGAAGGCGGTTCGTTTTTTAATAATCTCTCAACCACACAGATTGTTGTGACAGGCGTAGCGGTTGGTCTCGGATTAGCTGTTATTGGTTCTAGTGGCGGAGGCGGAGGCGGTGCAGTTAGTGCCGAATAACTTCTAAGGAAGAATCTTTTATTAGTTCGATTAATGGCTAAGCTGTTGAAATACAGAGTAGACCTAGGTTGAATACTAATCGTTAGACACTATATTCGTAAACACTATTCGTCAAACACAAGGGTTGGCCAAAAGTGTAAGCCCTTCATCCAACTTTATCTAAGACGGCAAACAAGTCATGTCAGTCCAAACTCTCGATGAAAGCGATGAGCGTACTCGCGTTAATCCGACTGCTGATCAGGTCGCCGATTATTCTGAGAATCAGTCACAGAAGTACCAATACTATTTAATTCTCTTTTTACTCATTTTTGCAGTCTTGTTCCGCGCGGGCAATCGCCCGTTACCATTGATGGTATTGGAAATTGGCGCGATTGGGTTGTTATTACTTTGTTTTCTAACGCCGACAACTAAAAATTTTTTGTCGAAGGGAATGAAAATTTTATTGTGGACATTATTCCTTTTTCCGTTACTTTACCTAATACCGGTTCCCTGGGATGTGTGGATGTCATTGCCAGGGCATACCCTTTATGCAGATACCTTAAAACTGCTCGATGAGAACACAAATTTTAGGGCCATCTCTATATATCCGTTAAAAACGCAATTGGCATGGTTAGCACTATTACCACCCATTGCGATATTCATAGGTACACTGCGTTTATCTGTGTCGCAAATTCAAGCCTTGGTATATGTTCTGATTGGTATCGCAGTCTTCCAAGCTGTGCTCGGATTAATTCAATATGGTGACGGAGTGACAAGCAGTTTTCGATTTAATAATCCATTTGCAGGTAACGGCGCGGAAGGCACCTATGCAAATAGAAATCACCTTGCAGGGTTGTTAGAGATGGTTTTGCCAATAGGATTGGGGTTATTGGCATTATCAGTCGGCCGTACACGAACAGAGTTGCATTATCATCGGTCCTGGCGTACGCGTCTCGCATCATTGTCCGGTTGGCATATGAATAAAACTGTCATTTATGCTTTTGTTTGTATATTGATATTATTGGGATTGGTTTTTACCCAATCAAAATCCGGGGTCGCATTGGCGATGCTCGGTGTTTTCCTATCTGCTATTGCATACGCTCGTCGTCTAGGGGGGACCAACGTATTTGGTGTTATTGGTTCGTTTTTTGCTGTGGTAGTTGCTATTGCCATTGAAATAGGATTAGCACCGTTGCTGCAACGATTTTCTGTTGATCATCTGGAGGATCTTCGTTTCATCATTTTCAGTAATACAATAAAAGGCATTGGTACTTTTTTTCCTGTAGGTAGTGGTCCAGGCACATATCCGTTTATTTATCCACGATTTCAATCAATTGAAGAAACGGCATTTATCAACCACGCTCACAATGATTACCTGGAGTGGCTGATGGAAGGGGGGCTGGTAGCAGGCCTGATAATTTTAGTCTGTTTCTGGTTTTATTTCCGGCAATGGCCAAAGGTTTGGATAAAAGGCTATTGGTCTACTTTACAGTTTATGAAGGTGGGTGCAGGCATTGGTATATTATTAATGATGTTGCACGGGCTAACTGACTTTAATTTGCATATCCCCGCAAATGCGATATATTTTGCATTTTTAGCAGCTGTGTTTTTTTATCCACAAATAGATAATGAATATTCCAACACGGGTAATAATGATAGCGGTGTTAGACAACGTGTTAAACAAAAGACAACGGTGGCCGATTATAGAACGGAAGATCAAATGACGAACAACCTAGACGGGTCTTTTGACTCCAGCTTAACCTCCGGTTTAACTTCTAGTTCAGCTCCTAGTTTAGAGAGGGAAGAAGAAAATCAAGCGGCTAAAACAGCCGATAAGCCAGAAGATATATGCAACCCGTTTGCAGAAAAAGACAAATAAGACGCTTATTATTATGATTGATATACATTGCCATATGTTGCCCTCAATCGATGATGGTGCAGTCAATCTGGAAACCGCCTTGTGCATGGCGCAAATGGCGGCCGAAGATGGCATAACAAAAACAGTATGTACACCACATATCTATCCCGGTGTTTTTGATAACAATAAACAGATCATTCAAAAAGCGGTTGAGACATTTTCACAGCAGTTATCTGACGCTGCAATACAGTTAGAGCTTTGCTTTGCCGCGGATGTGCACATGGTACCTGATCTGATTGAGGGTATAAAATCAGATAGAATACCAACGATAAATGGCAGTCGATACTTATTATTCGAACCACCGCATAAGATCGCCCCACCGGGATTCGAAAGATTTATATTCGATTTATTAGCGGCGGGTATTATACCCGTTATAACTCATCCTGAACGACTTGATTGGATTGATACGCATTACGAATCATTTATAAATGCGGCTCAAAAGGGAGCCTGGTTACAAATTACGGCAGGTGCGGTATGCGGAAAATTTGGTAAAAAAGCCAAGTATTGGGCGGAGCGCATGTTGGACGAAGGTGTAGTTCATGTCCTGGCTACCGATGCGCATAATACTCATCACCGGCCACCCATCTTGTCTGCAGGTTGTATTGCCGCTGAGCGCTGGCTAAGCAAAGAAGAGGTAAAGCTGTTGGTTTATGATAGACCATTAGCCACCATAATGGATACACCACCGGAACTATTGCCAATGCCGAGTGGTTTGTTGGATAGACCTAAGAAACAAACAAAAAAATCCTTTTTCAAGAGGCTCTTTAAATAAGAGGTTAAATAAGAGATAAAGTAAGAGAGTTACTTTACTTTTTTATTCTTTTTTATTAAATCAAAAATAAACAACAGTATCTCATCTACTTTATTGATATTCATCCATTGTGGATGTGATTTAGTATCTGGTTTTACATCACTCGCAATTGCAATTATTGATTTATCTTTTGGGAAAAGATATTCCTGCTTAAGATCGCGACGATGCAGTTCGATTTTAGGAAAGTGCTCATGCTTAAACCCTTCGACTAAAATAATATCCAGCTGTTCTACATTAAGTTGTGCGATTAAATAATTTAACGCAGGTTCTTTTTGTTTAGTATTATTCTCCACCATTAAGGCCCATCTTTGTGCAGAGGCGACCAGCATTTGTGTTGCACCTGCTTTTCGCAGCTCATAACTGTCTTTACCGGGTTTATCAATGTCGAACTCATGATGCGCATGTTTGATCATGCCAATACGAATACCTTTTTCTGCTAGTTTTGGTAGAAGTTTTGTTAAAAGTGTCGTTTTACCCGTGCCGCTAAAACCGACTATGCCGAGCACCGGAGTATTTGCATTTAGTTTCATTATTATGACTAATTATTTTGCATTAAGTTTTTTTCGAATACAGTAAGGTCTTTGATTGTATTGATGTTAATAAATGATTCCAACTGATCAGAAAAATCAACAACGACTGAATTTTGATTATTAAACCAAATTTCCGCTTTCCGTTCCCCTTGTTCTAAAAAGCGTTGTAATTTATTAACAAGATCTTTATGCATTAGAGAGAAGAGAGGCTGTAATCGATTACCATCGTGTGCGACACAGGGTTTCAAAGTACTATCACTTATATGAGCAAACATTCTCTCAATCAACGTGCGTGATAAATGCGGTGTATCACAGGGCACAGTGGCAATATACTCGGTATTGCAGGCGTTGAGAGCCGCGAGCATACCGGAAAGGGGACCCATATAGTCATTATTTTGATCAGGTACTACACGATAATTAAATTGTTTATAGTGTTCAATATTACGGTTAGCATTGATGATGATATCACTGACTTGTGGGGCAAGTGCTTCAACAATGTAACTTATGAGCGATTTGCCGTTCAACAGGACCAGTCCTTTATCTATGTTGTTATTATCAGGGCTGTTCACGCGCTCAGGGCTGTTCATACGTGTCGCCCGCCCGCCAGACAATATGACGCCAGTGACATTATTGATTTTATTTGTCATTATGTGTTTGTCGTTGTGTATGTCATTGCTAATAACGCTGACCCGTAAGCCGCTTCGTTGTGTTGTGGCGTAATCATTTCTACATCAAGTAGCTTTTTACGTATTTGTTGCCATGCCCTGTTTTTAGCGCCACCGCCAACAGTGCGTATTGTTTGCGGGTAGGGTACACCTAGTTCGGACAAACGTTTATATCCTGATAATTCAATGTGCGCGATACCTTCTAATAATGCCTGAAAAAACTCAATATCGCTTTTCGGGCGCGGAGATAATTTGGGTTGAACATGACTATCATTAACTGGAAAACGCTCACCATTGGACAGCAGTGGGTAATAATCAAGATTCAAAAGTGATTCAGGTTGAAGGTAACGCGTCATGGATTGCAATTGTGCATCGGAAAAATAATGTAATAATACGGCGCCGCCCGAATTCGAACCGCCACCCACCAGCCAGTTGTCGCCTAAGGGTTGACTATAAATACCATACTCGGGTGCAAAAACCGGTGTATCCGACAAGGATTTTAACACCAGGGTTGATCCTAAGGAGGTAACCGCTTGCCCCAGCCTTGTTACACCCGTTGCCAGAAACGCAGCCGTACTGTCCGTTGTGCCCGCGACGACATTGACCTGTTTCGGTAAATCAAACAATTTCGCCGAATCGGTACTCATCGGACTAATTAGATCACCCGGCGAAACGACCTCCGGTAACCAATCCATATTAATACCCAGTTTTTCTAGCCATTCAGGCCAAGCGTTGTTAATAGCATCATATCCAAGCTTTAAACAGTTGTTTTTATCGCTTATGCCTGTTCTGTTTGTTAATTTTGCGTTTATCCAGTCAGCTTGGTTAGCAATGTATTTTACCTGCGTTGTATCAAAATTATGTTGCAGCCAAAGGCATTTAGCCAAACCGGACGTTGCGCCATGAGCCGCGCAGGATTTTGGCGCAGTATCGCGGATGTGCCTAGCCTCAGTTTGTGCGCGTGCATCGTTATACATAAGTGCGCTTGTGACGGGATGGCCATCTTTATCGACCAAAAGTACCGTGCCGGATGTGCCGTCGACCGCGATCGCACTGACCTGGGATCGATCAATTTTTGCAAGCAATGACGACAATGTGTTTTTTGTTGCATCCCACCATGTCGCTGGATCTTGCTCAACACATAGTTCAACTCGAAGAGGCAGGGCAATATCACAGCTTGATTCAGCCACCACCTCCGCATTTAAATCGATTGCGATAGCGCGACAGCCAGATGTGCCTAAATCAACACCAATAAATAATGCGCCTGGGTTGCGATTTGTTTGCAAACAATCTGACTCCTCAAGTTGTTACTGTTGTTATTTATTTAAGGTAGCTCAATTCGTACCGGTGACACCCAATCTGACTTTATATGTTCTGCAACGACAGTCGTATACAGTCCACCGCGCACATTAAAATCCGCGGTTATGCGCATGAATCTTGGTTGGCACACCGAGACCATTAAATCCAGCATTTGGTTCGTCACTGCCTCATGAAACGCCCCTTGCTCACGAAAAGACCACATATATAATTTTAATGATTTCAACTCTATACAGAGCAAATCTGCGACATATTCTATATTTATAACGGCAAAATCAGGTTGCCCCGTTTTTGGACACAAACAGGTAAATTCAGGTATTTTTATGCGAATGGTATAATCACGCTGCGGCATCGGATTATCGAATGTTTCAAGTACTGTACTGGCTTGGGTAGGCATATAGTGCTCTCTGTGGTAGTTTGTCGTCGTTAAATATGTTACTTCAAAACCCAGAAATTACGTGAAGTTTGTTGAATATAAGTATAAAAACAATACAATTAAAATTGAGCGTTATCTATGCAATAATCTATGCAAGAATCCAGGTAATATTCTTAGTAAAAATGGTAATACACTAACCTTTTGAGTGGTATTGAATGCGATTAAGTAAAATTAAATTGGCCGGGTTTAAATCATTTGTAGACCCGACCTCAATACATTTGGCCAGTAATCTCGTCGGCATTGTCGGCCCGAATGGCTGCGGTAAATCCAATATTATTGATGCCATTCGTTGGGTTATGGGTGAAAGCTCAGCTAAACATTTGCGTGGTGATTCCATGGCCGACGTTATCTTTAATGGTTCGTCCGCGCGCAAGCCGGTCGGCCAAGCTTCCATCGAGTTGTTGTTTGATAATACAGATGGGAGCTTAGGGGGGCAATACGCACAATATAACCAAATTGCGGTAAAACGGATTGTATCGCGCGATGGCACATCGACATACCACCTCAATGGTGGTCGTTGCCGTCGTAAGGATATCCTGGATATTTTTCTGGGTACCGGACTGGGTCCACGCAGTTATGCCATTATTGAGCAAGGTATGATTTCCCGGTTAATTGACGCTAAACCTGAAGAGCTACGTGTTTATATTGAAGAAGCAGCGGGTATCTCAAAATACAAGGAACGCCGCCGTGAAACAGAAAACCGTATTAGACATACGCGCGAAAATCTCGATCGACT
This sequence comes from uncultured Gammaproteobacteria bacterium, assembly GCA_964654485.1. Classification (GTDB taxonomy): domain Bacteria; phylum Pseudomonadota; class Gammaproteobacteria; order SG8-11; family SG8-11; genus JAADIM01. The sequence goes on along the minus strand of CAZZJI010000037.1, from coordinate 18,022 downwards.
CAATGACGTGCTTGAAGAAATAAGCAAGCAGATTAACCACCTACAGCGACAGGCTAATACGGCGGAAAAATACAAAGTTTTAAAGCAGGATGAACGTTTATTAAAAGCGCAGTTACTTGCGCTCAAATGGATGGCGTTAGACGAAAAAACGAAAAAACAGCAAGGTCAGATAAAAGAACAGGATACCTTATTCGAAAAACAACTGGCTGAACAACGTAGCGCAGAAGCGGACATCGAAAAACAACGTGAGGAACAAGTTCACGCAACAGATAGCTTCAATGCCGTTCAAGAACGTTTCTACAGCGTTGGCGCCGATATTTCGCGCGTTGAACAAAACATTCAGCACAGCAAAGACCGGCGGCATCAACAACAGGAAGATCTCGCAGAAACTGAAAAAGAACTCATAGAAACTAAATCACATTTGGATATGGATCAACGTCAAATTGAGGATTTCAAATCAATACTCATTGATATTGAACCGCAATTAGAAAAAGCCAGCGAAGCAGAACATGTATCAGGTGAAGCTTATTCAGAAGCTGAACAAACGATGAGTCTTTGGCGCGAAGGCTGGGAAGGATTTAATAAGCAATCCGCCGCGTCTTCGCAAACTGCGGAGGTCACAAGAACCCGCATACAGCATTTGGAAGAAAATATTGTGCAACTGAAGGAACGTTGTGTCCGCATGGAACAGGAGCAACAACCGCTTTCACCAGAGGTTTTACACCAAGAAATCGAATCAGCCCAAAATCAATTTTCAGAAATTGACGCAAAATCTGAGAGTTACAAAGAAATTCTAAACAAAAGTCTAACTGAAATCAGCGAGCAGCGCGAAGCGATTAGTGAAACTACGGCTCAATTGGGGCAGTGTAGAAACGAGTTGCAAAGTACGCAAGGCAGACAATCGTCCCTGGAGACACTGCAGCAAGCCGCACTGGGTAAAAATGAAAGTGAAGCCACGCAGTGGTTAGAACGCCACGATTTGCAAAATGCAAAACGCCTAGCACAACGTATCGAGGTTAAAAGTGGTTGGGAAAAAGCAGTTGAATGTGTACTGGGCTTCAACCTGGAAGCGGTTTGTATTGATGGATTTAATTCAATTGCTGAGAGCCTGGATAGCTTGGCAAAGGGTTCACTTACCTTTTTTGATGTCAATGCAAATACATCGACTAATGTAGCGCAGACTTCGCTGACAAATGCAGTAACATTAACTAGCAAAGTTTCTTCTGAACTAAAACTGGAGGGTATTTTATCCGGCGTATTTGTTGCAGAGAATCTAACTGAAGCACTCGTGCTTCGAGAGCAGTTGGCCGCCACTGAGTCCGTTGTGACGCCTGAAGGCATATGGCTAAGCCGTGCCTGGTTACGGGTGGCAAAAGAAGAAGATGAAAATGACGGTGTATTGCAGCGCGAGCAGGAACTAAAAGCGTTGTATGATAAGACAACCTCGTTAACAAAGCAGGAAGATGAATTAAATCAACGCCTGATAGATAAAAACAGTACGTTAAAAAATCAGGAGGAAACGCGAGAAAAATTACAGTCCGAACTGGATGATATTAATTTTGAGCGCGCTGAGGTTAATTCCGCTATCAGTGCCAAAAAAGTGCGTCTTGACCAAATGGTAAGTCGCATTGCAGCTATTAAAGTCGAAGTGTTAGAGCTAAAACAAAAAGTGACTCAAGATGAGTCCTCGCTGAGTGATTTACGCGGCAATCTGCAAGACACGATCGAAAAGATGGACTTGTTGTCACAAGAACGTGAAGAATTGGTTGCGGAACGGGATCAATTTCAACTGACACTCAATACAACACGTGATCAAGCGAAAACGGATCGTGAAGCAGCGCATGAAATTGCGCTGAAAATTCAATCTACCCGTACCGGGCTGGAATCCACACAGCAAAGCCTGGAACGCATACAGAAACAATTTGACCAGCTTGTCGAACGCCGTGAAACTCTGCAGCAGGCAATTAGTGAAAGCGAAGCGCCATTACAAACGATGAATGACGAGTTGGAGGTATTACTTGAACGGCGAATTGGTGTTGAAGCTGAGTTAAGCGATGCTCGTCGACTTGTGGAAGCTATCGATCACACGCTTCGCGAGCTAACAGAGAAACGAAATATAATTGAAGGCAAGGTTCAGGAAGTACGTGCCGGATTGGACGATTCTCGCTTGGCTTTCCAGGAAATACGGGTTCGTTCACAAACCTTACAAGAACAACTCGCTGAAACGGATTATTCTCTTGATACCTTGAAAAGTGACATGCCAGAAGAGGCAAATGTCAAAGACTGGGAAGAAAATACAGCAAAAATCAGCGCTAGAATACAACGACTGGGTGCAATTAATTTGGCCGCAATCGAAGAATTTCAGGAACAATCTGAGCGTAAAGCGTACCTCGATGCGCAACACGCCGATTTGACCGAAGCGTTGGATACACTGGAAAATGCAATACAAAAAATAGATAAGGAAACACGGGAACGTTTCAAGGAAACCTATGGAAAAATCAACGACAGTTTTAAGAGCCGCTTTCCGAAATTATTCGGTGGTGGGCAGGCGTACCTTGATTTGACTGGCGAAGATTTGTTGGATACCGGGGTCACTGTAATGGCCAGGCCACCCGGTAAACGTAACAGTACCATACATTTGCTTTCAGGTGGTGAAAAAGCCCTCACTGCAATTGCGCTGGTTTTTGCTATATTTGAATTAAACCCGGCGCCGTTTTGCCTGTTGGATGAGGTAGATGCGCCACTGGATGATGCGAATGTCGTTCGATTTTGCAATGTTGTAAAAGAAATGTCTGAATCAGTACAATTTGTATTTATTACTCATAACAAAATAACAATGGAAATTGCCAAGCATTTAAATGGAGTAACTATGCAAGAAGCAGGTGTCTCACGCATGGTTGCCGTCGATGTTGATGAAGCGGTTGAACTGGCGGCCATGTAAAGCGTGTCGCACGAGAGCGGTATTAACTCGTGTTACTAACAGGTAATGGGGAGTTCTATGGACGCATTGCGTCTAAGTTTACTGATACTCGGAGCACTTGTAATAGGTGGCGTTTATTTGTGGAGTAGTCATT
>CAZZJI010000037.1:6833-14848 GCA_964654485.1 uncultured Gammaproteobacteria bacterium | reverse complement strand
AAAACCGAAAGTGTATAAATCCAAGCTTGATGAAACAAAATCTCACATCAAGGCAGTTCATGAACAAGAACGCCAACAACAAGTAGCACAAACTAAATCGCCTAAATTTGGTGCTAAACCTATCGGTAGCGGCCTTGTGATAGTGATTAACTTGTTAGCTCGGCCTGGGCTTGAGTTTAAGGGAGAAAAAATTTTACGTTCAGTAGAAAATTCCGGTCTGAAATACGGGGATATGAATATATTTCATTATACCGGTTCCAGCACCGTTTCCAGTTTTAATTCTGGCAAACATCAATCTGAGCAACACATGTTTAGTCTTACCAATATTGTGAACCCCGGTACTTTTGATAAAAATCAGATGTCGACACTGACTACACCTGGTTTGTCATTGTTTATGCAATTGCCAGGTCCTGCAGACGGTGTTAAAACCTTTGAAAAAATGCTAAATACTGCACAAACCTTGAAAAAGGAATTGGATGGCGAATTATGTGATGAATCTCGATCGGCGTTGACTTATCAAACCATAAGTCATCTGAAAGAACGAATTAAAGAGTATTGCTTTAAGTACCAGCAAGCGTGAGTTCAATCTTTATTTCTAATATTGAGTTCTAATAAGATGTTAGCAAAAGAACTAATGAAACAGGCAGCATCATTACGCGAACAGCTTAACTACCATAATTATCGGTATTACATACTTGATGATCCTGAAATTCCCGATGCAGAATATGATCGTTTATTCAAGGCGCTACAAGATTTAGAATCTTCTTCCCCGGAGTTACAAACGCCAGATTCGCCGACTCAACGTGTTGGGTCAGAACCCGTGACAGAGTTTTTAAAAGTGGATCACCATGTCCCCATGTTGTCATTAGCGAATGCCTTTAACAAAACTGATATCGAGGATTTTAATAAGCGCATTACAGATAAACTGGAAATTGAAGAAGTGGAATATATCGCAGAACCCAAACTTGATGGCCTTGCAGTAAATTTGCTGTACCAAGATGGCGTATTGGTATGCGGCGCTACACGTGGTGATGGAAATACAGGTGAAGACATTACTCAAAACGTGCGAACTATTTCAACTATACCATTACATTTGATAGGTAAAGACTATCCGAGCGTTCTGGAAGTGCGTGGCGAAGTTATTATGACAAAAAAAGGTTTCGAAGACCTAAATACCCGGCAACGTGAAAATAACGAAAAACTTTATGCCAATCCACGTAACGCTGCCGCGGGAAGTTTACGTCAACTCGATTCAAAAATAACCGCACAACGCCCACTGGAGATGATTTGTTATGGAATAGGCGCAGCAAAAGGGAGTACGTTGCCAGATCGTCACAGTGATATTCTCGAAAAATTAAATCAGTGGGGATTTCGTATCGCGCCGGAAATCGATGTGATTAAAGGCTTTCATCCTTGTATTGAATATTACAATGCAGTATTAAAAGAGCGAGATGCATTGCCCTACGAGATTGATGGTGTTGTCTATAAAGTGAATCGGCTCGATCAACAAAATGAAATGGGGTTTGTATCGCGTGCGCCGCGTTGGGCGATCGCTTATAAATTTCCTGCCCAGGAGGAAATTACCAAATTACTGGCCATAGATGTCCAGGTAGGTCGCACGGGTGCATTGACGCCTGTCGCAAGATTAGAACCCGTTTTCGTCGGCGGTGTTACAGTCACTAATGCTACTTTGCATAATCAGGATGAAATTGAACGCAAAGATGTGCGTGTAGGTGACACCGTTATTGTCAGGCGGGCAGGGGATGTTATACCAGAAGTGGTCAGTTGCGTTTTATCAAGACGTCCAAAAGGCTTGCGCCGATTTAAGATGCCAAACAAATGTCCGGTTTGTGGTTCAGATGTGGAACGGCAGGAAGGGGAATCAGCATTGCGTTGCACAGGCGGTTTGTTTTGTAATGCGCAACGAAAAGAAGCAATAAAGCATTTTGCCTCACGTCGCGCATTGGATATAGAAGGTTTAGGGGATAAATTGGTTGAACAACTGGTTGATGAAGGCCTCATTCATGACCCCGCAGATTTATATTTGCTCTCTAAACAACAATATGCAGAACTGGATCGTATGGCTGAAAAATCGGCTGATAATTTGATCGATTCTCTGGAGAAAAGTAAATCAACCACGCTGGCTCGTTTTCTGTTCGCCCTGGGAATTCTAAACGTCGGAGAAACCACAGCACAAAATTTGGCTGATCATTTTGGGAATATTGGGGATTTAATGAAAACGGATATTGACGCATTAGTTGAAGTACCGGATATAGGGCCTGTTGTCGCAGAGAGTATTATTTTGTTTTTTAAGCAGAAACATAACCGTGATGTGATAAAAAAACTCATTAAAGTGGGTTTACGTTGGCCTGATACAGAAGGATCCAACAAAGGAGAACAACCTCTTAAAGGCACTGTCTTTGTGCTAACTGGCACAATGAAAAACATGACTCGAGATGAAGCCAAAGCCAAAATTCAGAAATTGGGTGGAAAAGTGACCGCAAGCGTGTCTAAAAAAACCAATTATGTTGTAGTAGGCGCAGATCCTGGGTCGAAAATTGATAAGGCGCAGCAATTGAATATCGATTTATTGAATGAAAAAGAGTTGGAAGAATTATTGGCTAATTTTTTAAAAACAAAAAATAAAAAATAATAGTAATTTCTTAGCCGAAATTATTAGTGTAGGTTTAACCAAACCTTAAATAATAACCCTCAGCGGTGAAGATATGGAACCAAAATCATTAAATGCTGCTTTCGGATGGACCTGGATCCAATCCGCCTGGAGATTATTTGTAGTTAATCCAGGTATATGGATCGTGATGTTCATTAGCTATTTTGCAATTGCCGTTTTACTTGGGTTTATACCTGTATTAGGCGGTCTGGTACTTATGCTCATCTCGCCTGTACTCGGTGCAGGTATAATGTATGCCGCTAGCGAAGTTGACGCAAATAAAGAACTCGATCTTAAATTTCTTTTTCACGGGTTTCAGGAAAAATCGAAACTAAACTCACTACTGGTATTAGGTGTTATTTCACTGGTAGGATCACTTGTGATTGGTGTTATTACTTTTGTCTTTATTGGTGGGGCGATAATGACAACCATGATGAATGGCACAGAAGTATCTGATAATGTGATAACCGGGCTAGGGATTAGTGCCATTTTCTGGGTATTAATCATCGTGGTACTTCAGTTTTTATTGTTAACAGCGCTGATTTTCGCTGTGCCTCTGGTTATGTTGAATAACTTAGAGCCTCTTGTTGCTGTAAAATCCAGTTTTAGTGCGTGTATGAAAAATATGTGGCCAATGTCAGTTTACGGTGTTATAGCTTTGCTATTCTGTTTCATCGCGATAATCCCAATGGGACTCGGTTTTATTATTTTATTTCCGGTGATGATGATTTCGATATATTGCATGTATAAATCTATATATACTCATCACGATTAGGTTTTCGGTTTTAGTGCGTGCTGATGTGCGTTAGATTTGGACGTTCTGATTGAAAAAATACGTAGGAATAGTCGCTCTATTTCGAGTATTTTTGATTGAAGAACGTTCGAAGATGACGTGCAGCAGTGCGTGATAAAAGCGAAAACCTAATCGTGATGAGTATAAGTTCAAGGGGAGGGGGGGCTAAGTGAGCGGCTTAAGTAAGTTAGGAGTAAGTTAGGTCAACAAGGCAACACTTTTAACTTGTGCATACACCAATTTGCCCGGTTTCAAACCAAGTTCGACAGCCGACTTTCGTGTGATTCGCGATAGCATGGGTACGCCACCTGCTATTAAACGTACGGTAACCTGGGCACCGCCTTCATCGGTGATCTCATCAACGGTGACCGGAAAAATATTCAAAATACTGGTGCCCGATTGATGCTCCAGAGTCAAACTGACATCGCGGGCGGCGAGCCGCAGTCTCACACGGTCACCAATGCGCACTGCCTTGTGCGCTACGGTAATCTGCCCTGCAGCGAAATCCAGATGAGTCAGATCATAGTGCTCGTCATGGCCTGCCACAATGGCGTCGAAGATTGCCGATGCATCGTTGTCGTGTGACAGCGGAAGATCTATCCGCGTGAATATTTCTTGGATTGCACCTGTTGCAACAACCCGGCCAGCTTCGAGCAACACAATATAATTCGCAAGACGCGAAATCTCATCAGCGGAATGGCTGACATAGATCACTGGAATACCCAGTTCGCTATGCAGAGACTCAATATAAGGCATAATTTCCTGCTTACGATTCAAATCCAGGGCCGCCAACGGTTCATCCAGCAGTAATAACCGCGGGCTGACAGCCAGTGCGCGCGCGATTGCAACGCGTTGCCGTTCACCACCGGATAATGTGTCGGGTTTGCGTTCAAGTAGATGCCCGATTCCCAGCAGTTCAATGGCCTGCGTCAAAGAAATCGTATGCTCTGTTTTTGGCACACGCTTGATGCCATATTCAAGATTACGTTGCACGCTCAGATGTGCAAATAAACTGGCCTCCTGAAATACGTAGCCCAATGCGCGTCGGTGCGGTGGCACAAACCGGTCGGCTTCTTGCCAGACGGTGTCTCCTACTTTTAGAAAACCATCACGATGATATTCAAGTCCCGCGATTGCGCGTAGCAATGTGGTTTTTCCAGAACCCGACGGACCGAACAGCGCCGTGATACCCTGAGTAGGGATACTTAGTTCGGTGTCAAGCGTAAATTCTCCCCTATCGATCCGAAATCGAGCTTCGATAGTCAAAACTGTCCCACCCTGAAACGACGATTTAAAGCATAGACCGCTATTAATAATAGAAATGAAAACAACAGCAGTCCACCAGAAAGCCAATGAGCTTGAACATATTCCAGCCCTTCAACATGATCATAGATCGCGATGGACACAACCTGGGTCTCACCAGGTATGTTACCGCCTATCATCAGTACGACGCCAAACTCGCCTATCGTGTGTGCAAAACCAAGCACCGTAGCGGTTATAAAGCCGGGACGGGCCAATGGTATAGCAACTGTAAAAAATCGATCCAACGGTGATGCGCGCAGCGTGGCGGCCACTTCTAGAGGTCGGCGACCAATGGCGGTAAAGGCATTTTGCAAAGGCTGGACCACAAAAGGCATCGAATAGATGACCGAACCGATAACCAGGCCGCTAAAGGTGAACGCCAACGGTCTGCCACCGGTCCATTCCATGAATTCACCCACAGGACCATGAGGACCGAGGGCCACCAGAAGATAGAAGCCCAGCACGGTCGGTGGTAATACCAGCGGCAGCGCCACCACCGCCTCCAGTAGGAATTTGAAGCGCCAACGGGTGCGCGCCAACCACCAGGCGAGCGGTGTACCCAGCAACAGCAGGATTAACGTTGTGATTAACGCCAGTTTCAGGGTAATTGCAAGCGCAGTGAGGTCGGCATCAGTAAACATTAAGGTATATACCCGTAGCGAATAAAATTTAGGTGTCCATAGCACGCCCCTTTTTGCCCCCGGCGGCGTTGCTCCTCCTGATATGGGGCTGCCATATTGCGTCGTCGCGCCTTGCCGGGAACAAAAATGGTCATACTCTGGGCACCTAAATCCTATCCGCTATGGGTATATCATATCCATAATCATGAATAATTTTCAACGCTTCTTCACTGCGCAAAAACAATAGAAAAGCACGGGCGGCTTTACTCTCCTTAAGTAATACCGCCTGTTGTTCGATGGAAGTATAAAGCGCCTGTGGTACTACCCAATATGAACCTTCGGTTGGTTGATTTATCCGTTTTACTTGAGAGTAAGCTACAAAACCCAATTCTGCATTACCACTTTTGACGAACTGAAAGGTTTGACCGATATTCTCCCCACGCACCAGGCGCCCACTGATTCCATCCCATAGCCCGCGTGACTGCAATATTTCCTGGGCCGCTTTACCGTAGGGTGCAAGCTTGGGATTTGCGATGGCCAAATGACGAAATTTGCCGTGTGCCAGAACATTGCCTTTTGGATCCACATACCCCTGCCGCGGACTCCACAGAACAAGTTTACCAATGGCGTAAGTGAAACGACTTCCAGGCAGCGCCACACCTTCTTTTTCCAATCGCGCTGGTCGAAGTATATCTGCGGCTAAAAACGCATCGAACGGTGCACCGTTTTTTATCTGTGCGTAATGTTTACCGGTGGAGCCAAAAATTAATGTTACTTTATGCCCTGTATGCGTTTCGAAACGCTTTGAAATAATTTTTATAGCATCAGCGAAGTTAGTTGCAACCACTACACGGATCTCACTTGCAATTAATTGACCCGTTATGAGCGTCGTTGTGATTATAATGAGTGTCTTTAAAAACAAGGCAAGGCGCTTCCTATAAATTCTTACTGTTATTATTTTGCAAAACCGAGTGTGTATAATGTAAAAGTAGAATATACCGCGTTAATATTAGCTGGAAAGCTGTAACAAGCGCCAGGGATATTACGCATAGCAACATGACAATATCTGCGATATTATTTACTTGTTGTTATCGATTTTAGGCACGTTATGAACTCAAACAAGTCAAATTTGATCAACGCACTTCAGGATGCAACGATTTTCCCGCATCCTGTTGAGTCTTTTTCACTGGTTGAAACGCATATTTCGTGGGTTTTGTTAACCGGTCCTTATGCATACAAAATTAAAAAACCGGTTAATTTCGGTTTCTTGGATTTTTCCACATTGGAAAAGCGCTGTTTTTATTGCAAAGAAGAGCTAAGGCTAAATAAACGTTTAGCGCCGGATCTCTATTTAGATGTCATTAAAATTACGGGCAGTCCTGATAAACCGGCGCTTAACGGTGTCGGGCAGGCGATTGAATATGCGGTCAAAATGATACAATTTCCTCAATCGGCACAGCTTGACCGAGTTTTAGCCAGCGGTGAGTTAACAAATGAGCATATCGATCTTATCGCAAAGAAAATCGCTGAATTTCATGCTGATTGCAATGTAGCTCACAAGGGTTCCGCCTTTGGTCGTCCTGAAGCAGTGAAGCTGCCTGTTATTGAAAATTTTGCACAAATCAGACAACAGCAGTCTATTGTTAAAAATGACCTTGATATTCTAGACGAAATACAGATTTGGAGCGAGGAGTCTTATTTGAAACTCCTGGTTGACTTCAAAAAACGTAAAGAAGATGGATTTATCCGAGAATGCCACGGCGATATGCATTTGCGAAATATTGCCTTAATCGATAAACAAATCACGATGTTCGACTGCCTGGAATTTAATGAGGCATTTCGTTGGATCGACGTCATGAGTGACATCGGATTTCTGTGTATGGATTTAGATGACCGCAATCAGCAACATTTTTCCTGGCGGCTACTGAACGTATATCTTGAATTAACTGGCGATTACCAAGGTTTAAATATTTTACGATTTTATCAGGTATATCGCGCCATGGTGAGGGCAAAAGTGGATGCATTGCGGCTATCACAACCCGGGCTGAATGAGCATGAAAAGGGCGATATTCGCGCTGATTTTCACGGTTATTTACAGTTAGCCAGGAATTACACGCGACAAAATAGACCGATACTCTTTATTACACATGGCCTGTCTGGTTCAGGCAAGACAACGGGTACACAACGTTTAATTGATGAGTTGGGTGCGATACGCATCCGATCTGATATTGAGCGCAAGAGACTCTACGATATACCTATTACAACAAGAGGAAATGGCGCAGTGGGTAAGGGCATATACTGCCAGGATGCGGGTGTCAAAACCTATGATCGTCTGATGGAATTAGCTGAATCGTTGCTATTGGCAAGTCGACGTGTCGTCGTCGATGCGACATTTTTAAAACGCAGTGACAGGGAAAATTTCAGAGCGCTGGCAAAAAAAGTAGGTGTGCCTTTTTGTATCCTATCGTTCCAGGCACCTGAATCTATATTGAGACAACGAATAATTGACAGACAAAATATAAATCTCGATGCCTCAGATGCGGGTATTGCTGTATTGGATAGTCAATTGAAAAATATTGATAAAATTAGCAAAGATGAATCAGAGTTCAGTATAACTATAGACTATAAT
>CAZZJI010000037.1:2029-6733 GCA_964654485.1 uncultured Gammaproteobacteria bacterium | reverse complement strand
ACCACTTCAAGCCAGGTTTCGGATGTGTGGATGGTTACTGACGCAATGGTGCCCCCCCAGCGAACATGCGCTCCGATAAACCCGTCTATATTAGTGCGCACTTCAGCGACCGATGTATTTTCTAGAGGTGCTTCGCGTATTTCTTTTGGTATTGTTGATGCGCAAGCTGATAAGAGGATAATGAAGAAGATAATCAGTATTTGTTTTAGCAAGAACGTTTTCATAAGCTGTTAGACTTCAATAATTTATCTAAGTTGCGCTGTGAACTAGACTAAGGGTATAAAAACTGAGTATAAAATAAATTTATGAGAACGATGGTGTAAATCGCGTACCTCATGGATTTTGAAGAGCTTTTCGAATTTCATCTGGTGCAAAGTGGATTAGACTCTATCTAAAGTTTCTAACTCTATTCGCAAACAATAAAAAACACCTATAATCAATAGGATAAATAATTTCGTTGGTATAGAGTATGTAGATTTAATGCAAATATGGTGTACAATTGGTGTATATATATTAAAGAGGGAATACACTATGTCGAGTAAACAAGTGAGTTTCAAATTCGATGGGAACCAAGTTGCGGCTTTGGAGATTATCAAAACAAAACTTCACGCCGCAAGCCAAGCTGAGGCGATTCGTAAGAGCTTAAATTTAACCAGTGCTTTAGCTATTGCGCGTGAAAAAGGCTACAAGATTATTTTGGAGTCAGAAGATGGTAGCGAAAAGCAAGAATTGCTAATTGTGTAAACAATATGTCGTATAAGAAACAAGTCTCTATCGATGAGCTGTCATCCAGGTTTCGGGATGACAGCTCATCACCGAACAGTGCACCGACTGAATTAACCGCCAGTCAAAAACTCACTCGCAACATAGGCGGTGCTGTTGCTACTTAATTTACAAACCAGTAATTACTAACCCATTCGTAGTCTCCCCAAATAAAAATTTCGTATTAATGGTAGAAAAACAGTACGGTGGGTGGTTATTATTGGGCAAACAAATGAATGAAGTACGCGATCACAGAGACGGCGCGGGAGTGCCTATTTCAGGGTGTCCCACAGTCGCGTGAATAAAAATTAAGCAGGAAGAAAGTATGAACGAACAAGACAAAAAATCAGGGTGTGCTACGGGAAAAGGCGTTTTTCACGCCCCATGGGAAAAATCTTTCGACAAAATACTCACCCCTTTCGAGGAGTTTGTCCATCGGCAGACCACCAGTGGCCTGTTGCTGATGGGGACAGCCGTTCTGGCGCTGGTATTGGCCAACAGCGGCATGGCAGTGATCTATCAGCATTGGGTGCATGCGCCTATCGGGATTAATATTGGTGGCTGGACGTTAGAGAAAACGTTACAACATTGGGTTAATGATGGCCTAATGGCGCTATTTTTCTTTTTGGTGGGACTGGAGCTCAAGCGAGAGATTCTGGTGGGCGAGTTGGCGGTTCCACGACAGGCTGCACTTCCCATCATTGCGGCGATAGGCGGTATGGTATTTCCGGCGCTAATTTATTTTGCTATCAACCCCACTGGTGATGCTGCTCGTGGCTGGGGAATTCCCATGGCCACCGATATCGCTTTCGCCGTCGGCGCACTGGTCCTGTTGGCTAATCGCGTACCTAAAGCGCTGATTACCTTTTTGGTGGCGCTCGCGATTGTGGATGACCTTGGCGCGGTGCTGGTGATCGCGCTTTTTTATACCGATCAGATCGTATGGGAAGCACTGCTAGCGGCTGCTGCGATATTGGGTGTGTTGATCGTGTTCAACCTGGCCGGTATTCGCCAGCCTTTACCCTATTTGTTATTCGGTGCGCTGCTGTGGTTTGCCTTGCTCAAGTCCGGTGTTCATGCCACGCTAGCCGGGGTATTGACGGCATTTACTATTCCAGCGTGTCCAAAATATGATCCGGTCCGCTTTAGCCAATACGTAAAGGAATTGATGGCCCGTTTCGATGCCAGTCACCAGCCGGGTAAAAGCATCATGACCAATGATGCCTTACATACCGTGGTACAAACATTGGAACACGGTGTACGCAAGGTGGAAGCGCCATTGCAGCGAATGGAGCATGGAATGCACCTGCCCGTGGCATTTCTGGTGATTCCTATATTTGCTTTCTTTAACGCCGGTATCCCCATCGAACTTGCGGGCCTGGGCGATACGCTGACCCACCCAGTCACTATGGGCGTGATGTTGGGGTTGGTGCTGGGGAAATTTATCGGTATTGCAGGCACGAGTTGGCTTGCACTCAAGTTTGGTATTGCCCAGCTCCCGCCACTGACCCGGTTTAGTCAGATCGCGGGGGTGGCGCTGCTGGCTGCCATTGGTTTTACCATGGCGATATTCATCGCCGAGTTGGGATTCATAGGTCAACCGGAATATCTGTTGATGGCGAAGACTGGGATTCTGATCGCCTCGTTTTTGGCTGGCGTCAGCGGATTTGTCTGGTTGTGGTGGGTCAGTGAACGATGATACCCGGATGAATATTTGACTGATATTATCATTCTATTGGCTGCAGCAGTCATTGCTGTACCTTTGTTTCAATCCTTAGGTCTTGGTGCAATCCCCGGATTTTTGGTCGCGGGGGTAGTCTTAGGGCCATCAGGGCTGGGATATATTGAGAATTACGAAGCGATTGCACATCTCTCTGAGTTAGGTGTGGTGCTGTTGTTGTTTGTCATCGGCATAGAAATTAATCCATCGCGCCTATGGAAAATGAAGGGCTTGGTGTTAGGACTTGGAACGCTTCAGGTGCTAATAACAGGTGGTGTAGTAACGGTAATTGCCCATAAATTTCTTAATACTTCCTGGGAAATTTCGCTTTTAATCGGATCGGCGTTAGCGCTTTCCTCAACGGCGTTTGTGCTGCAACTGCTAACAGAAAGGAAAATGCTGTCTTCAGGATACGCAAAACCCGCTGTTGCAGTATTACTGTTACAAGACCTGGCGGTTGTTCCCTTGCTGGCTTATGTTTCCTTGGTGGCTGCACCGGAGCTAGTCATAGCAGGAAATCTTTTTGTTGAATTGGCTAAAGCGCTTGTTATTATTTTAGTGATTATTATTGTGGCCCGCTATACGTTGCCGCCTCTGCTTAAGATGCTTGCCCGGTTTGGTTCCCCCGATATATTTACTGCATCGGCTTTACTGTTGGTATTGGGTTCCGCACTGGCCATGGAGAATGTTGGTTTATCGATGGCCATGGGGGCATTTGTAGCCGGCCTGTTAATAGCCGATTCATCTTATCGCCACCAGATAATTGCCGAGATCCTGCCCTTTCGGGGGCTGCTGCTTGGGCTGTTTTTTATATCAATGGGCATGTCCTTGAATCTGGATCTCTTCTTAGACAATCCTTTTGTACTTTTAGGTGTTGTGGTCGCATTAACGGCTGTCAAGGTCGTTACTCTCTGGCCTTTGTCACGTTTGTTTGGCATAAAGGGAAGGGCATCGATGTCAGTCTCTTTACTCTTGGCTCAAAGTGGTGAATTTGCATTGGTGGTATTCGCATTGGCAAAAGGGTTGGGGCTTTTGGATGAGGTGTTATTCCAGCACCTTCTGATTGTTGTTATGCTGAGTATGCTGGCAACGCCCGCGCTGGAGAAATTAGCTTACCGGATATCTTCAGCTTCCCGTAAAAGTATTGCAACGATACCCGATGTTGATATTAACGGCACAGACCAAGATATCAAACCTGTCATCCTTGCTGGTTTTGGACGAATGGGCCACTGGATTGGTTACATCATGGACCTAATGAAGGTGCCTTATGTGGCCATCGACACAAATGCGTCTCTTGTGGATCGAGAACGCGCAGAAGGCAAGGCTGTGTATTTCGGCGATGCTCAACGGCCCGAAGTGCTAAGAGCGGCCGGCGTCGCTGATGCACCTCTTGTGATTGTTTCAATTGATGACCTCGAGGCAGCAGAGCGAGTTGTGTCCTCTCTTCATACTACCTTCCCAGATATTCCTATTTTTGCGCGTGGGCATAACCTTAAGAAGTGTCGTGACCTAAGAGAACTTGGTGCATACTTCACTGTTTCAGAGACTCTTGAGGTCAGTGCAGAACTCGCCCACGCTGCATTGCTTCATATGGGTGCTAAAGATCAGGAAGTAGAGATTGCATTAGATCAGTTTCGGAAAGACTATTATGGAAGTAGCAATAAGAGTCTGCGTGAAGAGGAGATATGAAGCCTGTAATATGAAACTAAATTCTAACTCCTCCGCCAAGTGGGCGACGCCTTCGTACTGCTGATGAACTTGAAAAACATCTTCGCACAACTACTTAATCTGTCGACGCAAACGACTTAGGCTTACCGGTGTCAGGCCGAGGTAGGAGGCAATCATATGGTTGGGAATTAAATCCTCAAAACCCGGATACATATCACGAAACTCTAACAGTCTTTCGCGCCCACTTAGAACAGCAAGCCCCCACTCCCTATCGGCTCTTCGGGTCAGTTCCTGTCGCAACACTTGATCCCCCCATTTTTGTACACTGTCATTACTTTTCATCAATGCAACTAATGATGCATACGGAAAGGCGGCGATTCTGGATGCGCCTAAGGCGACACAAAACACGCGGGAAATTGCTTTGTTAGTTCGCACAATTGAGGGTGTAAGGACGCAAGGACCGATATAAAAACCCAGCGTGGTTTCATTGCCATCTCGACCGACCATGTAGATTCGTAACATGCCCTCAAGCAAGAAGTACTCACACTCGTTCT
>CAZZJI010000037.1:0-1929 GCA_964654485.1 uncultured Gammaproteobacteria bacterium | reverse complement strand
CCGACCATGTAGATTCGTAACATGCCCTCAAGCAAGAAGTACTCACACTCGTTCTCATCCCCAGCGCGTATTAAGTGTTCTCCAGGTTCGATGACTAACAAAGCCATTTGATCGAATAGGGAGTCAAATGCGGTTGTTGGAATTTCGGATATAGATTCTGCTATGGTCAAAACTGTCTTTTTATCTTTTTCATTCATGGCTGTTATCAAATGTTAATGAACTAAATTTCAATAAAGCCGACACTGCTGCTTTCATTCATGATTTGAGGCGAATTAATGAAAGCATTTGCAACACTGATGATCCTAGTGATCGTATCTGGCTGTGTATCAGTCGAAAAAACCGTTGATCAGGACAACACATTACCTTCTGTCGTCCTTAACAATTACTTATTTCACGCAGAGGTATTCGGTAATGCGGACGATCCCGTCGTTATTGTCTTGCATGGCGGCCCCGGCGCGGATTATCGCTATCTCTATTCGCTGAATTCCTTGTCTGACCAATATCGTGTCGTCTTTTATGATCAACGTGGTACCGGTTTGTCACCCAGGGTGCCAGCAGAAGGCATAGAGTTAAATACTTTTATCGACGATCTAGACGCTTTTGTAAACCATTTTGGTCGTGGTGAAAAGGTATTTCTCATTGGTCATTCCTGGGGGGCGATGTTGGCTTCCGCATACGCGGGTAGGCATCCCCACAAAGTCGGCAAGTTGGTGCTGGCTGAACCCGGTTTTCTTACGCAAGAGACTGTGGGTGTATTGATGTCTGGAGGTTGGCCAGGGTTTCGTATTGTATTTGGTTTTATTGGTGCCTGGGTCGCCAAATGGCGGGTTGCGCCGGACGGCGATCAGTATGCCCGCGATGACTATTTTTTGAGTAGTGTGTTGCAGCTTATGCAAGCACCAACAGAACAGTGTGCTGGCAAGTTACCGCCACTTAAATCATGGCGAGCGGGCAGTCCCAACTTCCAGGCGACCATTGGCCGAATGATGGACGACCCAGAATGGGGGGCTACGTTGAATTTCGTCGAAGGTATTGAGCAATTTTCCGGTGAAACCCTCTTTGTTGTTGGGGGGTGCAATCAATTGACCGGTGCTGTGCATCAACGAAAGCACCTGAACTATTTCAACCGCGTGGCAATGACCGTCATTCCACAAGCCGGTCATTTTATGTTCAACGATCAACCCGAAAATAGTGATTTGCTGCTGCGTGAGTTTTTTTCCAATGGCTTTGGCGGGTTGCGAAAGTTGGATTTGTTGTCTGAAGTCGACGGAATAATAAATAAGTGAATTGAATTGTGCGGAGAGTTATTTTTTTTCAATGCCTTCGATAATCGGACACCCATTCTTGCTACCGGCACACAGATTAACAAGTAACCTAAGCTCGTTGCGTAATGTGGTCAGATCATCAAGATGAGATTCAATTTCAGAGAGTTTACGATGGGTCAGTTCACGTATCTCTTTGCGGGCGTGCTGCGGGTCTTCCCGCATCTTCAATAGATCCTTGATTTCGACCAATGAAAAATTCATTTTTTGTGCACGCTGGATAAACCTTAGTCGGAAAATATCCTTATCACTGTAAATACGTATTCCTGAATTAGTCCGGTTAATGTGCGTCAATAATCGAATTTTTTCATAATAACGCAATGTATCTGCGCTCAGGCCTAATAAGTCCTTTAGTTCGCCGATTTTGTGCATTTTCACTTTATTAACCATTCCGGTAACGCTCTAATATTTCGCGCAAAACACTTTTTGCCGGCAACGATGCATAAACTAGTTCGCCGTTTATCGCGATAGAAGGCGTGGTTAATATACTCAGTGACACAGCATAATCCAGTTCCTCGACGATATTGACTTCTCTGACAGTAAAGTGCTCAACGGCGCTCATTTCCTTTAACAGTTTTTCAATACGTATTTTGGCTTTGCTGCATTT
>CAZZJI010000036.1:31651-35966 GCA_964654485.1 uncultured Gammaproteobacteria bacterium | reverse complement strand
GGGTATCCCAGATGCTCAGTTAGAAAGGGTGTTCTCGCCTTTTTATCGAATTGAGGCGTCGCGCAACAGCGAAACCGGTGGGACAGGGCTTGGTTTGACCGTTGCCAGGACAATTGTCAGGGCGCATGGCGGGGAAATAATATTAAAAAACTCAAATAAGGAAATGGACAACGGATTGCGTGTCAGCATATCCTTGCCCGTTTTGTAATTTGTAATACAGATTTTGAATAATTAATAGCCGAGCGACGAAAATCGATAATAATAGATTATTTAGTGCATCTATTGTCTAGGTTTTGTGTTAAATTTATCCGTTTTATTCAGGAGAGAATTTAATGAGCCTTGATCGGGTAAGTTCCGGTAATGATGTGCCAAATGATATCAATGTGATAATCGAAATTCCCGCGCACAGCGATCCCGTTAAATATGAAGTGGATAAAGACAGCGGGGCTATGTTTGTTGATCGCTTCATGAATACCGCGATGCATTACCCCTGTAATTATGGGTATATTCCTCATACGTTGTCAAAAGACGGAGACCCTGTTGATGTGCTGGTTGTGACGCCGTATCCACTTATTCCCGGCTCAGTCATTCAATGCCGACCAGTAGCTGTACTGCTTATGACA
Source organism: uncultured Gammaproteobacteria bacterium (assembly GCA_964654485.1). Classification (GTDB taxonomy): domain Bacteria; phylum Pseudomonadota; class Gammaproteobacteria; order SG8-11; family SG8-11; genus JAADIM01. The sequence continues at coordinate 35,343 of CAZZJI010000036.1, read as the reverse complement.
GATGAATCCGGTGATGACGCCAAGGTGCTGGCGTTGCCGAATAAAAAATTATGCACTGTCTATAAAGACTGGGACCGTGTTCGTCATGTACCGCCTATGTTGTTAGATCAGATCGCCCATTTTTTTGAGCACTACAAGGATCTTGACGAAGGTAAATGGGTGCGTGTCGGTGGATGGGGAAGTTTAGAGGATGCAAAAAAAGAAATCCTTGAAGGCGTGGAAATGCATAAGGCTGCACCTGAAGCGCCGCATTTTTAGGCTTCAATAATTTATTCGGAATTTGTATAAATTCATTTCAACGGTAAAAAATATGATACATGTTTGAACATCGTGGTTTGCTGGAAGATTTGAATAAAAATTTGTACAATGGCAAAACCTTAAATAAGATATTTGTGTTGAGGTTCTGCCGTTACCGTTAGCACCTGTTATTAGTTCTTATTTATTAGTGAATGGCAATACTCCAACGATTCAGTTTACCCTCATCACGAGAAGCTTGATCCGCTACAGATAAGCGCCATTGACCACCGGAATCTTGCCCAATTAGGGTTTGTAATTCAAATATATCTTGTGAACGCCATGTACGCTTGATGTTATCCGCACTATTGCCACTGCGATTGTGTAACAGTATTGGTGTACCATTGGGTGGCGTTAGGGTGATGACCAGATCTGCTATCCAGGGGTGAGTGATGTCGACGCTTATGTCTACCGTGTTGATAGTGCGCCCGTTGGGTACGTCCAATGAGCGGCTAATTCCGTCAATATTATTATCAGGAATGCGAGTTGCCTCGGCATCGATGACTTCAATTGGCGCTCGAATAGTTTCAAAATCAAGTGACCAGGCATTGAGTACACCGATATCCTGTGACGCAGAATCTATGACTTCCAGTGTCCATACTCCCTGGATATTTTGTTGCCGTAATGTTTGTAGTGCGGGCAGGTTATTGCCATCATAAGTTTGTTTGATATTATCGTTGTTAGAACCAGTTCGATCATGCAACAATACAATTTTACCTGTTGGTGAAATTAAACGTATTTGCAAATCGCCAATCCAGCTGTGATCAAGATCAACAGCGGTTTTAATTTGGCTCAATACACCAGAATTTGTGACTTCGATAACATCTCGTAACCCTTCAACACTGTTGTCGGGAATAGTTTTTTCAGGTTTGGACTCATAGTGATTGTTACCGTCTTCAGTATCCTCGGGTAGAAGTTGCAGGGCTTTGGCGACAACCGCTTGCGCATCTGCTTTGCCGTATCCGAACCAGCCGCTCCAGGTGCCATCTGCACTGTCAATATCGTTGAATGCAGGCTGCTTAAAAGGTGCAATAGGGGAAACATCCCAATCCGTATTTTGGTCGTAGGATGCAGGTGGAGTACGCTCATAGCCAGAAAAATCTAAATTTTTTGATGCAGTCTGTTTTAGTAACGATGCGACATCCAATGCGCTCAAGTTGGCATTTGCCGATAAGGCAAGTGCTGCGATGCCTGCTACTAATGGTGTTGCACTGGATGTGCCGCCGAAACTGGAGGTGACACCATTTGATAGACCGCTAGTCGTCGTCACCGCAAGCCCAGGAAGCCTCTTCCTGGAATAGGCGTGAGAATTACTCGATGGTGCGCAAATCAAGACACCGGGGCCGTAATTGGAATAGTGACTGCGCATCGCATTACTTGCCAGCGCCGCGACGTGCATCACGCCTGGAATACCAACCAAGCTATTGGTAAAGCGAGTCGCGGTCCTTACACCAACCCAGGACCAGGATCCACCGGCATTTTGTGCCCAACCATTTGTGTAAGGGACGTCTTGATCCGCAGTGTAGTTAATCAGACAGTTTTCATTTCCTGCTGCCCACAAGAAGAGAATGCCTTTACCTCTTCGGCCTCCCGTTTTCGCTAATTGTGCAATTCGGTCGGTCACGATTGCAGGCCAAAAGCTCGTCGGGGTGACACCCCAGGAATTAGAAATAATATCAACTTTATCGCTCATGTAGTCTATTGCTGTTCTTAATTTAGACGTACTAATGAATAGGGAAGGGCCATCTGATTCCCATTTGACAGGAAATAATCGACAGTCCGGTGCCGCACCGACGGTAAGAACGGCGTCAGCTTCACCTGCAATCACCCCCGCGCTTGACGTGCCGTGATTTGAACCTGTTTCGTACATATTGTCCGGATTAGCGTCGATATCGCGGTTGTTAATTAAACGCGAGCCACTAAAATAACCCCAACCAGCAAATTTGGCATCTGAATTAAAATCAGGATGGCTTAGTTTACATCCATCATCCGTGACGCCAATAACGATATTTTGTTGCCCGTAGCTGCCTAAAATTTCCCATGCTTGTTCACAATTTGCGGATGAACGGGGATCCACCTCGGGGTGGTCGCTGCGGGTATGTAAATGCCACTGCGATAAATAATCTGGATCTGTTGGCAGAAACTGACTGGTCGCAGCTCGATAATTCAAATCGTGTTCAGCGAGCGCGACATCATTATCGTTTTCTGTGAGCATAACGACAAGCTTAATGGGGTTCATGCCAGTATGATCGCTAAGTTGGAAGAGGAATTCTTGGTCTGAAAATTGGTCTTTTACAATTAATGCATACTTTGCGGTAAATGCGTCTAATTCATCGTTACTGATTGTGTTGGTAAAAGTGACGAATATGCGGTCGGTAATTAAAAATTCTTCTTTGGTATCACTGATTTGATACGCATGGTGAGTAGCAGCTAACAAGCGTGTGCCTGACATCATTTTTTCAAGTGCAGCCGCGGAGCATGAAATTCGCGATGAGGCTGATGACATTTGTTGAGCGTCATTGATACCTAGTTTATTAAGTTCATCCGGGAGTAAACGGGTGACGAATTGATCGGGCAATTTGTCCAACTTAATTTTTTTACCGCCGCAGTAAGTGTAATTTTCTTTTTTGTCAGCCATTGGAACTGTCCTCCGTTTGTATTATTGCAGGTTCCTGTTTAGTGGCTTCCTCTTAGGGCGGGGGGGTTACCGGGCCACAGTTGTGTAGCCTGTTAATATGCCACAGGAAGTGGCGGGAAAGAAGGTAATATTCAGCAAGAGTGTTATCAACGAGTGTTACCAATGAACGCCGACGGTTGTGTTGGTGTACAATCCTCCGGTTTCCATGTCAGTACCAAAAAGAGTGACTTCCGCGTCAGAATAACGAATATCAAAACCAACACTTAATCGCTTGGTGACATGCCAATATAATCCGCCACCAACCCAAAATCCTACTGTGAAATCGTCATCGGTTGAGACAAAGAATGATGAATTAATTCGTCGGTCTAACTCAGCCATGACCAATGCGAGTCCCCCCCCTATATAGGGTTCGATCGGAGAACCGCTGATGGTTAATATTTTTCGTATTCCCAAATGTGTTTCACTGGTGAAGCCAGCTTCTTCTTCAACAAAAGAGGAGTTATTCGATTCCACATCGGCTGAAACAATCGTAGCAATCGCCAGACTAAAGGGCCAATCGCGATATTTGAAATCAAATGAGGCGCCAAGTGCAAATTGGCTATCGAATTCTTGCCAATCGTTATCTAAAAATTTATTGCCGATAACGCCAACTAAATTTGCGCTGAAATTTTTGGCCTGGGCCGTCGGGATAACGAGCATAATACACGTTACAACGAGTAATATTTTCTTGCCAAAAGTCTTGCCAAAAGTCTTGCCAAAA
>CAZZJI010000036.1:27510-31551 GCA_964654485.1 uncultured Gammaproteobacteria bacterium | reverse complement strand
CGTTACAACGAGTAATATTTTCTTGCCAAAAGTCTTGCCAAAAGTCTTGCCAAAAATCTTGCCAAAAATTTTGTAAGTTAAGTTTTTCATATATATCCTTGAATAAAAAAATATGTATGAGTTCGGATATCTGTTATATCTTAAATCGTATAGGATTTGTGGACAAGGATCTTCTGAGTTTGGTTAGACTGCATTGCGGTGGCGCTGCCGGACAGGCAATACCGATATCCAGTAAACGAACCAAAAAGCCCAGATTTTTTCAAATCTGGGCTTTTTATATTGGTTTATCGTAAGAAATAGCCTTATAAACTTATAAATGAGTTGGCTCCCCGACCCGGGCTCGAACCAGGGACCCAGTGATTAACAGTCACTTGCTCTACCAACTGAGCTATCGGGGAATTGAGGCCGTTATGGTACTCATGAAGTTTTAGTTGGTCAACAGACAGTGAGCAATTGGTTATTTAACGGCGTGTTTGACAAATTCGGCGATCCGTTGAACGGCTTTCTTTAAGTTCGACATACTCGTCGCGTAAGAAAGCCGCATATACCCCGGTGCACCGAAGGCGGATCCGGGTACCAATGCGACCCCGGCTTCATTAAGCAATAATTCAGCCAGTTCAACATCGTCGTTTATGTGGTTAATTTGATCAATTAGCCCTTGAAAACGGGGAAACGCATAAAAAGTGCCGTCAGATGGCAAACACTTGAGCATGTCGATGGAATTTAAATTGGTCACTAAATAATCATGTCGATCTTTAAACGCGGTTACCATTTCCCTCACAAACGATTGTTCACCCGAAATTGCGGCCACTGCTGCGGCTTGTGAGATTGACGCCGGGTTTGACGTGCTTTGAGACTGAATTTTCTTCATCGCTTGAATGAGTTTGCTTGGCCCAGCGGCATAGCCGATACGCCAACCGGTCATGGAGTAGGCTTTGGAGACGCCATTGAGCACAATCGTGCGCGCGTAAAGTGCCGGGCAGGCATTGACGATATTGCTGAAAGGTTGGCCAGACCACAATATGTGCTCGTACATATCATCGGTGGCGATCAGTACGTCTGGGTATTCGAGCAAGACTTCAGCTAAAGCAGCCAGTTCTTTTTTGGAATAAACGCTGCCGGTTGGGTTAGATGGGCTATTGAGCACAAATAATCGGGTTTTAGCATTTAACTTTAACTTAGCGCTTAATTGATCTGCCGTGATCTTAAACTTGTCTTCCATCGTGGTTTCGATGATAGTCGGTATGCCGCCTGCGAGTATCACCATATCAGGATAAGACACCCAATACGGGGCCGGAATGAGCACTTCATCGCCTGGGTTAAGGAGTGCCTGAGCCAGATTATAGAAGCTTTGCTTGCCGCCACACGAAACCAATACCTGGTTAGCGGCATATGCTAAACTGTTTTCCCGGCTAAATTTCTCAATAATCGCCAGTTTCAGCGCGGGCATGCCGTCTACGGCAGTGTACTTTGTCAGACCTTCTTTGATGGCTTTAATCGCGGCTTCTTTAATATGATCGGGTGTATCAAAATCCGGTTCGCCTGCGCCCAGCCCAATAATGTCTTTCCCGGCTTCTTTGAGTTCTTTCGCTCGATTAGTGACAGCGAGGGTCGGTGAAGGCTTGATATTATTTACACGATCAGAGAGTTTAACGTCCAAGTTTGTTCCTTAACTGAATTTGAGTGATCAGATAGTGTAATATACTGCCTTTTCATTGTAAGCACATCTCCTTAACTATCTAGGAGCCTGTCGGACTTAGGTGTTAGGTGATCGTCGTGAGGGAAAACCATTTTGAGCCAGATTTTTCGATTAAATGAGGCGAATATTGGGTATATTTAACGAATTTAATCGGGAAATCTGGCCAAAATGGCTTTTCCGTAGCAGATTCATCCTAAGTCCGACAGGCTCCTAGGCCCTATGTCAAAAAAATTTAGACTGGTTTCGGAATTTAGTCCGGCCGGCGACCAACCCGATGCGATTCAGGGCTTGGTCGAGGGACTGCAAGCGGGTGAGGCTGGTCAAACTTTGCTCGGTGTGACTGGGTCCGGTAAAACCTTCACTATTGCCAATGTCATCCAGGCTGTGCAACGCCCGGCGCTCATCATGGCGCACAATAAAACGTTAGCAGCGCAGCTCTATGGCGAAATGAAGGAATTTTTTCCGGAAAATGCCGTGGAGTATTTTGTCTCGTATTATGACTACTACCAGCCGGAAGCCTATGTGCCCTCATCTGACACGTTTATTGAAAAAGACGCATCGATCAATGAGCACATTGAGCAGATGCGGTTGTCTGCGACCAAGGCCCTTTTAGAGCGCAAGGACGTCATTATTGTTGCGACCGTATCCGCGATATACGGCTTGGGTGATCCAAAGTCGTATTTAGGTATGGTGCTGCATTTATCGCGCGGCGAAATCATCGACCAACGCACAATTTTGCGGCGACTGACTGAGTTACAGTACAAGCGCAACGATGCCGAATTAAGACGCGGTACTTATCGGGTAAGGGGGGAGGTGATTGATATCCACCCGGCTGATTCAGAGCGCGAAGCGATACGCATTGAATTATTTGACGAAGAAATCGAAACGTTGAGTTGTTTTGATCCCTTGACCGGGCAAATATTCAAAAAAATACCGAGAACGACGATTTATCCGAAAACACATTATGTGACACCACGACAAACATTAATGGATGCAATTGAATTTATTAAAGATGAATTACGCGAGCGACTGGAACAGCTGTATGAATCAAATAAACTGGTCGAAGCGCAACGTCTGGAGGAACGCACAAAATACGATATTGAAATGATAATGGAGTTGGGTTATTGCTCGGGAATAGAAAATTATTCACGCTATTTGTCTGGCAGACAAGCTGGCGAACCACCGCCGACATTACTGGATTATTTGCCACCCGATGCCATGTTAGTGGTTGATGAAAGCCATGTCACCATCCCACAAATAGGCGCAATGTACAAAGGTGATCGTTCGCGCAAAGAAAATCTGGTGATGTACGGGTTTCGGTTACCGTCTGCGTTGGATAATCGGCCATTAAAGTTTGAAGAATTTGAATCTATAAATCCACAAACTATCTATGTATCGGCCACACCTTCGGTGTATGAGGCAGAGCACTCTGGCGCGGTGATAGAGCAAGTCGTGCGGCCCACCGGACTGCTTGATCCTGAAATAGAAATCAGGCCTGTTGCGACACAAGTGGATGATGCTATGTCTGAAATCAACCAACGTGCTAAAAAAGGCGAGCGCGTATTAGTGACGACATTAACCAAGCGTATGGCGGAAGATCTGACTGACTATCTGAGCGATCATGGTGTCCGTGTTCGTTACATGCATTCGGACATTGATACGGTAGAGCGCATCGAGATTATCCGTGATTTACGCCTTGGGGAATTTGATGCACTGGTCGGCATCAATTTGTTGCGTGAAGGCCTGGATATTCCGGAGGTTTCGTTGGTTGCGATTCTGGATGCAGATAAGGAAGGGTTTTTGCGTTCAGAAAGATCCTTGATCCAAACCATCGGCCGCGCTGCGCGAAACCTGGAAGGCAGGGCGATTCTCTACGCAGATAAAATAACAAATTCCATGCAACGTGCGATCAATGAAACTGAACGCCGACGTGCAAAACAAGTGGAATTTAATAAGGAAAATAACATCACGCCGGTGGGTATCAAAAAGAAAATTAAAGATATCATGGAAGGGGCGCACGCTGGCGCGCCGACGACGGCAAGAGAATACGCAAAAGTCGCCGAGGAAATGGCCGAATACGCTGCGATGACCCCGGCTAAACTCGCTAAACAAATCAAGAAGCTCGAACAAAAAATGTTTAAGCACGCGCGTGATCTGGAGTTTGAAGAAGCGGCTAGGGTGCGGGATGAGATAAAACTACTGGAACAGCGAAATTTTGAGTTAGATCTTTGAGTATACCCTTTGCGTATACTCTTTGAGTAACAATAAGTAAGGGTGTTCAAAGGGTTTAGTTCCGATTCTGGCTAGTATTTTTATATTGGCGGGTTATAGTTGTTGCAACT
>CAZZJI010000036.1:4331-27410 GCA_964654485.1 uncultured Gammaproteobacteria bacterium | reverse complement strand
TTAGTTCCGATTCTGGCTAGTATTTTTATATTGGCGGGTTATAGTTGTTGCAACTTCACCGAAGTAGAAACGTTGATGCTGAGTCCTGAAATTTGCCAAAAAGCCAGACTGTCCCGAGATTCACGTTTTGACGGCAAATTCTTCACTGCAGTTAAAACCACTGGGATCTATTGTCGTCCTATCTGTCCCGCAACGACCCCCCGGGAAGAAAATGTCTTGTATTTCCCTTCGGCCATAGAAGCGGCAAACGCTGGTTATAGACCTTGTTTACGTTGTCGCCCTGATAGTGCACCTGGCTCGCCTGTATGGAAAGGCGTTAATACCACATTGGAAAGAGCAATTCGGTTAATTGGTGAAGGTGCCCTGCAAAACAGTTCGTTGCAAAGATTAGCTGAACGACTGGGTGTGAGTGATCGGTATCTGCGACAGCTGTTCAAAAAACGCCTGGGTATTTCGCCCAAAGCCTACGCGCTTTATCAACAATGTTTATTTGCCAAGCAATTGTTACACCAGACAAAACTCCCTATTACCCAAGTCGCTTTGGCCAGTGGTTTTAACAGCGTTCGCCGATTTAATGATTGTTTTCAATCACAGCTTAGTTTAACCCCATCACAAATACGAAAATCGGCGGAGACAACATCGAAGGCGTTGCAACTGCAACTGTATTATCGTCCACCGTATGATTGGTCTTATATGCATCGTTTTCTTACAGCCAGAGCGATTCCTGGTTTGGAATGGTGCGATGAACAAAGTTATGGTCGAACATTCGACTGGCTGGGCAGTACTGGTCATTTCACGGCTCAACATGTTGCACGTAAAAATAGTTTCAATGTCGCAATCGAATTAGACGATGTGACGCATTTAAAACCGATCGTTAATAACATTCGGCGTCTGTTGGATCTTGACGTTGATATGCAAATGGTTGAACAGGATTTACAGCAGCATCTTGTACTTAAAACAGGACTGCGTCTACCGGGTATATGGAGCATGTTTGAAGCGGGTATAAAGGCTATTTTAGGGCAGCAAATTTCGGTTGTTGCAGCACGTAATTTGGTTACGGCGTTGGTGATGACATTAGGCCAATCAACGCGAACACATCAATTGTTTCCGTTGCCGCAATCTATAGCGAAAAGTGAGCTTGGCTTTCTAAAAATACCCGCATCACGCAAGCAAACATTGCGTAATCTCGCGCAGCATTACATTAGCCATGATAACCCAAACGACCCGCAACGCTGGTTGATGCTAAAAGGGATAGGGCCTTGGACGGTAGATTATGCGAAATTACGCGGACTCAGTGACCCGGATATTTATCTTGCTGGCGACCTGGGTGTTAAAAAAGCGGTAGTGAAATCGGCACATAATTTCAATCCCGATCTGGCTTCTCCTTGGCGAAGCTATTTAACCCTGCAGCTCTGGAGTCAGCTTTGATATATGTCGATTATATGAGTACCCCGATAGGCGTTATAGAAATCCAGGCTTCTACGCAAGGGGTCACCAAAGTCATTTTTCCTGAGTCAGAAAATAACACAATTAATAGCAGCGAAATAACGCATCGTTGTAAACAACAACTAATCGAATATTTTAATAATAAACGGAAAAGATTTGATTTACCTCTGGATCAACATGGCACTATTTTTCAAAAATCTATTTGGGCGTGCCTGACACAAATACCTTTTGGTCAGATTGTTTCATATCGCGATATCGCTGACATGGCAAATAACCACAAAGCCGCTCGCGCTGTAGGCACCGCCAATGGTAAGAATCTTATTAGTATTATTGTGCCATGTCATCGCGTTATTGGCAGCAATGGAAGCTTAGCGGGGTATGCTGGCGGCCTAGATCGCAAAGCCTGGTTGTTAAAACACGAAGGTAACGACGCTATTTTCAAATAAAGTTATTTGGTTATTAAATTTTTTTAAAGATGAGGTTATTATTTATGAATAAACTTATGAATAAACTATCCGATTTTCAAAAAATGCATAAACAAAAGGAATTGCTCTTTTTGCCTAACGCATGGGATGTATTATCCGCATTAATTTTGCAGCAAGTAGGATTTAAGGCTATTGGTACAACCAGTTGGGGGGTTGCCAACGCGATGGGATACAAAGACGGGGAAAGGATCCAATTTGATGACCTTTTAGCATTAGTCGAAAAAATGGTCTCAGCGGTTGAGATACCGATTACCGTCGATATTGAGTCTGGTTATGCTGACAATATAACTGTTGTGGCAGACAACGTGCTAAAAATTGCTGATTTAGGTGTTTCCGGTATTAATATTGAAGATTCACTAAAGTGTGAACCTGGTTTACGTGATAAAAATAAACAGTGTGAGTTAATCGTGGAGATAAAAAATAAATTGCATAAAAATGGTTATCGAGAGTTCTTCATTAATGCGAGAACAGATACCTATCTTCAGAAAAAAAATCCATTAAATGAAACTATTGAGCGATCCATCGATTATGTGAGCAGTGGTGCCGATGGTATATTTGTGCCTGGAATATGTGAGAGTGACGAAATAAAGAAACTGGTAGACGCGATTGATGCTCCACTGAATGTCATGTCATTGCCAAATCTGACAGATATTAATACGAGTCGTTTAAATGAGCTTGGTGTGAAGCGTTTTAGTCTCGGCAGCGCTTTTTCTGACGCAACCGTTTCATTTATCGAAGAAAGCGCACGAATGCTCTTTACAAAACAGAACACGGGAAAATTGTATACTGGTTGCGACATTAGGACATTGTTTAAATAAATATGGCCTATAATAGGGGGGATATATCGTTGAAGGTCATTACAGTTTGGCGAGATTTACAGTATCAAGTGCTTTAATTTGAAAGCCAGACCGGATTTGTATGATTATTGCGCAAGTAGGCATATTTGCAAATAATATAATTTATTTCCGAATTCAGCCACTTTGGCTTTGCACATTGCAGTATCCCCATTATAATCCGCATTTAAAATAGGCGCGTAGCTCAGTTGGTTAGAGCACTACCTTGACATGGTAGGGGTCGTTGGTTCGAATCCGATCGCGCCTACCAACTAACAACAAGTACTCAAACAAGTTCAGCACTCATTAATCTGCCTGCACGTGGTCTCTCGTAAGGATCACCACTGGCTAACCAGGAATAGACATGCCCACTATATCGCTGCCCGACGGTTCCCAACGACAATTCGATAATCCTGTTTCTGTCCACAATGTTGCGGCTGATATTGGTCCTGGTTTGGCTAAAGCGGCGTTGAGTGCGGTGGTTGATGGCAAAGAAGTCGATACTTCGTTCGTCATCGAAAATGATGCACAATTGAGTATTCTCACCGATAAAAATCCCGAGAGTCTGGATGTTATTTGCCACTCCACGGCGCATTTATTGGCTCAAGCAGTAAAAATTTTGTTTCCAGAGGCACAAGTGACTATCGGGCCTGTCATCGAAGATGGTTTTTTTTACGATTTTGCCTATGAAAAGGGATTTTCCCCAGATGATCTGCTCGCCATCGAAAAGAAAATGAAGGAATTGGTCAAAGAGGACCACAAGGTTGAGCGTACTGTGATGGACCGTACAGACGCGATTGATTTTTTTCGTAATATGGGTGAAGAGTACAAGGCAAAAATAATAGAAGATATTCCCAAAGGTGAACAAATTTCATTATATAAACAAGGCGGGTTTATTGATTTATGCCGTGGTCCGCATGTACCGAATACGGGCAAGCTGAAGGCATTCAAACTAATGAAGTTGGCGGGCGCGTACTGGCGTGGTGATCCAAAAAATGAAATGTTACAACGAATATACGGTACCGCGTGGGCGAACAAAAAAGACCTTAACGCCTATTTGCATCGATTGGAAGAAGCGGAAAAGCGAGATCACCGAAAATTAGCCAAGCAACTTAACCTGTTCCATCATCAGGAAGAGGCGCCAGGCATGATTTTTTGGCACGCTAATGGTTGGGCACTGTATCAACAAGTTGAACAATATATTCGGTCTGTTTTAAGTGAGCACAATTATGCAGAAGTGCGCACGCCGCTAGTTGTGGATCGAGTATTGTGGGAAAAATCTGGCCATTGGGATAAATTTCGCGAGGACATGTTTACCATCAGCGCTGAAAATCGTGAATACGCGGTAAAACCAATGAACTGCCCTTGCCATGTGCAGATTTTTAATCAGGGCCTGAAGAGCTATCGGGACTTGCCGCTGCGCATGGCTGAGTTTGGTTCCTGCCATCGTAATGAGCCATCCGGTACGTTACATGGTTTGATGCGTTTGCGAAATTTTGTGCAAGATGATGCCCATATTTTTTGTACTGAGGATCAAATTCAGGGAGAAGTGTCCGCATTTATCGATTTACTTTACCAAGTTTACGCTGATTTTGGTTTTAAAGAGGTTATTGTCAAGCTATCAACCCGACCAGAAAACAGGGTGGGTGCTGACGACGTTTGGGACAAGTCCGAGCATGCGTTGGAACGCGCCTTAAACGATAAAGAACTCGTCTGGGATTTGCAGCCGGGAGAAGGCGCGTTTTACGGACCCAAAATTGAGTTTTCCCTGAAGGATTGCATTGGGCGGGTTTGGCAATGCGGTACGATTCAGGTGGACTTCTCTATGCCAGGGCGTCTGGACTCTCAATATGTGGCTGAGGATGGGTCCAAGCAGGTGCCGGTGATGTTACACCGGGCTATTTTAGGGTCAATGGAGCGATTTATCGGCATTTTGATCGAAGAGCACGCGGGTGCTTTTCCGGCCTGGTTGGCCCCTATTCAGGTGGTTGTCATGAATATCACGGACAAACAGAGTGAATTTGTTAGCCAAATTGAAGAAATACTGAAAAAACAAGGGCTCAGGGTCAATTCGGACTTGAGAAATGAGAAGATCGGCTTTAAAATCCGCGAACACACTTTACAGAAGGTGCCATACCTTCTGGTGATCGGGGATCGGGAAGTTGAATCCCAACAGGCCGCTGTGAGAACCCGCAGCGGTAAAGATCTGGGTAGTATGCCGATAGATGACTTCGCAAACCGGCTGCTGACTGAAATCGACAGTCACGGGCGTGAAGTTATGTTGGTTTAGTGCCTGTATTTAGTATCTATAATATATTTAGTACCTATAATTAGTTTTTAATTTAGTACCTGTTATTGTGTGTATTTATTGTGATCATTGTGAATTGTACATTTGGTTTGTAAATAGTAAACATTGGGAGAAAAAAGTATCGCCGCTGATAGAAAAGACAAGACGCGTCTAAACGAAGACATTACCGCACCTGAAGTTCGACTTATTAACGCAGAGGGTGAGAAGGTTGGGGTTGTTAGTATTGCTGAAGCGCAACAAGTTGCATTGGATGCTGAGTTGGATTTAGTGGAAATAGCGCCTAATGGTGATCCACCGGTGTGTCGGGTAATGGATTTTGGAAAATTTCTGTTTGAAGAAAGCAAGAAGAAACATCAAGCAAAGAAAAAGCAGAAGCAAATACAAGTAAAAGAAATTAAGTTCCGGCCGGGTACTGAAGAAGCGGATTATCAGGTCAAATTACGAAATTTAATCCGTTTTCTCACCGATGGAGACAAAGCGAAAGTCACTTTACGGTTTCGTGGCAGAGAAATGGCGCATCAACAACTGGGTGCGAAGATATTAAAGAGAATTGAAGCGGATTTGGTCGATTATGCAGTTATCGAGCAATTTCCAAAGATAGAAGGTCGGCAAATGGTCATGGTGATGGCGCCGAAGAAAAAAGAAAAAGGGAAGACACCACCTTCTGCCAAAAAGGCAGAGAAAAAAGTGGAAGAAGAAAAAGTTTAACGCAATGACAACACAATTAATTAGTTACTCGATTATTATTTAAGCTATTTATTAGCAATATTTATTAGCAAAGGAAGACAGACAATGCCGAAGATGAAGTCTAACAGTGGTGCTGCGAAGCGTTTTAAAATTACCGCGTCAGGCAAAATTAAACGTGGTCAATCACATCGTAGTCATATTTTGACCAAGAAAAGCACCAAACGTAAGCGTCAACTTCGATCTCCATTAAACGTGGTTGTTGCTGATCAAGCCATGGTCAAGCGTATGTTGCCTTATTGTTAGATTATTTTTTAAGATTTTACTGGAGATAGTTTTTACTGAAGACGTTACTGAAACAGACGTTATTGAAACAATTGAAACATAGAGTTCACTGGAAAGAGGTTTAGAAAATGCCAAGAGTTAGTCGCGGTGTCACCGCACACGCCAGACATAAGAAAGTCATAGACGCAGCGAAGGGGTATCGTGGACGCCGTAAAAACGTGTTTCGTGTTGCAACACAGGCGGTTACTAAAGCGGGTCAATATGCTTATCGCGATCGACGTCAACGAAAACGCCAGTTCAGAGCACTGTGGATCGCGCGTATCAATGCTGCTGCAAGAGAATGTGGTATTTCTTATAGTCGTTTGATAAATGGTTTGATGAAAGCGGCAATTGATATTGATAGAAAAATTTTGGCAGACCTGGCTGTTTTTGATAAGCCTGCTTTTGCAGCGTTAGCTGAAAAAGCCAAGGCCAGCCTGTAAGCACTTTTATTTTTTAACATTGTTTGTTATTAACTATTTATTAATAATAAGTATTAGCTAAATAGAATTGTTTAGACCCACTGTTAAGAAGAGAACAGGAAAAAGGGAAAGGCTAACACCTTTCCCTTTTTTTATATAGATTAAGTTTTTATATAGATTAAGTTGCGAATCAGGTCTACAAGAGCAGAGTATGCAAGAAATCGATTCACTCGTAAAAGAAGCTAAAAGCGCAATAGATATTGCCGGTGATTTGCCCGCGTTGGATGAATTGCGGGTGCAATATCTTGGCAAAAAAGGCAAGTTTACCGAGCAATTAAAAAAGCTTGGTAAGCTATCAGCAGCTGAGCGTCCAAAAGCAGGCCAGGAAATTAATAAGGCCAAGCAATTATTACAAAAAAGCATTGAGACCCGGCGCTTAGAGCTCGAACATATTCAGTTAGCGCAAAAGCTTGCGACAGAAACCATCGATATCACGCTACCAGGTCGTGGCCAGCAAAGAGGCGGCTTGCACCCGGTAACACACACAATGCAGCGTATTGAGTCTTTGTTTACCCAGCTCGGATTTGAAATCGCTGAAGGGCCTGAAATCGAAGACGATTATCACAATTTCGAAGCCCTTAATATGCCGGCGTCCCACCCCGCGCGCGCGATGCATGATACTTTTTATATTAATGAGCAAACGGTGCTACGCACACATACATCAAACGTACAGATACGGGTCATGGAGAATGCCAAACCGCCTTTTCGTGTACTCGCACCAGGCCGGGTTTATCGTTGTGATTCCGACATTACCCATACACCGATGTTTCATCAGGTCGAAGGTTTCATGGTGGACGAAAATATTACCTTCGCTAACCTTAAAGGCGTATTGGATGAATTTCTCAAGCACTTTTTTGAAGAGGATTTAAAAGTGCGGTTTCGGCCCTCTTATTTTCCATTCACCGAACCCTCTGCTGAGGCGGATATCGAGTGTGTTATGTGTAACAGCAAAGGTTGTCGCGTGTGCAGCTATACAGGGTGGTTGGAGATATTGGGCTGCGGAATGGTGCATCCAAAAGTATTTGAACACGTGAATATAGATAATGAGAAATACACGGGTTTTGCTTTTGGAATGGGTGTTGAGCGCATGGCGATGTTGCGCTACGGTGTGAATGATTTGCGCTTGTTCTTCGAAAACGATTTACGCTTTTTGCGGCAGTTTAATTAATCGAAATTTATTAAACAAACAGGTTTTGGTTTATGAAATTCAGCGAAAATTGGCTTAGAGAGTGGGTTAATCCAACGGTATCGACTGGCGAGCTCGTCGCGCAATTGTCTATGGCGGGCCTTGAAGTCGATTCGAGTGAGCCTGTCGCTGGAAAATTTACGGGCATTGTTGTCGGCGAAGTTTTAAGTCTGACACCTCATCCTGACGCAAAAAAACTTAATATTTGTTCAGTTAATATTGGCGCTACAAAACCGCTTACCATTGTATGTGGTGCACCCAATGTAAAGAAGGGGATTAGGGTGCCCACGGCCAAGCTGGGCGCGCAATTGCCGGGTGACTTTCAAATTAAAAAGACCACTATTCGCGGTGCTGAATCAGAAGGTATGTTGTGTTCGGCTAAGGAAATTGGATTAAGTGATAATAGCGATGGCCTGATGATCCTGCCTGTTGATGCGCTACCGGGTGAGGATATAAGGTCTTATTTTCAACTTGACGATGTCAGCATTGAACTTGATTTGACGCCGAATCGGGGAGATTGTCTCAGCATTGCTGGCGTTGCGCGTGAAGTGAGTGTGCTAAACCAGTGCGCCATCCATGTACCGGATATTAAAGAAGTGCCCGCGTCGATTGATGTCACTTTCCCGGTTGAGATTATTGCTGTCGAAGATTGTCCGCGCTATGTGGGCCGTGTCATTAAGGATATAAACCCACAAGCCATAACACCTTTGTGGATGCAGGAAAAATTACGTCGCAGTGGTGTTCGCAGTTTATCTCCGGTGGTGGATGTGACCAATTATGTCTTGCTTGAATTGGGCCAGCCAATGCATGCCTTTGATCTGGATAAGCTCAATCAAGGTATTATTGTGCGTAAGGCAAATGAAAAAGAAGAAATCACGTTGTTGGATGGACAACAAGTGATACTGAATGCGCAAACGCTGGTCATTGCTGACCATGCTCATCCACAGGCACTCGCGGGTATAATGGGAGGCGCTGACTCAGCGGTTGGTGAATCCAGTAAAAACATATTTCTGGAGAGTGCCTACTTTAGCCCCGTGTTTATTGCAGGGCGTGCACGTTCCTACGGACTGCACACGGATTCGTCGCATCGATTCGAGCGCGGTGTTGATTCTGAGTTGCAAAATCAGGCGATACAAAGAGCGACGTCACTGTTGCTTGATATCGTCGGCGGAGAAGCTGGACCCGTGACGGATATTCAGTCAAAAACAAACATGCCTAAACGGCAGCCGATTTTACTCAGACGGGATCGTATTAAGCGGATTCTTGGGATAGACGTTCCAGAGGATGATGTCAGAGGGATGCTAAGTCGGTTGGGCATGTTATTGAGCGATGTGGCGTCAGGTTGGGAAGTTTATCCGCCCAGCTTTCGTGCGGACATTAGTTT
Source organism: uncultured Gammaproteobacteria bacterium (assembly GCA_964654485.1). GTDB lineage: Bacteria > Pseudomonadota > Gammaproteobacteria > SG8-11 > SG8-11 > JAADIM01. The sequence continues at coordinate 18,278 of CAZZJI010000036.1, read as the reverse complement.
AGAGATCGATTTAATTGAAGAGATCATCCGTATTCACGGATACCACCAGGTGCCCAGTATATTGCCTGAGGCGCATTTAACGATGCAACCCAGGTCGGAAACACGGGTCACATCAAATGCGCTAAATGATGCGTTGATTAACCGTGGTTACCAGGAGGCCATTAACTACAGTTTTATTGATCCAAAGATTCAGGCTTTGTTTGAGGATGCTGACTCACACGACTTCCCAGCGGATTTTTGCTCAAACAACTCAAACAACAAAAAGTCGCTCAATAAAGCCAAAGCAGTGCCCATAACCAACCCGATTTCATCTGATATGGCCGTTATGCGCACCAGCTTATTGCCTGGTTTACTGATGGCGTTGATCCACAATCAAAATAGACAACAAAATAGAATTAAATTATTTGAAATTGGCCTAAAGTTTTCCCTCCAAAGTGCTGATTATACACAGGAAAAGGTGATGGCAGGTGTGCTTTGTGGTAATATTAACCCTGAACAGTGGGGGGAACAAAGCCAAGTCATTGATTTTTATGACTGTAAAGCCGATGTTGAGGCCCTTTTGTCACTTTGTGATCCAGAAGGAAAGTTCAAGTTTATCAAGGACGAAGAGCATCCAGCGTTTCATCCAGGTCAGTGTGCGCGAATAGCGCGAGGCACAGACATTATCGGATGGGCAGGGGCAATACACCCGAAAATTGAACAGGCGCTGGGGATAACGGGAAAGGCATATGCGTTTGAGTTAGACTTTGCATCGATTGAGAGGCGAAAAGTACCTATTTTCGCCGAAATGTCAAAATTTCCATCAGTCCGACGTGATTTGGCTGTCGTGGTAGATGAAGTAGTGAATTTTTCTGAGCTGCAAGAATGCATATTTGATTGTGCGTCTGATACTTTAAGAAATGTTCAAATCTTTGATGTATATCGAGGTAAAGGTATTGATTCAGGGAGAAAAAGTCTGGCTTTAGGCTTGACGTTCCAGGATCTAAAACGCACACTTAATGACACTGATGTGGATAACATCATGGGTCAGATTATGTCTTCTCTTAACAATAATCTCGGGGCAACACCGAGGGTCTAATTGAGGAGCAAAACATGGCACTAACAAAGGCTGAATTGGCTGAAAAACTCTATGAAGAGCTAGGCCTGAATAAGCGGGAAGCAAAGGAAATCGTAGAAATGTTCTTCGAAGAAATTCGAGGGGCGCTAGAGGGGGGGAGACAAGTCAAATTGTCTGGTTTTGGCAATTTTGATTTACGTGATAAACGTCAGCGTCCAGGAAGAAATCCTAAAACAGGTGAAGAAATACCCATCACCGCACGCCGTGTCGTCACTTTCCGCCCAGGACAGAAATTAAAAGCAAGGGTAGAAGCGTATGCTGGAAGTCGCGAACAATAGCGAGTTACCCATTATACCGGGGAAGCGTTATTTTACAATCGGAGAAGTCAGTGATTTGTGTGGCGTGAAACCACACGTTTTACGGTATTGGGAACAAGAATTTCCTCAATTAAAGCCAGTGAAACGTCGCGGTAATCGTCGCTATTATCAACGCCACGATGTGATTATGATTCGCCAGATCCGTAGCTTATTGTATGAGCATGGTTTTACCATTGGTGGCGCACGTCAAAAGCTCTCAAGTAGCGGCGCCAAGGAAGATGTAAATCAGAGTAGCCAGCTCGTTAAACAGGTCACAAGCGAACTTGAAGACGTGCTGCTTATTCTAAAACGATGATTTTAAAGCGTTATAGCTAAGTTGAGTTTTGGCCCCGTTTTTAATAATCATTCCTGCTATTACAGGTATTTTTTTACTTTTCGTTAAATAACATACCTAAAAGTATTTCTCTTATTTATAATTCAGTTTTCGGGGCGTAGCGCAGTCTGGTAGCGCACCGGCATGGGGTGCCGGTGGTCGGAGGTTCGAATCCTCTCGCCCCGACCAAGTTTTAATTTTAAGATTAGTATAGTATTCCAGTTTTTGTGTACAGGTTTTATACTGGTTTTTTTGGTCGAGGATGGGTGTAGATGATTGTTGAGTTTGAGAATGAAGTGGCTAAATTAATTATCGAATCGTTGAATTTGGACATAGATTCAGGTGATATTGAACCTCATGCCCCGTTATTTAATGAAGGTCTGGGGTTGGACTCGATTGATGCACTTGAATTATCCATGGCTGTGTCAAAAAAATATGGTGTAAAAATTGTTCAGGGTGATAAAAAAAATGCTGAAGTTTTCTCATCTTTGAGAGCGTTATCAAATTACATTGTTGAGAATCGACGTATTTGATTAAACTGAACCCTATTCGCTACGGGTATAAATAAGAGAAAAAATTGGCGGTGTTTTATTTGCAATGACAGATAAAAAAATAAAAAATGTATTGGTTGTCGTATATACGCAGACAGGACAACTGGGCGATGTCGTAAAATCGGTCAGCGGCCCTTTATTGGATTCAGACGATATACGTGTTCATTATCTTACGCTAAAGCCGAAGGTTGATTACCCTTATCCTTGGCCGTTTTTTAAATTTTTTGATGTCTTTCCAGAATCTGTTTATCTAGACCCGCCAGAACTTGAAACATTTGATTTGCAGGGCGATGAAGATTTTGATCTTGTCATATTGTCCTATCAGGTTTGGTATTTAGCGCCATCGTTACCGGTTACTGCTTTTTTACAAAGTGAGACTGGTCGCCGCTTGCTAAAGAATCGTCCTGTTATTACCGTAATAGGGTGTCGAAATATGTGGACCCGTGCGCAAGAAACGGTGAAGGAACTATTGTCGTCAGCCGAGGCCAGGTTAATAGATAATGTGGTGTTTCTCGACCAAGGCTCGACCCTGGCCAGTTTCGTTACAACGCCCAGATGGTTATGGACGGGTAAACGCAATGCCTTTTGGGGGTTTCCACCCGCAGGCATATGCAAAACGGATATTAAGGCCGGTCGTCGCTTTGGCGTGACACTGCGTGATGCGCTCGCCAAGGATTTAGAAATCACCGGGCAGCCATTGTTAACTGGCTTAAGTGCTGTTGATACCAAACTTAGCCTCATACAGACAGAAAAAATTGCCCACCGCAGTTTCCGGATTTGGGGGGGATTAATACGTAAAGTTGGAAAGTCAGGCGATCCAAAAAGGCGCCCCGTCATGTTGTTATATTTCATTTTTTTACTTTGTATCATTTTGACTGTTGTGCCGATTAATCTAGTATTAAAAATTTTACTGTCACCCCTGCTCAAAAAGAAACACGCGACTACTAAACAATACTATGAGCTGCCTTCTGGGTCAGGTGTTGAAAGGATGGAGGAGTTTAAGTGCCGCTAAATGATGTATATATAACGCGTACCGCAGTTTGTATGCCAAATCAACCTGTAGAAAATGATCAAATAGAATCAATTCTCGGCATGGTTGCCGGAAAACCTTCGCGTACAAAAAATATAATATTAAAAAACAACGGAATCAATAAACGCTATTATGTTCTGGATGCAAAAACGCGCGAACCTGTTTATACGAATGCACAACTGACGGCAGAAGCGGTCAGGAATTTGTTTCCCACAGCATCGGAAATGAATACAATAGATTGTCTGGTGTCGGGCACCACCATTGCCGATCAAATTATGCCGAATCATGCGGTTATGGTTCATGGTGAATTGGGCATCCCCCCGTGTGAAGTTATAGCTACGTCGGGCGTGTGTTTGAGCAGTATAACGGCGCTTAAGTATGCTTATATGGCGGTAAAAAGTGGTGAGCATAAAAAAGCGGTTGCAACCGGATCAGAAGTACTTTCTGTTCTCCTGCGTTCCAGTAATTACGAAGAAGAATCCCGTTACAACGCGGAAGAGTTAAAGAAAAATCCGGTTATTGCTTTTGAGAAAGATTTTTTACGTTGGTTGTTATCAGATGGCGCCGGTGCTTTTTTGCTGGAATCCGAGCCACGATCAAAAGAAATTTCTTTAAAAATTAATTGGCTGGAAATAGTTTCCTATGCCAATGAAATGGAAACCTGTATGTATGCGGCCGCGGTCAAGGAAGATGACGGTAATTTGAAGGGTTGGGCTAGATTTGAAGGTCATGAACTGTTAGAGAGATCAGTATTTACCATCAAACAAGACGTTAAATTGCTAAACGAAAGTATTATTGATTATACGGTTACACGCGCGTTGACCGAAATAAAGCAAAAGACGGGGCTTACGGTTGATCAGGTAGATCATTTTTTGCCACACGTGTCATCAATGTATTTTTACCATAAAGTCCGTGATGCATTGTGTGAAATGGATTTTGAAATCCCCCAGGAAAAATGGTTTACCAATTTAACGACAAAAGGTAATACTGGCTCTGCTGCGTTATATATCATGTTAGATGAGTTGTTAAAAACAGGGACTGTCAAACCGGGTGAAAATTTATTGTGTTATATACCTGAGAGTGGGCGGTTTTCGAGCGCCTTTTTATTATTAACGGCTGTATGAAAATGCAGTTTGTTATGACTTTTATCACATGAAGAAGGAAGAAGTACCACAACAGGATAGCGGCTTGCTGGGAGGCGAGACCAAAGGGGTTTACGCTACTAACGAGGATGGTAAATTTGAAATGGCCCAGACCGCAGGTTGGGAGGTTGAATCCATTGTATTACAACAAGCGCTCGATGAAATAAACCGTATTGCTGAAGATGCACTGGACAGAGTGAAAAAGGGCGATTCTTCCCCATTGGAATTCCATATGTATGCACAACGAATGGATTTGCCAATGCTTGCTCAGGCGGTGGGGCGTTTTCAATGGCAGGTTAAGCGTCATTTTAAACCTAAAATTTTTACTAAACTAAAAGCCAGTGATCTCGAACTTTATGCCGATGTAATGGGTATTAGCGTTGCGACGCTGAAAAGTATTCCCGAAAATATTATTTCCAATAACACTTTTTTCACTGAAACTGATTCTAATGAACTCTCCACAAACAAACTCTTCACAAACGAATAAGGCATTCGAGCATCGTCAGTCTGCTCATTGCGAAACGGGTGTTATCTCCAACTTGTTGCGGCATCATGGATTAGATGTATCTGAACCGATGGTCTTTGGTTTAGCCAGCGGCGTTTCCTACGCTTATTTGCCGGTTATCAAAATTAATGGTTTACCGTTATTATCTTATAGGATGCCACCACGCATGATCATTCGCTTGTTGTGTCGGCGAATTAAAGGCCTGAATATCAGTTTTAATAAATTTAAAGACAGCGGTGAAGGAATGCGGGCTCTGGATAGAAAATTAAGCGCTGGTGAGATAGTCGGTTTACAAACCTCCGTCTTCTTTTTGCCCTATTTTCCCAAAGATATGCGCTTTCATTTCAATGCGCATAATTTGATCGTATTTTCCAAGGAAGGAGATACTTATAAAATCAGCGATCCCGTTTTTTCGCATTTGGTAGAGGCCGATTCGAGGAGTCTTCAAAAAGCACGATTTGCACGCGGTGCGCTTGCGCCGAAAGGAATGGCGTATTATCCCGTAAGTGTACCGAAGGAAATTGATTTTTCAGTGTTGATTCCCAAATCGATACGTCTAACAGGGAAATTGCTGGGTCGTTGGAATCCTGTACCATTTTCTGGTGTAAACGGTATGAGAATGGTCGCAAAAAAAATTAGAAATTTGGATAAAGCAGATCAAAATTTTGCACGCTTGTTTTTGGGTCAGATTGTCAGAATGCAAGAGGAGATTGGTACTGGCGGAGCAGGTTTTCGCTTTATGTACGCCGCATTTTTACAAGAGTCCGGTGAAAAATTAAATAACAATCAATTATCTGAGGCTGCCATTGAAATGACGAGAATCGGCGATGAATGGCGGGAATTTGCACTACTGGCCGCCAAGACGAGTAAGCAAAGAGCTGAACACGATTATAATGACATCGCTTCGCAACTGACCAAGGTTGCGAATGCAGAGTTAGCGCTTTTCAACCAACTAAGCGGTTTTAAATTGTAGGGTGTGTTCTATATTGCTTAGACCTGTATTGCTCGGACTATTTGCTTAAAAAAGTACACTGCATTATTTTTGGTTGTTGACACGTTGATAATTTATTAATGCGATACTGAAAAATACAATCGCAAAAACAAGCAGTTTTATAATAAATGGTGTAATGCTTGTGAAGCTGCCCTCTCGTAAAATAATTTCCAGAAAGCCTTCTAGTCCCCAATTCATAGGCGAAAGACGTGCAAACGATTGCATCATTTCAGGCATAACAAATGTAGGTACCATAATGCCACCGATGGCTGCAAATATGATATTGCTCAGTCCGCCAGTCGCGGAAGCCTGTTCTGTTGTTTTAACAAGAGTGGCAACAAACAGGGCAAAACTAATAGCAAGAACACTAACTGAAAACGTCATGGGTAACAAAAGCCAGGCGTTACTGCCAAGCGTTATTCCCTGACCACCCACAAGTGGAAGTATATAAATGCCAACCAGAAACATCAACAGTGTTTGAATCAGATTAATTAGCAAGTAGGGAGCAAGTTTTCCGATTAATATATAAGAACCGGGTACCGGCATGGTTCTCAGGCGTTGAAATGTGCCATATTGTTTCTCGAGGATAAAAGTAGTCGATATAGGAATAACAACAAAAAACATGGAAAATATAAGCCATGCGGGCACAGTTTGTTCTACTGAGCTTGGTATTTTTATTTGTTTTTTATACATTTCCCTTTCGTTGATAAAATTATTTTCAGTAAATTTATCAACTGATCCGTTTTTCTGTTCAGCATTGAGTGTTTTATTAGCTAATATTTTTCCTATTTGAAGTTCAATGAACTTTTGATTTATCGATGCAAAAATCAATTTTCGTAAATACTGGGGAGTGGTCGGCGCATAATAGAGTTGTAACCGGTTTTCGTTGGTAATTGTGGGGGTGTTATTGTCTACTTTAGAAACGAACCCTTTCGGCAAAACGACCATCGCTGACAGATCGTCGTTGGTCACTGTCTCCTTTATACTGATGTTGGCGGCATAAATAATTGTTTGTAGCTCAGTTTGTTCAAGTAATTTTTTACCTGTTTTTGTTAATTTATCATCGGGGTCTGTAAATATAAAACCTATTTTTATTAATTTTCCGGAATCATTCTGAAAAGTGTCCTGTAAGCTGAGTGACATGATGAATATAAATACCATCGGCATCAGGAACAACACCGCGAGTGCATGAATATCCCGACCAACTAACAAAAATTCCTTTTTTATGATTGCCAATAACATGAACGTGGTTATCCTTTTCTTAGCTCTGTATGGGTCAAATTAAAGAAGAGTGATTCCAGGGTTTTTCGTCCATATTGGATATTTTCAATTTCAATATTATTCTCAGATAACAAGAGCACTAGTTGTGAAACATCATTTTGCGAATTAACTGATCCCGAAATTGTATTGTTTTTGATTTTCAACATGAGTTTACTTGTCAACTCACGTACAGATTGACTGAGTGTATCAGTATTTATATTCTCAACTGTAGTTATTCTGATAATAGAGTCTGATTGAAGAAGCTTGTCAAGTGAGCCTGAGGCGATAATTTTGCCGTGATCCATGATCGTAATATAATCACATAATTTTTGAATTTCATCCATATAATGACTGGTATATAAAATCGTCGTACCTTGTTCGTTAAGGGTTTTAATTGTTTGTAAAATAAAATGCCTGGAATGCGGGTCAATGCCTACTGTTGGTTCGTCCAGGATTAGAAGTTCGGGTTTGTTTAATAAGCCAATGGCCAGGTTCAGTCTTCGTTTTAAACCACCAGAATAGGTTTTGGCTTTACGGTGTTGGTACTCTTCCAGACCAGTCAGTTCAATAGCTTTTTTTATCGTGTGTTCGGGGGCATCTGATTTCGGATAAAAGCGGCAAAAAAAATTCAGATTTTCATGTGCGGTCAGTTGTGAATAAAATGCGTAATCCTGGGGAACCATAGATAATTTTTGTAAAATAGATATTCGATTTGATTTAAAATTCTGGCTATTTATTTTAACCGTGCCAGAAGAGGGCGATATCAAACCCGAAATCAGCGAAATCAATGTTGTTTTTCCAGCGCCATTCGGTCCTAAAAGACCTATTATATCACCTGAATTAACCTTAAAATCCAAACTATTAAAAATAGGAGATTGTTCAGGGTAGGCGAACGTTACGTTGTTAATAGTTATCACAAAAAATATCAATCACTGTGTTAAGGGCCTGTAAATGAATAACTTCACATTCTTGACTGCCGATTCATCCCGTCTGGCTGCGTTGCGAAAGTTTGAAATATCGACATATTTCTGCACTTTCGCGCCTTGCCAGACGGGCGCCTCAACACTCAAGAATGTAAAGTTATTCATTTACAGGCCCTAAGTTAATAATTATCAAGCAAACTAATGTGGCTTGATAAACCGGTGGTATTTATCGCATCAAAGTGCTGACGATCTGCAGTTACCATTTTTCCATCAAGATGTACCGCGAGCGCTAAATATAAACTGTCATAAACGGTTCGATTAAAGGCGTGTGCAATTTCAAAGGCGGATTCCAGTAACGATTCACTTGAGTAAACTTTTAACGGCGTTGCTTGAATTGCTGCCAGTATTTCGAGTCCTTCGGACTTGGATAATTCCTGTTGCCTGCATTTCTTCCAGATGATATTTCCAGTTTCAGCCCAGGCTGAATCAGGAATCCAGAATTGATCTTCGTTGTCTAATAGAGAAGCAGCCTGGTCTGACAGGACCTCTGGTACGAACCATTTTATGATAACGCTGGCGTCCACAACGAGTAAGCTCAACGTTGGCGATCCTCGGAAACGCTTACTGCGCTATCTGAATGCAGTCGCCCACTGAGTTTCTTGCGAATTTTAGCCGCTAATTTAGAGGTGTTTGAAATCGACGAAAGTGCGGCATCAGAGAGTATAATTTTTAATTCACTCTGTAGAGAACGGTGATGTGACTTTGCTTTTATTTTCAGGCGTTCGACGATATCATCATCAAGATCACGAATTAAAACCTGAGCCATATAATTATTCCTCTATCTGCTTTCCAATGATAGCTAAATGATATCATAAAGATAGCATAATGCTAGTTAATATTACCCCTATGCGGGTTTAACTGTGTGAAGTACAATAGCGGGGCTATACTAATTTAATTGAAAATTATTTGTTAATACAAGGTCTTATATGACTCACTACGATGTGTTTAATGGCGATGCCGACGGTATCTGCGCGCTGCAGCAATTGCGGTTAGCCGATCCTGTTGATAGCTATCTGATTACCGGTGTAAAGCGTGACATTCAATTATTGGATCGTGTCTATGCCAATCAGGATGATGTTGTTACGGTTTTGGATATTTCTTTGGATAAAAACCGTAAAGGACTGGAAATACTCCTGGATAAGAGCGTGACGGTTAACTATTTTGACCATCATTTTGCCGGTGATCTGCCAGTGCATTCACGGTTTACCTCCTATATTGATACTGCGGCGGATACCTGTACCAGCCTATTGGTAGATAACTATTTAAAGGGTAAACATCGTTTATGGGCAATAGTCGGTGCATTTGGCGATAATTTTGATGACAGTGCTCGTCGTGTAGCAAGTTTATTCTCATCGGATAATGCATTGTCTGAAGAACAACTTATATCATTGCGTGAGTTAGGTGTTCTGTTAAATTACAACGGTTATGGTATGGACGTGGGCGAATTATATTTTCATCCGGAAAAATTATTTCGCGAATTACATCCGTATGAGACACCTTTTGATTTTATTCGAGAGTCAAAGTCATTTAGAACACTGCGTAATGGCTATGAAGAAGACATGGCTAAAGCTATCAACTTGAGTCCTGAACTTGAAACGGATAAATTGGCGAGTTATATATTGCCAGCGGAAAAATGGGCGAGTCGTGTGAGCGGAGTTTACGGAAATAAATTAGCCACCGATGCGCCGAATCGCGCTCATGCATTATTAACGAAATTACCTAAGGGCGGATATCGTATCAGTGTGCGGGCTCCAACATCCAGCAAAGAGGGTGCGGACGAGCTTTGTCGTCAGTTTAAAACGGGTGGTGGACGAAAAGCGGCTGCAGGAATTAATGCACTGCCCGAACATGACTATGGTCGTTTCATGGAAAAGTTCGCAGAAGTATTTAATTAAAAAACGATTAACTGGAACGATCTGTGGTATCAGTTTCCGTCATTGTTCCCATCCATAATCGAGCCGCACTGATACCTAGAGTACTGGGTTCAGTTTATCAACAGTCGCATTTGCCTGACGAAATTATTGTTGTTGATGACGGATCTACAGATGGCGTGCGCGAGAAAATTATAAATACATTTTCCGATGTGACTTATCTTTATCAGAAAAATAAAGGCGTGAGTGCCGCCAGAAATAGGGGCATTCAACAGGCAAAGGGAAAATGGATCGCTTTTCTGGATTCGGATGATGAATGGCTACCGAATAAACTCGAAAAACAAATTCAAGCATTAGAGAATAGTTCTTCAGTTAAATTTTCACATACCAACGAAGTCTGGATGCGAAATGGAAAACGTATTAATCAATTGCATAAACATAAAAAACAAGGTGGGCACATATTCAAATATTGTTTACCGCTATGTGTTATCTCACCATCGTCGGTGATAATTCACCGCTCTGTTTTTGATTCTGTCGGTTTGTTTGACACTACATTACCGGCGTGTGAAGACTATGACATGTGGTTGCGAATATGCGCCAGGCATAAAGTGCAGTATCTGCAAGAACCTTTAATCATTAAACATGGCGGACATGCAGATCAGCTTTCCCATCGATATTGGGGCATGGATCGATTTCGTATTCAGGCATTGGAAAAAATAATTTTATCAAATACCTTAGCTGCTGATGATCAACAAGCAGCGATCAGAATGTTAATCGATAAAATAGATATATTTTCAATTGGTGCAAAAAAACGCGGTAATGACGATGTGGTGTCGATCTATCAAGCCAAGAAAGAAAAATATGCCTAACATCATCGTCGCACTAAAATGTGAAGCCAAGCCTTTAATTCAGCACTATGGGCTTAAACACGTGCCGGGCGATCATGCTTTTCCTGTCTATGAAAAAGAGGACATTATTCTAACAATATCAGGACCCGGTAAGGTCGCCTCAGCGGCTGCCACTGCTTTTATCCATACCCTGTTAGCGCAACATAGCAATAGCGGCTGGCTTAATTTAGGTATCGCCGGGCATAAGCATAGATCGATTGGGCAGGGTGTCCTGGTTCACAAAATCACAGATAATGCGGCAAACAAAAATTGGTATCCCTCTATCGTTTTCACGCCACAATGTGAATCGGTGAACTTAATTACAATTGACCAGGAAAAAGATCAATATCACGAAAACGCTATTTATGAAATGGAGGCAGCAGGTTTTTTCGAAATCGCCAGCCGTTTTTCGACAACCGAATTAATTCATTGTTATAAAGTTATTTCTGATAACCAATTTAATCCGGTTACAAATATTACAGAAAAATTAGTGATCGAGTTGATTTCCGCTAATCTCACAGAAATAGATATAGTCTTGACAGAAATAAGGAGTTTGTCAGCAGCCTTAAAATCTCTAGAAAATGTGCCGCCCAATTACGAAGAAATTAATAATCGCTGGCATTTTAGCGTGTATCAAAAAGGTGAGCTTCGTCGGTTGCTTAAGCGCTGGGATCTTGTTTTGTGTGAATCAGAAAGTAATAAAACGCCATTAATTCCACTATTAAAACAGTGTAAAAACGGCAAGGGGGTGTTGTCCCTGTTGAAACAAATAGTGGAGAAAAAAGTGGAACAAAAAGTAACTGCATCTATATATGATTGATACACTCTATATTGAGGAGGAGGTGCTGCAGCATCCACGAACTCGGGATATTTGCGATCGCTATCCTAAAGCCAATAAAATTATTTGCGAACATTACGGTGAAATATTTAATCGCAACGCACAAAATTTTCGATTACAAAAACGCAAGCCCGCGCTAATATTAGCAAAAAAGAAAAATAAATTCGTACTTGATGCGCCTCAAGGGTACGCCATTGGCGGTAAGCATAACTATTATTTTTCACATATGATGAATTGTATCTATGATTGCCGTTATTGTTTTTTGCAAGGCATGTATCGCTCAGCGCACTATGTTCTATTTGTAAATTATGAAAACTTTTCTGATGAGATCGTGCGTATAGCCCGGCAAACACCTAACGAGGATGTGTACTTTTTTTCCGGATATGATTGTGACAGCCTGGCTTTTGATCCGGTGACGAATTTTATTAAACATTTTGTGCCAATTTTTACTACACAACCCAATGCCTGGCTTGAGTTGAGAACAAAAAGCACACAAGTTAGAATGTTGTTAGATAGGGAGCCGCTTGAAAACAGTGTTGTTGCATTTAGTTTTTCTCCGGAGGATATTACAAATAAGTTAGAACATAAAACACCCTCGCTGCGTAAACGATTGGTCGCGTTAGTTAAATTGCAGCAAAAGGGCTGGAAAATTGGTCTACGTTTTGATCCTCTGTTATATCATAATAACTATCTAATTGCGTATGGTGCGCTGTTTGAAGAGGTATTCAATTCAGTTTCTGTAGATCAATTGCATTCGGTCAGTATCGGGGCGTTTCGCATGCCTAACTCCTTTTTTCAGAATATTGTAAATTTATATCCAGATGAAAAATTATTTGCCGGTCCATTGGAAAAAAACAACGGCATGGTTTCGTATAAAAAGGAACTGGAAGAGGAAATGTTGGCGTTGTGTACAAATCGCTTGTTAGAATACATCCCAAATAAATTATTTTTCCCATGTTCTATTTAGCGTCTAAAGTTAATGTTTAAAGCTTTTTTTGAAAATTAAGTATTCACTATGAAAACATTCATTGTAACGGGTGCGAGTTCCGGTATTGGGCTTTCAATTTGCAAACAAATGTTATATGAAGGATATCGTGTTATTGGATTAGCGCGAGATTTTTCTAAATCAACATTGTCAGGTGACGCCTTTCATAAAATCAATATTGATTTTTCAGATTTATCTACTTTGCCTGATAAGCTTCAGGCCCTGTTGAACGATTATAACGATATCGATGGTGTCGTTTGTTGTGCTGGTCGGGGTCAATTTGCTTCATTGGAAGAATTTTCTTATTTACAAATTCAAGAATTACTGAATTTAAACTTTCTTAGTCAGGCATTCGTTACTAAAGCCGTAATTCCATTGTTAAAAAATAAAGGATGTGGTGACATTGTTTTTATAGGCTCGGCGTCTGCATTGGCCGGGAGTCGCAAAGGTGCGATTTATTGTGCCAGTAAATTTGCGTTACGTGGTTTTGCCCAGTCCTTACGCGATGAATGCTCAAAATCGAACGTACGTGTAAACATTATTAACCCGGGTATGGTTAAATCGGCTTTTTTTGATGATTTGGAATTTATGCCGGGTGAAGACGACGCCAATTTTATTGAGCCAGACGATGTTGCGGCTGCGGTCTCAATGCTGCTTTCTGCTCGTCGGGGAACTGTATTTGATGAAATAAACCTTTCTCCGTTAAAAAAAGTAATCAATTTTAAAAAACAAAGCTAAACGGTTTATCTTGTAGCGCATTTAACCACATAAATCCTTATTTTCCTATTAAAACAGTAGCTTATTTGTTTTTTTCAAGCACCTCTGGTTTAAGTTTTGTTCTCTTTGGTCGCTATTTAGATGATAACGGGGGAGTAGGTTTACTCTTTCCTGAATAAACGAACTATTAAAGATTACCATTTTGAAAAATAGAGATTGTGATATTAAAAAGGAAATCTGTGCGTGATTGACAGACGACGAATACTCTTTGTTGATGACGACGAGATGGTACGAGATTTCATGACCGTACGTTTATCACGACGAGGGTATTCTGTTAGTGCCGTCGATGGTGGATTAAATGCATTGGAGATTATTAAACAACAGAAATTTGATTTGGTTCTAATGGACATGATGATGCCCGGACTCTCTGGTTACGAAAC
>CAZZJI010000036.1:2568-4231 GCA_964654485.1 uncultured Gammaproteobacteria bacterium | reverse complement strand
AATTTGATTTGGTTCTAATGGACATGATGATGCCCGGACTCTCTGGTTACGAAACCTTGCTGAGGCTGAGAAAAAACTGCTCTATGCTGGAACTGCCTGTTATTATGGTCACGTCAGTAGATCAAGAAGAGACAATCATTAATTCACTGCAAGCGGGTGCAAATGACTATCTCATTAAACCACTGAATTTTGAAATCGCATTGGCAAGAATAACCAGCCAATTATCTCTAAAATTTTTGTCCAGTTTAAAAGGTGAATTTCTCGGTTTTGCAAGCCACGATTTAAAAAAAAACCTGATGTTAATGCTGGATATTGCCCATTCCCTACAGAAAGAGGTGGTCCCTGGAAAAGTGATTGAAAAACAAGCTAGCGAAGATCTTGGTTTATTGATTGAGACTGGCGAGGATATGGATAATGTCATGCAGAGCTTTCTGGAATTCGAATCAATGCGTTCCGGCCAATTGGAATTGGATATGGCGCAGATTAATTTAAATGATGTTATATCAAAATCAATGCACACCAATGAAACATACGCAAATAAAAAAAATGTAAAATTAATTCAGAAAATAGATGAAAATTTACCCGTGATAAAGGCGGATAAGTTGCGGCTCGGCATCGTGTTGGAAAATCTTACTGGTAATGCAACTAAATTTAGTTCAGAAGATACCACTACCGTTGTGCGATCGCGTACCGACGGTATAAATGTTTATGCAGAAGTGAAGGACTCCGGCCCTGATTTGAGCAATGATGATATGGAAAAGTTGTTTGTAAAGCATGCGAGGTTGAGTAATAAACCAACTGGAAATGAAACGAGTACCGGTCTTGGATTGGCTATTTGCAAGCAACTCATTAGTTTACATGGCGGTGATATTGGCGCGAGAAAAAATTCGAAAATGGGCACAACGTTTTGGTTTAGCCTGCCAATAGAAAAAAATAGGCAAAATGCAATTTAATGACAGTCGCTTTGTAGTTAAGATATAGTATAATCACTCTTTAGCTTTTTGGTTAACGAAGAAAAGAAAAATAATTCTAATGTCTGTCAGTGAAATTAAAAGCCTGTTTGATGCAAACCCAAATTATATATATTTGGTACTGTTAATATTTTTGTTTTTTGGTTTTATAATCTGGTTATTTACACATTTTTTACTAAAAAATAAAGAAACAAACAAAATTAAAAAAATAGTCAAAGAAATTGGTACTGATTTTATTCAAGATGCTGCACTGCCAGATGGCCTGGAAGGATTTGTATTTATAGATTATATGATATTAACACCCACCGGCATTCTGATTGTTGGTGTTCAAAATTACAATGGGTTTTTATTTGGTGGTGAAGCTGTAGATGAATGGACACAAATGATAGGCCATCAAAGTTATAAATTTAATAATCCGATACCACTCAATCAACATCATGTTCAGTCGGTATTAACGCACACCGGTGATGTGCCTGTACAAGGGCGCATCGTATTTACTAGTTTGGGAAAATTTCCGAAAGGTATACCGGAAGGTGTGTCTACTGCGAGTAGCTTTAAAAACGACGTATCTTTTGCCGTGGTAGGTAATGCCGTTCCGGAAATTTATCAACAAACTTGGAATAGATTGCTGGCTATAGTCAAAGAATCAAATCAAAAATTAGCAGCGCAAAATAAATAACTTATACCTTATA
>CAZZJI010000036.1:0-2468 GCA_964654485.1 uncultured Gammaproteobacteria bacterium | reverse complement strand
GTGAAATCACGCTGATGTTTGCCATAATTAAATACATCGATAGGCTTGCCTTCGATAATATTTTTTGCAAACAGGATCGGAGACATATCAGGTCGGCCCCATGGGCCATAGACGGTAAAGAAACGTAAGCCTGTTGTCGGTATTTGGTAGAGGTGGCTATAAGTGTGGGCCATTAGTTCATTAGCTTTTTTCGACGCCGCGTATAAGCTGAGTGGGTGATCAACATTGTCATGGACTGAGAACGGCATGGTGGTGTTCGCACCATAGACTGAACTGGACGAAGCGTAGACCAGATGCTCAACATTGTGATGTCGGCAGCCTTCCAGAATATGTGCGAAGCCTTTTAAATTACTGTCTATATAGGCAAGCGGGTTTTCTATTGAATATCTGACACCGGCTTGTGCAGCCAGATTGACGACCCGTTGAGGTTGATATTTCTTAAAAGCCTCTTCAATTGCGGCCCGGTCTTCAAGGTTTTTACGGATTTCAATGAAATTATCATGATCTTTAACGCGGGCCAGACGCGCTTCTTTAAGTGATACATCATAATAATCATTGAGATTATCAATGCCAATGACTTCATCGCCGCGTTCCAGCAGACGTAGTGCCAGTTCATTGCCAATAAACCCTGCGGTGCCCGTAACCAATATTTTCATGTGTTTCCCAATATTCGATGTGTATTTGAATGCTACCTTGCATTCTATGCTAAAGCGCCCTTTATTTTAAGTGCTTGTATTTTCGCATATATGCTAGAATTGCGGCTCTTTATATAGAAATGGCTTACATGTTGAATTGTAAGTCGCTAATTAATTAATGAACAGGTTTTTTTATGTCGGTAAGAACACGTTTCGCTCCTAGCCCAACAGGGTATTTGCATATTGGTGGCGCTCGAACCGCCCTTTATTCTTGGCTGCATGCACGAAAGCATGGAGGGGTGTTTGTCTTGCGTATTGAAGATACTGACCGGGAACGGTCTACACAAGAATCCGTCAATGCTATTTTAGAAGGCATGACTTGGTTGGGGCTGGATTATGATGAAGGACCTTTTTACCAGACCGACCGGTTTGACCGTTATAAAGAGATTATACAAAAACTGCTTGATCAGGGTGACGCATATTATTGCTATTGTTCAAAAGATGAATTAAGCATCATGCGTGAGCAACAGATGGCGAACAAGGAAAAGCCACGTTATGACGGGCGTTGTCGCCACCGAACATCTCCTATTGACGGCGCTGAACCTGTGGTTCGATTTAAAAATCCTTCGCAGGGCACTGTAGTGGTAAATGATTTGATACGCGGCAACGTTATCTTCAGTAATGACGAATTGGATGATTTAATCATTGCCAGAAGCGATGGTACGCCGACATATAATCTGACGGTGGTGGTGGATGATCTGGATATGGAGGTGAATTGCATCATTCGGGGCGATGACCACCTCAATAACGCGCCGCGTCAGGTCAATATATTGGCTGCGCTGGGTGCGACACCGCCAAAATATGTCCATGTGCCGATGATTTTGGGCGCAGATGGCAAGCGATTATCCAAACGTCATGGTGCAGTCAGCGTAATGCAATACCGTGATGAAGGTTACCTTCCTGAAGCGTTGCTGAATTATCTTGTCCGCTTGGGATGGTCGCATGGCGATCAAGAAATATTTTCACTCGATGAATTGATTACATTGTTTGATGTTAACGATGTGAATAAGGCGGCGTCTACTTTTAACCCGGAAAAACTGCTCTGGCTAAATCAGCAATATATGATAAAAAGTGATCCGGCCCATATTGCTCATCATTTAAGCTGGCATTTAGGTCATCTCGGGATTGACCCGTCGAATGGCCCAGATATTGTCGATGTTATAAAAATTTATCAGGAACGCGCAAAAACCCTGGTTGAGTTAGCGCACAGCGTGCTGCCATTTTACAAGGATTTTGACTCATTTGATGAAAAAGCCGCAAAAAAGAATTTTAAGTCTGGGTCCAAGCCTATTTTGGAGGATTTAAAAGTGCTACTCGCCGAGTTAGCCCAATGGGAACCCGCGGCAATTCATGAATTAATAGAAAAGATAGCCGAGCAGCAAGAAGTGAAGATGGGGAAAGTGGCGCAACCATTACGCGTGGCCGCAACAGGTGGTGCTGTTTCTCCGCCTATCGATGTTACAGCGCATTTAATCGGCCGGAAACGCGTGATCCAGCGTATCGATCAAGCTCTGGAATACATCAATCATCTTAGCTAAGTGAGGAGAATCCTTACTTGACGCAAACATACCACAACCGTAAAATGCGCGTTCTGTTCTCGGGGGCTATAGCTCAGCTGGGAGAGCGCTTGCATGGCATGCAAGAGGTCGGCGGTTCGATCCCGCCTAGCTCCACCAGTCTCTTAATGAGAGTGGATGAATAATGTACAGTTTTTTGTGTGTCCCCATCGTCTAGTCGGCCTAGGACACCGCCCTTTCACGGCGGTAACAGGGG
>CAZZJI010000035.1:19156-36495 GCA_964654485.1 uncultured Gammaproteobacteria bacterium | reverse complement strand
GCAAAAATCTTAGCGCATTGGGTGATGATAATTACTGATGTCTAACTGTACAGTTTCTACAGAAAGGAAAATAGTTGGTGGGCCCGGTAGGACTCGAACCTACGACCAAGGGATTATGAGTCCCCTGCTCTAACCAACTGAGCTACAGGCCCGAAAGTCGGCAATTTTATCAACAAATGACATACTAATGCTACAAATTTACGGCATTTGCTTTGCGATGCTATTTTAGTCACGAGGTCCGCAGCCGATTCATCCTAAGTCCGACAGGCTCCTAGGCAACACAAACACGGCTTTTTTAAATAGCAAACTGACTTTTATTTGTAAGAAACCAGCTTACCATTGTCAAATGTAGCGGCCTTGGACACCCATTTAGTACCCCAGTATATCCAACGATCGCCGTCCAATGAGGCTGTACGATGTGAAGGGGGATAACCATACGACATAATGATTGCATCTTTACTCATACCTTTAACAATTTCTCCATTACGAATCTGTTTTTGTACCTTCGTTGAGAACTTGCTAAAAGACTTACTCTTAGTTATATCTTTTTTACCGAAGTACCTATCAAATAAAGTTTGTAAATCACCCGACGTATGTTTTCTGTGGTGGATAATCATGTAATCACCGCCACTTTCGTCTGTAAATCTGATTTTTTTGCCGCCAAGTTTAGTTATCGTGACCTTTTTACCAATACCTAACCTGGATCCGGCGTGATAATTAGTGGACATGATTTTTAACGGATGGTTATACCAGACATTTACATTTAAATAATATTCCTGGCCAATCACCGTTTCGCCCGTTTCAGCGTCTTTTACGTTAACACTGTTACAAGCAACCAGTAGCAGCAGCATAACGAAGCTTACTAGTCGAAAAAACAAAAACTTATTCATTACTGTATTCGTCAGATAGTTCATCACATAGCCCCCATTTGATATTATTTTTCGGGAAAATACACAGCAAATGACAAACAGCGTCTTTGGCTGCTAGAAACAAAATTCGGTCAGAAATTAATTACTTTCCATTTCCAAGAAGCTGCGTAATCTTTCTGAGCGGCTTGGATGGCGCAGTTTACGCAGCGCCTTGGCTTCGATTTGACGTATACGCTCACGTGTAACATCAAATTGTTTACCCACTTCCTCAAGAGTGTGATCAGTATTCATGTCGATACCAAAACGCATACGCAGCACTTTTGCTTCTCTGGCAGTTAAGCCTTCAAGTACGCGCTGTGTTGCTTCAGACAAACCATTAAACGTGGCTGATTTAACGGGCAGCAACGTTTTATGGTCTTCGATAAAATCACCTAAACGTGAATCTTCATCATCACCGATGGGTGTTTCCATTGAAATCGGTTCTTTGGCAATCTTGAGCACTTTACGAATTTTATCTTCCGGCATTTCCATACGCTCGGCTAATTCTTCAGGTGTCGCTTCACGCCCCATTTCCTGCAACATTTGTCGCGAGATACGGTTTAGTTTATTGATTGTTTCAATCATATGTACAGGTATACGAATCGTTCTGGCCTGATCCGCAATAGACCGCGTGATCGCCTGGCGAATCCACCAAGTTGCGTAGGTTGAAAACTTGTAGCCACGGCGATATTCAAATTTATCGACCGCTTTCATCAAGCCAATGTTACCTTCCTGAATCAGGTCAAGGAATTGCAGGCCACGGTTAGTATATTTTTTCGCGATGGAAATAACCAGGCGCAAGTTTGCTTCAACCATTTCTTTTTTGGCACGGCGCGCTTTTGCCTCGCCAACCGAAAGTTTACGATTTATCTCCTTAATTTCAGGGATAGCTAACTCACTCTTTTTTTGAATACCGATAATTTTCTTTTGTGCTTTTTCTATTTCAGGTGCATGCTCAGCAAGCGCTTTCGAATAGGGTTTATTGCTATCAAGATGACCCTTTAACCACGACAGATCGGTTTCATTGTCAGGAAATGACGTAATAAAATCCTTACGTGGCATCTTCGCCTGGGTGACGCAAAGATTCATAATAATACGCTCTTGGGCACGAATACTATTAATCAGCTTACGCAATTCTTTTACCAGACGCTCGATCAGCTTTGGGTTCAGTTTTAATTGCAATAATTCGTCTATTAGTAATTTATGTGCCGCATCGATTTTATCTTTCTTACCCTTGGCTCGCGCGGCGACAAACTTCTCTTGAAATAGTCGCAATTGGCCAAAACGCAGTTTTACCTCTTCAGGGTCCAGGCCGGTATCTTCTTCTTCGGCTTCGGTCTCGACGACGGTCGCGCCAGCTTTTCCATCCCCCCCTTTCTCCTTATTAGTTGCCCCTATCGTGCTGTCATTTTGTTGTACCGGTCGTGGTGCAGGTGTGGGCACAGTATCGGGTTCATTGGGATCTATAAATCCAGCAATGATATCGGTAAGGCGCACCTCCTCAAGAACAACTTTGTCATAACCACTAAGGATTTGATCAACAGACGAGGGGTAACGTGACAAGGCGGCGATAACTTGTTTAATGCCGTCTTCAATACGCTTGGCAATTTCTATTTCACCTTCGCGTGTTAACAAATCGACAGTACCCATTTCCCGCATATACATACGTACCGGATCAGTCGTGCGGCCAAATTCATTATCAACAGTAACTAACGCAGCAGCAGCGGCATCGGCAACATCTTCATCCGTTTGTGAAGACGACGAATCAGACAGGATCAGCGAATCAGCATCCGGTGCGACTTCATGCACGGTGATGCCCATATCGTTAATCATCGCAATTATATCTTCGATCTGTTCTGCATCGACGATATCATCGGGCAGATGGTCATTAACCTCTCGATAAGTAAGGTATCCCTGCTCCTTACCCTTCGCAATTAATGCTTTTAATCGTGTTTGTCGGTCTAAGCTCATAGGACTTCTTTACCTGTTTACCCTAAATAAAATGAGTGCGCAGTTTACAGCAATTTATCCTCTTTGAGAATAAAGTGATGAAAACAACTGCGCTATATTAGTAAATTACTAATAACTACTATATTAATCAGACAATAAGCTTTTACCATAATTCAACTTCTCTTCAGCGCTCCACTCGGCGAATGGCTTACTGTCAATACGCTGCCTTTGCTGCTGCTGCTCTTGCTGATTCGCCCGGCTTGCCAATTGTTTAAGTGTGTCAGAAAATTCGACTTCCATCTCCACATTCTGCATATCCGGCTGCCAGCGCAACAATTTCTCCAAGGAGCGCCCTTCTTCGGTGCCCCGCCAGTATTCGATCAAATTACCGGAAGTAAATTCGGTACGTTTATTTAATAGCTCAATCATCTGAACTAGCAAGCCAATACCCGGCATATTTAATGCGCGGAAGCGATCAATATCGCTCACACACTGTGCAAGCGCTGGCTTATCGAGCAACATTCGAATGGCTTTTCTCACTAAGGGCGGATTATGACCTTTTAGTGCGCCTGCTTTTGTCACTACAGCCACTGTTCTTTTCGCCATCCTT
Organism: uncultured Gammaproteobacteria bacterium; assembly: GCA_964654485.1. Classification (GTDB taxonomy): domain Bacteria; phylum Pseudomonadota; class Gammaproteobacteria; order SG8-11; family SG8-11; genus JAADIM01. Next base: position 33,027 of record CAZZJI010000035.1, on the reverse strand, counting down.
GCTGCTGATTGTGCCGCCCCATCTGGGCGCCGTTTAGCCTTGTTTTGTTTTTTATTTGAATCCTCTATAAGACTAGACAATTTTTTCGCTTCCATGTGGACCATTTCAGCCAATTCTTCGATCATCATGTAACGAAACACACGACCGGGGATCTTTTCCAGCAGAGGCCGGGCCAATTCCACTAATTGTGAGCGTCCATCTATGGTATTTGTATCGGCCTTTTCGTTTAATTTCCCATACAAAAACTGTGAAAGTGGGACAGAGTTCACTGTCCTGGCTAAGAATTCATCCTTACCGTACTTACGCACAAAACTATCTGGGTCTTCTTTTTCTGGTAAAAACAAAAACTTAGCCTTTCGACCATCATCCATTAATGGCAATGCAGTTTCCAGCGCGCGCCAAGCCGCTTCACGACCAGCCCGGTCACCATCGAAACAAAATATCACCTCACTGACGAGGCGATACATACACTCTAAATGCTGCCGTGTCGTCGCTGTACCCAGAGTGGCCACCGCATTGTTTATGTTAAATTGGGCCAACCCAATGACATCCATATAACCTTCTACAACAATGAGCCGATCGAGTTTTTCATGACTCTTTTTTACCTGATATAAACCATAAAGCGCCTGTCCTTTCTGGAATATAGGCGTTTCTGGGGAATTCAAATATTTTGGCGTACTGTCATCGATGGCACGCCCGCCAAAACCAACCACCCGACCTCGTGGGTCATGTATTGGGTACATAATGCGGTTCCTGAAGCGGTCGTAAAACCCTCCCTTATCTTTCTTTATTAACATACCGGATTTATACAGGCGTGTTTGTGATGCGCTGTCGTCGGTATTGTCCTCTTTAAAGTACGGCATTAAGGCGTCCCAACCAGGTGGAGCAAAACCCACACCAAAACGGGCAACCACTTCGCCGGTTAATCCCCGGCTTTTTAGATACTTTACCGCCTCGGCCGCTGCCTGGTGCTGACGTAACACCTGCTTATAGAATTCGGTCGCTTTGCTCAAGGTTTCGTACAATTCGTTGTAGTTAGATTTTTCACCGCGGTGTGATTGCGCATCGACTGGCACCGCCAGATTGGCATGAGAGGCCAATTCGTGAACAGCTTCAACAAATTCCATGTGCTCATAATCCATCAGAAAACCAATGGCCGAACCACTGGCACCACAACCGAAACAATAAAAAAACTGTTTTTCCTGGCTTACACTAAAAGAGGGGGTTTTTTCATCATGAAAGGGGCAGCACGCCATGAAGTCGCGACCCGCTTTACGCAACGGCAGCCGCGTGTTTATTATCTCGACAATATCAACTCGCGAGATAAGGTCATCTATAAACTGCTGTGGAATCTTACCGGCCATTGGGAGATATTAACCTAACACACCAGTAGAGCCTACTGCGAACGCTTAATGCGCAGGAAATAATGGCAAAAGACTGTCTTATCGACAGATAAGCCAGGAAACGGCCTAAAGATGGATCACGGAGTGAGTTTGGCTTTGACTTGTTTGCTGACTTTGCCCATATCAGCCCGGCCTTGCATTTGCGGCTTTAATATACCCATTACGGCGCCCATTTCCTTCGGCGAACTGGCGCCTGATTTAGAAATCGCATCCGCTATCAAGCTCTCTATTTCGGACTCACTCAGCGCTGCGGGGAGGTATTCCTGGATGAGGGCGAGTTCAAACATTTCCTGTTCTACCAAATCTGTTCGGCTGGCCGCCTGATATTGTTCGATGGAATCGCGCCGTTGCTTTACCATCTTGTCCAACACAACAAGCACCCGGGTATTATCCAGTTCGATACGCTCATCGACTTCTATTTGCTTGATCGCAGCCAGGATTAAGCGTATTACGCCGAGGCGCTCTTTATCCTTCGCGCGCATGGCCGATTTCATATCATCGGTAATACGGGATTTTAGCGTTGTTTCCTTATTCATAAATAAAGCTCATTGCTAAAGCGCATAATAAAAGCGGCTTTCTAACTCGCTTCTTATTAAACCAGTTACAATAATTACTTATTAATAGGCACGTGATCGACGGGCTTGTTCACGATATATCTTTTTCAAATTACGTTTTACTGCCGCCGCCGCTTTGCGTTTGCGTATTTCAGTCGGCTTTTCGTAATATTCACGACGACGAATTTCTGTTAAAACACCCGCTTTTTCGCAGGTTCGTTTAAATCGGCGTAACGCAACTTCAAAAGGCTCGCCTTCTCTTACTCGAACTATTGGCATGTAATACCATCCTCTCCTTTGACTGATTCTGAAACCACCCTTGCAAGTGGGCCTTGCAAGCGGGGAAAAGTGGCGCATTTTAGCGCGTAACCCATATAAAGGCAAAAGTAACTCACCAGGAGGCTGTCCGAGAATGAAAGTCGTCGCGAGGCACACCCATTTTAGTGCAGATTTTCCGATCGTTTGAGGTTAATAGCCGCAGCTATTCGCCGAAAAGGATCGGAAAATGTGCGCAAAATGGGTTTGTCGCAGCAGACTTTTCATTCTCGGACAGCCTCCCTAGTTGCCATATTAGCGGTAAATCACCACAATGCATTAACCTAACACACCCGTTGACCACTCATTAGAAGAGGAAATAGGCACTATGTGGAAAAATATACTGGCGGCTTATGGCCGGTCTCAATGATAATCCTGGGCATAGAAACCTCCTGCGACGAAACCGGCATCGCCCTTTACGATGGAAAAAAGGGACTTTTGGTCGATAAAACCTATAGCCAGGTGAAATTACACGCTGATTTTGGCGGCGTAGTGCCAGAATTAGCCTCTAGAGACCATATTCAAAAAACCCTACCTCTTATAAAAGACGCTACCAAACAAGCAAATCTGAAGCTCTCGGATATAAGCGGCATTGCCTATACCAGCGGACCCGGCCTGGTCGGCGCATTATTAGTCGGCGCGGCAATCGGCCGCAGTCTTGCCTGGACACTGGGAATACCCGCAATCGCCATCCACCACCTGGAGGCGCACATACTCACCTGCTTGCTTGAGCCAAAAAAACCCTCATTTCCGTTACTGGCATTGCTGGTATCCGGTGGACATACGCTTCTAATCAAAGCAACGAATATTGGCCACTATGAGATTTTGGGTGAAACGCTGGACGATGCTGCCGGAGAAGCATTTGATAAAACCGCGTCCCTGCTCAATCTGGGCTATCCCGGTGGACCGGCTCTGGCCAAATTAGCGGAACAGGGAGACCCAGAAAAATTCAAATTTCCGCGGCCAATGACCGATCGACCTGGCCTGGATTTCAGTTTTAGTGGCCTGAAAACATATGCACTCAATGTTCACAAAAAAAATACCGATGACGAGCAAACCCGCGCCGATATAGCACGTGCGTTCCAAGATGCCGTTACTGATACGTTTGTCATTAAATGTCGGCGCGCATTGCGAGAAACAAAAATCAAACAACTGATTGTCGCTGGCGGTGTTAGCGCAAACACTGAATTAAGAAAACGTTTGAAGAAACTGGGGGCTGAAGAACACGCCGATATTTACTTCCCGCGCCTTGAGTTTTGTACCGACAACGGCGCCATGATCGCACACGCGGGCTATTTACGCCTGAAAAACCAACACCCTGACAAACAGGCAGATTTGTCATTCAACGCCATCGCACGATGGCCAATTGAAGAGCTGGGAACCCCCTGAAACCGATCAGGAATAAAGAGTCTACAATAGACAGTGGAACAATATAGATAGTCAAATAAACAACGTTGGAATAAACAACAAAGGGGCTTGAAGCCCCCTTGTTCTATTCAGTTCTATAAAACATAAAAAAATACCGATTAAAGCGCCATTTCTTTTACTGCTTTCAATGGCTTGATCTTCACAATATTTCGTGCAGGTTTGGCCTTGAACATAGTTTCTTCACCCGTAAATGGATTAATCCCTTTACGCGCTTTAGTAGCAGGTTTACGTACTACAGTCATTTTTAACAAGCCAGGAAGTGTAAATACGCCCGCCCCATTTTTCTTAAGGTGCCCCTCGATTAAAGCAGCAAGCCCATCGACAACTGCAGTGACTTCCTTTTTTGATAACTCCGTATTTTCTGCAAGAGTCGACAACAATTGAGATTTTGTAAGCGGATCTTTGATCGCTTTCACGCTTTTCACAACTGGTTTTTTCTTTGTCGCCATTTAATAACTCCTCCTCGACATGCATGGTGGATGCAATACTAAAATGAAATATGATTTAAGGTTAACGTTTGTGCTGTTGCTTTGCTGAATTACTTTTTGTTCCTAACTATTTTTCCTAACTAACTATTCCTAATCCTAACTATTTCCTAACGGAAGGTCCTTAACAAGCCTGTTTTAGACTGGATATACAGTATATAGCGCAATGCACGCAGAATCATAGCAATATACAGACGATAAAGTCAGTTTTTTTTATTTATTTTATTGCGATACGCTAAAAGATTGCCTAAATTGAATGTTCCCAGGTATACAGTTAACACTATATAAAAATTAATTTACAAAATGATCTGTTACTAACCACAGGGTAAAAGAATTCAGCAAAACAAGCATTTATCTTTGGTGAATTAAGGCTTTTGCGGTTGATCTTCTTGTTTGGGGACGTTCTAATAGTAGCCATGCATAAAAAACCAACATTATTAAACACAAGCGTCATTGCTAAAACACGATTATTTAAAGTCGAGCAACTCGATTTATTATTTTCAAATGGCGTAAAAACACAATACGAGCGACTGGTCGCTTCCTATAACGGGGCCGTTTTAATCGTCCCCATGCTTAATGACGACACCGTCTTATTGATTAGAGAATACGCGGCGGGCGTAGACCGATATGAACTAGCACTACCTAAAGGCAGAATTGAAAACGATGAAGAACTACTTAACGCGGCCAATCGTGAAATCATGGAGGAGATCGGTTATGGCGCGAACAAGTTGCGCCACCTGACTTCATTCTCAATTGCGCCTGGCTACCTTAGCCACGTAACACACATCGTTCTGGCAGAAGATTTATATGAACAGAAAACAGAGGGGGATGAACCGGAGGAAATCGAAGTCATTCCCTGGAAGCTCAGCAATCTTACCGAGTTGATATCCCAGGAAGACTGCACCGAAGCGCGCAGTATCGCTGCTTTATATATGGTGAGAGACTTGAAAAAGTCCGCCCGATAAACTATTAACTAAAATATAAGCGAAATATCAATGCGAGCTAATGTCAACCATTTTATAAATCCCACCGTCAACGTAGCGCGACTTGCTGGCAAAAAAATTACCGAGATATATTATTCAAAATTCAAAATAACCGAAAAAGAAGACCGTTCTCCCGTCACCGATGCTGACCTGGCGGCAAACCAAATCATCATCGATGGGTTATCTAGATTTGCACCTGATATACCGACAATTTCAGAAGAATCAGACCCCGTCTCTTTTTCAACCCGTGCTCATTGGCGACAATACTGGCTAATTGACCCACTGGATGGAACAAAAGAATTTATCAAGCACCGTGACGAATTCACTGTCAACATAGCGCTAATCAGAAACCACACACCGGTGTTAGGCCTGGTACAAATTCCGACACAGGATATATGCTATTATGCAACCCAAGGTGGTGGTGCTTTTAAAAAAATTGGTGATGCGCAGCCTGTTAAAATCAAAACCAATAAAACAAACCATACTAATTTCGGTGTAATAGTTGGCAATCATGTAACCGATAGCCGCACACTGGACGCTTTTCGTCAAGAAATAGGGCCACACCAGATTAGCCGTGTTGGCAGCTCGCTAAAAACCTGCCTAATAGCAGAGGGCAAAGCGGATGTTTACCCACGATTCGGCCCGACATCCGAGTGGGACACCGCCGCGGCACAATGCATTATTGAAGAAGCAGGCGGCAAATTAACTGACATGATGCTAAAACCTTTGCGTTACAATACAAAAGAGTCCTTCATTAATCCTTATTTTATTTCTTTTGCAAATGCAAAAAAAGATTGGGCAAGTATTTTAAAGAAAATTTTAAACACCTAATACATCGCCAGTGTCGTTACGAACCGTGCATCTACAAATCAAGCACTAACGAATAGAGAACCAATGTGAACCTGATATTTAGAATGTTATACATATTAGTTACGTCTTTATTCAAGCCACGCTTACCAGTTGAAAAACCTGAAAATTCCATCAAATTAAGGGTACTGCCAAATGACCTTGATATAAATCTTCACATGAATAATGGCCGCTACCTAACGATTTGCGATTTAACACGCGTCGACATGTTCATTCGAACAGGCCTGATAAACACAATGATGAAGAAAAAGTGGATTCCAGTCATTTCCGAACACACAATGAAATATAAGAAACCTTTGAGTCTATTTGAAAAATATACCGTATCAATGGAAATCATCGGTTGGGATGAAAAATACTTTCATATGACACATACTTTTATTGTCGGAGACAGGGTCGTCGCCGAAGGAACATCCAGCGGCGCTATCTTATCAAAAAAAGATGGCGTGATCAGTCCCGATCAAGTGATACAGGCCGCTAAGAATCGAATATAAAGAAGAAGACAGAAGAAAATCCTGCACATTGCCGGGTGAAGTTTGCAGTCGCTATTTTGTATATATCTCCAATATTAGAAACAATTACGCACGGATACATCTATATTTGCTAGCGCATTATAGATAGGACTGCGCAAGCAACGCATATTTTAAAATCACTAAGGATGCCTAAATGAAATTTATTCAAAAAAATAAAACGTTATTGTGGTCAGCCGTTTGCCTGGTTTTAACGTTAAATAGCTGTGCTCAAGCTCCTCTGCGGCCCGAGACGTCAACACCGGGCGATTATAAATATACCAAAACCTATGTGTCCTGGTTAATAGAGCAATTGATGGATGAGCATGATATTCCGGGCATCAGTATTGCCCTTGTCGATGATCAAAAAATAATCTGGCAACAAGGCTTTGGGCTCGCTAATATAAAACAAAAAATACCGGCTACAGAAAAAACGGTTTACCGTGTTGGCTCGATTGCTAAATTATTTACAGATGCAGCTGCAATGAAACTGGCGGAGCAAGGAAAACTGGACATTGATCAACCACTCGTCGATGCGTTACCAGAATTCAGTATCCGAAATCGATATAAAAATGTGGGTGACGTTACACCCCGAAGCATTATGACCCACCATTCAGGTTTACCCGCAGATATGCTAAGGGGAATGTGGACAGAAGATTCAGATGAGCATTTCACCAAAGTCGTCGAGATTCTTAAAGATGAATATATGGCGTATCCACCTAACTTCATTTATTCCTATTCAAATGTCGCACCCTCACTGCTTGGGCATGCGATACAAAAAACAAGTGGACTAAAATTCGAAGAATATGTAGATCAAGCATTGATCCATCCATTGGGTATGACCCATTCAGGTTTCATTGTGAACGACACAATGAAACCGCAACTCGCACGCGGCTATGCCGATGGCGATGAAATTGAACCAGGGCAGCTCCGCGACCGCCCGGCAGGTGGATTGTACAGTAACGTCACCGACTTGAGTCGTCTGCTTTCCATGGTCTTTGCGGATGGTAAATCGTTGGATGGCCAGCAGGTACTTAAAGCTGAAACGGTGCAAGAAATGATTCGACAACAAAACGCAGGCATTGCTCTTGATTTCAATTTTGACATTGGCCTAGGCTGGTTTCTTATTAGTCAAGGAATTGATGGTACGGATAAGGTCATTTCACATGGCGGTGGCACACCCTGTTTTTTCAGCCAGATAATCGGTTTACCAGAACACAAACTGGGCGTCGTTGTATTGGCTAACTCCTGCAACTCTGGATCAACAGTGGCCGATGTCGGTGTGGCCACACTTAAACTGGCCTTGGAAGCGAAAACAGGGTACCGCCAATCCCTTCAAACAAAAATTACTAAAGCACCGGTCTTATTAGATCCACCAGACAATCAACTGGATAATTTTGTTGGCCGCTACGCGACGTGGTTAGGTCTTATTGAAGTGTTTCGTGATGATAATCAACTGCAAGCAAAAATCAGTGGCTGGAACTTTGACCTGCTGCCTTTAGAGGATGGCAAGTTCAGTATTCAATTCAATTTATTTGGCCTGTTTTCTATTCGGCATTTGTATGGCATTGACTTAGAAAATGTCACCCTCAATTTAGTTAAAGTGGGTAACAGAGACGTCGTCGTAATGCGTTTTAAACAGCGGGATCAGGTTTTTGGTGAAAAAGTAATACCGCAAACTATCCCGAAATCCTGGTTAGCAAGATTGGGCGCGCTCGATGTAAAAGGTCAGGACAATACAATGCGTTTTTCAGAAACACGCTTAGTCAATGATAATGGCATTCTTGTCATGTCATATAAATTAAAAATGACCGTATTACCGGAACAAACCGCAAGCTTGCCAATTTTGCCTATTTCTGACGATGAAGCCATCATAATGGGTTTAGGACGGGGCATGGGCGAAACGGTTCATATCCTCCAGAAGGAGGGCAAAGAGATTCTACGTTTTTCAGGTTATGATGCCGAATGGACCAGCTACGATAGTGGCCAACCACTGGTAAATAACGAACTTGCTATTAAATCCAACCCGCCATTAGATATTAGACGACTAGGTTCTGTGGAATAAGTTACATTTGAATTTTGCACGGAAAAGAAACAACTGGACAGCAATTAATTTAATTTCCTTAAACGCCTCTTTTTAGTATCAAAAAGGGGCGTTTAAGGGGCTATATGGGTCCTTTTTCTGGCATTGGTTCAGTCTGAAGTAACCTGCAGTACTACATCAGAATTGATATTCAAGTTGCACACTTAAAATATCTACAGAAGCCTCATACACACCGGTCAGTGTTGCTTCCAGGACAGGTAAGGCGTCACTTTCAAGGGTATTGTTTATCCTAGCATCGCTGGCAAAGATATGCGTATAACCCATATCAATTTTAATATTTTCCCTTAATGCATAGCTGGCGCCAAAAGACAACCACTTACGATCCGACCCTGGCAAACGCGGTGTGCGGCGCTCTGCGCTGGGAACTGGCGATTCATCGTAAGCGATACCTGTACGTAACAACCATTGATTGTTTAATTGGTATTGTGCGCCAATAGCAATTCGATATACGTTGTTCCAGTCTTCCGTCGTCACTGAGTCCGGTTGCACCGGGTTATCATATTGAATACGTAGTTCCTGAAAAGAATTCCAGCCAGTCCAGGTAATGTCTGCCATGACAGCAATGTCGTTATTTATTTCATGAAATCCACTTACTGATATCGTTTGGGGTAAAGTAACTTTAGCCGTTATCCCCGTATCCGCAAAAGCTCCCCCAGCCGTTACAGGAGAAGCTGCATCCGGCACGGTGAAATTGGCATCACCTTTAAGCGTATGCTTAATTTCAGACCGGTATGCAATGCCGAAACGTGTTGATTTGTTTAGTTGGAATAACACACCGGTATTAAAACCAAATGAAAAATCATCCCCGGTTAATTTCGCAAAGCCATCTAATTGTTGTGGCGCGACAACTACTATTGAACCAAAATCGATCGCACTGCTAAGTATTACGTCGATATACTGCCCGCTGAGACCAAAACCAACCGAAAATTTATCATTAAACTGATAGGCAACACTGGGATTAAAATTAGCAGTTAACAAGTTGGACTCAACGGCATGATAACGTCCGACCCAATTTTTGTCGTAGGTGATTTCCAAACCAAAAGGGGTGTTAAAACCAAATCCAAAGGTGAGTTTGTCGTCAATCGGCAGCGTATAATAAAAATTGCCGAGCAAAGCATTTTGTCCGCCATCGTCATTGCCGCCTGATAGCGGAGCGTTTCCTATCACCGCTGTCGATCCTTGGTTTTTAAATTTAGCTTGTGGCGCAACAAAGTGAGCAGCGGCAATGGTTTGCTCACCCGATAACCGCACTAGGCCCGCAGGATTGAAATAAACGGTAGAAGCATCGTCTGCTATCGCAGACCCGCCAGCAAAAGCAGTACCCATACCGCTCGCGCTGTTTTCTATGAGCGCAAAACCAGCGGCGTGCGGTTGGTTAATAATTGGTACATTTAATAGAAGAGCTGCAAGAATCGACGAAATCGCTGGATATTTGACCATGTGCCTCGTACTCCTTTTCTCAATAGTTATCGCTACATCCTAACAAGCAAGGTTTAAATTGCAAGAGACTGAGCAGCAGTTTGGGCCTTTTTGGTTTAGGGAAGATCAGAAGAATAAAAAAGGGGCTAACATAGCCCCTTTTTTGATATTTTCTATTTTCTTTATTTTACTTGCGGATCCAGCTCGCCAGCGGCATAACGTTTGGACATATTATCCAATGAAACAATTTTGATTTTTGAAGCATTGCCAGCAGTGCCAAATGCTTCGTAACGCGCCTTACAAATTTCCATCATGGCCTTGGTTGATTCCTTGAGAAATTTGCGTGGATCGAAGTTAGATGCATTTTCTGATAAGTGACGACGCACAGCGCCAGTCGATGCCATACGTAAATCAGTGTCTATATTCACTTTAACGACGCCGTGTTTAATACCTTCCTGAATTTCCGTGACAGGTACACCGTAGGTTTGACCCATGTCACCACCGTAGTTGTTTATTATTTCCAACCATTCCTGTGGCACAGATGATGAACCGTGCATAACAAGATGCGTGTTAGGAATGCGTGCGTGAATTTCTTTTATGCGCTTGATTGCCAAAATATCACCCGTAGGTGGCCGGGTAAATTTATAAGCACCGTGGCTGGTGCCGATTGCAATCGCCAATGCATCTACTTTGGTTTTCTTAACAAAATCGGCCGCTTCTTCTGGATCAGTTAACAATTGATCCATTGATAGCTTACCTTCAGCGCCATGGCCATCTTCTTCACCCATTTCACCGGTTTCTAATGAACCTAGACACCCCAACTCTCCCTCAACAGTCACGCCACCTGCATGCGCCATTTTTACAACTTCGCTGGTCACTTCTACATTGTACTCAAAGCTTGAAGGCGTTTTCATATCGGCCTCCAATGAGCCGTCCATCATCACGGAGGTAAAACCAGACTGAATTGAACGTAAACAAATAGCAGGTTCTGATCCATGGTCCTGATGCATAACAACCGGGATATGCGGATATTGTTCAGTCGCCGCAATAATCAAATGACGCAAAAAAGGTTCACCGGCATAAGAACGTGCACCCGCTGACCCTTGCATGATAACCGGGCTATCTACGGCGTCAGCCGCCTGCATGATGGCGTGAACCTGTTCCATATTATTTACATTAAATGCAGGTAATCCGTAGCTATTTTCCGCTGCGTGATCTAACAGTTGTCGCATGCTTATAAGTGCCATAACTTTCTCCTTAATCTACTATTATCTAACTAATTCAAAAAACAAGTATTTAATTATTTCAATTTTTTGGCGAAACAACATCACCAACGCGAATAATTTTCATCACGTTCGTGCCACCCAATTTCCCCATCAAATCACCCTTGGTAAGTAATACCAGATCACCGTCTTCAACTACTCCCCGTTCACGTAATACTTTAAGCGCTTCATAGTTCACCAACGCATGATCAGTATTGGGTTTCTCGAAATTAATCGGGTACACACCTCGATAAAGCGTCACCTTGCGTCGTGTCTCTACGTGATGAGTTAAGGCGTATATAGGGATACTGGAACTAATTCTCGACATCCACAAAGGCGTCGCACCTGATTCAGTCAATGCGGCAATGGCTTTCACGCTTAAATGATTAGCGACATACATCGTTGCCATGGCGATTGCTTCATCGGTGCGTTCAAAACGGGTATTAATGCGGTGATCTGATTTAGTCGCCACTTTTTGTTTTTCGGCTTCACGGCAAATTCGATCCATCGCGGCAACTGCCTTGTCAGGATATTTACCCGCTGCCGTTTCTGCAGACAGCATGACGGCGTCGGTACCATCAAAAACCGCATTGGCCACATCGAAAACTTCTGCGCGAGTTGGAATCTGACTATGAATCATAGATTCCATCATTTGCGTTGCGGTAATCACAACACGATTCATTTTTCTGGCTGATGTAATAATATGCTTTTGGATAGCCGGCAGCACCGCATCACCCATTTCAACACCTAGGTCACCGCGCGCAATCATCACTGCGTCGGAAACCGCAATAATTTCTTCTAGCATATCGATAGCTTCAGTACGTTCTATTTTAGCAACAATGTCGCCCCTACCACCCGCCTGACGAAACAATTCTCTCGCTTCATTTACATCTGCGGCTGACCTGGGAAATGACAACGCCAGATAATCTGCCCGAAATGCAGCCGCCGCTTTTATGTCGCTGCGGTCTTTATCTGTCAATGCACTTGCGGATAAGCCGCCACCTTGCCGATTAATACCTTTGCGATCTGAAAGCGTGCCGCCCATGATAACTTTGCAAACTATTTTTCCGCCGTCTATGCGTTCGACTTTGAAAGTAATGCGCCCGTCATCTAGTAATAATGTATCGCCCGGTGTCAAATCATTTGGCAACTCTTTATAAGCGATGCCGACATGGTCAATCGTTCCCGCATCAGAAGCCAACCCGGCGTCCAATATAAAAGTATCATTTTCCTTTAATTCAATCGGTCCGTCTTTAAAACGCTCGATACGTATTTTCGGACCCTGCAGATCAGCTAACACGCCCACAGGCCGTTTGTTAGCACGCGCAATTTTCCGTACTTGCTCTGCACGCTCAGCATGTGACTCTTCGGAGCCATGGGAAAAGTTTAGGCGTACTACATCTACTCCAGCCGCGACAATACGTTCCAATACTTTCGGATCGTCAGTTGCTGGCCCCAGGGTCGCAATAATTTTTGTTCTTCTTATTGACATAATTTATTTTCCGCGTTGCTCAAGAATCTCAACTGCTGGTAATTTCTTACCTTCAAGAAATTCCAGAAACGCGCCACCTCCGGTGGAAATATAAGAAACTTTATCGGCGATATTATACTTGGACACAGCAGCCAATGTATCGCCACCACCAGCAATAGAAAACGCCGGGCTTTTTGCAATAGCTAACGATATTGCTTTTGTGCCTTCACCAAACTGATCAAACTCGAAAACACCCAGCGGGCCATTCCAGACGATGGTACCGGCTTTCATAATTATATCAGCCAATGCCGCTGACGTATCAGGGCCAATGTCAAAAATCATATCGTCGTCAACAGTATCAGATACTTTTTTTAACGTTGCTTCAGCGTCATCTGCAAATTTCTTGGCGCAAACCACATCGGTTGGAATAGGAATATCACCGCCGCGTTCCTTTGCAGAGGAGATAAGAGATTTTGCAGTATCTACTAGATCTTCCTCGTAAAGTGATTTACCCACGTTATGGCCCTCGGCAGCGATAAACGTATTTGCAATGCCACCACCGACTATTAACTGATCGACGATTTTTGAAAGCGACTCAAGCACGGTTAGCTTTGTAGACACCTTTGATCCACCGACTATGGCGACCATGGGTCTTGCTGGATTATCCAGCGCCTTGCCTAACGCTTCCAACTCACCTGCCAATAATGGGCCTGCACAGGCAACGGGCGCTGTTTTAGCAACACCGTGTGTAGAAGCTTGTGCTCGATGCGCGGTACCGAAAGCGTCCATCACATAAACGTCACACAACGCAGCCATTTTTTGTGACAACGCATCGTCATTTTTTTTCTCGCCATTATTGAAACGAACGTTTTCACACAAAACGACATCGCCATCGCCAAGTTCGACACCGTCAAGCCAGTCCTTGATTAGTTTGACTTCTTTACCTAACAAAGTAGCCAAGTGCTTGGCAACCGGTGCGAGCGAATATTTTTCATCGTAGACGCCTTCTTCCGGTCGTCCTAAATGCGACATAAGCATGACCTTGGCACCGGCCTTCAGCGCATGCTCGATGGT
>CAZZJI010000035.1:0-19056 GCA_964654485.1 uncultured Gammaproteobacteria bacterium | reverse complement strand
AGTAGCCTAGAGCCGCTCTTGCGAAAGAGAGTGGTAAATCTAGTATTCTAGAGCTGCTCTATACACAGTCGTTTACAAATAGTCGACGCCAATAACCTGGCACCGACTATTTGCGCGACCACATCGTCTTTGCGACCTGCCGTGATTTAAAAAAACTGCTACATTAATTAGCCGCAACGTGCTTAACAAAGCGAAGCATGTTACACGTGTAACCATACTCATTGTCATACCACGCAACCACCTTAACGAAAGACCCATCTAACGCGATGCCAGCCCCGGCGTCAAAAATTGATGATTTGCTGCAACCACGGAAATCGGTTGAAACGACTTTCTCTTCGGTATAACCCAAAGTCTCACTCATCGGGCCGGACGCGGAAGCCGCTTTCATCGCAGCACAAATATCTTCGTAGCTCGTCTCACTATTTAATTCAACCGTTAAGTCGACAACAGATACATCAGATGTTGGTATACGAAAAGCCATACCTGTTAACTTGCCATTTAATTCAGGTAGTACAACACCAACGGCTTTAGCAGCACCCGTTGAGGAAGGAATGATATTTTCCAAAATACCACGACCTCCGCGCCAGTCTTTCATTGAAGGACCATCAACGGTTTTTTGAGTTGCCGTCGCTGCGTGAACGGTAGTCATCAAACCACGCTTGATACCCCACTTGTCATTTAAGACTTTAGCGACAGGTGCCAGGCAGTTTGTAGTACAAGAAGCAGCTGATACGATTGCCTGCCCAGTATAGGTATCGTCATTAACACCCGCTACAAACATCGGCGTAGCGTCTTTTGAAGGAGCAGACATGACAACTTTCTTCGCACCGGCATCGATGTGCTTTTGGCAAGTTTCTTCTGTTAAGAAGAAGCCTGTACATTCGATAATGAGTTCAGCACCGATGGCACCCCACTTTAAGTTTGCTGGATCACGCTCAGCTGTTAAACGGATTTTTTTGCCGTTAACGATTAAGTCATTATTATCAATGGTGACTTCACCATCGAAGTTACCGTGAACCGAATCATGCTTAAGCAAATAAGCCAAGTAGTCAGCATCCAGCAAGTCGTTAATACCAACAACTTCAATATCACCGAACTCTTTTGCAATAGCACGAAACGCCATACGGCCAATACGGCCGAAACCGTTAATACCAACTTTAATTGTCATAGAAAAACTCCACTGTGCAATAGTTTTATAAAGTTAAAAATTAGAGAATAGATTCAACGGTCTTCACAACGTCTTCAACGGTGAAACCAAATTCTTTAGCCAGATCTTCGATAGGCGCCGACTCACCAAAGTGGTCTATACCATGTACTGCATCTGCATATTTATACCAACCAGCAGTAACAGCCGCCTCAACCGCAACAGTTGGCACGCCCTTTGGTAATACAGATGCGCGATAGGCGTCATCTTGCGCTTCAAAGGCATCAACAGATGGCATGGATACAACACGGATCTTCTTGCCGCTCATTTGTTCTGCTGCACCAACAGCGAGAGCAACTTCGGAGCCGGTCGCAACAATGATGGCATCAGGCGTATCGCAACCACAATCTTTAAGGATATATCCACCTTTATTGATGCTAGCGATTTGTTCTTCAGACCGTTGCTGATGAGGCAATCCTTGACGAGAGAAGATCAAACATGATGGCCCGTCTTTACGCTCAATCGCTTTAGCCCAGGCAACAGCAGACTCAACCGCATCACAAGGACGCCATACCGCCATGTTAGGAATCATACGTAATGTAGGAATTTGTTCGACTGGTTGATGGGTCGGACCATCTTCACCCAAACCAAAAGAATCGTGCGTGTAAACAAAAATACTTTGAATCTTCATCAACGCGGCCATGCGTAATGCATTACGTGCATACTCACAGAACATCAGGAACGTCGCGCCAAATGGCATTAACCCGCCGTGTAGCGCTATACCATTCATGATGGCAGACATACCGAACTCACGCACACCATAATTTACGTAGTTAGCCTCTTCATTATTGACCATTGGCTTGTAACCGGACCATTCCGTCAGGTTAGAACAACCTAAGTCAGCTGAACCACCAAACAGTTCTGGAACAGCAGGTGAGTAGGCTTCGATAGCAGCAAGTGATGCTTTACGTGTTGCCGGGCTATCGGCTTTTTCATTTACAGCGGCAATAAAAGCTGCTGATTTTTCTTCCCAATCAGCTGGTAAATCACCTGCCATACGACGTTCGTATTCAGCGGCTAATGCTGGATACTCAGTTTTGTAAGCAGCAAATTTTTTATCCCATGCAGACTCAGCTGCTGCGCCTTTTTCTTTAGCGTCCCAGCCCTGATAAATCTCATTTGGGACTTCAAACGCACCATGATCCCAACCTAACGCAGCCTTGGTTAAATTAACTTCTTCTTCACCCAAAGGTGCTCCGTGACAAGCATGGCTACCCGCTTTATTTGGTGAACCAAAACCGATGGTGGTTTTACAGCAAATCATAGTGGGCTTGTCAGTCATAGACTTGGCAAGCTTAATGGCCTTTTGTAATGAGTCAGAATCATGACCGTCGACATCTGCAACCACATGCCAGCCATAAGACTCAAAACGTGCAGGTGTGTTGTCGGTAAACCAACCTTCGACATGCCCATCGATAGAGATTCCATTGTCGTCCCAGAAACAGATCAACTTGCCAAGACCTAAGGTACCGGCCAGTGAACAAGCTTCGTGTGAGATACCTTCCATCAAACAACCATCACCTAAAAAGACATAAGTGTGGTGATCAACGATATTGTGATTTTTTTGATTGAACTGGCCCGCCAATACTTTTTCCGCAATGGCCATACCAACTGCGTTAGTAATACCCTGGCCTAACGGACCTGTTGTCGTCTCAACACCCGGTGCATAGCCATATTCAGGATGGCCTGGTGTTTTGGAATGTAATTGACGGAAATTTTTCAATTCTTCTATAGGAAGATCGTATCCCGCGAGATGCAGCAAGGAGTATATAAGCATGGAGCCATGGCCGTTGGACAGAACAAACCGGTCCCGGTTACTCCAGTTAGGATTTGCAGGATTGTGTTCCAGGAAATCGTTCCATAATACTTCGGCTATATCGGCCATACCCATGGGCGCACCAGGGTGACCAGAGTTTGCTTTCTGGACAGCATCCATACTTAACGCTCGAATCGCATTTGCTAAATCTCTGCGGGTAGGCATGTAGTTGTTCTCCTTCAGTCTATTAATAAAAATATTTTTAAAACGAAATCGGTGCAACTCGTTAAATAAACGAGTTCACTAATGTTGTAGCCGAGAGGTGAAAATCCAGAAAAACTGTTATCTGGCGGCATTAAGTTATTCTTCTATTGTAACGCCAGTTCATCGAACGGTTTATTTGTTGTTGCTTTTGGCACGAATTCCGCACCAATAAAACACAACCTATTTACAGTTTTACGGCCCAACCAATGCTAAGTCATTGATATTACTAATATCAGACACCCCCGCATCACGGAGAAGCCGGCCACTGTACCACCAATAAACCGCGCCCGAAACAACGGGACCGGTGATTTTCCCTCATCTCTGAGAATTCATCAATAGCTGGACCATAAAAATTTATTAACAATATAAAACAGCGCATTACCGCTCCCCTGGCCAGAGATGTTACGTTAATGTGTCTCATTTTTGATTAGGATGAAACCAGAAATACAACAAAAAATAGCGTTCGACACCTATATAATAGGCGCCTGGATAGCCGAATATAACTCAACGCAAAAGTGGATTTATTAGCAGCAACAACAATAAACAATCAAATTATCAACCACTTAGAACTATTTCCAGACGTTAGAGCTATTTCTACACGGATCAAAATATGGAACACAGATCTATTTTTCATCATATAATGCGGCATAATATCCTTATTCAAAATAAATAGTTCAAACGCCTAGGCATGTCTGATTAACTGCCCCACCGCTTTTAGACTTTATGGAAATCAACCTTAATTTAGGGAGCAAAAAAAATGGTAACGCTCGCAGCCAACAACCCCACTGGCAGCAAAATGTCCGGTAACTCGTTCAATTTACTGTCAAAAATCAGTCTATTTATTTTCCTCAGCCTTTTTTTTGCAACGTCTAACGCGAAACCGATTAATTTTATTTTCCAACCCATTTTTAGCCCAAAACGAACTGAAGTATCGTACCAGCCCCTGGTGAACTATTTGCGCGACAAAACCGGGCTGGATATTAAACTTGTCACCGCGGTTAATTTCCCCGCTTATTGGGAGACGATGAAAAAAGGAAAAGAGTACGACCTCATCATGGATGCCGCACATTTCACTGAATACCGCGTTAAACGACAAGGCTATACTATTCTAGCCAAACTGCCTGACACGGTCAGTTTTTCTTTAGTGACTGACGAGGAAGAATTGGTCCTAGATAGCACTGAACTCATTGGCAAAAAAATAGCGTCCATGAGCTCACCTGGCCTGGGCGGTATTCGATTAGCGCAAATGTTTCCGAATCCGCTGCGTCAACCCATTATTATGGAAACGTCGAACTCGTTGTCCGCAATAGAGAAAGTCAAAAAAGGCGAAGCCGTGGCCGCACTTATCCCAACACCACTGCTTAATGGTCTTTCCGGATTAAATACCGTCATAACAACTGACCCCGTTCCTCACGTCGGTATATCGGCCGCACCCGGAATCAGCGAAGATAACAAACAGGCAATAAAAAAAGCGCTCATAGAAGCTTCGAAATCAATAGAAGGGCGGGAAATGCTTGAAAAAATCAACTTCCCCGGCTTTGTTGATGCCAACGCAAAAACCTATCTTGGACAATCGGCGTTACTGGACGGTGTCTGGGGTTACAATAATATAACAGCGCAGGTCGATAAATAATGAAACAAATCAATCTGCTATCTATATACCCGCAACCTTGGCGCCTATCTCCGGCCATATTATTAAAAAATAATATGCTTAATTCGCTATAGCCGCCCTCCCCCTAAACAAATTGCTACTAGTGCCGTTAAACATCAGGAAAGCTAACCTTTTTTACGGAGCAATAAAGTACGGAGCAGAAAATAGTGACAAATATAACCCTAAAATCCAATAATAAGAAAACTTCCAGCCAACAACTAAATTGGCTACCGAAAATTGCCTCAATAATCTTCTTGGGTCTGTTTTATACGGCAAGCCACGCAAAACCGATTAATTTTATTTTCCAACCCATTTTAAGTCCTAAACGAACAGTCATATCCTATCAACCTTTGGTGAATTATCTGCGTAAAACGACTGGACTGGATATCAAACTTGTCACCGCAGTTAATTTCCCCGCTTATTGGGAGACGATGAAAAAAGGAAAAGAATACGACCTCATCATGGATGCCGCACATTTCACTGAATACCGCGCTAAACGACAGGGCTATACTGTTCTGGCCAAAGTGCCTGACACGGTCAGTTTTTCTTTGGTGACTGATGAGGAAGAATTGGTTTTGGATAGCACTGAACTCATTGGCCAAAAAATTGCGTCCATGGGTTCACCTGGCCTGGGCGGTATTCGATTAGCACAAATGTTTCCAAATCCGCTGCGTCAGCCCATTATTATGGAAGCGTCGAACTCATTGTCCGCAGTAGAGAAAGTTAAAAAAGGCGAAGCCGTGGCCGCACTTATCCCAACACCCCTGCTTAATGGTCTTACAGGATTAAATACCGTCGTAATAACTGACCCCGTTCCTCACGTCGGTATATCAGCCGCGCCTAGCGTCAGTGAAGAAGCGAAGGAAGCGATTAAAAGAGCCCTTATCGAAGCAACAAAATCAAAAGAAGGCCAGAAAATGCTTGAAAAAATCAACTTTCCCGGCTTTGTTGATGCCAATGCAAAAACCTATCTTGGACAATCGGCGTTACTGGATGGTATTTGGGGTTACTAATTTTACTTCGCCTTTTTATTCGTAATTGTATAGCGAGTTCTGATATTACCTCACCGCAATATTCCCAGTGATGACCAGGTAATTATCAAAGTCGCTATGCCCTTGCGATCTGTACTATTTATCACATCTTCAATTAACCAAACACATCAGTTGAGCCGCAAATATTCCCCCCAACTAAATAAACCAGCATATTTTTATACTGGTTATAATATTTTTGACTAGACTAGTACAGGTAGACAGAAGATACAGGGACAGACAGTACAGGAGGTTTTTCTTAATTAACTTTATATTCAATAACTATTTATAGATTATGATGAAGGGGGATAAAACTTGTGGTGACTAAAATTATTTCTGCCCGAAAAAAAAATGGGATCGCCATTAAGACGCACCAATTATATCTATTATTCACCGCATTCATCGCACTGTTACTTTTTTCCCCTTCGATTAGTTTTGCCCAGGAACTTAAGTTTGCAATCCAACCCATCCTATCTGCTGAGCGCACTAAAACTGTATTTCGCCCATTAGCTGAATATTTAACAAAAAAAACCGGCATAGATATTTCTATCGTAACAGCCAGCAACTGGATGAGTTACTGGGAAACAATGAAGAAAACTAACGAGTACGATATTATTCTCGATGCGGCGCACTTTACTGATTTTCGGATTAAGCGTTTAGGATATACCGTATTGGTAAAAGTACCCGACACAGTAAGTTATACCCTGGTGACAAATGATAATAACCTGGTGCTCGACCCGATAGAACTGACCGGCAGACAAATCGCTACTGCTGGCTCACCGAGCTTAGGCGGCATTCGACTCGCAGAAATGTTTCCTAACCCAATTAGGCAACCGATTATTGTTGAAACCCCCGACTCCCTAGAGGCGATCAATAAAGTATTAAAAGGCGATGTAACGGCCGCCATTGTCCCTACACCACTGCTAAACAAATACACTGAACTCAATCCCATAGTCACTACTGCGCAAGTTCCACACATTGCAATATCAGTCTCTTCAAAAATTAGCCATGAAACCCGCGCCGCGATAAAAAATGCATTGCTTTTTGCATCAGAAAACGAGGAAGGAATAATAATGCTAGACGCAATTAAGTTTCCGGAATTTGTTAGCGCCAACCCAACTATTTACGCAGGACAGGCAAAACTATTACAAGGGGTTTGGGGATACTATTGAATACACAGGTCGAATAAGGAAAAAACCACCACTGATTTAATATAGCGGTGGCTTTCTAATTACGTATTAACGAACTAAATGTAGTGTATCGAATAAAATACACATTAATTTTTAGAAAGCACGAAACGACCATTATTAGCCTGAATAGGCGTGCATTATTACCTATAATAGAGACAAGGAACTTACTAACCTGGTCTTTAGAAACCTCAATAGGATCTTTCAATACAAACCAATTTACACCTTCGCTGTTATGGTTGGCGTAATCAATGATCCATTGAAATGATAAAAAGCTTTAGCAACGATGCCCACTAACGACACAAAAAACGGTCAAGTTACTACTATTACTATTATAATCCTAAATAAATTAATATTTATTATACAGAATATAGAATAAAAATTAGCCACTAAAACAAAGTAAATTTTGGCGCATGTATTATATTTTTATTAGGTAAGTGCCAAGCAAAGATATGGCTAAAAATTGGGCAACTTTCTAGGAGTCTACCGCACTTATCCAGAAGGTTTCCACATCGATGACAAGCGGATCAATAGCGCTGCTGCCTATCTCTGTGCTATCAGCAACGCTACTTTCGGCTTGTTTTTCCAATCTTATTGGCCGCCAGCGATAGCTAATATGTAATTTTCCTTCGTAGGTTTCGTCAATATCCAGTGATATGGTTTTTTCTTTATAAATACGGCCATCTAAATTATAAAATTGGAATGATTCAATATTTGTTTTGGCACCCACAACGACCGGATTTATACCTTCAGAATCGTCAACGCTCAAGTTGGAGGAATACCCGCCAATTTCCGATTCATCAGTAACGATCCGCTGAATCAAAACAACTTTCGTTTTTTTACGAAAAACGGCAAAATATCCATTTTCGGTTTTTACCTTTTCTATCAGTTCCGAGTCGGGCAACTGCTGCTGCTGTCGCAAGGAAACCCACTCGCCGAGAGTTTCAAATTCGTTTTCGGAACTGCACGCTGCTAGAAATAGAAAAACGACAAACAGCAATGGCGAATATTCTAATATTTTATGTAAATTCATGTGATCACCATGCTACCCCTGTTACTGAATAGTGCTAACTATACAAAGTACTCATGCCGTGCCACCAAAATCAACGCCCACACTATACAATATTACAACGTTGATATTCACTTTTCTAAAAAATCTAAAAAGTAAAAACAGCCATAGTATTTGGAAACAGGCAAAGAGAAGAACAAAAATCAATTATTGCTTAATTGCCAGAAAAACCTCTGCCTAAACGAACTTTTTATGCGCAATCGATCACAATAAAACACTTAATAATTTTTTATTCTTAATACGAATTAGAGTACAATGCCAAACTAAATTTGTGGCTGCACTACTTGACAGATTAGAAAATCTGTAGATAATTTTTCCTTCAGCTATTTTGTTGGTTGTTGGCACATTGTTCACAACAGCTAGCTCGTATATTAGCTGGCTCGTACATTCTGTTAGCAATAAGGCATTAGTTAACACAAGGCAGGATCTAATGATAGAAGTTAAACATCTATCGAAGCAATTCGGTACTTTTAAAGCAGTGGACGATATTTCATTTTCCGTGAAAAAAGGTGAAGTCCTGGGGTTTCTTGGACCCAACGGCGCCGGCAAATCCACTACAATGAAGATGATTACAGGTTTTCTTGCGCCAACTTCAGGCGACATCTCCGTATGTTCCAACAATGTCTTGACTGATCCCATCCAAACAAAAAAATCACTCGGTTATTTACCTGAAGGCGCTCCCTCTTATCCCGACATGACACCACTGAGTTTTTTGCGGTTTATTGCAGAAATTCGTGGCTTTAGGGGAGCCGAAATTAAAAAACGTGTTGACCAAGCAGCTGGCCGGGTGAATTTGCACAACGTCATGAACCGACCCATTGAAACATTGTCCAAAGGGTTTAAACGTCGCGTCGGCTTTGCGCAAGCAATATTGCACGACCCCGATGTGCTTATTATGGACGAACCGACGGATGGACTGGATCCAAATCAGAAACACGAAGTGCATTTATTGATAGAAGAAATGGCCGAAAACAAAGCCATCGTAATTTCCACACACATACTCGAGGAAGTTCAGGCAATATGTAGCCGCGCTATCATCATTGCGCGTGGCAAACTTTTATTTGATGGCACACCATCTGAACTGATTAGCCGCTCAAAGTATCACAACGCGATCACCCTAAAAGTAAAATCTGACTCACCCGACACACTGATAGAGCAACTTAGGAAACTGTCCTCAGTTGACTCGGTGGACAATTTAATAACCGAAGCAGGCACATCCAGTAGTATCATATTTCCTAAAAAAGGTGTATCGATCTCAAAAGAAGTACACGACTGTGCAAAATCAAATAACTGGGAAATTGTTGAGCTCCACATTGAATCCGGACATCTGGATGAAGTGTTTCGAGACATTACAATTAATTCAGATTTTTCTGCAAAAGGTGCGCTAACGTGAATAATATATTTATCATATCAAAACGCGAATTTACCAGTTACTTTGCTACCCCCGTTGCATATGTATTTATTGTCATTTTTCTGGTGATGACGGGTATATTTGCATTTTATTTGGGCAATTTTTTTGAGCGCGGCCAGGCTGATCTGTATCCCTTTTTTCTTTATCACCCCTGGTTATATTTATTTTTAATCCCTGCTTTATCTATGAGACTGTGGTCAGAGGAACGCAAAAGCGGCACTATTGAGCTACTCGTCACCCTACCCATTTCCATTACAGAATCTGTATTAGGCAAATTTCTGGCAGCGTGGGCATTTACAGCAATTGCATTGGCGCTTACTTTCCCTATTTGGATAACAGTGAATTACCTCGGCACCCCTGACAACGCCGTAATTTTTGCAAGTTATCTGGGCAGCATTCTAATGGCCGGGGCTTTTCTTGCCATCGGCTCTTGTATCTCGGCAATAACTCGTAATCAAGTGATTGCATTCGTCATTTCGGTGGTGCTGTGTTTTGGCTTTATTCTTAGCGGCTTTCCGCTTGTTCTGGATTTTTTCAGTAGTTGGGCGCCACTTGCGATAGTAAATGCCATTAGCGACATGAGCTTCTTAACGCATTTTAGCGCAATCGCCAGGGGCGTAATTGATTTGAGGGATCTGATATTCTTTACATCATTTATCGGATGTTGGCTTTTTGCAAACGTCATTATTGTCGAACTGAAAAAAGCTGACTGAGGTTAATTCCATTGATTAAAAATTATATTTCATCGACCGGCCTTGTATTGGCTGTCGTTTTGTTACTGGCGATAAATATTTTGTCAAACCTCTTGTTTAAATCCGCACGAATAGATTTAACTGAAAATAAATTATACACTTTGTCCAGCGGCTCAGAAAACATACTCAGGGGTTTGCAGGACACGATCACTATTCATTTGTATATTTCTGAAAAAATAGCGGCAAACGTACCTGGATTAACGAACTACGCCAATCGGGTACGTGACTTACTTGAAGAGTTCAGGGCCGTCTCTAATGGCAACGTGAAACTTATCGTCACTGACCCGGAACCTTTTTCGGATGAAGAAGACCAGGCAGTACAATATGGGCTGCGAGGTGTTTCAGTAGATAAGGCCGGCAGCCCGCTCTATTTTGGCCTGGTGGGTATAAGCGCTACAGATGATGAAAAAGTGATACCTTTTCTACAACCTGATAAAGAAGAATCACTTGAATTTGATATCATAAAACTTATTTATGATTTATCGGACCCAGAAAAGAAAACAGTCGGCATCATGAGTACATTACCTATTGAAGGTAATGCCGCATCACGATCCATGATGCCAAATGCCCAAAGCCGGGAATGGATGATTGTTACAACATTAAAAAAATCCTTTAATGTTAAAAGCATCGATATAAACACAGATAAAATTCCAGCTGACATCGACATTCTCATGCTTGTTCACCCGAAAAATATGAGTGGTACCAGTTTGTTCGCCATTGATCAATTCGTATTAAACGGCGGAAGAGCAATCATATTCGTTGATCCCCAC
The DNA here is from genome assembly GCA_964654485.1 of uncultured Gammaproteobacteria bacterium. Lineage (GTDB taxonomy): Bacteria > Pseudomonadota > Gammaproteobacteria > SG8-11 > SG8-11 > JAADIM01. The sequence goes on along the minus strand of CAZZJI010000035.1, from coordinate 7,964 downwards.
GCAGAAATGGATCTGGCACAGCACGACCCCCAGGATCTAATGGCGGCGGCAAACGCGATCCGATATTCCAATCTGCGAACCTTATTTGATAACTGGGGCATCGAACTTGCTGAAGGACAAGTCGTTGGTGACATCAATATGCCAACACGCGTGACTGTCAACATGGGGAGGACCCCTCGGTCCATCGACTACGTTGCATGGCTCAGTCTAAAACAAGCCAATTTTAATAAAAGCGACTTCGTGACAGCAAACCTCAACCAAATAAACATGGCAACCGCAGGGCAATTAAAAATAATACAAAATACGGAATTTGAGATAACACCATTAATAGAAACCACCACGGGTGCAACTCTGTTTCCACAATCAAATTTTCAATTTTCGCCCAGCCCTGCCGCATTATTAAATCAGTATAAAAAAGGCGGCGAAAAACTGATGCTTGCTGCACGCATAAGTGGCAAAGCGCAAACTGCATTCCCAGACGGTCCACCTGCGAGTGCAGCAAAGGAAGAAAACGAAGAGGGCGATAACTCAGACAACGATAACAACAACGAAAATAAAGACGAAAATGAAAACACGCTAACCGTATCAAAAGAAAATATAAACGTGATTGTCGTCGCAGACACAGACATTCTTGCTGATCGTTTTTGGGTAGAAATGCGAAACGTCTCCGGTAGGCGCTCCGCAGTACCTCGTGCGAATAACGGAGTTTTTGTGGTCAACGCGATAGATAATTTAAGCGGCAGCAATGACCTTATCTCCCTTAGAAGCCGCGGAAAATTTTCTCGGCCCTTTAGCAAAGTTGAAGAAATACGTAGAGATGCTGAGCAGAAATTTCGTGAAAAGGAAAAAGCACTGCAAACCAAGTTAAAAGAAGCCGAAAACAAGCTTCGCGAACTACAACAACACAATAAAGATGGCAACAATACGTTAATACTCAGCCCTGCCCAGCAAAAAGAAATCACAGAATTTCGCAAAGAACAGGCCAAAACACGTAAAGAATTGCGTAACGTACAACATGAACTAAAGAAAGATATTGAATCTTTAGGTTCATTGTTAAAATTTATAAATATCGGACTCATACCTATTTTAATAATTTTATTTGCTACCATATACGGCGTTTACAAACAAAGGTCGAGCAAAGCGACCACCTAAGAAAAAACCTTATTTATGAAATCGAAAAACTTACTAATACTCGGTGTTGTAACCATAGCTATTATAGTTGTGAGCATGGTTACTTCGAACACCAAACAAAGCAACGTAACAGACACCACAATCGGAAAATTGCTTTTTGAAAACCTGGAATCTCGCATAAACGACATCACCCAGATTGAAGTAGTGAAAGGTGAAAATAAAGCCTCTATTTCAAAAATAGAAGGCGTGTGGGTGGTAGATAATAAAAACAACCGCCCAGCCGACTTACAGCAAATAAAACAACTCTTTTTTACTCTGGCTACGGCGAAAATATTAGAGAGAAAAACGAGTAAAGCCCGGCAGTATCCCAAGCTTGCAGTTGAAGATGTAGACAGCGAAGGAGCAAATTCCATTTCAGCAACAGTTAAAAGCAGCAACGGCGAAATACTGGCCACAGCAATTCTGGGTAAGCCCCGCCCTGCCAAAACAGATGATGGTAAGGATGCTTTTTATATAAGAAAATCAGGCGGTGCCCAATCCTGGTTAGTAACGGGGGAAATTAAAATCAGTGCTATAGACGCAAAGTGGCTGGCAAAGGACCTGGTGAGCATCGACCAACAAAGGATAAAATCCGCCACGATTACGCATCCGGATGGCACTCAATTAAAAATTGAGAAAAAAGACCCGTTAGAGGAAAATTTCACGTTGCTGGATATTCCCAAAGAAAAAGAAATTAGAAATGTGGCAACGGTAAATAATCTTGCGCTCGGATTAAAAGAGATAAAACTAGAAGATGTTTTGCCCAAGGGTAAAATTGAATTTGATAAAACATCTACAACTAACACAACATTCGAAACCTTCGACGGCCTGATTATCGAGGTTAAGGCCATGAAAAAGGACAAAATTTGGTATACGCAATTTAGCGCATCATTTAATGAAGCCGCTGTTGCCGCGTTAAAAGAAATAGATTCTAAAGCGATCCAATTTTTGAAAAACCCGAATGACGTAAAAGCGGAAATTACAAAAATGAATGAAAAATTCAAGGATTGGCTGTACGTGATTCCAGGTTATAAAGCAGTAAACTTTCATAAGAAAATGATCGACCTTGCGAAGGACAGGCGATAGAACAAAATAGCGTGGGGTTAGATACGCAGCCTACATGCTCAATATATACCCAAAACCACCCTAGAAAACCGATCCTACTGATGTGTTAGGATTATTGCACCTAAATACAGCCCTGTTAGAATCCACTGATGGACGTATCTTACATACTCAATGATCTAAATGATGCACAACGCCAAGCAGTCTGCTCGCCTAACCGCAATTTACTCATTCTAGCGGGCGCGGGTAGCGGCAAAACCCGCGTGTTAGTACACCGTATCGCCTGGCTGGTGCAAGCAGAGAATATATCGCCTTTCAGCATCCTGTCTGTCACATTTACCAATAAAGCAGCAAATGAAATGCGCGCGCGTATTGAAAGCTTGCTGGACACACCCACTAAAGGCATGTGGGTAGGCACTTTCCATGGACTTGCGCATCGCTTGCTGCGTGCTCACTGGAAAGAAGCCGATCTGCCACAAAATTTTCAGGTACTGGACAGTGAAGACCAACACCGGGCTATAAAACGCATCGTACGAGAACTGGAATTGGACGACACACAATGGCAACCAAAACAAATCCAATGGTTCATCAATGCCCGAAAAGATGAAGGACAACGCCCGGACAATATTGAACACCACAATGACCCTTACCTGAAACAACTGATCAACGTCTACCAAGCGTATGAAAATATGTGCAAACGCTCAGGTTTAGTTGATTTTGCGGAGTTATTGTTGCGCGCCCACGAACTTTGGCTAAAGCAGCCTACTGTGTTGGCACACTACCAACAACGCTTTAGTAACGTGCTGGTTGATGAATTCCAGGACACCAATACGATTCAATATGCCTGGTTACGCATGCTTGTCGGGACAAGTGGTCGTATATTTGTTGTCGGCGACGACGACCAGTCTATCTATGGTTGGCGTGGTGCACGTATAGAAAACATTCAAAAAGTACAAAATGACTTTCCGGAAACAGGCGTCGTTAAGCTTGAACAAAATTACCGTTCAACCGGTAATATACTCGAAGCTGCCAATGCACTGATCTCCGTAAATACCAATCGTCTGGGTAAAAAACTCTGGACGGCAGGCAAAAAAGGTGACCTGATTAATCTGTTCACCGCTTTTAACGAAATCGACGAAGCGCGTTTTGTGGTTAACCAAATCCTCAAGCATGTACAAGAAGGGGGTACACGATCTGAAACGGCTATCCTGTATCGATCTAACGCACAATCGCGTGTATTTGAAGAAGCCTTGTTACAGCTGAATATCCCTTATCGGGTTTACGGGGGATTGCGCTTTTTTGAACGTGCTGAAATTAAAGATGCGCTGTCTTATATGCGCTTAACTGCCAATCGATCCGATGACGCCGCCTTCGAACGAATAATCAATACGCCCACCCGCGGCATTGGTGCTCGCAGTATGGAAGAAATACGAATACATGCTCGACAATACGATATCTCCTTATGGGAAGCCGCCAAAGCAATTATATCCGATAATCGATTAGCGGCGCGATCCAGTAATGCAATTGCCGCATTTTTAAAATTAATTGACCACCTATCACAACAGACAAAGGATGCTTGCCTGGCTGATAAAGTTGAAGCGACTTTAGAATACAGCACGTTACTGAACCACCATAAAAACGATAAAAGCGAAAAAGCACAAACCCGTCTGGAAAACCTCGAAGAACTCGTTACCGCTGCCAGTCATTTCAACTACGAAGAAGACGATGAAGAACCGATGGACGAGTTGTCTGCCTTTTTATCTCATGCTGCATTGGAAGCAGGCGATAATCAAGGAGATCAATGGGAAGACTGCGTTCAACTTATGACTTTACATTCGGCAAAAGGCCTGGAGTTTCCGCTGGTATTTTTGTGCGGTGTAGAAGAGGGCCTGTTTCCCCACGAACGCTCTACCAGTGATGACACGAAACTCGAGGAAGAACGGCGTCTTTGCTATGTGGGCATGACACGTGCGATGAAACAACTCTACTTTTCACACGCACAATCCAGACGGCTTTATGGTGCAGACACTTACCCGAGCAAATCACGTTTCATAGAAGAACTGCCCGCTGAATTAACACAGGAAGTCCGGTTAAAAGGGAAAGTAACACAATCATATCGACCAAAAAAGCGGGCATATGCTACAGATAAAGTGAGTTCTTATGATGGCCTCAGGCTCGGGCAACGTGTATCACATGGTAAATTTGGTGATGGCGTGGTACTGCAATTTGAGGGAGAATCAAGCCAGGCGAGAATCCAGGTTCAATTTGACCATGCCGGCAGCAAATGGCTGGTCATGTCTTATGCTAACCTGCAAAGTATTTAGGAATATAATATGAATAGAATAATTTCATTTTCAATCACGCTACTCTTGTCGCTAACAACATTGAGCTGCAATCAAAGTCAAGAAGGTAATAAGCAAAACGCAGCAGCAGCGTCGACGGAAAAAGCAATGCCGTCTGCAAAACAAGTATTTAATTGGAAAATGGTGACAACCTGGCCCCCTAATTTCCCGGTGTTCCAGGAAGGCGTTGACCGTTTTGCGAATGACGTAAAAATCATGAGTGGCGGTCGTCTTAATATAAGTGTGTATGCGGGTGGTGAGTTGGTTCCCGCATTGCAAACTTTTGATGCCGTGTCACAGGGCACCGTTGAACTCGGACATGGTGCGGCTTATTACTGGGCCGGCAAAATTCCTGCTGGGGTTTTCTTTACCTCCGTTCCCTTCGGTTTAAATGCACAAAACATGACTTCCTGGTTATACGGTGCTGGCGGGCTGGAATTATGGCAAGAGCTATACAAAGATTATGGTCTAGTCCCGTTTCCCATGGGAAATACAGGCGTACAAATGGGCGGTTGGTTTAACAAAAAAATCGATTCATTGGCGGATATCAAGGGCTTAAAAATGCGCATGCCAGGACTGGGTGGAAAAGTACTGGCAAAAGCGGGGGGTGTACCTATTCTGTTAGCCGGTGGAGAAATTTATACTGCGTTAGAGCGCGGCACCATTGATGCAACCGAATGGGTTGGCCCTTTTCACGATGAACGGCTCGGCTTGAATCGCGCGGCGAAATTCTACTATTACCCCGGCTGGCACGAACCCGGTTCAGAACTGGAACTGCTAATAAACCAGAATGCTTATAATCAACTACCTGAAGATCTGCAAAAAATTATTGAAACAGCAGCGCGCGCCAACAGCATGTGGATGTCTGCGCAATTTGAAGCGCTGAATATAAAATCACTCAGCGTGCTCCAAGACAAAAATGTGGCAATATTAAAATTCCCGGATGATGTTATACGCGAATTACGCCAGCTTTCCGAAGAAGTCTATAAAGAGCAGGCTGCTAAAGATCCAAAATTCAAAAAGATCTATGCTGCATTTAATGACTATCGCGTAAAGGCACTTGAATGGAGCAAATTGTCAGAAATGGCGTACCAGGAAGCACTGATGTTGAAATAAGGGTCTGTAAATGAGTAACTTCACATTCTTGGGTGTTGAGGCGCCCGTCTGGCAAGGCGCGAAAGTGCAGAAATATGTCGATATTTCAAGCTTTCGCAATACAGTCAGACGGGATGAATCGGCAGTCAAGAATGTGAAGTTACTCATTTACAGACCCTTAGCTTACAAGGCAATTTAAAATCCCTGCAACTCGTCCATCTTGTTAGGCAACCAAAGGGTGACCTGGGGAAACGCCAGCAAAATAAGGATGACCACTAACTGAATAGCGACAAACGGTATTATGCCGCGATATATATGGGTGATTTTAATCGTCTCAGGCACAACGGCTTTAAGATAAAACAGTGAAAAACCAAAAGGCGGAGTTAGAAAGGAAGTTTGTAAATTTACGGCGATTAATATTGCAAACCACAGTAAATCAATATTAAAAAATAATACGATAGGAGACAGGATAGGCACAACAACAAAACATAATTCTATAAAATCCAGAAAAAATCCTAATACAAATATAAGCAACATACTCACTGCGATAAAACCCCACATCCCGCCAGGCAAGTTAGTCAACAACTCATGCACCAATGTATCGCCACCCATACCACGAAATACCAGTCCAAAAGCCGTCGCGCCTATCAAAATGAAAAAAACCATGCTGGTGTAACGGGTAGTTTGCTGCATAGATTCTTTTAATTTATGCAGCGTTAATCTTCGATGAACTAGCGCGAGAATTAATGCACCCAAGGCACCAAATGCGGCTGATTCTGTGGGTGATGCAATACCAAAAAATATTGAACCTAAAACAGTCACCATTAATATCAAAGGCGGCAATAAGCTTTTTGCAACCTTTATGAAAAATATCGCGTCATAAACCGTGTTTTCATTGCTGATGGAGGGCGCAATCTCTGGTTTCAACCAGCTAATTGCCAAAATATAAAGTATAAATAAAAAAACCAGTAATAAACCAGGTGTGACCGCACCGACAAACAAACGCCCCACAGGTACGCCGATTACATCACCCAGCAATATAAGGATTATACTGGGTGGAATAATTTGACCCAGCGTTCCAGAGGCAGCAATCACACCGGTGGCTAATTCAGGTTTATAGCCATGTTTTAACATCAGCGGTAAAGCAATAATACCCATTGTAACCACCGTTGCACCCACAATACCGGTGGTTGCCGCTAATAACGCACCGACTGCAACTATCGAAACGGCCATGCCACCACGCAATCCGCCAAACAGTTCTGCCATGGACTCAAGCAAATCCCGGGCAAGACCAGATTTTTCTAATACAATTCCCATAAATATAAACAAAGGAACCGCTAAAAGGGTGAAGTTAGTCATGATGCCCCATATACGCAGGGGCAATAACGAAAAGAAATCAAGTCCCAGTGCAATACCGCCAAATAAAAACGACACTGCGCCCAGGGTAAAAGCCACGGGATAGCCCATGATTAATAAAATCATGATGACAACAAACATCACCAATGCCCACACTTCCATCAGCTTTTATCTGTTTTCCGATCAAGTACAATCAATACATTGTGAATAATAGAAGCCACTCCTTGTAATAGTAAAAACATAAAGGCAATCGGTATAACAGACTTCAACAAATAACGATACGGCAATCCACCGGGATCTGGCGAACTTTCTGAAAATCGCACTGAATTCGCTACAAAATCTATTGAACTTATAATAATAAGAAAACAAAATGGAATAAGAAAAATAGCTGCACCAATAATGTTAATCCAGGCGTAGCGCTTGGTTGTCATCCACTTGCTGTTTGAAAGAATATCCACGCGCACGTGACCGTCATGTTTGAGTGTATACGCACCGCCCAATAAGAAAACCAGTGCAAATAAATGCCATTCCAACTCCTGCAGGGCTACCGACCCCTGCAAAAAAACAAATCGCATTGTCACGTCATAACAAACCAGCAATACCATCGCAATCACCAGCCAGGACGCCGCACGACCAATCGATTCGCTCAAATTGTCAATATAACGGGCAAGCTTGATGAAATACTGCATAATGATACCGCATGCTTATTTAATATAAACCTAACATAATCAGGACATGGTAGGGACCGATAACTTAATAACTTAACGCACCTACTCTAATTCAACTATCTGTATAAATTCAAACCCGTTACGCTGGCAATAATCTGCGCCTCGTTTTGACGATTTCGATACGGCAGGTTGACTTATTTCAAGGAAGTTAGCAAGTTCTGTCGATGATATCCCCAGAACTTGAGTTCCCCAATAACAAATTAATCCCTTC
>CAZZJI010000034.1:28328-37384 GCA_964654485.1 uncultured Gammaproteobacteria bacterium | reverse complement strand
CGCAATATTTTGAGATTGTTGGTCGACCGGGGTTGTCGCGTGACGGTGGTACCTGCGCAAACACCAGCACAAGATGTGTTGGATTTGAAACCGGATGGCATTTTTCTATCAAATGGTCCGGGTGATCCTGAACCTTGTCACTATGCGATTGAAGCAATCAAAGTACTGATCGAAACAGGTAAACCCATCTTTGGTATTTGTTTGGGACATCAGTTGTTATCCCTGGCTTGTGGTGCAAAATCAATTAAAATGAAATTTGGTCATCATGGCGCCAATCACCCGGTCATTGATCTTGAAACCAGACGAGTTATGATCACCAGCCAAAATCACGGTTTTGCGATTGATGAGAAAAGCCTGCCAAACAATTTGCAGCCCACACATCGGTCACTGTTCGATGGTTCGTTACAGGGTGTGCAACGAACTGATAAACCTGTATTCGGGTTTCAGGGACACCCTGAAGCGAGTCCTGGACCGCATGACATCAATTCCCTGTTTGATCAGTATATTGAGTTAATTCGTTTAAACGGACAATAAAATGCCTAAACGTACTGACATTCAAAGTGTATTAATCATCGGCGCCGGTCCAATTATTATTGGCCAGGCCTGTGAATTTGATTATTCTGGCGCACAAGCGTGTAAGGCGCTAAAAGAAGAGGGCTACCGCGTTATTTTGGTGAATTCAAATCCTGCCACCATTATGACCGATCCACAAATGGCGGATGCGACTTATATAGAGCCTATTGAATGGTCAGTGGTTGCGAAAATAATTGAAAAAGAAAAACCCGATGTATTGTTGCCGACCATGGGCGGTCAGACCGCATTAAATTGCGCATTAGATCTGGTGCGCGAGGGTGTGTTGGAAAAATTTTCTGTTGAGATGATTGGTGCATCACGCGAGGCAATCGATAAAGCCGAAGATCGGGATCTGTTTCGCAAAGCGATGAAGAAAATTGGTCTGGACATGCCGCGTTCTGCGATTGCACACAGTTTGGAAGAGGCCTTGCAGGTACAAAGCCAGGTAGGTTACCCAACCATTATTCGCCCTTCGTTTACTCTCGGTGGCAGTGGTGGCGGTATTGCTTATAACAAGGAAGAATTTATTACTATCTGCGAGCGTGGTCTGGATTTTTCGCCCACTAACGAATTATTGATTGAAGAATCTGTAATTGGTTGGAAAGAATTTGAAATGGAAGTGGTGCGTGACCGAAACGATAACTGCATCATTGTTTGTTCGATCGAAAACGTTGATCCTATGGGCGTACATACGGGTGATTCAATCACGGTCGCACCGGCGCAAACCTTAACAGATAAAGAATACCAGATCATGCGGAATGCATCGCTGGCGGTGTTACGCGAGATAGGTGTAGATACCGGCGGCTCAAATGTACAGTTCGGTGTAAATCCGCAAGATGGCCGATTGGTTATTATTGAAATGAATCCACGTGTGTCCAGGTCGTCTGCGCTGGCGTCCAAGGCTACCGGGTTTCCTATTGCCAGAGTGGCCGCCAAACTGGCCATTGGTTATACGCTGGATGAATTGCAAAATGAAATAACGGGCGGTGCGACACCGGCTTCGTTTGAACCGACTATTGATTATGTGGTCACAAAAATTCCCAGATTTACCTTTGAGAAATTTCCCCAGGCGGACGATAGACTGACGACACAAATGAAGTCTGTGGGCGAAGTGATGGCCATGGGCCGCACTTTTCAGGAGTCGTTTCAAAAAGCATTGCGCGGTCTGGAAATAGATGTGACTGGTCTGAATGAACAGGTCGATTTAAATGACGACGAAATAAAAGAAAAACTTCGACAACATATCCGTGAGCCATCATCATTACGGATCTGGTACGTTGCTGATGCGTTCCGGGCTGGTTTTAGCATCGAACAGCTATATGAATCCTGTTATATTGATCCTTGGTTTTTAACGCAAATATACGACTTGGTTACAACAGAAAATACGCTTAGAAATAAAAAGCTAAGTTCCGTTGATGAACAAACTATGTTTGCGCTTAAGCGCAAAGGGTTTTCCGATGCCCGGTTGGCTGAAGTTATAGGGGTAAGTGAAGATGATTTCAGACAGCATCGCTATTCCTTGAACGTTCGCCCCGTTTATAAGCGAGTGGATTCCTGTGCAGCGGAATTTGCAGCGACCACGGCGTATTTATATTCCACATACGAAGAGGAATGCGAAGCGCAGGTCACTGATCGTAAAAAAATCATGATATTGGGTGGTGGCCCTAATCGTATCGGCCAGGGAATTGAATTCGACTACTGTTGTGTACACGCCGCGCTAGCGATGCGCGAGGATGGCTATGAAACCATCATGGTTAATTGTAATCCGGAAACCGTATCGACAGATTATGATACCTCTGACCGGCTCTATTTTGAATCACTTACACTTGAAGATGTATTAGAAATAATCGCCATTGAACAACCTAAGGGTGTCATTGTGCAATACGGTGGACAGACGCCGTTAAAGCTGGCGCGTGCGTTGCAGCGGGCAGGTGTGCCGATTGTAGGCACGTCATCTGATTCAATCGATCTGGCGGAAGACCGTGAACGATTTCAGCAAATGATTAATAAGCTTGGGTTATTACAACCCCCCAATACCCTTGCACGTTCAGTAGATGACGCAAAAAAGGCGGCGGGTGAAGTCGGGTTTCCACTTGTGGTACGCCCGTCCTATGTGTTGGGTGGACGTGCGATGGAAATTGTGCACAACGATGAAGAACTCATGCGCTATATGAGCGACGCCGTCAATGTATCGAATGATTCACCGGTGCTACTGGACAAATTTCTTGATGATGCAATTGAAGTGGACGTCGATGCAATATGTGATGGCAAAGAGGTGTTTATTGGCGGCATTATGCAACATATAGAACAAGCGGGGGTCCACTCGGGTGATTCGGCCTGTTCGCTACCGCCTTATGACCTGGATAATGATATTCAGGATAGCTTACGCCAACAAGTCAAAAAAATGGCGATGGAGCTGGGTGTGGTGGGTTTAATGAATACTCAGTTTGCGATTCAGGGCAGCAAAGTCTATATTTTAGAGGTAAACCCGCGTGCGTCCAGAACCGTACCCTTTGTCTCAAAGGCGATAGGGTTACCGTTAGCCAAAATAGCTGCCCGCTGTATGGTCGGCAAGAGCTTAGCAGATCAAGGTATAAAATCTGAACGTATCCCGAGTTATTTTTCGGTCAAAGAAGCGGTGTTTCCATTTGTAAAATTTCAGGGTGTTGATCCTATTCTCGGGCCGGAAATGAAATCAACCGGTGAGGTAATGGGGGTAGGGCGACATTTCGGCATCGCTTATTTGAGATCGTTATTAGCTGCAGGCGTAAAATTGCCTACCGGTGGTACTGCATTTGTAAGTGTACGTAATGCAGATAAAAGCGGTGTTATTGCTGTCGCAAGAGACTTATCTGATCTGGGATTTAAAATTTTGGCGACCAGTGGTACCGCTAACGCACTTAAAGATGCCGGGGTTGAATGTGATCGAATTAATAAAGTTAAGGAAGGACGACCTCACATCGTAGACCTGATAAAAAACGATCAAATAGACTTTATTGTCAACACCACCGAAGGGAAAAAGGCCATTGAAGATTCATCTACTATTCGACGCGAAGCGCTTCAACATAAAATAAGCTATACCACGACAATTGCAGCGGCAAGTGCATCGTGTATGGCGATAAAGCAGATTGATATGAACGAAATTAATCGCTTGCAAGATTTGCATAAGGAGTTTGATCAATGAGCAAGGTTCCCATTACTCTGGTTGGGGCACAAAAACTACGGGATGAGTTAAAAGAACTCAAAACAGTGGTGCGGCCGCGTATTGTTAAAGCGATAGCAGAAGCACGTGCGCATGGCGATTTAAAAGAAAATGCCGAATACCATGCCGCCAGAGAACAGCAAAGTTTTGCCGAAGGGCGTGTAAATGAAATTGAAGGCAAATTATCAAACGCGGTTGTCATCGATGTGACGACCTTGGCTGCTAATGGAAAAGTCGTTTTTGGTGCGACTGTTGACTTGCTTGATGACAACAGTGGAAAAGAAATTTGCTATAAAATAGTGGGTGAAGACGAAGCGGATATTAAACAGGGCATGATTTCTGTTGGTTCTCCGATTGCACGCGCATTAATTGGCAAAGAACAGGGCGACATCGCCGAAGTAAACGCACCCGGCGGTTTAATTGAATACGAAATTATAGAAGTTAAATATATTTAAACCTAACATATCAGTTGAATAGCTGAATGATAGATTGGAACTGCTATGCGTATCGTGCAATATTCTGAACGCTTCCTACTGACGTTATGGGTAGGTGGGATGTGGGTGATCGGTTATCTGGTAACACCAGTGTTGTTTAAAATGCTCGATAATAGACAACTGGCCGGTGAGCTTGCGGGTGTTTTTTTCAAATACATTGGTGTGATCGGATTGATTTGCGGGGTTTTACTGTTAATCGGTGCTGTGGTCGTGGCGCGAAGTCAATGTGTTCGTCAGTGGCGTTTCTGGGTATTAGTGAGCATGATGGTATTGGTTACAGTCGGTTTATTTTATTTGCAGCCGATGATGCAGGAATTAAAAATACAGGGAATAGAAAAAGGGACTGAACAAGCTGCTCAGTTCGGGCGGCTGCACGGTATTTCTTCTGTCTTATTTCTGATAACAAGTCTGTGTGGTTTAGTATTGGTCTTGTTTCATGTTAATTCTCCAAGTGTAAACTCAAGAATAAATTCTCGTGCTGATGTTTTTTAGTATTTTTTGTTTATTTAAAAAATTTTTATTAAAAGTTATTTGCTGAAGGTTATTACGTTATTTTCTGACGTACGAAAAATTACCAGAACTTGCCCTATTTTTTGCACCAAATGCGCATTGGATTTAGCTATGATCTGTTTGATAAGATCATCGCGGCCTGATCTGTCTGATTGGTTCAATTTGATTTTAATCAGTTCATGATGAGCCAATGCAGTTTCCAATTCGTCATGCACACTATCAGAATAGCCTGCTTTTCCGAAGATAATGACAGGGTTGAGTTTGTGGGCAAGACCGCGTAAATGACTCAACTGTTGCGGTGTTAACTTTTGTGGTGTTTTTTGAAAACTGTTTTGTTTTGGCGACACGTTAATTTTTACTTAATTTTTTACATTGGTTAAGTCACTGTGCGTTGTAATTGTAAGCATTACGGGCAAAAAGTAAATGGGCAAACGATTTCAGGTAGCGGCCAGTCCTTTAAATCAAGTTAAATTTGATTTGGCGATCGTATTCGTCATCAGTGTTTTATTATTGATAATCGCAGACAAGTTATTTAACGGATTTTGGGCACAATTTTTGTTTTTAGCAGGATACGGCCTGGTCGCGATGACCTGGATTATCAGAAAAGTAAGGCGAGTTGTGATAAATCAACAAAACGGTCATAAAAATAAAAGGACCTAGTACTCTTTCAATATGATATTGAAAGAGTACTAGTGTCGGGTGGACGACATTTCCCAACATTTTCCGAGTAATATTAGCTTGTAATTTATATGGTATGGCCAGAAGTAAAAGCAGCAGCAAGTGGCTCAAAGAACATTTTGACGATAAATATGTCAACAAGGCCAAAAAGGAAGGTCTGCGTTCGCGCGCGGCCTATAAATTGCAGGAGATCAATAAAAGAGATCGTTTACTCAAACCCGGCATGTGTTTGATCGACTTGGGGGCAGCACCCGGAGGGTGGTCTCAATTTGCAGCCAGTGTTGTTGGGCATAAAGGCAAGGTTATCGCACTAGATATTCTGCCTATGGATCAAATTGAAGATGTTGATTTTTTACAGGGCGACTTCAATGAGCCGATAGTGGTAGAGCGCTTGTTAAAATTGGTTGCTGAGCAACCTGTAGGGCAACCTAAAATAAGCCTTGTATTATCGGATATGGCACCCAATATAACAGGTATTGTCAGTGTTGATCAGGCGAGAATGATGAATTTAGCCGAACTTGCGTTTGAATTGACCCAAAACGTGCTTTCACCGGGTGGTGATCTATTAATAAAATTGTTTCAGGGCAGCGGTGTGGATGAATTTAAAAAAGAACTTAAGTGCTCGTTTAATAAGATATTAATAAGGAAGCCTGCAGCGTCAAGATCCCGTTCCCGCGAGATCTATTTACTGGCAAGAGGCTATAATGTGTAGTACCGTGTCCTTTTAGGCAATGCTTGAGCAATGCTTAGACAATGAATGTCATGGTGCATTTGTTTATTAAGATTAGCAAATTAGAGGTTTAAACATTGAATGATTTAGCGAAAAATCTCATTTTATGGGTGGTTATTGCCATTGTATTGGTATCGGTTTTCAATAACTTTGGACCGCGTCCAACTTCGGCCAAAAAGCTAGAGTATTCACAATTTTTGAACGACGTTAAGCAAGGCAATGTGGCGAAGGTCTTGATTGAGGGTCGCACAATTCGTGGTCAAACTCAGACGGGTGACCGCTTTACATCCTATAGCCCAGGCAATGATCCAGGGTTAATCTCAGATTTACTGGATAACAATGTTGTTATTGACGCCAAGCCGCCTGAGCAGCCGAGCGTATTAATGCAAATTTTCATTTCCTGGTTCCCGATGTTGTTATTGATTGCCGTTTGGGTGTTTTTTATGCGACAAATGCAAGGTGGGGCCGGTGGTCGCGGCGCCATGTCATTTGGCAAAAGCAAAGCCAGAATGTTGAGTGAAGATCAGGTTAAAGTCTCTTTTTCTGATGTTGCGGGCGTAGAAGAAGCAAAAGACGAAGTCGGTGAATTGGTCGAGTTTTTACGTGATCCCGGTAAATTTCAAAAATTAGGTGGCAAGATCCCCAGAGGTGTATTGATGGTGGGATCACCGGGAACGGGTAAAACATTACTTGCCAGGGCCATTGCGGGTGAAGCCAAGGTCCCGTTTTTCACTATATCGGGTTCTGATTTTGTTGAAATGTTCGTGGGTGTCGGCGCATCACGTGTGCGTGACATGTTTGAACAGGCAAAGAAACACGCGCCTTGCATTATTTTCATCGATGAAATTGACGCAGTAGGGCGTCATCGTGGTGCGGGTCTCGGCGGTGGGCACGATGAGCGCGAACAGACCTTAAACCAGTTACTCGTTGAGATGGATGGGTTTGAAAGCAATGACGGTGTGATCGTCATTGCGGCTACAAACCGCCCTGATGTTTTGGATCCAGCTTTGTTACGGCCTGGCCGATTTGATCGTCAAGTGGTGGTGCCGTTACCGGATATACGCGGTCGTGAACAAATTCTTAAAGTACATATGCGTAAAATACCCATTGATGATGATGTTAAGCCCAACCTTATCGCGCGAGGCACACCTGGGTTTTCCGGTGCAGATCTTGCGAACCTGACCAACGAGGCCGCATTATTTGCGGCTAGAGCAAACAAACGCCTCGTTGATATGGATGATTTTGAGCGGGCGAAAGATAAAATCATGATGGGCGCAGAACGTCGCTCCATGGTGATGAGCGATGATGAAAAGAAATTAACGGCTTATCATGAATCGGGGCATGCGATTGTGGGTCGCTTGGTGCCTTCACACGATCCGGTCTATAAAGTGACCATCATTCCCCGTGGTAGAGCACTCGGTGTTACGATGTTTTTACCGGAAGAAGACCGTTACAGCTATTCAAAGGAACGTCTTGAAAGTCAGATCAGTAGTCTGTTCGGCGGCCGTATTGCGGAAGAATTGATATTTGGTGCGAATAACGTGACAACGGGCGCATCGAACGATATTCAACGTGTGACCGAACTGGCGAGAAACATGGTTACCAAGTGGGGGTTGTCGGACAAACTAGGCCCGATGACTTACAGCGAAGAGGAAGGTGAAATTTTTCTTGGCCATTCGGTTGCCCAACATAAGAATGTGTCGGATTTAACCACGCATGTTATTGATGAGGAAATCAGACTGATTGTCGATCGTAACTACAAACGTGCTAGCGGTATTTTAAATGACAATATGGAAAAATTGCATATGATGGCCGATGCGTTAATAAAGTATGAAACTATTGACGTCAATATGATTGACAGCATTATGGATGGCAAAGAACCAGATCCACCGGAAGGCTGGTCTGATTCCGAACCACCGCAATCCGGGGACGGCAAAAAGTCTGGAAAATCGGTTGATAAAAAAGTGGACTCAGATGATGCGTCACAGAGTAACTCTGCTAAATCAGATGGAGAAATTGGCGGCCCTGCCGGTCAGCATTGATCTTTAGCTGAGTGATCGATTTTGAATTAAACAAGCCGCAAGTCATGGGCATTTTGAATGTTACCCCCGATTCCTTTTCGGACGGGGGTAATTTTTTGCTTGTTGATAAAGCGGTGCAGCGAGCACACGAGATGGCAATGGAAGGTGCTGCGATCATTGATATCGGTGCTGAATCGACACGCCCTGGTGCGCAATCTGTCACGGAAGCAGAAGAACTTGATCGTATTTTGCCCATTTTGGAAATATTGAGCAAAGAACTGCAAATACCGGTTTCTATTGATACCAGCAAGCCGCAGGTCATGGCTGAGGCGGTTAAATACGGTGCGAGTTTAGTCAACGATGTACGTGCGTTACAAGCCCAGGGTGCTATTGAGACAGTCAGTACGCTTGACGTAGCGGTTTGCTTAATGCATATGCAGGGCGAACCGGGATCCATGCAGAAGGCACCTGAATATGCGAATGTGGTCGACGATGTTAAGTCTTTTTTGTGTGAGCGGATTCAGTTATGCGAAGCCGCGGGTATTTCCAAGAGCAGAATCGTTATTGATCCTGGCATTGGATTCGGCAAATCACTGGAGCATAATTTGAGTATATTAAAACACTTGTCTGAATTTACTTCGCTCGGATTACCGGTGCTTATTGGCGTCTCACGTAAATCCATGATTGGTGCGATTTTAGATGAACCTGTCGATAGACGTTTATTTGGTGGTATTGCAATAGCGACGGCAGCTTATCTCAACGGCGTGTCCATTATCCGAACACATGATGTTAAGGCAACATCAGATGCGCTAAAAATTTGCCAGGCGCTAAACCAATCTAACTAGACG
>CAZZJI010000034.1:0-28228 GCA_964654485.1 uncultured Gammaproteobacteria bacterium | reverse complement strand
GGCAACATCAGATGCGCTAAAAATTTGCCAGGCGCTAAACCAATCTAACTAGACGTATGCCATATACTATATATAGTTGACGTATAATCCTAAATAAATAAATAAATAAATAAACAGAGCAGCTAAACATGAACAAGAAATATTTCGGAACCGATGGTATACGAGGCAAAGTTGGCGAAGAGCCAATAACCGCTGAATTTGTATTAAAATTAGGTTGGGCAGTGGGTTGTGTACTTGCTAAAGAAGGGGAAGGCAAGGTACTTATCGGTAAAGACACGCGCCTATCCGGTTATATGTTTGAGTCAGCACTACAAGCTGGTTTGTCCGCTGCCGGCGTTGATATATTGTTAGTCGGTCCGATGCCCACACCTGCGATAGCTTACTTAACACGTACCTTACACGCCCAAGCAGGTATCGTTATCAGCGCGTCTCATAATCCTTTCGATGATAATGGGTTTAAATTTTTCTCCAGTGCCGGTAATAAACTTTCTGATGATATTGAACTGGCTATTGAAGCCCAATTGGAAAAAAAATTAACGACAGTAGATTCTGCGTTATTAGGAAAAGCGGAACGCGTTGATGATGCTGCCGGTCGTTATATCGAATTCTGCAAAAGTACCATTCCCGGCTTGTCAGATTTTAAAGGATTGAAAATAGTTATCGATGCAGCGCATGGTGCTACCTACCATGTTGCGCCCAATGTATTTAGAGAACTGCGAGCCGAGGTGATTGAAATTGGGGTGCAACCAAATGGGCTAAATATTAACGAGAAATGCGGTGCAACAAACCCTGCAATGCTTCAGGATAAGGTGGTTAGTAGCAAATCAGATTTGGGCGTCGCGTTAGATGGTGATGGTGATCGCGTTATTATGGTGGACGCTAACGGCGACATTGTTGATGGGGATGAAATACTTTATATCATCGCACAAGCAAGAATCGATAACGCTAAACAAGAAAATGGCGGCCAAATAGGTACCGTTGTCGGTACACATATGAGTAACCTCGGACTTGAACATGCATTACAAACACAAGGTATTCCCTTTGAACGTGTACCCGTTGGTGATCGGCATATTATGGAAATGCTTATTCGAGAAGGTTGGGTTTTGGGTGGTGAGTCGTCAGGGCATGTCATTTGTTTGGACAGAACAACTACAGGCGACGGAATTGTTTCTGCATTGCAGGTGATTACCGAGATGAAGAGAAAGGGACGAGGGTTACACGAACTTAAGTCGGGAATGAAAAAATATCCACAATGCCTGGTGAATGTCAAAATGGAAAAACGTGTTGACGTTATGTCATCAGAAATTGTTCAACAAGCCGTCAAAAAGGCGGAAAGTGATTTAGCAGAATCAGGGCGTGTGTTGTTACGTTTGTCTGGAACCGAACCATTAGTGCGCGTGATGGTGGAGGGTAAAAACGAACAACAAGTTAATCAAGTGGCAAAGCAACTCGCCTCGGTGGTTGCGGATGTCATTCAGGTCTGAATAGGCCTATATTGGTTTGATGTAAATTATTAATATACAAATGCTTACAGGCTGGATATTAAAGTTGTTTCTAGGATAATAGTTATCACGCCAGAAAAATTGCTGATTATTAGAGCAGTTTTATTCAAGCACTGCTTTATCTTTCATTGCTTTAAATATCGCCTTAAATATTGTGTTAAATTGATTTTTGTTACAGGCTTCGTGTAAGCTGCGTGGCCACTTTTAGTTTTTTAGTTTGGCTTTTATTTAGCTTTTACATTTATATATTTAGCTTTTATTTAGCAGATGTATATGGGAGAGAAGATGCGTCAACCATTAGTTGCCGGGAATTGGAAAATGAACGGTTCCATCGAAAATATTAAAGAACTGCTTGATGGTATTAAGCAAGGTATTATCGAATATGGCTTAGATAAGGGCAACAGCGTTGAGATAGTCGTCTGCCCTCCATCGATATATCTAGCTGAGGTACATTCACAAATAAAAGATAGCGCTATATCATTAGGTGCGCAAAATGTCAGTGATCAAGCATCGGGTGCGTTTACTGGAGAGAATTCAGTCAGTATGCTTAAAGATTATGGCTGTAAATATTCGATCATCGGCCATTCGGAACGACGAACGCTTTATGCCGAAACAGATCAATTTATTGCTAAAAAATTTGCTGTGGTTTGCGAAGCACAATTAATTCCGATTTTTTGTATCGGTGAGTTGTTGGAGGAGCGTGAAGCGGGTAAAACAGAAGACATCGTTAGCCGGCAAATTGATGCAGTGTTGGATGTAGTAGATATTAGCGCATTTAAAAATTCGGTCATTGCCTATGAACCCGTTTGGGCAATAGGCACTGGCAAAACGGCTACCCCAGATCAGGCGCAGGAAGTGCACGCTTTTATTCGAAAAAAACTTTCTGATCTTGATGCAGATACAGGCGCACAAGTTCAGATTTTATATGGAGGCAGTATGAATGCATCTAATGCTGAAGAATTGTTAGGCATGCCTGATATAGATGGCGGTTTAATTGGTGGTGCGTCACTTAAGCCGACAGATTTTTTAGCGATTTGTAATGCGGCAAATGCAACGGTTAATGAAAAAGAGAGCTTAGTTTAATGGATACAATACTTTTAGTAGTACTTGTGATTGCTGGTATTGGTCTAGTGACGCTTGTTTTATTGCAACATGGTAAAGGAGCTGACGCCGGGGCCGCATTTGGCGGTGGTGGTGGTGGTGGTGGTGCATCCGGATCTGTTTTTGGCTCTCAAGGGTCTGGTTCCTTTATGACAAAAAGCACCGGTGTGTTAGCAACCATCTTTTTTATGTGCAGCTTGTCTTTAGCTTATTTATCAGGGCAGTCGGTAAAAAAGAGTTCCAGCGTGATGGACAATGTTACCAATACACAAGTTGAAACATTTACGGATACGACTGAGATTGATACTGTAACTACACCGTCTAATCAAACGGAAGCAGATGTACCCTCAATACCATCTCCTTTCGAATCGACACCTTCAGATGCAGGGGAAGACAAGGATGTGCCACAACAATAAAGTTAGTTATTATTAAGTTAGAGTAAGTAAGTGTGTTTTGTTGCCGATGTGGTGGAATTGGTAGACACGCCGTCTTGAGGGGGCGGTGGCGAAAGCTGTGCCGGTTCGAGTCCGGCCATCGGCACCATAATATTATTAAAGAAGCAAAGCTCGAATTTAATTGAAATGAGTGCTAGAAATAACTTTAAATGTTAATGATGTTGAGTTGTAGTAACATTAACAAGGGTGTTTAACTTGTTGATATTAAATAATAACTTACTTACAGCGTTGTTGACAATAAGTGCCTGGCCATGATACTCAATAGGTGTGTAATTCAACGATACCGGAAAACGATATCTGGATGTTGGGTTTAGCCATAGAGAAACACTATTTCTTTATGTACTTTGTGGCTTAGGCAAGAAACATAATAATTATTCATACTGCGTCGATGGAAAGATTTAGCAGTTAGCTATTGGTAAGAGAAGGGGAGGACTGCATGTAATGTTGGAAAATTATCTACCTATATTAGTATTTCTCATTATGGGTTCGATATTTGGTGTGATGCCAATTATTATGGGCAGAATGATCGCACCCTACAGGCCTGATAGTGAAAAACTATCTCCCTACGAATGTGGCTTTGAAGCCTTTGAAGACTCGCGCATGAAATTTGACGTGCGATACTATCTTGTTGCAATTCTGTTTATTATCTTTGATCTGGAAATCGCGTTTCTTTTTCCTTGGGCAATTGTGCTTGATGAAATAGGGATGTTCGGATATCTCGCGATGGTTGTTTTTCTGGGGATTCTGGTAATCGGTTTTATTTACGAGTGGAAGAAAGGGGCCCTGGAATGGGAATAGAAGGCGTACTGGAAAAAAGTGTGGTAACTACTTCCGTTGATAAACTTGTCAACTGGGCTAGAACGGGTTCATTGTGGCCAATGACATTCGGTTTAGCTTGTTGCGCTGTTGAAATGATGCATGCAGGTGCGTCTCGATATGATTTAGACAGATTTGGCATTATTTTTCGTCCCAGCCCCAGGCAATCTGATGTCATGATTGTTGCAGGTACCTTAGTTAATAAAATGGGGCCAGCGTTGCGTAAGGTATATGACCAGATGTCAGAACCGCGCTGGGTTATCTCGATGGGGTCGTGTGCAAATGGGGGGGGGTATTATCATTACTCCTATTCTGTTGTTAGAGGTTGTGATCGGATAGTGCCGGTAGATATTTATGTACCGGGATGCCCTCCAACTGCGGAGGCTCTTCTATACGGCATTATTCAGCTACAAAACAAGATAAAAAATACAAATACTATCGCACGATAAGTAGATTTTAATATGGATAATAAAACACAAGCGTTTAAAGTGCGCCTGCAAAAAACATTTGGGGATAAGCTTAATTCGTGCGACGACAAGCTTGGTGAAATCACTATTGTGGTTGATAAAAAAGACATTCTTGATGTTTGTAAAACTTTGCATGACGACGATGGTTTTTCTTTTCAGATATTGATCGACGTATGTGGTATTGATTATTCTGCCTATGGTGAAGTTGAGTGGTCGACAGATGACGCAACAGGGGCCGGTTTTAGTCGAGGTGTTAGCAGTCCTGAGCGCGACACAAATTATGATTCAAATAGTTCTAAACACCTATCTAATAAACAAGCTAACAAACGAGTGAACAAACAAGTTGCTGATAACGCAGAGAAGGAAAAATGTTTTTCTGTTGTCTATCATCTGCTTTCAATTGAACATAATCAACGGGTACGCATCAAGACCGCGCCCGCGAGTGACCCACTGGTTGTAGATTCGGTTACCGGTATCTGGAGTGTAGCAAATTGGTATGAAAGAGAAGCATTTGATTTATTCGGTATTATGTTTGAAGGCCACCCGGACTTACGCCGCATCCTTACCGACTATGGATTTATTGGGCACCCGTTTCGAAAAGACTTTCCTATCAGCGGAAATGTAGAGATGCGTTACGATGCTGAAAAACAGCGTGTAGTCTACGAACCCGTTAGTATAGAACCTCGTGTGTTAGTGCCACGTGTTATCAGAGATGATCATCGTTATTTACAGCAACGGCAGCAACAAAAGCAACAACAAAAGGATGGCAGTTAATCGTGGCTGAGATTCGTAACTATACGCTTAATTTTGGCCCGCAGCACCCGTCTGCGCATGGTGTATTACGACTGGTACTTGAGCTGGATGGCGAAGTGATCGAGCGAGCTGATCCCCATATCGGGCTGCTGCATAGAGGCACTGAAAAACTGGCAGAAACCAAACCGTTCAATCAGAGCATCGGCTATATGGATCGTCTTGATTATATTTCTATGATGCCGAATGAACATGGTTATGTATTGGCATTAGAGAAACTACTCGGTGTTACCCCACCTATACGGGCGCAATATATTCGTGTTATGTTCGATGAAATTACTCGCATACTTAACCATTTGATGTGGTTAGGTGCACACGCATTGGATATTGGTGCAATGACGGTTTTTTTGTACGCCTTCAGAGAACGAGAAGATTTATTTGACGTCTATGAAGCGACTTCTGGTGCAAGAATGCATGCGACGTATTATAGACCCGGTGGCGTTTATCGCGATTTGCCCGGTGAAATGCCAAAATATCAAGTCTCTAAATGGCATTCTGAAAAAGAAGTGGCGGAACTCAACAAAAATCGGCACGGTTCTTTGCTTGATTTTGTAGAAGACTTTACAAAACGATTTCCAGGCTGTGTAGATGAGTATGAAACGTTGTTGACTGACAACCGTATATGGAAACAGCGAACTGTTGGCATTGGTGTTGTTAGCCCGGAACGCGCATTACAACTGGGATTTACCGGGCCGATGTTAAGAGGTTCTGGGTTCGAATGGGATCTTCGTAAAAATCAACCCTACGCAGTTTATGAGCAACTCGATTTTGATATTCCGGTTGGGCTCACAGGTGACAGTTATGATCGTTACCTGGTTCGTGTAGAAGAAATGCGTCAATCGAATCGGATTATAAAACAATGTGTAGATTGGTTACGTGCTAACCCTGGCCCGGTGATGCTTGACGACAGAAAATTAACACCGCCTTCACGCGAAAGCATGAAGGGCGATATGGAATCACTTATTCATCATTTTAAATTATTCACTGAAGGATACTCTGTTCCTGAAGGTGAGGCGTATGCTGCGGTAGAGCATCCCAAAGGTGAATTTGGTGTTTATGTCGTATCTGATGGTGCAAACAAACCTTACCGATTAAAAATTAGAGCACCGGGATTTCCACATCTGGCAGCGTGTGATGAAATGATGCGCGGACATATGTTAGCGGACGTTGTTGCGATTATAGGCACAATGGATATTGTGTTTGGGGAGGTTGATCGCTGATGCCCCCTAAACAATCAACAAATGCGCAATCTGCAAAGGCAGAAAACAGCAAACTGGAATTACTTTCTCCAGAAGTGTGCGCCGAAATAGATCAATGGCTAGCCAAATACCCAGATGGCTGGTCTAT
This sequence comes from uncultured Gammaproteobacteria bacterium, assembly GCA_964654485.1. Taxonomy (GTDB): domain Bacteria; phylum Pseudomonadota; class Gammaproteobacteria; order SG8-11; family SG8-11; genus JAADIM01. The sequence continues at coordinate 21,730 of CAZZJI010000034.1, read as the reverse complement.
ATCCGCTTCAATGTCAGCTTTGCGTATTGTACAAGACGGCAATGGCGGTTATTTAACGACGGATCTAATGGATGCGATTGCCGAGTATCTAGGTGTGCCCGCCATTTCAATTTATGAAGTAGCTACATTTTATTCCATGTATGAGTTAAAACCTGTTGGTCGGCACAAAATATGTGTTTGCACAAATATTTCATGTATGTTGTGTGGTTCAGACGACATCGTGTCACATTTAAAATCAAAACTTGGAATCAGTTTTGGTGAGACAACTGTCGATGGCAAGTTTACATTAAAAGAAGTAGAGTGCCTAGGTGCTTGCGGCGGTGCGCCAATGATGCAAATTGGTCGTGATTATTATGAAAATCTAACAACTGCGAAAGTGAATGAAATTTTAACTAAATTAGATTAATACATAACAATATAATCTGATATCGAAATGATATTAGAGCTTTTCTTTTATTTGGAGTGTTATGGAAGTGTTATTGGAACAATATAAAAGTAATGGCTAATGAAGTCTGCTTTAAGAATCATCATTTGGATAAACCCTGGACGCTGGCTACTTACCAGAGCACGGGTGGTTACGATGTATGGAAAAAAATTCTTAAAAATAAAACTCAAGCTGATGAGATTATTTCTGAATTAAAAACCTCTGGTTTGAGGGGACGAGGTGGTGCAGGATTTCCAACTGGGCTTAAGTGGAGTTTTATGCCGATAAATGCACCAGGTGAAAAATATATTGTTTGCAATTCAGATGAAGGTGAACCCGGTACGTTTAAAGACCGCGATATTCTGCGTTATAACCCGCATGCATTAATAGAAGGTATGGCGATTGCTGGTTATACCATCGGTGCGGTAATGGGTTATAACTATATTCGTGGTGAATTTTGGGAACCGTATGAACATTTTGAAGCAGCCGTCAAAGAGGCGCGTGCGGCAGGGCTGTTAGGTAAAAATATTTTAGGGTCAGGTGTAGATTTTCAATTACATGCACATCTGGGTGGCGGGGCGTATATATGCGGTGAAGAAACGGCACTGCTTGAATCTATCGAAGGTAAAAAAGGCCTGCCTCGATTTAAACCCCCATTTCCAGCCAGTTACGGTTTATTTGGCCGGCCGACTACGATCAACAATACAGAAACACTTGCATCAATTCCGTCTATTTTACTAAATGGTGGAAAATGGTTTTTAGAAATTGGGAAACCTAATAATGGTGGCTCAAAGCTTTTTTCTGTTTCAGGCCATGTTAATAAACCGGGAAATTACGAAGTGCCTCTTGGTACACCTTTTTCTGAGTTATTGGAAATGGCGGGTGGTGTACGGGATGGCAATAAAATCAAGGCGGTGATACCTGGTGGATCTTCAACGCCGATGTTGCCTGGTGCTGTCATGATGGATGTTAACATGGATTATGATTCTATCGCCAAAGCCGGTTCAATGTTAGGCGCCGGTTCAGTGATTGTGATGGATGAGACAACCTGCATTGTAAAAGCATTGGCGCGTATCTCGTACTTCTATTATGAAGAATCCTGTGGCCAGTGCACACCCTGTAGAGAAGGAACCGGCTGGCTGTCGCGCGTAGTGAATAGAATAGAAAACGGATTAGGCCGACAGGATGATATTGACTTGTTACTTAACGTATCCCGGAAAATAGAAGGCCGAACAATTTGTGGTCTTGGCGACGCGGCTGCGATGCCGGTGTCTGGTGCGATAAAGTATTTCCGGGATGAGTTTCAATATCACGTAGATCATAAAAAATGTATGGTCTCGACGCTATAGTTGTTGGGCCAGTTACTTGAAAAATGGCTTAGCTTAGAGAGCTACTTGAGAAATAAGTTAGGGAATTATTTAGGGTTAGCTAGATGGTTAATATTGAAATAGATGGTAAAAAGCTACAGGTAGAGAACGGTGCTATGCTCATTGAAGCAGCTGATGAGGCAGGCATCAAAATACCACGATTTTGCTATCACAAAAAATTGTCTATTGCTGCAAATTGTCGAATGTGTCTGGTAGATGTTGAGAAGGCTGCCAAACCCTTGCCTGCGTGCGCAACGCCGGTGACTGACGGTATGATTATTCATACCAAGTCGGTAAAAGCCATTGCGGCGCAAAAAAGTGTTATGGAATTCCTGTTAATTAATCACCCGCTGGATTGTCCAATTTGCGATCAGGGTGGTGAATGTGAATTACAAGACGTTGCCATAGGGTACGGTGATGATGTCTCCCGGTATTCAGAAAAAAAACGTGTTGTTCAAAATAAAGAATTAGGTTCATTAATCAATACAGATATGACACGTTGTATTCATTGTACGCGCTGTGTTCGCTTTGGCGAGGAGATTGCCGGTATAAAAGAATTAGGCATGACGGGGCGGGGTGAACATGCAGAAATTGGCACTTATGTCTCTAAGACTGTGTCATCAGAATTATCCGGTAATGTCATCGATCTTTGCCCTGTCGGTGCATTAACGTCCAAGCCGTTTCGGTATTCTGCAAGGGCCTGGGAATTGCGGCAACATGACTCTATTGCGCCGCATGATTGTCTTGGGTCAAACATTTCCATTCATACACGCCGAGATCAAGTGATGCGTGTTGTACCCAGAGAAAATGAGTCAATTAACGAAACCTGGATATCTGATCGTGACCGTTTTAGTTACGAAGGCTTAAATAGTAAAGAACGTTTATTATTGCCGATGGTGAAGGAAAACGATGTATGGCGGGAAACGAATTGGGATATTGCGCTGAGCGTTGCAGTAGAAGGTTTGGAAGAAATTATCGAAAGCTCAGGTGGGTCCAGTATCGGTACTCTTATCAGTCCGAGCGCGACGCTTGAAGAAATGTATTTAGCGCAAAAATTAATGCGTTCTTTAGGATGTCATAATATTGACCATCGCTTGCGCCAGCAGGATTTTCGTGATCAGGATAATGCGCCGATTTTCCCGTGGTTGGGTCAGTCCATGCAGGATCTTGAGCAAATAGATGCAGCGTTGCTGATTGGTTCCAATATACGAAAAGATCAACCGATAGCCGGACATCGTATCCGCAAAGCCGCCAACGCGGGCGCAAATATAATGGTCGTTAATCCGGTGGATTATGAGTTTTTGTTTCCCATCGCTGAGAAAATTATTATTGACCCCCGGCAAATGGGAGTGGAATTGGGTGCTATTGCGAAAGCACTGTTTGAGATTATTGATGATACTGCACCTGAAAACCTGGATTCATTACTGAAAAACATACAGCCGACCGAACAACACAAGTTAATTGCTCGTCGCCTTAATGATGCAAACAACGGTACAGTATTATTGGGATTGTTGGCCCATACTCACCCTGATTTTTCGATTTTGCGCGCATTAGCCAGTTTAATCGCCGACGTTTCAAAATGCACTGTAGGTTACCTCACTGATGGTGCTAATTCTTCGGGTGGTTGGTTGGCGGGAGCGGTGCCTCATCGCGATCACAAGCAAGAAAAAATGACTTGCAAAAATTTAAATGCAGGCGAAATGGTACATGCGAATTTAAAGGCTTTTATATTGCATGGTATTGAACCGGAAAAAGATTGTGCTAACCAGTCACTTGCTGTTAATGCGATTGACCAAGCTGAGTTTGTTGTTGCGTTGTCAATGTATAAGAGCAAGTCATTACTTGCGTCTGCGAACGTATTATTACCCATCACGCCGTTTACAGAAACCTCGGGTACATTTGTGAATGTGGAAGGTCGATGGCAGAGCTTTCAAGGTGTTGTTGCATCGGCGGGTGACTCAAGACCCGCCTGGAAGATATGGCGTGTTTTTGGAAATTTATTCAACGTTGATGGTTTCGAGTACATGAATTCTGAAGAAATAAAAGAAGAAGTACATACTTTTAGCGGAAATATCATACCGAAAAACAAAATTGCTTGGCAATGTCCAGACGCTCTAACTCCTAGTGCGCTACAAGGCGAATTGGATGGTGTAGTTAGAATTGTAGATACATCCATTTACGCTATTGATCCAATCGTTCGCAGAGCCGTTGCACTGCAACAAACTGCTGATGCATTAGCGCCGGCTATACACATAGGTACAGAATTGGCCTCTCGCATAGGTTTAATGGATTCCGATCAGGCCGTCGTTCGTCAGGGAGATGGCCAGGTAACATTGCCCGTCAAAATAGACACTCGTTTACCTAGCGATAGTGTATTGATTCCACAATGTGATCTAGGCGGGACCTATTTAGGCCATGAATATTCGGAAGTTGTACTAGAAAAAATATAACAAAAGATAATGCTTGAAACACTAATAACATTATGGGAAGCCGTTCCCGCCGACCTGCAAACGTTGATTATTATCGTGGCGAAAATTCTTGCGATAGTTCTACCTCTTTTGTTGTCGGTAGCGTATGTCACGCTTGCGGAACGAAAGGTGATTGCCTATATGCAAGTTCGTATTGGTCCCAATCGTGTGGGTCCGAGAGGATTGCTACAGCCTATTGCGGACGGTCTAAAATTACTGCTAAAAGAAATTATTATACCGACTAGTGCTAATCGCCATTTATTCATCATCGCACCGGTTTTGGCCATTGCCCCAGCGCTCGCTGCCTGGGCAGTGGTACCCTTTGATGAGGGTATGGTCCTATCAAACCTGGATGCAAGTTTATTATATATACTGGCAATGACGTCAGTTGCTGTTTACGGCGTTATTATCGCGGGTTGGGCATCTAACTCAAAGTATGCGTTTTTAGGCGCGTTGCGTTGTTGCGCACAAGTTGTTTCATATGAAATAGCGATGGGATTTGCAATAGTTGGTGTGCTGTTGGCTGGCGGCAGTTTGAATTTACAGCAGATTGTGATCGCGCAACAAGGCAGTATATTTCATTGGTTCTGGATTCCCTTGTTACCTTTATTTGTAATTTACCTGCTTTCCGGTCTGGCGGAAACCAACCGAACACCGTTTGATGTTGTTGAAGGTGAATCAGAAATTGTTGCGGGATTTCACGTTGAATATTCGGGTATGACTTTCGCTGTCTTTTCCCTGGCGGAATACGCAAATATTATTTTGATATGCATACTATGCGCACTGATGTTTTTTGGCGGCTGGTTATCTCCGTTTCAGGGTGTCCCCGTTTTAGAAGGTTTGTTTGAGGGTGTACCCGGTATACTTTGGCTGTTGGCTAAAACATCCTTTTTCATATTTTTATTTTTGTGGTTTCGGGCGACGTTTCCTAGGTATCGGTACGATCAGGTGATGCGCCTGGGTTGGAAGGTCTTTATTCCGATTACCATTGTATGGTTGTTGGTTGTGGGTTTGGCAGTTGTGTTAGGTATGCCACCCTGGTTCGATTAATTAATGAGAACTACTTGTGAGAACACTATTTGTGAATACAAATTGTGAATACAAAATGAATATCAGGCAAAAGTAGATGCAAACAGTCGTAAATTATATTAAAAGTTTATTTCTGATGGAGCTGTTTAAAGGGTTGGCTTTGACCGGTCGGTATCTATTTGCTAAAAAATTTACCGTTCAATATCCAGAAGAGAAAACCCCTCAATCTCCACGATTTAGAGGCTTGCACGCATTGCGTCGTTATCCTAATGGTGAAGAGCGTTGTATCGCATGTAAATTATGCGAAGCAGTCTGTCCTGCGCTTGCGATTACGATTGAATCTGAAGAACGTGCAGATGGCACCAGAAGAACAACACGTTATGATATTGATTTGACAAAATGTATTTATTGCGGCTTTTGTGAAGAGTCGTGTCCGGTAGATTCCATTGTGGAGACTCGAGAATTTGAATATCACGGTGAAGTTCGCGGTGATTTAATTATGACGAAAGAAAAATTACTCGCAGTTGGCGATAAATACGAAGCACAATTGGCAGCGGATCGAGCGAAGGATGCTGCGTACAGGTGACTATGTACAGGTAACTATGTTCAAGTGACTATGTTCAGGTAAAAGTAGCCAGTTTTAAAGATAATAGAAACACATTAACTAACGCGATATTGAATTTAACATGAGCTTGGAACTAATTTTATTTTATATATTTGCGACGATACTGGTTTTGGCAAGTGTCATGGTGGTGACAGTGCGAAATCCGATGTATGCCGTGTTATTTTTGGTGTTAGCCTTTTTTACCAGTGCTGCGCTGTGGCTGATGTTGGAAGCGGAGTTTCTTGCTTTTACGTTGGTGCTGGTTTATGTCGGCGCGGTGATGGTGTTGTTTTTATTTGTTGTGATGATGTTGGATGTCAATTTGACGTCTTTAAAAGAAGGGTTTATTAAATATCTACCTGTGGGTGTGATAGTCGGCATTGTCATTGTTGTAGAAATTGTGCTGGTTGTCGGTCCCGGTAATTTTGGTCTGGATAAGGTCGCAGATCCCAGTGGTCATGCTGCTGATTACAGCAATACAAAAGAATTGGGCCGGGTTTTATATACGGTTTATATGTACCCGTTTGAAATTGCCGCTGTAATATTATTAGTCGCTATTATTGCCGCGATTTCGTTAACACACAGAAAGGGACGACAAACGAAATACATTAAACCTGAAAACCAGGTAAACGTACGTAAAGAAGATCGAATACGTATAGTTAAATCGAAATCGGGGGATCAATGATACCATTGTCAAATTATTTAATATTGGGCGGTATTTTATTTTGCCTGAGTATGGCGGGTATTTTCCTTAATCGAAAAAATATTATTATTATTCTCATGTCGATCGAGTTGATGTTGCTCGCGGTTAATATGAACTTTATTGCATTTTCTCATTATCACGGCGATACAGCCGGACAAATTTTTGTCTTTTTCATATTAACGGTTGCTGCAGCCGAAGCAGCGATTGGTCTGGCAATTCTTGTTGTGTTATTTCGAAACAGACATACGATCAATGTTGAAGACATTGATACATTAAAAGGGTAAGACCTGTGGAAAGCTACATGCCAAGTATTTATTTAACGATTGCGCTTGCGCCGTTGTTTGGTGCGATAGTTGCTGGTTTGTTTGGGAAAAGCATTGGACGTGCTGGCGCGCATGGGGTCACTATTCTAAGTGTTGCGATATCGTTTGTTTTATCTGTTGTTGTATTTAAGCATGTTTTTGTAGATGGCGGTTACTACAACGCTTCGGTTTACACTTGGTTAGTCAGTGACGGAATTAAATTTGAAATTGGTTTTCTGATAGACCAATTAACCGCTACCATGATGATTGTGGTGACATTTGTATCTCTAATGGTGCATATATACACTATCGGTTATATGCATGATGATCCTGGCTACCAACGGTTTTTCAGCTATATATCCCTGTTTACGTTTTCCATGTTGATGTTGGTGATGTCCAACAATTTCTTACAATTATTTTTTGGTTGGGAAGCCGTCGGGCTGGTTTCATATTTATTAATTGGCTTCTGGTTCAAAAAAGAGACTGCAATCTACGCAAACATGAAAGCATTTTTGGTAAACCGAGTGGGCGACTTTGGGTTCCTATTGGGTATAGCGGGCGTATTAATGTATTTTGGTAGCCTTGATTACACTACGGTGTTCGCCGCCGCACCGGAAATGGCAGATAAAACCATGCAAGTCATTCCGGGGGCAGATTGGTCGGTGATGACGGTTATCTGTATTTTATTGTTTATCGGTGCAATGGGTAAATCAGCGCAGGTGCCCTTACATGTTTGGTTACCCGATTCAATGGAAGGCCCGACGCCGATTTCTGCCTTGATCCATGCAGCCACCATGGTCACAGCCGGTATTTTTATGGTTGCTCGTATGTCACCGTTATTTGAATTCTCAGAAACGGCCTTAAGTTTTATTTTGGTAATAGGCGCCATAACGGCTTTCTTTATGGGGCTTCTGGGGCTGGTACAAAACGACATCAAGCGAGTTGTTGCGTATTCAACATTATCTCAACTTGGTTATATGACGGTTGCACTAGGCGCATCAGCATATGCGGCGGGCATTTTTCATTTAGGCACGCACGCTTTTTTCAAAGCCTTGCTTTTTCTAGGTGCGGGTTCGGTTATCATCGCCATGCACCATGATCAGGATATTCGTAATATGGGTGGACTTAGAAAATATATGCCTATCACCTGGATAACTTTCTTGATCGGTTCACTTGCGTTGATTGGTGCGCCTGGTTTTTCAGGTTTCTTTTCCAAAGACAGTATTATCGAAGCAGTGCATGCTTCCAGTTTACCTGGTGCAGGTTTTGCCTATGTTTGCGTGCTTGGCGGTGTTTTTATTACGGCACTTTACAGTTTCCGGCTGTATTTTCTGGTGTTTCATGGAAAAGAAAGAATGGATGAACACACACGTGGACATTTACGCGAAACACCTGCGGTCGTCACCATACCGTTAATTATTTTGGCGATACCGTCAGTTATTATTGGTTATGTATACGTCGAAGATATGGCTTTTGGATCTTATTTTGGCGACGCTATTTTCGTATTACCGCAACACGATGTACTTGGGCAGTTATCTAAAGATTTTCATGGTCCTATGGGCATGATTATACATGCATTTTCTCAGGCGCCAATATGGTTGGCTTTTGCTGGAGTGGCCACTGCTTGGTTCTTATATATGAAACGACCGGATATTCCAGAAAGAATAAAGAACAGCGCATCTGCAATATATAAAATACTCACTGAGCATTATTACGTTGATAAAGTATACCGTTTTATTTTTGCGAATGGTTCGCTTGGAATAGGGCGATTGTTCTGGAAAGTCGGAGACGAAAAATTAATTGATGGTTTGATGGTCAATGGTACTGCAAAAAGCATAGGTTGGTTTTCAAGTGTGATGCGGCATGTTCAAACGGGCTACCTCTATAATTATGCGTTCTGGATGATTATTGGTTTGTCAGTCATGTTAGGTTGGGTCGTTTTTTTATAGTCAATATTATAAAAGTTTCTATACAAGGTTTTTCTATACAAGGTTAATGATATAAATGTTTGCTGATTTTCCAATTTTGAGTTTGGCTATCTGGCTGCCCATAATCGGCGGTATTCTCGTGCTTACAGCCAGTGGTGACAAACATGCACCCATGGCGAGAATGTTATCACTCATTGTGTCTATCGCAACGTTTATTGTCACTATTCCGCTTTACACTCAATTTGATAATAGTACTTATCAAATGCAGTTTACTGAAACACATAGCTGGATATCGACGTATAAAATCTATTACAGTTTGGGTATCGATGGTATTTCCATGCCGTTGATTATTTTGACCAGCTTTACAACAGTATTTGTCATTATTGCGGGCTGGGAGGTCATTCAAACCAAAACAGCGCAATACATGGCGTCTTTTTTAATCATGGAAGGCTTGATGATAGGTGTATTCAGTGCGCTGGATGGCATGTTGTTTTATGTCTTTTGGGAAGCGATGTTAATACCCATGTTCCTGATTATCGGCATTTGGGGTGGCGCCAATCGGATCTACGCAACGATAAAGTTTTTTCTTTATACGTTTTTAGGATCGGTATTTATGCTGGTTGCTCTGATCTACATGTTTAACAAAGCCGACAGCTTTTCTATTCTGGATTTTCATGATTTGAAAATGAATCTGGATGTACAAATTTTGATTTTTCTGGCATTCCTGATTGCGTTTGCAGTAAAAGTACCGATGTGGCCAGTACACACCTGGCTGCCGGATGCGCACGTCGAAGCACCCACTGGCGGTTCAGTTATACTGGCCGCGATTATGTTGAAAATGGGCACCTATGGTTTTGTTCGTTTTAGTTTGCCTATAACGCCGGATGCAAGCCAAACACTGGATTGGTTGATGATTACCTTGTCGTTAATTGCAATTGTGTATATTGCATTTGTCGCGCTGGTTCAAAAAGACATGAAGAAGCTGATTGCTTATTCATCTATTTCTCATATGGGATTTGTGACGCTCGGATTTTTTATTGGTTTTTCTATTTTGCGGAATACGGGTAATCCTGATGGCATCGCAATGGGGATAGAAGGCGCGTTAGTGCAAATGATTTCACACGGTTTTATTTCTGCTGCGATGTTCCTTTGTGTTGGCATTATGTACGATCGCATGCATAGTCGCTTAATTTCAGATTACGGCGGTGTTGTGAATACCATGCCGGTGTTCGCAGCGTTTATGGTGTTATTTGCAATGGCGAATGCGGGTCTACCCGGTACCTCTGGTTTCGTTGGTGAGTTTATGGTGATATTGAGTGCGTTCAAAGCGAATTTCTGGATAGCCTTTTTGGCCGCGACAACATTGATCTTCGGCGCGGCTTATACTTTGTGGATGGTTAAACGTGTTATTTTTGGTGACATTGCTAACGATAATGTTGCAAAACTAACAGATATCAATCGACGAGAGTTTTTCGTTTTGGGTTCACTGGCTGCTGTGGTACTTCTTGTGGGTATTTGGCCGGCGCCATTGCTCGAAGTCATGCACAGTTCGGTTGACCATCTTATTCAGCAAATTAACTCAACAAAATTATAGGGGAGAATAGGAAATGAATTTTCAAATACCTAATTTTGTCCCCGCTATTCCAGAGATGTTTGTTCTCAGCATGGCGTGTTTTATTCTCGTCATCGATTTGTTTATCAAACAGAAAAACCGGTTTTTCTCCTATCTCTTGAGTCAGCTGACGCTCGTTGTAGCTGCAGGATTAACGTTCTATTTGTTTACCGGTAGTGACGTATTTACATTTGAAAACATGTTTGTAAGCGACAATATGAGTAGTGTGTTAAAGATATTTATTTATCTTATTACTGCTGTTTGTTTTCTCTATTCTCGTAAATACCTGATTGAGCAAGACTTCTTTCGGGGAGAATTTTTTGTATTAGGTTTATTTGGTGTGCTGGGTATGATGATCATCGTATCAGCGCATAATTTTTTAACAATTTATCTCGGCCTTGAGCTGCTTTCTTTATCGTTATATGCAATGGTGGCGCTGCGACGTGATTCGGCTCCCGCGTCAGAAGCGGCGATGAAATATTTTGTTCTGGGTGCAATCGCATCGGGCATGTTGTTATACGGGATGTCTATATTGTATGGTGCAGCGGGTACCTTGGATATTGCGCAAATCGCTACATATTTAGCTGGGCAACAAGGTGAGAAGGATATCATTACTGCGTTTGGCTTGGTTTTTATCGTCGTTGGGCTTGCGTTTAAATTGGGCGCGGTACCTTTTCATATGTGGATACCAGATGTTTACCATGGTGCGCCGACACCCGTGACTCTTTATTTAGGTACAGCCCCAAAAATTGCGGCCTTCGCGATGACGATACGATTATTGGTCGATGGTTTTCAACCGATCCATGGTCAATGGCAAGATATGTTGATTATACTGGCGATACTTTCACTGGCGGTCGGTAACATCATCGCGATTGCACAAACAAATTTAAAGAGAATGTTGGCGTATTCAACGATCGCGCATATCGGGTTTTTACTTTTGGGTTTACAGACCGGAAATTCGGAAGGCTATTCAGCATCAATGTTTTACATTATTGTGTATAGCTTGATGAGTCTAGGTGGTTTCGGCATGATTATTTTATTGAGTCGTGCTGGGTTTGAGGCTGACCGGATTGAGGATTTTAAGGGCCTGAATGAACGAAGCCCGTGGTATGCATTTATAATGCTGGTGTTGATGTTTTCAATGGCAGGGGTACCGCCGACACTGGGGTTTTATGCTAAGCTCTCTATTATTCAATCTTTGATCAGCATAGACATGGTGTGGTTAGCGGTTGTTGCTGTCGTCTTCTCAATTATCGGTGCTTTTTATTATTTAAGAATTATCAAGACGATGTATTTTGAAAAGGCAGAAGATACAACACCGATTTATTCTAATTTTGATATGCGTGTTGTGATTTCGATAAATGGATTGGCAATATTGGGGTTAGGTTTATATCCGACAGCACTAATGAACTTGTGTGTTGCCGCTATTTAGTGTCCATCCACAAACGGTCTATTTCTCCAATATCCGCGTTGCACAGATTTTGAAGAAATATCCTCGTTTGTGGACGGACACTAGTTAGCGTTCCCTGCTAATCTAATATTATTTTTTGATGTGCTTTTGAATACTGCCGAATCGCCTGACCCAGGGACGGCTATCAAGCATTTTAGTTGGTAGTGAGTTCATGGCGAGTTTTGCTTTGGAATAAGAAGTAAATACGCCGTAAATTAAATTATAGATCTTTTTCCTTTTTCTCTCAGAAACGTAATAGGCAAATTGGCCCATTGCTTCGGTTCTTTCAATGTAATTCACCAGATCCTTTTTACTTTTGCCTTGTATTAACTGCAATGTGTAGTACCTGGGATTTTTTAATAATATCCAGGTTTTCTTTTGTAGTTGGAGCGGTTTTTTTGAATTTTTTGCAATATGTTTGGAGGGAGAAGAGCGGATGCTTTTACCCAAAAGACCATTTGCCTGTCTAACGCCTTGTAGAGATGCAAGGTCAAGCCAGTATGTCGCTTTACTTTTATTTCTTTTAACACCGCGACCTTCCAATAATAATTTTCCATAATTAAACTGGCCATATGAATAACCCCATTCGGCTGATTCCTTATACCATTTTGCTGCTTTTGATATATTTTTTCTGGTTCCCCAACCTTTTTCATAGAGAACACCCAAATTGTTTTGTGCTATTCGATGACCTTGCTTCGCTGCTTTGCTATACCACTCGAACGCACGTTTATAGTTTTTCTTATATCCTTTGCTGGTTTGATATATCCAGCCGATAGAGGCTTGAGACTTTGCATGCCCCTGATTAGCCATCGGTTGCCAGTATTGAATAGCGGTATCGTAGTAACCGAATAAAAAGGCCATTCTGGCCATGTCGTAATATTCTTCAAAATCAATAGAATCGCTGGGTTCATCTGAGAAAAAATTGCCAAAAAAAACGTTGCTTTCTTCTTCGTCATCAAAATCATACTTTTGGTACGCGGAAGATTTTTCTTCCAGTGCTTCGTCGGTGTGATCTTCACCGATAGACGGTAATGGAATTAATCCAAAAATCAAATAGATAAGAAAAACTAGTGGTTTAGATTGTGACATGAAATGTGCTATAAAATTTAATTATTATAGGTATCGTCCCCGCGCGATACTAATTTAGTATGACACATAAGGGATGGATTGCATAATTAACCCGCATCCGGGAAAACCATTAATTGAAAAGGGGTAATTGCTAGGGTTATTGGTTTAGCTTGATAATAATAGCGGTACCTGGTCTGGTTTAAACCAGATCCAGGTTACCGTTATTATCTACATCATCCATCTAGAGTAAAATTGGAGATGTTTTGTCAACACCGCTAATATCTCGCGGGCTTGATCTATCACAGTCAGTCATGCCCTGCCTTAGTTGTCAGGTGCACCTTCAAGTATCCACCTGAGTATCAAGCGGTACGTTTCTCCAGCGGTGGTTTCAAAACCGGGTATGGTTCCGCCAGCGTGACTATTACCCGAAGGTTTGAGCAATATAGGGCTGTTTATTGAATCATCAAGATCAACAAAATCGATGACGTTTTCATACAAGGTGCGTGCGTTGTTGAAACGTGGGTTGTCAAATCCCAGGTGACAAACTGCACAGCGCTCGAATACGGGTGCGATATCGGTAGTAAATGATGCGCCACGTAAAATAGGCGAAACACGAATGACAACTTCACTTGGTGGGCTGGCGGGTGTTTCATCAATACCATCATTGACCACCAGTTGTGCAGTATAGTCACCGGGTATATCGGCAATAAAGAACGTACTAGCACTATTGGGATCTTGCAACGTTGCACCACTGTCTGCCGGACGTGACACCAGAGTCCAGCTAAAAGACTCATCTCCGCCCGTATAGAGACTGGCGTTGCCATTGAGATCAACTCGACCAAGCGCTGCCTCCCGGAAAGGTCCGGCATTCGCAATGGGTCTGCCTGGCGACAGTATTGTATCGTCTTCCAGTATCCTTGATGAATTGATTGAGTCGGCGAGTATTTCCGCTATTAACTCATTTTCCCAAAAACGATCCCAGGTTCGAAGTGCTACTGGCATCGTGCCTTCATCAAAAATAAGATGCTCTATTCGGGAGCTGTATGACATGAATTTATCATAACTGGCCAGGTCAATGTCACTTTGCAATGCATTGCCGCGCACTACATGACAAGCACGGCAATAAGGTCCGACGACTTGTGAATAAAGCAGAGTTGCCGATGCGGGTGCTAATGGTGGTCTCCAACCGTCAGGAACAAATTCACCGTTAAACGAATTAGCAGGTAGCCCCACACCACCATACCAACCTTCGACAGCTTCTACGACTGGTGGCAGTGAATTAGTATTCTCCAATACTGTACGATTTAAAACCTTGAATTGATCTTCCTGCTGATCACGGCTAATACCTGCGACGATGGCGTCGTCGGCAGACACGGTGTCGTCGTCAAACGAATAAGTATCTAGATCCCAGGGTATAAATCTGGCATCGGTATCGCCATTATCAGGGTAGATTCCGTTCACGACCGCTTTGGGTCTGCCTCCATGACAGGTGTTACACAGTCCCGGAACGAATTTAAAACCGCGGAGATCCAGATCAGCGCCCAGGTCACGCTCGTCGTTTCCATCAAAAACATAAAAGGTTGTATATTTTTCTGCGTCCGGATCAAGCGGATTCTCGCCAGGCGCGACATTGTATTCCATAGCCACCGTAGCGATGACGCCGTTTTCGTCTATTGCTTCCTGCAGGGTTGCATAGTTCTCCACGTAAGAGTATACGGCACCGGTAATCGGATCAGTTCGAATAAACATACGTCGCGAAAAGCCAAGATCATTATCGTTAACATAAAGTGTAAACGCGTCGGCACCGATGTTAAAACCGCTTAACTCGCGCCAGGCTTCCAAAGTGGTTCTTTGGTCTAGCGGATCAACTGCACGATAATAAGCCGTTGCAGAATCGGCGTCTTCCTGAAATAAGGGCGATGTCTTATCCAGGAACTGAAGGTACTGGTTCGAATCAAGTCGAATAGGTTGTATTACATTGATGAAGACAGTGGCAGCCCCAGATCCGCCTCTTCCATCCTGGATGATATAATCAAAGCTATCACTGCCTTCAAACTGGTCGGGTGGTACATAAGTAAACGTACCGTCCCCATTATAAGTAACGCTTCCTGCCTGGTCGCTGGAGTTAGGAAAGCCTGAGACCGTTAAGTTATCACCATTGGTATCAATATCATTAGTCAGCACATTATCGATATTGACAGTGGTATCAACATAGGTATAAGCGGCATCACTGACGGCGACAGGTTGCGCATTAATATCTATTTTTACAAGCGCATTTGATTCCGCGGTACCATCAGAAATAGAATAGGCAAAACTATCGATTCCCGTGAACCCGGATGACGGCGTGTAGGAAACGGTATTGTCGACGATGTTGAGTACAGCGCTACCACCAAACTCAGTACTGCCATCGACTGAAATAATATTCAGTGTTTTGCCTGGGGGTTCGATGTCATTTTCCAGCAGAGTTGCGATTGCGATTGTGATCGATGTATTCGGGTTTGATTGAATCAAATCGTCGTTAGCAATGGGAATGTTATTGACATCCACCGCTATGGTGACAGTTGTGCTATCACTACCCCCATTGCCATCCGTGATAGTGTATTCAAAGGAATCTACGCCACTGAAGTTAAAGGGGGGTGTATAGGTGAAAGTGCCATTTATATTGTCCTGAACCTGACCTGCGTTTGCGGATGTAGCGCTAAATTCGCTAATTGCCAGGGTGTCACCATCTGGGTCGCTGTCATTTACAAATACATTATCAGTAGTCAGCACAACATTGATTTGTGTTTGAAAATTATCTGTCACAGCAACCGGGTTGCGGTTTGTACCATCTCCGCCCCCTGAGTTATCCGCAATGAGTTGTTGCCACTGTGCAATTGCCCCTTCCATACGGCTGGCATTGGTATCGCAGTCCGACCAGCAATTATGTTCCCTGTCTTTCAGGTAACTTACTAACGCAGAATCATCAGGCGCTGACAGGGTTGCCAGCTTTCTATCAATTGTCAAATCGTGCGCTAATTGTGCATCGGTTTGTGCAAAGGCAGGAAATTCTAAATTGCCATCATGACATTCGCCACAATATTGTTGCGCGAGTGGTAGAACACTTTCGGAGAATGCATCAACACTGCTTTTCTCGCCAGGTGTGCCACCGCCTGATCCGCCACCGGAGCCACCTCCAGAACCGCCTCCAGAACCTCCACCGGAGCCATCTCCTGAACCACCACCGTTGCCTCCACCTGTATCGGTGCCATTGGCAACACGCGTATTCCATTCATTGATTGCGGTGACAATTGTGTTTGCATCACTATTACAATCAGTCCAGCAAAAATGTGCATCTTCAATAATTCGTTTAACAATACTGGAATTATCGGGTGACTTCATATCAACCAGATCACGATTGGTGACAACCGCATGCGCAATGACAGAATCGGTGTGGGCAAATTTAGCCAAGTCGATCGTGGTGTTGCTGTTTTCACTATGGCAATTGGCGCAATTTTTTGCGACGATAGGGAATACTGTTTCTGCAAATGCTATCTGATCAGCATTGATGTCTCTATTGGTGTTGGAATTGTCCTGATCATCCTGTTGCGGTGCTGTCGATGATCCACCACCACCACACGCGCTCAAAATAACCATTAGCCCTAGCCAGAAGGGCAAATGAAATAACGTTCTCATCCTAATACTCCTTTAACTACAAAAATTAATTATTGTTATGATCGACTAATAAATGCCGTGTTAAACAAATGCCCCCTCGTGCAAATGTCCCACCGACTCGATACTCACTAAATGAATCCTTTCATTGCGGAATCTGGCTAAGTGATTATTGACTTAGGAGTGGATCTAATAAGTTGAACTAGGTCACAAATCGGTTAACGCATTAATTTATTTAAAAAAAAATTAATATTTAGACGTTTATTTGACGTTTAATTTTCTATAATTTTTTAATAGTCTTTAATAGTTTTTTAAGATAGACGTGTATCAAAAATAAAATATCTTCCTAAGCGTTTGATATAAATTAATTCCGCAGTGCATTTACTTTGATACCACAAAAACAAATGTGGGGCGGGTATTGGTACACTTTAATGATACAAGTGGTAATATAGTTACATTGATAAGTGAAGATTCGTAACAAAGCTAGATTAACATTCTTTAAGATTTATTTTTAAAAATAACTGTATACTGTTTGTAATACGGATCAAGAGAACACAAGATAATGAAAAAATTGTTTTTGACAATTAGTGTTATCACAAACCTAATCCTTGTTTTATTTCCTCTTAGCATTCAATCTATCGAATCACGTGCTGCGCCTGCGGTTCTCGCGAATACTTGTGCAGGTTGCCATGGCACAGACGGCAAGAGTGCAGGTTCGATTCCTTCTTTGCGTGGCATTAAATTCAATGAATTTGTTAAGACCATGAAGGCATTCAGGGCCGATGAACGTAAGGGCACGGTTATGAACCGAATTGCTCGAGGTTATACGGATGAGGAAATTGACGCGATGGCCAAATATTTTTCTGAACTTAAGTAAAGACTAGCCTGAAGGAAAGTCATCATGAACACACTCAACCGAAGGGATTTTATAAAGTTTTTAAGTGCATCATCTGCGTTAAGTGGGACGACATATGCTCAATCGGGTTTTGCTTCTCCTGGCTCCCTAGCCAGAGTCGTTATCATTGGTGGCGGATTCGGTGGTGCAACATGTGCCAAATACCTGCTGAAATACGATCCGTCGCTCAAAGTGACGTTGATTGAGAAAGAAGAAAAATTTACGACTTGTCCATTTAGCAATGCAGTTATCGGTGGGTTGCATACAATAGATTACATTACTCATACCTATAAAAAGCTTAAACAATCTGGTATTGCAATTATCCACGACACTGCTATGGCCATCGATGCTGGCGCAAAAAAAGTACACCTGGAAAAAAACAAAACTATTTCTTATGATCGGTTAGTGGTGTCACCCGGAATTGGTTTTCAATGGGACGCAATAGATGGTTACGATAAAGCAGCCTCGGAAACCATGCCTCATGCATGGAATGCGCGCCATCAAGTCTTGTTACTAAGGAAACAACTGGAGGCCATGAGAGACGGTGGCGTTGTCATCATTGCATCCCCCCCTAATCCGTTTCGATGTCCACCCGGCCCTTATGAACGTGCGAGTCTGATAGCAAATTATTTTAAAGAATATAAACCAAAATCAAAAATACTTTTGCTCGATGCTAAGGATAATTTTTCCAAACAAGCCCTGTTCCAGGATGCTTGGGAGGAACTTTATCCTGGTATGATTGAATGGGTCCCGGGTTCACAGGGCGGAGAAGTGACGCGAGTGGATATCAAAAAAATGACCGTCTATGCGGATGATGATGAATATAAGGGTAATGTGATCAATATTATTCCGCCACAAAAAGCGCATAAGTTAGCGAAACGCTCGGGGTTGTCGGACGATAAAGGATGGTGTCCGGTCAATCAAAAGACCTTTTTATCCACACTTAAAAAAGATGTTTATGTTATCGGTGATGCATGCATTGCGGGCAAAATGCCAAAGTCGGGTTTTTCGGCAAATAGCCAGGCTAAGGTTTGTGCTGTGCAACTGGTTGCCGAGTTGAATGGAAGATCAGCTGTGACACCATCCTGGATCAACACCTGTTATAGTCTGGTGTCAGCCGATTATGGTATTTCAGTTGCGGCAGTGTATCGTTATGACGGTAAAAGTATAGTCGCAGTCAAAGGCGCTGGTGGCGTCAGCCCCCTCGAAGCGCCAAGATCATTGAGAAAAATGGAAGCACTTTATGCTGATGGTTGGTATAAATCCATCACCGCAGATATGTTTGGTTAAAAAAATCTCGACAAATTATTAGTTGCTATCACACATCAGGGTGTGTGTGTTCGCTGTATTATTCAATATATATTCTCTTTCAGGTGATCGGCAGAAATATTATATACATGCATGTTTTGCATTGTCGTAAAGGAGTAATGTTAATCACTACTCCTTTTATTCAGGCTCCTAGATGTGATCAGGATGTCGATGATTTCGATGAGAGAGAATATCATCAAGTGTTCTTTTCTGCTTGTCATCCAGGCTGGTATAAAAGTCAGTGATTATCGGTCGGATTCGTTGCATAGCCTCAAGACCAGTTAATATCACGGTTTCCGTCAGTTCCATACGGGCGGGTGTTGTTTCATGATTTTCTTTTGTTAGGATTTTATCGCATATAATCTGGATTGTCGTTTCTTCGGAATAAAGTGCATCGATGACTTTGTTCCATTCTTGCGATTGTGTTTCAGAAAACTCAAAACGATCTTCAACATAATTGATGATATGCTTAGTCTTCCTATTGCCGCCTTCCTTGCAATAGGATTTTAAGTGCTGCATTTTTTTCTCATGATTGTTGTTCGAATGCATGTGTTTAAAGCTACCGAGTAACATGCCTGGCGCTGTGCCTGCACCGTTGGCCGCAGCGTATGTAAAAATTCCAATTGATGCAACTAGAACCAGTATCGAAACAGTTGCAGATGTAAAAATTACTTGTGTTAGGTTCATTATCTTTCTCCTTTTTTAGTAGTGATCGAGAGTAATAATGTACGTCTGTTGTGTAACACAACGATGTCAGTCGAGCTACGTTTGTGTAACAATGCGTAACACAAACAGGCCTCTAGAAAAATTTGTTACTTAATGTTACAAATAAATCATCCCTATTTTGAATTCAAAATGTATACTTATAAAATGGTTAGAAATGCGATAAAACAGCTCCTGGTCGTAGATGACGATGTCGATATTAGGGAGTTGTTATCCAGTTTTTTGAAAGATCATCAATATAATGTTGATACCGCTGCTAATGCGGAAGAAACAGACGCTAAACTGGCTAAAAAACTATATGATCTGATTATTCTGGATGTGATGTTGCCAGGTGAAGATGGTTTGAGTATTTGCAGACGAATCCGATCTGCTGTGAATACACCTATAATAATGTTAACGGCAATGGGCGATGAAACAGATCGTATTATTGGGCTGGAAATAGGGGCAGATGATTATTTGCCAAAACCGTTTAATCCCAGAGAGTTGCTGGCGAGAATCAAGGCAGTTCTACGACGGTTTGACCCTGTTGCTTTTGGCCTTGTAACTTCTAACCCTGTAACTCCTAACCTTGTAATTAAGGAAAATAATCTTTCGCAGCCTGATCTAGTGTATTTGTTCGAAAACTGGAAATTGTATCCTGGTAAAAGAGAATTGCGATCTCCAGAAAATGCACTGATAAGTCTGACGGCAGGCGAGTATGATTTATTATTGGCCTTTATTGAACATCCACAACGTACTTTAAACCGTGATCAGTTACTTGATATTACCAAAGGCCGCAGTGCGTCTGCATTTGATCGTAGTGTTGATATACAGCTTAGTCGGCTGCGTAGGAAGATCGAGGTAGACCATAAATCACCGATCATGATCAAAACGGTAAGAAGTGGTGGATATTTATTTACACCGGCTGTTGATAAAATATCCGGGCCATAAATAATGTATATTTCAGTTAGGCTATATTTAAATTCACCCTGTTTGGAAGGCATAAAATGAATATATTGCCACGCAGTATAGTTGGCAGAACAGCCTGGGTGCTAACAGTTGGATTTGTAATTGTAGTTGCAGGTAGCGTGCTTGTTTCATCATTTATTATTCGCTCTGAATATCATGAAGGAAATGTTATAGAGGTAGCAACAAAAATAGTCGTAATGACATCGATACTACAAAATATGGATATCAATAGCAGAATTGCCGTTATCGATAGTTTTCAAGATAAAAATATAAAAATACTGCGTGGCAGAAATATTGTACAACAGGCAGAGATAACGAATGACTGGAGTACCAAGAGAATTCAACGCCATCTTCAAAAACATATGGAGAATCTTGGTCTACAGAATGTCTCAGTGACACATCCAAAAATCCAAAACAGTAATAGCGTGTCTAAAGGCTTACCTGATACTTTGCCAGACAAGACAAAAATCATTGTGTCAGTTCTTTATAAGGATGGCGAGAAGGTTCAATTTGTCGCGAAATCACCACACAAACATGTTCAGGTGATTATTAATATTTTACTTGTCGCGCTATTTATTATTGCGTGTATTTATATTTTATCACTGGTCGTAACAAGTCAAATTGTTAAGCCGTTAAATTATTTTTCCAAGGCATCTTCGCGCTTTAGTACTGATATCTACGCGCCCGCACTTGATGAAACAGGTCCTGTAGAAATCAAAAATGCTGCCATCGCATTTAATACCATGCAAGACAGGATCAGACGATTTGTAAATGAACGTATGCAAATGATAGCGGCGATTTCACATGATTTACGCACTCCGTTGACAAGATTAAGGCTTAGAGCTGAATCAATAGACAACGAAAAATTGCAAAAAAAAACATTGCAGGACATTAGTGAAATGCAGTCCATGCTTGATTCCACGTTATCCTTCGCGCGGGATGATGCGTCGACAGAAGCGAAAACGATTGTTGACCTGGCAACCCTTATTAAAAGTATTTGTGATGATGAAACTGATTCGGGCAACCTGTCAGAATACTCCGGACCAGAGCATTTAAACTATAATTGCAGGCCGATAGCCATGAGGCGCGTAATGAATAATATTATCGGTAACGCTATTAAATATGCCGGGGAAGTTTACGTATCATTAGCAAGCAAGGGCAATAATATTTTAATAGAAGTGTCAGATAATGGCTCGGGTATCCCAGATGCTCAGTTAGAAAGGGTGTTCTCGCCTTTTTATCGAATTGAG
>CAZZJI010000033.1:37534-38754 GCA_964654485.1 uncultured Gammaproteobacteria bacterium | reverse complement strand
AAGGTGTTATCCAGAAACTCCAATGTACAATCGTATTCGCTTTGGTTGATATCAACGGGCAATATCTTTACCCCATGACGTTGTGCATCTTGTACTAATTGAGCCGGGGCATAAAAACCCATGGGCTGGCTGTTGAGTAATGCACAGGTAAATGCAGCCGGGTGATAACACTTTAACCAGGATGAGACATAGGCGAGTAAAGCAAAGCTGGCAGAATGTGATTCTGGAAAACCATAGTCACCAAAGCCTTTTATTTGCTTAAATATTCGTTGTGCAAAACTATCTGAGTAACCGCGCTCTTTCATGCCCAGCTTGAGTTTGTTTTCAAATTTTTCCAACCCGCCCTTACGTTTCCAGGCTGCCATGGCGCGGCGCAGTTGATCGGCTTCGCCCGCGCTGAACCCGGCAGCCACCATGGCGAGCTGCATGACTTGCTCCTGAAAGATGGGGATACCCAACGTGCGTTGCAGTACTTTTTTTACGGCTGCGCTGGGATAAGTCACCGGTTCTGTGCCATTGCGGCGTGCTAAATAAGGGTGCACCATGTCGCCCTGGATGGGGCCGGGGCGAACGATGGCGATTTCGATCACCAGGTCATAATAGTTTTTTGGTTTTAGGCGCGGCAACATCGTCATTTGTGCGCGTGATTCGATTTGGAACACACCGATGGTGTCGGCTTTTTGCATCAGGGTATACACAGCCGGGTCTTCGGCGGGAATGTCGGCTAAAGTCATGGGGGTATGGCTATAGCCGCTGATGAGGTGCAGTGCTTTTTTGATTGCGGTGAGCATGCCTAATGCAAGTACGTCAATTTTTAATAAACCGAGGGATTCCAGATCGTCTTTTTCCCACTGAATAACGGTGCGATCGGGCATGGCGGCGTTTTCGATAGGCACTAAGTGAGACAGCAGGCCTTCGTTAATGACAAAACCACCGACATGTTGTGACAAATGACGAGGAAACCCCACTAACTCACGTACCAGAAACTGCAATCGTTTTATTTGTGCGCTATCCACCGGGAAGCCCATGTTAATCAACAGCTCAGGATTAAACTCGTAACCATCCCACCATTGGATAGACTTGGCCAAACGATCGACCTGTTCCAGACCCATACCCAATGCTTTGCCTACATCTCGAATGGCGCTGCGCGGTCGATAAGTGATGACTGTGGCGGCCAGTGCGGCGCGATCACGGCCATATTTAGTGTATATATACTGGAT
>CAZZJI010000033.1:35395-37434 GCA_964654485.1 uncultured Gammaproteobacteria bacterium | reverse complement strand
CTGAGGATAGAGCTGTTGCAATCGTTTGCGGCTGCGAAGATGGCGCTCACTGTTTGCAAATAGCTGGTAACCCAGTTTCGCAAGCGGTGTAACCAAACGAATGGCCGTCAGGGTATCTTGTATTATGTAACGGCTACGTACATGCATATGCACATCGCCTGCGGCGCACAGTGGAACGTGCACTGTTTCACTAAGCTGTTGTAAGGTTTTTAAATAAGCCTGATCATCACCTGTCAATAAAAGCTCTGCCGCGATCCAGGTTTTATTCGGAAATAAATTTGCTAGCCATTTGGCCTGGTTTTGGTATTGCGCTATATCTTGTGCCGCTTGGGGACGGGGCAAAAAAAGCGCCAGACACCCCGCAGGCGTGTGCGTTTCGAGCAACTCGCGGGTGAGTTTGTATTCGCCCTTGCCCGCATTGCGGCGCGCTAAGGTAATCAGGTGGGATAAATGTCCGTAACTGATTCGGTCTGTCGCTAACAGTACCAACCGCAAACCCTCTTCAAGCTGAAACTCACTGCCGATAATTAAATGAAATCGATTTGTCTTTGTTGCGCCCTTCCCTTCAATTTTTGCAGCAGCTTTTGCAGCAACATGGGCACGAACAACGCCTGCGAGAGAACATTCGTCAGTAATGGCTAATGCCCGATAGCCCAATTCTAGCGCGCGGTTAACCAGTTCTCCAGGATGGGATGCACCGCGTAAGAAACTGAAATTGCTTATACAGTGTAGTTCGGCATAGTCAGGGACATTGCCTGAAACATTGCTCATGCAAACAGGCCATGCAAATACCAGCGTTGTTTTTTTTGTGTATCAGGATGCAAATCACGGTATAACCAAAGTCGGCTACCACGATGATTGATGCCGACATAATAATCCCGACGAACATCCTCGCCTGACCACCAACCCGCCTCAATGCGCTCCGGCCCTGTGGTTAATATCACCGGGCCGCGCCACCAAAGTGTGTCATTTTTTTTTGTGATAAGTTCAGGCTCAGGTAATAACCAGAGTGGGCGTTTTTGTGCAAGCTGTGTAGACTGTTTGCAGGATGAGATAGTTTGCCCAAGCCGATGCGCCTGTTCCGGGCGATGATCGGCCAATGCCTGTAACTCGTTGATGGCTTGACGTCCCAGGCGGGCCTGTAATTGTTCAAGTAAACGCGTTATGTTGTCTTTGCTTTGTGTTAGCTTATTTTTCGAGTTATTTTTTATGCATCCATTTGAGACGGTTTGATCGTCTTTGCTTATTGGCAATGCGGCGCTATTACTTGTAAATGGCAGGAGCTGCGTTGCGCTGAGTTTTACGCAGGTGACCGGGGCGGTTAATTTTATCTTGTTTAAATGTTCCTCGAATAAGGTGATCAGGTGCTCGATATCACGCGTCGGCAATCGCATGCTGACGTTGATGTGCGTTAATAAATCGCTATTGTTATAAAGCGTGAAGCAACACGTTGCAATGCAGGCATCACGTTGCCGCAAGAAGGTCACCAGTTTTTCTATGAGTTGACGGGCAATGATTAAAATAAAGGCGTTATATAAAATTTCGAACGGCAGTTCGATACTCTCCTCAAAATACTCGGGGGACTGATATCGTGGCTGTGGATCGGCCAAACCACCCAGAGTACGATCGAGGTAATTAAGCAACTCTGGACCAAAACGTCGGACCAGGTCGCTGCGGGGTAAACGCCATACATCGCGTAACACCCGTACGCCAATGTTAAGAAGTTGTTTTTTACATTTTCCATTCAATAGCTCATTCAATGGCAACACGTTTACCGGCAACTTGCCCAATACAAAACGTAATGCTTCTTTTTGTTTTACAACGACGGTTTGTCCACTGCTTGCTAACAGGAAACTGGCCAACGGCGTGGGTGTCACAGACAGTGTGAATACATGTTGCCACTGCTGGGTCAGGCTAGTTTTGATAAGTGTCAGCAGTACGTCCAGCCCGCCAAACAATGTCAGGCTACTGCCTATTTCGAGCAACAGAGCCTGGGGTGGGTGGAGACTGACTCTGGAAGTAAATTGTTCTGCCCAGGT
>CAZZJI010000033.1:0-35295 GCA_964654485.1 uncultured Gammaproteobacteria bacterium | reverse complement strand
ACAGAGCCTGGGGTGGGTGGAGACTGACTCTGGAAGTAAATTGTTCTGCCCAGGTGGCTAATTGTGTCAGTCTGGTTTGTTGGGCATGTTCATCATATAACGCCAACTTGGGGAAATAAATCGACAGCCAGAGTGTTTGCTGTTGTGCCTGTTTAATGTCGAATGATAACTGCGCCGCACTCTCAGATAACCGTTGGGCAAGGGGCTGGGTGTTTGTTAGTTTGTTCATACTCGCTACAGCTGTTAAATACGAAGAGATGCACTGCTGCGACGGCAAGTGCCACGTGCTTTTAATAGGGTGACGTGCATCCTATCGAACTCTTGTTTTAATTCTGGTTTTAATTGTAAGCGCACGACAGCCGGTGAGTTTTTCATTTCACGTTGGCGAAACAATACACCGAGCGTTTTACCGGTTTGTGCGGCGAGCTGTAAACGGCGCACAATGCCGTTCGGTATCCGGTCGAGCCAGGCAACGGCGATGCCGCACGCGTCGTTCTGTAATGCTTTTTCAAGGCTCCATAATGCGTCTTTGCAGGTGTCTTTGCAGTCATTATTCGGTTGCACGACGATTAAACGGTTGATATCCACACCTGCGCTGATTAATGCCGGTGCATAGGGAATATACGGTGGTGCGATCCATAATATCCAGCGGTTTTGTTGTATTGCCGCTTTCATCGGCGACAACAAGAGTTGCAATTCACCAATGCCCCATTGCGATGTGATCACTTCAACCAAGGCATTGGCTGGCCAACCGCCATCAGGCAAAATAGCATCGAGATCAGCATAACCTGTTGATATACTCGTACCGGTGTTGTAACTGCGGCTGCCCCGCTCGCCTGCTCGCCATAGGTTCGGGTGGTCAGTTAATAGTGTGCGTAATTGTTCGTTCATGCTTTAGCTATGCAATGACACAACAACGACACGACAACACAACTAGGCAACTAGGCAATATTTCGTTTTGCGATTAACGTTTTTTTGTTGTGTAACGGGCTGCCAAAAATCAATAGATTGCCGTTATTATCTCTAATGCGAAAATCTTTGCTTCCATAGTCCCGATCCTCCAAATCACCGACGAAATCCTGGCCTGGCACCTTATAAAGTTGGTAAATTTCCTCCACGTTTTTGACATGGATGTAACATACGCCGCTGCCGACGTGTTCGGGCCGCCCTTCTCCAAATTCAAGTATAGCGCCACCCCGGCTCACACAAGCGTAATTTGGATTTTCCCAAATAACGTCGATGCTGAATCCCAGTTTCTCTTCATAAAAGCATACTGTCTCTTTAACGTCTTTCACTGGCAAAACAGGATTGGCGCTTTGAAACTGTTCATCATAAACTTTCATGTTTCGTCCTTTGTTTGTGGCGCATAATGTTCATATATTAACAGCGCAAGAAAGTTTCTGGGCTTCTAATTAAGTAAGCCAGTAATAAAAAATGTTTTTTTGAATGATCAATATAGAGGGTGCAGTCGATATCACTTCTTACTAACACCCTCGTTCACTGGAGGAGACTTATATACTTTGTGACTTACAATAAATATGTACTTAAACGTACTATAAATAACGCAGCAAACCGACTGCGACCCCTTCTATATCGAGGTGTTGTTTTCGAAAATCGACTTTGATGGTTTCAAAGTCCGGGTTTTCTGCTTTAAGGTACGCCATATTATTTTTCTTTTTAAAGCGTTTTACGGTTACTTCGTCTTCCAGTCGTGCGACAACAATCTGGCCGTTTTCGGCCGTCGAGGTACGGTGCACGGCTAATAGGTCGCCATCGAGAATACCCACATCGCGCATACTCATACCCTGAACACGTAATAAATAGTCTGCGCGTGGCTTGAATTGATCAGGGTTGATTTTGTAATAATCTTCTATGTGCTCTGCTGCAAGAATGGGGTTACCTGCGGCCACTCGCCCAACGACGGGTAAACCTTCTTCTTCGTTTACGTCATCATCCTGGTGGCATAAACGAATGCCTCTGGAGGCATTCGGCACTAATTCAATCGCACCTTTACGGGCCAATGCCTGTAAATGGCCACGAATACCGTTGGTTGAACTGACCCCAAGACCGGATGTAATTTCAGCCACCGTGGGCGGCATACCTTCAACTTCGATGGTTTGTTTAATGAATTCGAGTACTTCCTTTTGACGCTGTGTAAGTGTTGTCTTCATGTAAGTATTTTCACATTGAACTTCATTTTGAACTTCATATTGAGTACTGCTAATTTAACCAGTGATGTTATAAGCAGTATAAAGACGCTGATGGCATTTATCAAGTAAATCTTTATTTTATTGCGCAGAGAGATAAACACACTCATCAGTGGGATTGCTTATCACTGTTTAGATAATAAAAAAAACAAGCAGTTAGGCTGTGCGAGTAACAAATGACTTTAATCTTTTCAGCCCCTCACGCAAATTGGCCATCGAGGTTGTGTAAGCAAGGTGCGACGATGCAGTATGGCAGCCCCATATCTAGGAGGAGCAACGCCATCAGGGGCACGTGCTATGAATACCTAAATCCTATTCACTACGGATATATATTTTTATCTGATATTAATCAAATAAAATATAATAGTCTGCGCTGTAACTTTCTACGTTTTTCCTATAAAGCTTTTTATACTCCCACCGATAAACAAAATTAAAAATCTAATGGCATGAAAAACTTCTTAAGCCTGCATGTTGTGAGGAATATAGTCGTCAAGTGATAACCAAAAAATTACAAAGTGTATTAACCATATCAGGAGTAATTATGAAAAAGCTCATACCACTTTCAGCATTAATACTCGGACTCACTGCCTGTGGCGGCGGCGGAAGCAGCAGCAATTCCGGGACAGCGACAGGATTAGAAATGCCGACAGCCATGAGTGTTGTTTCTGCCCAAAATGAAACAGTACCCACAGGCATCACCGGTTTAAACATAAACATGCAAGCTATACCTTTATCTGCAATACTGACTGATCCAACGACCGATTACATGACAGACCCTAGCCAAACTTATGTCTGGGATGAATCAATGGAGTCGTTGCAAACTGTAAATATGATCCTGTGCCTGATGAACCAGACACGTGCTTCGCAGATGGTCAATCAAGGCGCCTATACTGCATTAATTAATGAAGACAAATGCGAGCAGGGAAATAATCAAAGCGACGCCACTGGCGGTGGCGGCAGCAGCAACCAGGTAACCCAATACAACAAATGGACTATCGAGTCCACGCGTGCTAACAATAGCTCACCACAAATTGTAAAACTCTGGATTCCGGGAGATAATGACCCAAACGGTGATCCAATGGACAATGAGGATATCCTGGTGGAAGTAACCACTACAGAAGGTGTTAGCAATTCCAAGCCTTTTGGTGATTTCGTTCTAAACTTTAAAGGTGTTATCGACCAGGGCGTCATGATGGGCGACACCGAAAATGGCACAATGGTGACCACCATGGCCGGCACATTGCAGACTGTTGCGAACGCTGACGGCAAACCCCAGTTTCAATTTATCAATCTCGCGGGCGATGCTCTCGTCAGCGCAGGTACCATCGGCGGTTCACGCACTGAAAAATCCAATGTCATCCTGGACGATGCGAGTGGCACCAGTGGTATTGCCAAAACTTTCTTCAGTGAAACCTATGATCCGGATGGATCGGGTGGCCAGGCCTCGGTGACTAACACAAATTCTTTTGATCTTGCTTTTAACGCAGCAAACTTTCTGAATCAAAAGGATGATGGTACATCGACTTCACAATCCTGCTCTTCCCGTACTACGTTCAATACACAGGTTTGGCGTTACAATCTCTATCATCAAACAGATGGCAGTTTTAATGGCCAGGCAATTACCGGTGGCCAACGTGTTGAGCTTAATTCGGGATTCCCATTTGTCTTCAATGGCACATACGGACATATGAGTTATTGGGGCCTTTGGCTGGAAGATGAATCAGTCACCTTGAGCGATGCGGATGTGATTAATCAATTTGATTATAACTCTGACACAACCGTTCCGCATACTGTCAATCTTTCCGGTGGCAAACTGCATCGTCGCATGGCGAATACGGAAACACTGCCAAACTTGCAAGGAAAAGATTTTTTTGGTTGGGCGAACCATTCTGTGCTCGGCTCTCCATCTGGTCCGGACGGAAATGGATATGACTCATGGGTCATTCGGGTGACGACCGGTAATGAATTTGAACTCTACGCTGGCGTGACATGGGGAGAAAACGGCCCGCAAATCGATGATAATGGTGTTACTGACGAAATTGTCACACCTGCAAATGACGGTGAACAACTGTGGCTCTGGTCTGATGCATTGGGTGGTAATATCGTTTTCACAAGAGACACAACAATCACACCCGCAAATCGTACTGTCACATTCTATGCTCAGGATGAGGTATCACCAAACGATACCGCCATCGCTTCCGGTGTAACATTATATTGTTATGACCGATGCCCAATGGGCGGTCTTCCTGCGCCCGCAGATGAGATTGTATACTACTACCCTGCCTATGAAACATCTTTAAACGCGAACGTGAATGTCGCCATCAATAATCCAGACCCGACCGCAGGTGGACTACGCACCTACAGTGTGTCAGTCGAAAATGGAAAAATAACACTAACGGATGACACTAACACGCAAGCTGTTGTTGTCAACACCCTGCCGGCCACCAATCAATGGGGCATGGACTCAGGTGAAATGTTATTGGCCGCTTTAACAGACGTATTCCATCCAGAAGACAACAGCAACGGCACAGTTTTTGCCTGGAGTGTTTACGACCTGGCGGCCGGTGGACAATCTTACCGCTGGGAAACAGGCAGCAACAACTGGAACCGCTTGATGACCGTGACCCGTAACTCAGATAGCCAGTTGGTCAGTTTTGATAAACCGCTGCGTTTCACCTACACGCACAGCACCGCCAATGATGCAAACAGTAATGCCAGCAATGATGGCGGTACCTTCCTGCTTGAGTACGGTGGTCCTGGCCAATTATGGGGCTTCCCTTGGGAAGTTGAAGCAGGCTGTGATCCAGCCACAGATAACTGCCGCTGGCGCGCTGCGGTAACGCTAAAGGATGGAACGACGCTGACTGATGGTACGAATGACTTCGCTGTCAAAGCCATAGAAAAAGAACAGTCAATGGTTGTCTTGGGCAGTTTAGCCGACTGCACCAGCCTTGATGTGACTGCGGCATCGGATTTGCCATTGTTGACCACCGTGAATGCAGATGCAGTCAGTTTCACTCAAGCGAGTAAACCTACTGTCACTGCGGCACCGGCCGTCATCGAGGGTGAAATTCAGTAAACCGCGACACCACTCACCGCAAAAAGCCCTTCCTATTTACGGAAGGGCTTTTTTTTACTTTTTTTAAAAAAAGCAGGAAGTTAGGATTCAGTAACAAATGACTTTAATCTTTCCACCCCCTCACGCAAATTCTCCATTGAGGTCGTGTAAGCAAAACGTAGGTGTGTGTTTGCCTGGTTTGTGCCAAAGTCGATGCCCGGTGTGATGGCAACGCCCTTTTCTTCTAATAAATTTATGGCAAATTGATAACTGTCCTGGGTAAACCGGGCACATTCGGCATACAAATAAAAAGCACCTTGTGGTGTACCTGAAATGTTAAAACCGATGTTGCGCAACGCGGGCAGTAAAAAATCGCGGCGTTGTTTGAATTCCTCACAGCGCTGATCTAGGATGCGTATCGTTTCTTCTTTAAAAGCCGCCAATGCGGCATATTGCGCGGGCGTGGGTGCGGCGAGAAAGATATTTTGTGCCAGTTTTTCCAGATCACTCATCGCAGCATAGGGGGCGACCAACCAGCCGAGACGCCACCCCGTCATACTAAAATATTTTGAAAAGCTGTTAATAACGAAAATATTATCTGGCTTATTATTAGAAAGGTTATTAGAAAGGGCCAGTGCGGTCTGTGGTTTATCTTCATAAATCAGTCCGTGATAGATTTCATCGACAATCAGGTAAGCCTTTTTTTGTGCAACAAATTCATCGATTTCCTGCAGACTTTTTTGGCTCACCAGCGTGCCGGTCGGATTAGAGGGTGAGGCCAATATGACCGCACGTGTTTTCTGCGTCCAGTGTTGTTCAATCAATTCTTTGGATAATTGATAGTTTGTGCTTGCATCGACGGGTATGCCGATTGCTTCGCCCTCCATAAACCGAACAAAGTTTCGATTACAGGGGTAACCCGGGTCTGCCATTAAAACCTGCTCACCGGGATTAATCAGTGTGCCTAATACCAGCAGCAATGCACCGGATGCGCCGGGGGTAATGACGATCCGCTCGGACGGCACGCTCAGTTGGTAATTTTTTTGGTAATGACCTGCGATGGCCTCGCGTAATTGTGGCAAACCCAATGCCGGCGTGTAATGGGTATGGCCATCATCAAACGCGCATTTACCTGCATCAAGAATGGGATCAGGCGTGATAAAATCGGGCTCACCGATTTCCATATGGATAATGGAGCGCCCCTTCGCTTCCAGCTCGCGGGCACGGGCGAGCAATGCCATGACATGAAACGGCTGTATATCCTGCATGCGTTTTGCTGTTTGCATTTTACTGGCCTGGTCTGAGTCCAAACTATGTTAGCCGTGATTCCCCTGATGTTCCTTATGCAATGCTTTTAGAAAAGCAACATCAACGTAGTTTTCCTCGGTTTTTTTGCTATCAGCGTTTGTGCCTCCCTTTATTATAGTGAAGGGCATATCAGGTTCACCTAATTGATCCAATACAATTAATGCACCATCAAAGTTATCCTTTGTTGTGTATTCATTGATTGTGATCACTGATTTAATGCCCGCGCCACTCGCAGAGAGTAAACCGTTTTCCGAGTCTTCAATAACGATACAGTCTTGCGCTGTAAGATTCATTTTTTCCAATGTATATTGGTAAATATCCGGGGCCGGTTTTTTCTTTTCTACAATATCGCCCGCCGCGATCAGTTCAAACCAGTCTGCGGACTCGCTGCCCAATGTGTTTGTTAATAAGGCGATGACATTGGTAACGGAAGTCGTGGTCACAATGGCCAGTCGCATATTCTGTTTTCGAGCATCTTCCAGCAACCGTTTAACGCCAGGTCGTAGCGGAATTCGGCCTTCTGATAAGAGTGACACGTAAAGTTCTGTTTTGCGCGCATGCAACTTGGCAATGAATTCGTTGATATTGTCGCATGGCGGGTATTTCTTATTAAATTCACTCAGATAATAGTGCATGCGCTCTTTACCGCCGGTAACCGCTAATAATTCTTCATACAATTCATCCGACCAGCGCCAGTCTAACCCGGCCTCTTCAAACGCCAGATTAAACGCGATGCAATGCCCATCCCGTTCGGTGTCTGCCAATGTACCATCAACATCAAATAGTATTGCTTTTAGTGATCTCATAATTATCCTATTTCTGTTTATCCCTTCTTAGTAATATAAAGTAATGTTAATAAATCGCGGCTTAGGGTATCCAAAGCGATAAATTATTGCACACTCTTTTTTCTGTTGTTTTACCCTCTGTGTTACCCATTGTACTAAATATGGTCACTAAAGAAATTTGCCCAGATCCCGATAACAAATCAATCAATTACACTAGATAAGTAGTCTATATATATGTTTTTATTGATTTTTAACCATTTGCGCATACTTAAATAATCCAATGATCCAGGGTAAATTGGCCACACAATTCAAGTTTTATTGCTTCATGGGACGGTTTCTGGTAAAAATGCGCGCTTGATTTTAATTTCTCTGAAAACAGGAGAAAAGTAATGCCTAGAACAGCTAAAACTGCAGCAGCAAAACCCGCTAAAAAAAGC
The DNA here is from genome assembly GCA_964654485.1 of uncultured Gammaproteobacteria bacterium. GTDB lineage: Bacteria > Pseudomonadota > Gammaproteobacteria > SG8-11 > SG8-11 > JAADIM01. Next base: position 27,500 of record CAZZJI010000033.1, on the reverse strand, counting down.
GTAAGTAAGGCTAAAAAAGATTCAAGCCTCGAATTCAAAGGCTTCACTCCGTATAAAGAAAAAAAGGGTGAAGAGTTTATGAGCGAGGCTCAAGAAACCCATTTTCAGGAAATTCTTCAATCCTGGAAAAAAGAACTAATGGAAAAAGTCGATGAAACGGTGCACCATATGCAGGACGATGCAACCGTTTTTCCAGACCCAAATGATAGAGCTTCCCAGGAATCTGACTTCACAATGGAATTGCGCACCCGTGACCGGGAACGTAAACTGATCAAAAAGATTGAGCAGTCTCTGGGCAAAATAGATTCAAAAGATTACGGCTATTGCAAGGTATGCGGTATCGATATCGGTGTACGTCGTCTGGAAGCCAGACCCACTGCTGATTTATGCATAGACTGTAAAGAATTGGATGAAATCAAAGAACGTCAAATGAAAGGCTAATATTGGCTTTTACTTATTTTTGTAAAGCGGCATAAACAAAGTTTATACCGCTTTTTTTTTGGCCAAGGATGTGGCCTTATGCAACGAAGCACATGGAGGTGCGAGAGCTGCTTAGTATTTTCCAATGGTGATGTGTTTGGGTTAAGCTCGCCATATGGACAAGCAAGCATCCCCCCAGTATCGCGGCAGATTTGCGCCTACCCCATCAGGACCTTTGCATTTTGGATCGTTAACCACAGCGGTCGCCAGTTATTTGCAAGCAAAAAGCCAACAGGGTGAATGGTTAGTCCGCATTGATGACGTTGACCCACCGCGCATCGCTGCAGGCGCTATAGATTCCATATTACAGTGTCTTGAAAAATATGGTCTTATTTGGGATGGCTCTGTTTTCTACCAAAGCAAGCGAAATAGCGCGTATCAAGCCGCACTGAACGCATTAACCGAATTGGATCTACTCTATCCTTGCGCCTGCTCCCGAAAAGACATTATCGAAGTAAATGCCGAAATTAATGCCGCTGATATATCCAAAAACAACCCTTCAGTATACCCAGGTACTTGCCGCAATGGCGTACAACTGGGCAAAAAAACAAATACATTGCGTATAAAAACAGACAACAGCATTATTGAGTTTAATGATTTGTTTTTTGGTAAATCAATACAGAACGTAGAAACCGAAGTCGGTGATTTTCTCATGCAACGCGTAGGTGGCTATTTTGCTTATCATCTGGCGGTCGTGGTAGATGATGACTTCCAAGGGATCACTGAAATTATCAGGGGACGGGATTTAATGGATTCCACTCACCGGCAAATTTACTTACAAAAATTGTTAAAGTTAAACACCCCGCGCTATGGTCATTTGCCGTTGGTTATTGACGAAAATGGTTACAAAATGAGTAAACAAAATTATAACGAAATAGACGTATTGAATAGCGAACCTATTGATACTCTACATAAGGCATTGTTATTTTTAGGACAACAGCCGCCCTCAGAGATTCTCGAAGGTGATCTAGACAGTCTCTGGAAATGGGCAATCACACATTGGCAGCCAAAAAATATACCAAAATCAGATCAGCTGCTTCAGCTGCCTTAATTCATGGTATTGCGATTAAAAAGTATTTATTATGTTGTTATAAGGTTCATAATTATAGGGTACACCGTTACAAGGTATACAGTTATAAAGTATACAGTTACAAAGCACACAGTTACAGGGTACGCATAGGAGAAAGCCGAATGGCTGATGAAAAAGTATATAAGGTAGCTGCTGATTATGCTAAAAATACGTTGGTTGACGAAGCAAAATATCAGGCAATGTATAAAAAATCCATCGAAGATCCTGACGGATTTTGGGCGGAACAAGCTGAAGAATTTATTGATTGGTACACACCCTGGGACAAGGTATCTAACTGGAATTATAACGATGTTAATATTCGTTGGTTTGAAGGCGCAACATTAAATGTAAGTTATAACTGCATCGACCGGCACCTGAAAAAAAGAGGTAGTCAAACCGCAATTATTTGGGAGGGCGATGACCCTGAAGTTGATAAGAAAATTACTTACAATGAATTACACCAGCACGTTTGCCGCTTCGCAAATGTATTAAAAAATCGTGGCGTGAAAAAAGGTGATAGAGTTTGTATTTATATGCCGATGATTCCAGAAGCAGCCTATGCGATGCTCGCCTGCACACGTATCGGTGCAGTGCATTCTGTTGTATTTGGTGGATTTTCCCCCGAATCAATAAAAGACCGAATTCTTGACTCGGATTGTCAAACTGTCATCACAGCAGATGAAGGCGTACGCGGTGGTAAAACGATTCCGTTAAAAGCGAACGTAAATACGGCACTGCAATCCTGCCCCAATGTACATACCGTGTTAACGATACAACATACCAAAGGTAATATAGAGTGGAATAATGACCGGGATGTTTGGTATCACGAGGCAATACAAACAGCATCGACTGATTGTCCGCCTGAAAAAATGGATGCCGAAGATCCACTTTTTATACTCTATACATCCGGCTCCACCGGAAAACCAAAGGGCGTATTGCATACCACCGGTGGTTACCTGCTGTATGCGGCCATTACGCATAAGTATATTTTCGATTATCATGATGGTGATGTTTACTGGTGCACCGCCGATGTCGGCTGGGTAACAGGTCACTCCTATATCGTATATGGCCCATTAGCAAATGGCGCGATAACGTTGATGTTTGAAGGTATACCGACATACCCTGATGCGTCACGTTTTTGGAACGTGATCGATAAACACAAGGTTAATATTTTTTATACCGCACCAACGGCACTTCGTGCATTGATGCGAGATGGCGATGCTGCAGTAAAAGCAACATCACGCAAAAGTCTTCGCTTGTTGGGCACGGTGGGAGAACCCATCAACCCCGAAGCATGGGAATGGTATTATCACGTCGTCGGTGATGCGCGCTGCCCGATTGTGGACACCTGGTGGCAAACTGAAACGGGCGGTATTTTGATTACCCCGTTGCCGGGTTGCACTGACCTGAAACCGGGATCAGCTACTCGCCCGTTCTTCGGTATTTCTCCCGCTATCCTCGATGACAGTGGTAACGTGTTGCAAGGTGAAGCGTCAGGCATTCTGGTCATTACGGCGTCCTGGCCGGGTCAAATGCGCTCGATATACGGTGATCACAAACGTTTTATTGAGACCTATTTTTCCAGTTTTCCTGGTTATTATTTTGCAGGTGACGGCGCACGACGGGATAAAGATGGTTATTACTGGATTACCGGTCGTGTCGATGATGTACTCAATATTTCCGGACACCGCCTGGGTACAGCCGAAGTAGAAAGCGCGTTGGTACTGCATAAATCTATCGCCGAAGCCGCCGTGGTGGGTTGCCCTCATGATATCAAAGGCCAAGGTATTTATGCATACGTAACACCCATGGCAGGTATAGAACCCGATTCCGAACTACGAAAAGAGTTAATAGAACTGGTTCGACATGAAATTGGCCCGATTGCCAAACCAGATGCAATTCAATGGGCACCCGGTTTACCTAAAACCCGTTCGGGTAAAATCATGCGACGAATATTGCGAAAAATTGCGGCTAACGAAATTGACGACTTAGGTGATACCTCTACATTGGCTGATCCTTCGGTAGTAACACATTTGATTAAAAACAGAGTAAAGGTGATAGGCTAGCCATGTCTGGAAATGCGCGTCGAACAGCGGTAGCGGGTACATTTTATCCCGGTGATGCGGATGAATTGCATGATATTGTGGCTCACTATCTGGATGCGGTAGAATTGGAAAACACCGAAGATATGAAAAAACCCGTAGCGATTATTGCGCCGCATGCCGGTTATGTATATTCTGGACCGATTGCTGCATCGGTTTATGCGCGATTAATTCCTTTTCGAGATGATATTCAGCGAGTTATTTTGTTAGGCCCGTCGCATCGTGTGCCTTTTAGGGGTTTAGCTGCCAGTAGTGCGGCTTATTTTTCGTCGCCATTGGGTGACATCCCCGTTGATCAGTCTGCGCTGGAAAGCTTAATCCAATCGTCCCGTATTTTGGTATTGGATGAAGCCCATGCTCTGGAACATAGTCTGGAAGTACACCTACCCTTTCTACAAGAGGTGTTAGGTGAGTTTTCATTAATACCACTAGTTGTCGGTGACGCTGAGCCTGAAGTAATTTCCAGCATACTTGAGTCATTATGGAAAGACACAAATACTCTGATAGTCGTGAGTTCTGATTTGAGCCATTATCAAGATTACGCTACAGCGCAAAAACTGGACAGTGCCACATCAAGAAATATTGAAAATCTTGATAATCAAGCAATTCAGCATAACGATGCCTGTGGCCGCAACCCCGTTAACGGTTTAATTAATTTCGCAAAAAATCATCATTTATCAGCAAAAACCGTCGATTTGCGCAACTCAGGTGATACCGCTGGCCCAAAAGATAAAGTCGTAGGTTATGGTGCTTATGTTTTCGAATGAGTCTTCTGATTACTACAGTAAAAATGAGAAAGATGCGCTTTTGGAAATAGCGCATACATCTATATTAAATGGGTTTAAAGCGAAGCGTGTGTCAGTCGTCGATATCTCCAGATATTCTGACAACTTATTATTACCACGATCGACTTTTATTACATTATACCGAAACGATGAATTAAGAGGATGCATTGGCAGCCTAACCGCCCAGGAAACATTAGTTCAAAGCGTAGCGAATAACGCTTTTGCCGCAGCGTTTCAGGACCCACGTTTTGTGCCAATGAAACAATTTGAGTTCCAGTCTGTCTCCGTATCTTTATCTATTCTTTCTTTAGCTGAGCCTATTTTGTTTACATCTGAAGCCGACTTAATTTCCAAAATTCGGCCCGAAATAGATGGACTTATATTACAAGATGGATTAAACAAGGGTACGTTTTTGCCTTCGGTGTGGTCGTCTTTGCCAAATCCGAAAATATTCCTTCAGCATTTAAAACAAAAAGCGAATTTACCGGCAAATTATTGGTCGGATACGATAGAAGTGAAGCGTTATACTACAGAAGTGATAGAGTAATTCAGGTATCCCTCTACCCTTAATGTTCAACCCTAATGTTGATTCGTCCCTGCTTGCTTTTTCTCTTCGGACAATACGCATTTTCCTTTTGACCCCGCCAGGCATACGCGTTGGTCGATCCATACAGCATTTTCAAGATTGGCGCCTTGCAAAATTATACCGGTTATGATGGCACCAGATAAATCGGCGTTTGCCAGATTTGCATTCTTTAGGTTTGCGTAGGAGAGGTCCGCATCCTGTAATATTGAAAATGACAAATTAGCATTCAGCATATTAGTATTAGATAAATTCGCTTTTCTTAAAACACTACCTAATAAATTTGCGTTGTTAAAATTGGTGAATCTAAAATTAACCAGACTAAAATTACCGTATGCTAGATCACTTTCAGATAAATCAGAGCTTTTTATAGTAGAACCAATCATGTTTACATTGCGCAATTTTGATTTTTTTAAATTGGCTTTTTCAATAACTGCGCCCTCCATATTACAATCACGCCAATCTGCGCCTGGTCTGGGAGTCGAATCACATTGTTTTACAAATGTCACATCAACAGGTGACGATTTAATAAAATAAGCGGTAGCTGCAATCCCTATAAAAACAGCGACGGCTATATGTAACGCTAAATAACTCTCGGGTTTTTTTCCTTCTTTATAAATCTCGGTTTTTATTATCCGGTGTTTTTTAACATCGTATGGTTCAGCTTGTCTCCTGTTGCCACTGCTTCTATTATCGTGCGAACCTGTTGTGGTGTTATTTTCACGCCGATCACCGGATAACCTTTCGTCTTCTCGATATCTTGCGAGCTTTAAACGCTCTTGTGCTTGAGGGTCATCTGCATTAACAGACATTTCTTCAGGTATGATTTCCGGAAATTCCGATATGGTTTTCCAGTTTATTTGATCAATACTTACTTCATCGATTACCTTTAATCTTCCCAATAACACATGCCGGGTAATTTGTTTTGATGGAAAAGGCCCCCGGATTGTATCACCACGCCTCGTATATAAAAGCAATCGTTTAGTCATTTCTCATTCAAGGCCTGAACGTTCGGCTTAGTGTTTCGATTGCTTTACCTCAAGCCGGTTCATCAAATCAATTAACTCTACTTCGCCATAAGACATTCCACAATTTTCAACAATTTCATCCATCTTCACACCATTATTGAGCAGCACTTTAGCTTGCCCATAGGTGCGTGTCATCCCCTGTGGTTCCTTTAATTCATATTTTTCCTGACGATCCGCAAGTGCATCAAGTTTTCGGTCCAGATGGTCAATACTTTTTCCAATGTTTACTGCGGCCGAGCACATTGCAGCCACGTGATTTTGTAACATGTCGCACTTTAACAATGCATCGTGACAATTTTTATTTAACCTATATAATCGAATGCCTAAAAATGGCGCGCACAATAGTCCTGCAAAAAACAACCCACTGGCCACTTCAGTTAAACTTATCTCGTTCATTATACTTTACTCTCTATATTGTACTCTCTTGTCAGTACACGCTTGTTAGCACGCGTTACACAATTCTTCATCCGATAAAAAATTATTCAGATTAATCACAATTAATAATTCATTATCTCTGCTGGCGACACCCTGTATATATCGATTCGATTCTTCATTTCCAACGTTTGGTGTACTTTCAATTTCTGAATTTTCCAGGTCTACAACATCGGTTACACTATCTACTAATATTCCGACAACATTATTTTTGATTTCTACAATGATAATGCGAGAGTCATCGTCAATCTCTCTAGGGCCAAGACCAAATCGTTTTCGAGTGTCTGTTATCGTAACGACATTACCTCTTAAGTTCATAATACCGATAACATAAGCGGGCGCTCCCGGTACTGGCGCGATTTCTGACATCCGTAAAACTTCCTGTACCTGCATCACATTTATACAATATTTTTCATTTTCCAGTTTGAATGTAACCCACCTTTTTAAAGATTCCTCAGTCGCTGCAATTGCCGTCATATTGTTCCCCTGGATGATCTCGAGTAGCTTCTAACGTAGTTTAAATTTTTATAGTATGGGAACCTCTGATTAAGTCATGGACGACATCTATGAGTTTAAATCTCATAGCGACTCGCCCATGACTTAATCAGGGGTTCCTAAGGTTAATTGCCAAACATATCAACAATTAAAATGCATAATTTGTACCAAAACAAATATTAAAAATAGGTCGATATTGTTACAATTTCCTGTAAACAGCATCATTGCAAAGAACAAACCTAAATAAATCAGTTGAATCGTAGCGAGGGTGACTAAGGTGCAGAAGATTCAACTGATTTATTTAGGTTTAACATCCTCAATAATTTTATCCACATCTAACAAAGCCATTTGTCTGGTAACCACAGTCCCCGCTAACCATTTTCTTTTTGTGCTATCAGTACGCCAGCAAATATCATTCTTAACTTGAGCAAGTGACTCAATAACGTCGTCACAGGTAAATCCGGTATTTGCTCCCTTTATCATTATTATTTTATTGGGTTTGTTTCCTTTACGGTTTGGCATAACCAGAATTGGCGTGCTAATTACAGTAACCGTTGAGCCATCCACACCCAAACCGGGTACGCGTTGTTGTAACTGTTTATCTGGAAATTTGATTTCTTTTGGAATATCAATGACATCGCTTATTTTGTCCGCAGATATAGCTAGCTTTAGTCCCGATACCAGGAATACACAGACTTCGATACACAGATCCTCACCGATTACGTTGTTGATATTTTTTTTATTGGTATTGCCGTTTGTCTCTGCTTGCGTCTCATTATTATTCTCAATTGGCGCATTGAGTGAACTTACATTGCAACTCTCTTTGCAAGCCTGATCAACTGATGTTTGTTCTTCAGAGACAGATTTTTCTATCAACTCCTCAGCGGTTAACACGCCAATATAGTCCATCAATGCGTTCTTTTGATTTGAGAGTTTATTATGCGTACTGTTCATAACCTTAATCACAGAGCCACCACATTGCCGTTATTTGAATTTTGATTGGCAGCAATCAATAAATTAATAAATTTTTTATAAGCTTTCACTCCTCGATCACTCCTGCTTATGACGGACAGTGGCACTCCCATGCGACTTGCCTCTCTAAATTTTGTATCTATCGGAATAATCGCTTCAGATAAATGGTCCGCGTACTTATCGCGTAAATTTCTCAATGCTGCGAGTGACGCTCGGGTACGTTTGTCAAACATCGTGGGTAATACTGTATAAGGAATGTCTGATCGCCGGGATTTAGCCATCATTTCGATTGTACGCACCATTCGTTCCAATCCTTTTAATGACAGAAACTCGGTTTGTACTGGTATGACAAGATGATCGCAGGCAGCCATTGCATTTATCATTAATATTCCAAGGTTAGGTGGGCAATCGATTAATACATTGGAGAATCGGCCGTTTATTGCAGCCAGTATATTTTTAATAACCAACCCCTTTCCACTTTGTGTCCCGAGTTGCCGATCCAATGTTGCCATTGCGGTCGACGCCGGCAATAAATATAAGTGATCAAATCGTGTTTCAATAACGATATCATTTACTATTCCTTTATAATTAGTACCGTCATATTTAAAAATGTTGTAGATACTTTTTTCAATTTCATCAGGATCGAAACCAAAATAGGATGTTAAAGAGCCGTGTGGATCCATATCCAACATCACAGTAGGCTCACCCCTCTCAGATAATATCCCTGCCAGAGTGGCCACCGTGGTAGTCTTTCCAACCCCTCCTTTTTGATTAGCGATAGTTAAAATATTCAACTCGATTTTTCCGCCTTATTTAATTTGCCACTTGAGCCATTTTTTAATTTATCCAGATCATCTTCATATTGTCGACCCCGTTTCTCAGGTGAAATAACAACAACAACGCGCCTATTTTTTTTTCTACCATTTGCAGTTGCATTGCTTTCAGTAGGCTGAAATTCGCCATATCCAATCGCCGCCATTTTCTTTGGGTCTACGCCACTTTTAGCAAACAAATGAACGACACTTGCAGCGCGTGCTGCAGAAAGTTCCCAGTTGGAGGGATATACTTCTGTGAATATCGGCACATTATCTGTAAATCCCTCAACCTGTATTGAATGGGATTTTTCCTTAAGTATTTTCGCAATCTTTCTTAACGTTGGTACCGCCCTTCGTTGCAGCCCTGAACTGCCACTTTCAAACAAAACACTGGTATTAATTTCTACTTCTACACCGTTCTTTCCAATTTCTATTTTAATCGATTCATCATCAACCAGATCTTTCATACTTTTTGCTATTTCATCCGCAATTTTTTCCATCTCAGCTTCAGCCCCTGAGCCATCCCCTTCGCCCTGAGAACCCGGTGTAGGCATAGAAAGATCTAATGACTGAAACCCTGAACTTTTTACCATCGGCGCAATTAACGATGCTTTTGAAGGTGTGCTAACAAGTGAAATGGGAGAAATAGAGGACGATTTTTTTCCAAATGCAGTTGTTAATGAATTTGACAATACTCTATATTTACCTTCGTTTACCGATGATACAGCATACATAACAACAAAAAATGCGAACAATAGCGTAATAAAATCAGCATATGAGACAAGCCATCTTTCATGATTTTCATGCTCTTCCGGTTTTTTTTTGCGCGCCATAACGGTATCTACAAATAACCATTTAATTTGGTTTCGATATTTCGAGGATTTTCACCCTCGGCTATCGCGATGAGTCCCTCTACAATCATTTCCTGCATACGTGTTTGTTGGCCAATAATACTTTTTAATTTACCACCTATAGGAAGAAACAATAAATTTGCCAAACCAACACCGTAAATTGTCGCAACAAATGCAGTCGCAATACCTGAACCCAATGAAGATGGGTCTGCAAGATTTGCCATTACATGAATAAGACCCAGTACAGCACCAATAATTCCGACAGTCGGTGCGTACCCTCCCATTGTGTCGTATATTTTTGCGGCATCAAGTGATTTTTTTTCAGTTGAGTCAATTTCAACTTCCAAAATACTTCGTATTACATCGGGTTCACTGCCGTCGACCAAAAGCTGCAAACCTTTTCGAGCGAAGGGATTTGATTCAACTTCAACAACAGACTCTAATCCCAACAGCCCCTCTTTCCTGGCAATGTTGCTCCAACTGATAATATTTTCCACTGCCGCGCTTGCTGCAAGCTTGGGTGGAAAAATCATCCAGATCATCATCTTAAGGGAGAGCAAAAAGGTAGAAAGTGACACTTGAGTCATAACCGCGCCGACAGTGCCTCCCATTACAATTAATATCGCCGGTCCGTTTAACAACGATTCTATGTGACCACCTTCCAATGCCTGTCCCCACAGGATCGAACCAAAACCAACAATAATACCGGCAATAGTTAAAATATCCATTATGCTGACTTGGCATACGACGTCATCAATTGAGACACATCCAGGATCAAGGCGATTTTTCCATCGCCTGTAATTGTTGCACCCGACACCCCAGGCGTTCCTTGTAATGTGGATCCCAGCGGTTTTATTACAACTTCTTCTTGTCCAACCAGTTGATCGACCACAAACCCGACTCGCTGCGTACCGAATGCAACTACAACAACGTGACCTGCCTCGGGTAATTTATCGGCATTTGCACCTTTAACTAACCATCGCCTTAAATAATAAATGGGTAGCGCCCTGTCTCTATTCATTACAACAAGTTGCCCATCTATAATATTTGTTTTGGTTAAATCAAGATTTAATATCTCGCCTACATTGACTAATGGAAGCGCAAATACTTGCGCATCTAGTTTGACCATTAGTGTAGGCATGATGGCGAGGGTTAATGGTACTTTAATTGTTAATTTACTTCCTTTATCAATTTTCGATTCTATGTCAATCGTACCATTTAGACGCGCAATTGAATTTTTGACTACATCCATGCCGACACCACGACCCGACACATCTGTTATTTTTTCTTTAGTTGAAAACCCTGCCATAAAGATCAGGTTATACGCTTCGCTGTCGGTTAATCTGGCGGCAGTTTCTTTATCAAGGAGTCCCTTGTCAATTGCAATACCTTTTAATTTTTCGGGATCAATTCCTGCACCGTCATCCTCAATAGTCAGACTGATGTGATCACCTTCCTGTTTCGCGCCCAACATGACTGTACCTTGTTCCGGTTTTCCTTTTGCCACACGTACATCTGGCAATTCAATACCATGGTCTACTGAGTTACGAATAAGGTGAACAAGCGGGTCTGCCAATGCCTCGACCAGGTTTTTATCCAGATCTGTCTCTTCACCTTGTAGTTCCAAGTTAATTTTTTTGTTTAAACTTCGCGCTAAATCGCGTATTACCCGTGGAAACCGACCAAATACTTTTTTGATTGGCTGCATTCGAGTTTTCATAACGGCAGCTTGTAAATCAGTAGTTACCAAATCAAAACTAGTCACTACTTTTTCTAATTCGTCATCATTATAAGTCGCTTCTATAGTGGACATTCTATTACGTACCAGCACCAATTCTCCAACCAGATTCATAATGTCATCCAACCTTGCCGTGTCAACTCTAACGCTTGTATCTGCTTGTTGTACTGATTTTTTTTCAGCCTGTTTTGTCTCTTTCTTGGCGACCGTTTTTGGCACTTCCTTTATAATTGGTTTTTCTTTGTTAACATCCGTTTTTTTGGGATTTTCTTCACTTGTTGACTTATTCTTAGTTGAGGTAGAGTTAGCTGTGCCAGAGGGACCATGTAGCGTATCCAACTCATCATCTGTTATCAGCTCTGCATCTTTCCCTGCGCTATCAGATTCTTTGTTAAGACTGTCCTTTGGCATACTGCCTTTTGGCGCTCCACCACTATTAATCTGATCCAGCAGGTCTTCAAATTCATCATCGGTAAATTCATCGTTGGAGGCGGTATTGGGCTTGCTATTTTCTTTTGTATCAACTTCCTTTTTCTTATCCAGGTTATCCAGCAGTGCTTCAAATTCGGAGTCCGTCATATCTCCGTCATCTGAATTATTGATCACCGGTTCCACTGGCTCGTTTTCTTTGTCGATTTCAACCGTATTTTTATTATCTTCTACTGCATTTTCAGTTGTTTCATTCTCAGTATTAATAATATTATCCAGGCCCAATAAAAGCTCAGCATCCGCAGGCTGTGGTTCACTGGCATTATTTAACGCATCAAACTGACCATTTAACACATCCAGCACGGGCAGGATAACATCCATTAATTGAGCATTTACATGACGCTCACCATTACGCAGTAGGTTGAAAACATCTTCAGAACGGTGACAAACTTCGACAACACATGTTAAGCTCAAAAAACTGGCGCCACCTTTTATGGTATGAAAACCGCGGAATACGGCATTGAGGAGTTCGTTGTCATCTGGACTGTTTTCCAAATCAACAAGCTGTTCATTTAATTTTTCTAGTATTTCGCCTGCTTCTACTAAGAAATCTTGTAATATCTCTTCATCTTCTGTGAACGCCATTCTTTCACCTATTAAAATCCAAGGCTAGACAATAAATCATCAACATCATCTTGTCCTTTGAGAACACTATCGCTTTGTTTTCCCGGTATTTGCGGTCCATCAAGGCTGGATCTTGAATCTTCTTTTTGGTTGTTATTATCCTGCGTAGCAGTATCCTGAAGAACGTTATCCTGAATAACATATTCACTTGATAACTTAACCAAATTCACCAGATTTGATTCCACTTCATCCACCAATGTAATCACCTGTTTTATGATCTGTCCCGTCAAATCCTGGAAAGATTGCGCCATAAGTACTTTATTCAAATCTTCTTTTATACTCGATGTGCCTGTTAAAGATTTACTAAAATATTCTGGCAATTCATCACTTAGCTGCCTAAATTGTTCTGCAGACATTTCCTTTCGTTGAAATCGCACCCATTTCTCTTTAAATTCTTCCGCTTGTTTTCCCAATTCATCGCATATCGGAATCGATGTTTCGACGGCGGTAAGCGTGCTATTGGCCGAGTCATTTGTTAACTTGATAACATGATTAAGCCTGTCTCTGGCATCAGGTATTTCTGTTTCTGAAAAATTAGAAAATTTTGAGTCAAGCCTGAAACTCATCAATGCATCATGAAACTCACGTGTTAACTTTCCTAGCTCTGTAAATATATTTTTTTCGCGAGAATTGATTAATTGATCTAACGCTTTTGTTGCATTCTCATTGTTACCTGACTTTAGTTCACTCACCAGGCTTTGCGCTTGTTCCAGATATTCATCCGAGATTACATTATCCATGGTCATATTATTCTCAGTGATTTTGTAGTTTAGTTAGTATTTAATAAGTTATTAAACGTTTGCTTCAATCCGTTCAAATATTTTTCCGATCTTTTCTTTTAAGGTTTCCGCGGTAAACGGTTTCACGATATAGCCATTTACACCCGCTTCAGCCGCTTCCACTATTTGTTCTCTTTTTTGCTCTGCGGTTACTAGCAAAACAGGCATAGATGCCAATTTTTCAGTTGTACGAACCTTTTTTAATAGGTCAATTCCAGTCATACCAGGCATATTCCAATCTGTTACCAGAAAATCAAAATCACCCGATTCCAGCATTGGATATGCGGTGTTGCCATCATCTGCCTCTTGCGTATTGTTAAAGCCAAGGTCTCTAAGTAAATTTTTTATTATTCTTCTCATTGTCGAAAAATCATCAACAATAAGAATTTTCATATTTTTATCCAACGCTGCCTCCGTTATCCATTGCAAGGACAAACAATTAACATACTTTTCATGCCCGCTTTGTCATGCCTGCTTAGACCAGAGATTCATTCTAGCCTGCAAACGAATCACCGCCTGACTATGAATTTGGCTAACGCGTGATTCACTTACACCAATAACGGAACCTATTTCTCTCAAATTAAGTTCTTTGTCGTAATATAATGACATTACAAGCCGCTCTCTTTCCGGCAGCCCCGCTATTGCTTGTGACAGGTTTCTCTTAAAATCATCGCGTTGCAATTTATCATATGGGCCGGACATTTTTTCTGTAAGACCCAATGACATTGAGTCTTCATCCATACCTACATCTTCATAACCAAAAACCTTATGTGCATTTGATTCTTTTAATAAACGCTGATACTCAAGTAAACTTAAACCCATCTCTTCTGCGATCTCATGATCCCGGGCATCCCGGCCTGTTTTATTCTCAATTTCCTTTACAACTTCAGCTATCATTCGTGCCTTCTTGTGTACGGACCTTGGCGCCCAGTCATTTTTTCTGATTTCATCTAACATAGCACCACGAATTCTGATACCGGAATACGTTTCAAAACTTGCTCCTTGATCAGAATTATAATTTCGTGATGCTTCAAGTAAGCCAATCATGCCAGCTTGGATTAAATCATCCGGTTGAACACTGGGTGGTAAACGACTTATTAAATGATACGCAATTCGCTTTACCAGTGGTGCATACTTGGTCACCAAATCATCTTTACATGGATGTTCGTGCACTGATGCGTAGTTAGCCGCTGCGCTCATAGTCTTACCCCCTCAATCTCTTGACTCGCCATAATTAATCTCTCAACAAAAAACTCTAAATGACCACCTGCGTTCGCAGGTAATGGCATACTGCCGGTTTTTTGCGCCAGTTTCTTAAAAGCCATTGCAGCTTTACTTCGTGGATAAGCATCTACAACAGCGCGTTGCTTTTGCACTGCTTTACGTAGATAGTCGTCCTGCGGTATTGCCCCCATGAAATTCATAGCAACATCTAGATATCTATCTGTCACTTTTACTAATTTGTTAAACAGCACTCTGCCTTCTTGAACACTGTTGACCATATTCGCCAAAATATGAAATCGGTTAATACCATATTCTCTATTTAGTAGTTTCAACAACGCATAAGCATCCGTTAGCGATGCAGGCTCGTCACAAAGTACAACAACGACTTCTTGTGCAGCGCGACTATAGCTGATTACACTTCCTGTAATACCGGCAGCAGTATCAATTATAAGTGTGTCGATATCGAAACTAAGCTCACTAAATGCACGTATCAGGCCCGCGTGTTGTGAAGAATTTAACTCTGCCATTGCCTGCGTACCGGATGAAGCGGGCACTATTTTTAACCCGGATGGGCCTTCTACGATAATCTCTTCTAAACTGCGTTCACCACTTATTACGTGTTTAAGATTGTATGGCGCATGTACCCCTAACAAAACGTCTACATTAGCTAATCCAAAATCGGCATCCAACAACATAATATTTTTGCCATCATTCGCCAGCGCAAGCGCAAGGTTAACCGAAACGTTCGTTTTTCCAACCCCCCCTTTTCCACTGGTAACAGCAACAACTCGAACTGGCTTGACGCTAGCTGTTCTGCGCATAGCTATTGGTCGTTCACCTATTGACTGTTCAATGCTGACTTCAGACATTAGCACTAACCGACCTGCTCCAAAGTAATTTTTCCAGCGACTCTTCCAATCTACCCATTTCTCGCATTAACAATATGGAGCGGTTCACAATATCTTCAGAATTAATATTGTGAATATCTTCTGGTACACGTTGGCCATCACTTATAAACGCAATTGGCAAATCATTTTCTATGACGGAGGAAAGAACGCTGCCCAAATTGGCCGCCTCATCCAATTTGGTCAATATACAACCGTCTATATTTTTTTTGAATGTGTGAATTGATTCATTTAACGATTCATATTGCGTTGCGGCAGAGATTACAAGTAATGTCTTTCTTTGTTTTAACGGAATTTGACTAAGCATGTTTAACTGATTCACCAACCTTTCATCCCGATGACTCATGCCTGCTGAATCAACCAACACTAAATCCTTGTTCTTTACTAAGTCTAAAACCTTACTCAATTCATTTTCATTACCTACTGTATAGACGGGGATATCCAGAATACGCGCATACGTTCGTAACTGTTCATGAGCACCTATTCGAAAATTATCTGTTGTTATTAACGCTATATCATTTTTACTATGTCGAAGTGCGTACCTGGCTGCCAGCTTTGCGATCGTTGTGGTTTTTCCTACGCCAGTTGGACCAACCAATGTAATAACACGGCTGTTTTCTATACTATTTTTGTCAATCACTGGCACTTTATTTGTTAAAATATCAATGGCTCTTTGCCATGCTTCTTTGATATTGAGATCATCCGGTATTTTTTCAGAAATAGAGTTACTTAAAAATGGACTCAATCCCAGTTCCACTAGATGTCTGATTAGTTTTACGCGTAACGGATGTCGTTTCGCAACATCTCCCCAGGCCAGACCCGAAAGTTGCTGCTCCATTAGATCCCGTAAATTACTTAATTCATTTTGTATATCTGACAAATGCGAATTTTTTGTTGCAGAAAGTGGCGCAGGAAACGGTTCAGAGAAATCAGCTGTATCAGGCAAGTTTTTATCTGTAATCAGATCTTGACTGGCCTGCGTATCCAATATTGTCGGTGCGATAATCTCGACCTGAGTGTCATTTTTTATTTTTTTTATATTACTATAATTATAACGATCATTCGGATTAGAAAATTGATCTTTAAAAACTTCGTCATCATCATATTCTGATGTCGCAACAATTTCTATTTTTCCATTTATTTTGCTATTCGAGATGATAACCGCTTCTGGCCCAAGTTCCTTACCGACCTCTCGCATTGCTTGTCGCATGTCATCTACAATAAAGCGTTTTGTTATCATAATAATCCACTTCCAATCGCGACTAATAAATAATTCATTAAATGTAATTCGTTAACTTCTGCTAGTTAAAACCTGTAACTCTGAACCTAGGCCGCGATTGCGGTACCACCCACATTTGCAATAATCTTTATCTGTTTATTGTTCGGTATTTCATTAAACGATAGAACATTTAAACCAGGTATCGCATGACGGACAAATCGAGACATATAGGATCTGAGTTGCGCAGAAACGACCAATACGGCTGCCTGGCCCGCAATTTCCTGTCGTTGAGTTTGTTCCTGTAGTGCCTTAAGAAGCCTCTCCGCTAAACCCGGCTCAAACCCGGCCATTTCATTAAATCCACTTTGTACTGACTTTTGTATTGATTGATGCAAAATCTGTTCCAATGAAGAATCCAGCGTCATAACCGGTAGCTCCAGCGCCATACCATTGATCTTTTGCACAATTGCACGCCCCAGGGCCACCCTGACCAACCCGGTTAATATGTCAGGGTCTTGACTGTTAGACGCATTATCTGCCAACGATTCGGCAATAGTTCTTATATCTTTTATAGGGATTTTCTCTTCCAATATATTTTGCAATACCTTTACGACGACGCCCAATGGCAATGCATTGGGAATCAATTCTTCTATAAGTTTTGGGGATTCTTTGGCTAGTTTGTCCAGTAAGTGTTGGACTTCCTCTCTACCTATCAACTCATGTGCATGGTTTTGTAGTATTTCGCTCAAGTGGGTCGCGATAACGGTACTCGCATCTACAACGGTATAACCCAAGGACTGAGCCTGATCATGCTGTGAGGTTTCAATCCAAACAGCATCTAATCCAAAGGCAGGGTCCTTTCCTTCTATACCACTCACTGATCCAAAAACCTGTCCGGGATTGATTGCCAACTCACGATCTGGGTGTATCTCTGCATCACCAATAGTGACACCCATTAGTGTGATGCGATAAGCATTGGGTGATAAGTCAAGGTTGTCTCTAATATGCACTGCGGGTACCAGAAAACCTAACTCCTGTGACAATTTTTTACGTACGCCCTTAATGCGATTCATCAACTGGCCGCCTTGATTTTTGTCTACCAAGGGGATTAACCGATAGCCCACTTCAAGACCAATAATATCCACGGGTGTCACATCATCCCAGCCTAATTCCTTCGGTTCGGTAGTAGGTTCAGGTGGCGGTGTTTCTTCTACCACAACCTTTGGTTGCGATTGTTTTTTATTTAGTATATATCCGCCGACGCCCGCGATCGCTGCAAACGTCAGAAACGCGAAATTAGGCATACCTGGAATAAGCCCGATAATCCCCATAATGCCCGCTGTCGTAATCAATGCCTTTGGACTGGAAAACATCTGCGAGAGAACTTGGTCACCCAGTTCCTGTTCCTTTGAAACGCGTGTAACAATAATACCCGCCGCAGTTGATAAAATTAATGAGGGTATTTGTGCGACTAAACCATCGCCGATTGTTAATAATGTATAATTACGCGTTGCATCACTTATACCCATATCATGCTGCAGCATGCCTACTGCCAATCCACCAATGATAGTGATCAACATTATTATGATACCTGCTATTGCATCGCCTCGAATAAATTTACTGGCGCCATCCATCGAGCCGTAAAAATCCGCTTCATTTATGATTTCCAAACGGCGAAGATTCGCTTCTTCCTGTGTCAATAGCCCGGCGTTTAAGTCCGCATCGACTGCCATTTGTTTACCCGGCATCGCATCAAGAGTAAACCGTGCTGATACTTCCGATATCCGGCCAGCACCTTTGGTAACAACGACAAAATTTATTATTACTAATATCGCAAAAATCACGAAACCCACGGCATAATTTCCGCCGACAACAAATTCGCCAAACGATTGAATAACCTGTCCCGCAGCGGCAGTACCCGTATGCCCCTCAAGTAAAACCACCCGGGTCGATGCGATATTTAGACTTAGTCGCAGCAACGTAGTAATTAATAGAACAGTAGGAAATACCGAAAAATCCAAAGGCCGATGTATATAAATAGAGGCCAGCATGACCACGAGGGCAAGGGAAATATTAAATGTAAAAAAGATATCCAACATAATTGGTGGCATGGGGATAACGATCATCGCCAGCAAGGCAAGCAGCAATAATGGAATACCTAGCCCATTTTTTAACAGTCGGCCAAATGCCTCTGCAATACTATTGGAATTCATTACTATTCATCTCGCTTATATTCATCGGGTATTGGAAACTCAGGCACATCCGATGTTTTATTTTTATTTGCCTGAATATTATTTAACTGATACACATACGCCAATAATTGGGCAACAGCTAAATACAAACCACTTGGTATTTCCTGATCCAGTTTTACACTGTAGAAAAGAGAGCGTGCCAATGGCGGTGCTGAAACTGTCGGCACATTACTAATAGATCCAATATTTCTTATTTGTTGAGCAATTAAATCAGCACCCTTAGCGACAACGATCGGTGCTTTCATAGCATCCTGCTGATATTTAAGCGCAACTGCGTAATGCGTAGGGTTAGTCACAATCACATCAGCAGTTGGTACCTTGTCCATCATGCGCCGTTTCGATATTTCCTGCTGCATTTGTCGTACTCTACCGCGTACTTCCGGGTTACCTTCTGTATCCTTGTTTTCGTCGCGAACTTCCTGTTTTGTCATTTTTAATTGTTTAGCGTGATTCCATATTTGAAATGGTACATCTACCATCGCGACAATAATGAGTACCAGACTAACGATTAAGAACGACCAACCAATATTCGATACCGCATGCGCAAGACCGACTTCAATTGATTGTTTTGACAAAAACAAAAAATCATCTTTGCTGTGCCATAAAAACAACGAAACGGCGAATAAAACAAGTACAAATTTCGCCAGAGCTTTTAACAATTCCAGTACAGAGGTCCATGCGAAAATTCGCCCCATACCTTTTATCGGACTTAACTTATCCCATTTAAAACTTACCGCTTGCATGCTGAATGTCCAGCCGCTAACAAGCAACGGCGCGAGCACAGCGACAATAACCATTAATATTAAAAATGGAACTAACAATAAAATTGAATCGATTACCATGTCGATAAAAGTATTCAGGAGAGTCGTGTCGTCGAAAAGCGTTTCTCTGGATATAGTTAACGCATCTGCAAATATGGCAGCCAGATCTTCCAAAATATTCTTACCCATCAAAATTAATCCGGCAGCACCGACAAGCATAACCAACATCGTATTTAGCTCACGCGAACGTGCGACTTGTCCTTTGTCGCGCGAGTCTTGTAGGCGCTTCGCCGTGGGTTGTTCAGTCTTTTCCTGTCCACTACTCTCTGCCATAAATTACTCGTTAGTTATTTCTTAAATTAGCCCGCACTCAATAGTCTTCCTATAAGCTGGAAGCCGGATGTTACATACTCTGAGACCAGGGGTAGAAATGTTGGTAACGTGACAAGTATTAAAACAAATCCTAATGTTAACGTTATCGGAAATCCGATGGATAAAATATTAAACTGGGGGGAAGCTCGCATGATAATGCCCAAAGCCAAATTCACCACCAATAGCGCTGCTATAACAGGCAATGCGAGTACCACGGCGCCTTGAAATAGATAACTTCCCCAGCTCACTATTTCCCAATAACTATTAACTGACAGTCCTTGTGATGAAATGGGTATCGTCGTAAAACTCTCGACAAGTACTTCCACCAGAATTAAGTGGCCGTTAAGTGCCAGAAAAGCTAATGTCACTAATATCTGATAGAATTGGCTCACAACGGGTACTTGTGCACCATTTTGTGGATCTACCATTGTCGCAAAACCCAAGCCCATGCTTAAGGCGATAATCTGCCCACCCGTTACGAAAATGCTGAATACCATCAACATTGCAAATCCCATCGCAAAACCAATAAGAATTTGTTGTGCTATCACTAATACCCCATTTAATGACAGTGGTTGAATATTTTCTGGCGGTGGAATAATAGATACAACAACAATCGTGAGAACAATTGAAATAGCAACTCGAATTCGCACCGGTACTAATCGTGAACCAAATATCGGTGCTACACTGGCTAGTGCCGCTATTCTAAATAGCGGTAATAAATAGGATCCCATCCATGTCGCAATTTCTGTACCGGTAAATATCATAATTTTAATTAACCATGTAACACTGCATGGAACATGCTATCTACAACTATAAATATAACTATAACTATAAATACTGCTATACGAGATATGAAGGAATATTACCTATTAGCCGAATGGTGTAGCCAATCATTAGCTGTAACAACCACGATCCAGCAAACAATAAAATTATAAATACAACGAGTAACTTGGGTACAAAACTTAAGGTCATTTCGTTTATCTGTGTTGCTGCCTGAAACATACTGATTAACAAACCCACCGCGAGTACCGGAAGCAGTATAACTGCAAGCATAAGAATGCAAACTTCCAATGCTTGCCTGCCAATTGTAATAACCAAATCAGGCGTCACTCTCTGACTCCTTATATATAAAAACTTGATGCGAGCGTACCCATGATCAGTGACCAACCATCGATAAGTACAAACAGCATTATTTTGAAGGGAATAGATATGATCATAGGTGACAACATCATCATGCCCATTGACATCAATACACTTGCAACAACAAGATCAATAATTAAAAACGGTATAAATATCATAAAACCGATTTGAAAAGCTGTTTTTAGTTCACTTGTAACAAATGATGTCAAGACAACAGCAAAAGATATGTCTTCCGCAGTCTTATTGTCTTCATCTGAAATTGTTGCTGCAGTTGAATCCGTTACATTATCGAGGTCAACATCACCAATAACAGGCGTTTTTATTTGACTATCTGCTGCTTCTTTCAACTTTGTCTTTTCGGAAAGCCGTGAAAACAGCGCCAAATCTGACGAACGCGTTTGATTTAGCATAAAAGTTCGAAATGGTTCAGCCGCTTTTGGAATAGCCTCTTCGAATGTTATTTTTTTGTCCATATAGGGTTTAACCGCTTCTTGATAAATATTGTCGAAAACGGGATACATAACAAAAATAGTAAGAAACAGGGCTAACCCAATAAGAATTGGATTTGATGGTGTTTGTGCCAATCCCACTGCCTGGCGCACAATAGCCAATACAATAATAATGCGGGTAAATGAAGTCATCATCATCAAAGCTGCAGGCAAAAATGTCAGTGCTGTCATCAACGCCAGCACTTGTATACTTAACGTGTAGGTCTGCCCCCCATCCTTAGTGGTACTGACAGAGACCGCAGGCAAACCTAAATCAGCCGCATAGACTGAATTCGTTATAACATCCATCCCCATAATCATAACCACGGTCACAATTATAATTGCTAATAAGTAAGATGTTTTTTTATGCAGTTGCTTCATGAATTTTCTTGTTAAATAATGATGTTATATTCAATACACTACGATTTTTTTGCAGCAGACTGGCCTTTAATCACCGAGAAAAGTTTATTTTGAAAATGCCCTGACATATTTAAACCGGATTCATCTATCTCTATTGGCGACTCTAATTCACATAAAGTTTGCATCCTACCGGGTGACATGCCTACAAGAAGTTGCTGCTCTCCTACCTGAACTAAAACAATGCGATCTCTTGGCCCCATTGAAACTGATGTGATTATTTTAATTACACCGTTATTCATGCTGGGTAAATTACCAAATCGCCTTAGCATATAGGCACCCATAGCGATAACCGCAAGAACCACAATCAAACCAACGATGGTCTGCAGAATACTGGATGTCGTAACGGAATTGTTTACTTCGGCGGATAATTTCTCCGGTAGTTGTGCCGATAACTTAGTCGCTAGTTCTGGCGTTACAGTTGAGGATAACTCAGCTGCATGGGTAAACATTGACACAAACCATACCGAGCTGCCTAATATGCATTTGATCAGGGTTTTAGTTAAACATCTTGTATAATAGGGTCTGATCACTTTAATTTCTTAATTCGATCAGCAGTGGAAATAATATCCGTCAAGCGCACGCCAAATTTTTCGTTTACTACAACAACCTCACCGTGAGCAATTAACGTTCCATTTACAAGCACATCGAGTGGTTCACCAGCCAATCTATCCAGCTCTACAACTGAACCCTGGTTTAATTGAAGAAGATTTCGAATATTAATACCAGTGCGTCCGATTTCAAGCGAAATAGTAACAGGAATATCAAGAATGACGTCCAGATTAACATCTTCCATACTCTGCCCACTGCTCTCGTCTTGCAGGTTTTCCAGCACCGCGGGTTGGTAGTTTTTTTGTTCTTCTGCAGCAGCACCTTCTGCGTTGGCTTGTTCGGCCATTGCAGCTCCCCAATCATCAGCACCCCCGTCTGTATTATCATCCGCCATGTATTATCTCCAATCTCTTTCTATCAAACTATTACTGGCTTAATTTTTTCGGTAATTTTAATAGCCAGATTGCCATGTGAAGTGCCATATGTGCCGCGTAGCACAGGAATTCCTTCTGCTCTAAGCATTACAAGATTAGGAATTTCGATAGGTATAATATCACCTTCATTTAATTCGATAACTTCGCTTAAGGTCAATTCTGTTTCTGTCAATGTTGATACGAGTTCCACCTTTGCCTCTTTAATTTCCTCTTTCAGCGCGTGCGTCCATCGTTCATCTTTTTCTGATTTATCACTTTGCACACCAGCATCAAGCAGTTCCTTTATTGGTTCGAGCATTGAGTACGGTAGTGTTAAGTGAAGATCTCCCCCACCTCCTTCCAACTCAATATGAAACGTACTAACAACAACGACTTCACTGGGGCTGACTATATTTGCAAAATGTGGATTTACCTCCGATGACATATACTGAAACTCAAGCGGCAACACTGGCGCCCATGCTTCTTGCATATCCTTGAATGCCTGGTCCATAATCAATCTAATCACTCTTAATTCAGTGGGTGTAAATTCACGTCCCTCAATCTTTGCGTGAAATCGTCCATCACCACCGAAAAAATTATCCACTACTGTAAAAACCAGCTTTGGATCAAACACCAACAGGCCAGTGCCACGCAATGGTTTAGTTCTAACAAGATTTAAGCTTGTCGGCACAAACAAACTATGGATATATTCAGCAAATTTCAACATTTTCACGCCGCCAACAGTAATTTCAGCAGTGCGACGCAGCAGATTAAATAAACTAATTCGAAAATAACGAGCAAAGCGTTCATTAATCATCTCAAGCGTGGGCATACGCCCACGTACAATGCGATCCTGACTGGTAAAATCATAACTGTTTATGCCACCAGCATCAGCATCGTCATCGTTTTCTGAATCGACGTCACCGGAAGATACACCATGCAACAGTGCATCAATTTCATCCTGAGAAAGCAAATCGTTTACAGACATAACATCACCTTAATTTTACTAATAGCTTTCATTAACAGTTCTCACTAACTATTCTCGTTAATGCGTGGTACAAACACGACTCATTGTGTTACAAAACTGGTAAAATATAACGCGTCTACCACCGGGCTCCCTGTTTCTTCTTCCATAATTTTTTGCACCTCTGCCAACGCTGCCGCTCGCAATTGTTGTTTACCTTCTACTGTATTCACTCCTTCAAAAGTATAACTACTAAACAAAAGTGTAAGATTGTTTCGTATCACTGGCATATGCGTATTTAAGGATTCCACCACTGTTTCATCACGTGTCATGAGTTCAACTGTTAGCTGCAAAAACCTGACTTTGCTCGCACCCTCAAAATTAACAACAAAAGTGGATTCAATGGGCACATATATCGCTGTCTTTTTTTGTTCAATCTCTTCGCCTTCTTCCGCTTCGACATCCTCATCGCCGCCGTCTTTTCCTTTTGACTTCTCGTCAGCCACCGTCTGTTTTTGTTGTTTCGAATCGAACAACCCGGCGTAATAAAGTGCGCCTACGGTAGCGCCCGCTACCAAAATAGAAACCAAAAAAATAATGATCCCAATTAACAACCAGGGCGTTTTATTGTTTGACTTACTTGCTGCGTCTTTTGACTTATCGCCAGCACTTTCTTTTGCACCGTCTTCTTCAACCGCCATACTTAATTATCCTTAAAGTTAACTTGCCACGGGTTATCACGCTTGCTTTACAATTTACCAACCGTTATTGCAAAATAGTTATTACAAAACAGTTGTGTGCAAATCATATGCCAGCAAAGTCAAAATAATTTATTCTTTTAAATCATTCAGTTATAGTGCATATTTGACACCCAATGCAGTACCTGGCAAAGTGTTGACACTTTAACGCTTAATAATTGAACAACAATATGCCGTACTATGACGTTAGCTAACACAGACAATCTTGAACGAACAGCCAGTCCTGAACAAACTCTGGAAAACTATTTACTATGAATTTTATTAAAATTGGAGTTTTAGTCACAATCAGCTTTTGCGTTACAACCGCAAACGCATTTGACTATCTACAAGCATTACCAGATAAAGTGCCAGTACCAAAGGAGAACCCACTGTCCAGTGCTAAAATTGAACTGGGTAAAAAATTATTCTTTGACCCACGCTTGTCTCGCGACGGCACATTGTCGTGTAACAGCTGCCACAATATTTTCGCAGGGGGCGAAGACGGCCGGTCATTCTCGATTGGATATCAAGGAAAAATAACACGCCGATCCGCACCCAGTTTGTGGAACGTAGGATTCAAGACTGTATTATATTGGGATGGCCGCTCAAAAAATCTCGAAGCCCAAACGAAAGACCACATATTAAATAAGTCCATAACTGGTTTTAAAGTTGAGAAAAATTACATAGATCGAATACAAAAAATTCCTGGTTACCAGAATGAATTTAACAGCGCTTTTGGCAAATCATCAAAAATCAGCTTAACACTCGTTGCAAAAGCCATTGCAAGTTTTGAACGCACGCTCACCACACCTGACAGTCGATTTGACCGATTTATTAAAGGCGAAAAATCTCTGCTGAGCAAGCAGGAAAAACAGGGAATGGAAGAATTTAGACTACAAGGGTGCATCGCCTGTCATTTTGGTGTTAATTTTTCCGGGCCTGCACCAGGACCTGCACTAAAAATGGGTGATGGTTTTTACGAAATATTTCCGAACTATCGCGGTAGCAAATTTGATGAGCTTTATAATTTAACGCAAGACAAGGGTATCTATGATCTAACAAAAAACCCCAGGGATATGTTCATGTGGCGGGTACCCTCTCTTAGAAATATAGCCATAACTTCACCCTATTTTCACAATGGTAGTGCTAATTCATTAGTGGAAGCAATTGAAGTCATGGGGAAAACACAGTATAACTTCGATTTAACTGCACAGCAGATAAAAGATATCGCTGCATTTTTAAAGACATTAACAGGCATCAGACCAACTATTACTAGTCCATTGTTGCCAGATACACCTGAGAAGAGTATTTATAAATAACTAAACACTAATAAAACATACTCATGAGAACACATCTACAAAAACTTAAGTTATGAAAATTTATTTATGAAAACTTCTTTTATGAAAACAGTGTAACCAATTTTTTTGGCACTTGCAGCAAAGATAAAATCTCATCCACACCACCCTTTTTCACCGCTTCTCCAGGCATACCCCAGACAACGCTTGATTTCTCATCTTGTGCTATTGTTACAGCGCCGTGCTCCTTCATTTCTTTCATGCCATCTGCACCATCGTCACCCATTCCAGTCAGAATAACACCAATCGCATTACCCCCCGCATTTTGTGCTACAGACCGAAACAGCACATCTACACTGGGTTTATGTCTGTTTACCGCTGGCCCGTCATTTAGACGACAAACAAAGCGCGCACCATCCCGTTCAACCAACAAATGGTATGCGCCAGGTGCAATATATACGTGTCCGGGCAGAATTTGTTGTCCGTCTTCCGCCTGCGTCACGGTCATGGGCGATACGCCATTCATTCTTTCCGAAAATGGTTTGCTGAAGGCTGCAGGTATATGTTGTGTAATAACGACACCCGGGGTATCTGGTGGTAAACGCATTAATACTTCCTTTATCGCCTCGGTACCACCTGTTGACGCACCAATTGCAATTAGCTTGTCTGTCGTCCTAAAATGTTGCGATCTAGCATTTTTGTTCAGAATAGCGTCTGCGGAGAGTTTTGGCGCTACCTCCATATCGATTGGCTTGCGATCTAATGGCCGTACTTTAGCTTTTGAAGCAATTTTAACTTTTTCAATAATTTCACTGGCATATTCACCCAAGCCACTCGCCACATCTATTTTCGGCTTTGTAACAAAATCCACCGCACCCAGCTCTAATGCTTGCAGTGTAACATCAGCACCACTCTCAGTCAGGGAAGAAACCATCACGACAGGCATCGGCCTTAATCGCATCAAATTCGACAAAAAAGACACGCCATCCATTTTTGGCATTTCTACATCCAGTGTAAGTACATCAGGGTTTAATCTCTTAATTTTCTCACGTGCAACAATAGGATCGGTTGCAGTCCCGACGACTTCAATGGCGTGGTCAGATGACAGTATTTCAGTTAACATCTGCCGGATTAATGCAGAATCATCTACTATTAATACTTTTATTTTATCTACCATACACAGCTGCTCCAACTATTTATATTATTATACGTATTTTTTGTGCGCCATCCCATCCGTACATACAACACTACAAGGTAGATGTATCGCTACTAGGAGGTTGTCCGAGAATAGAGAACCTACTGCGGACCTTGGTACCCCCTTGAGGGGTGAAAGCCATTTCAGCCAGATTTCCCGATAAAACGCGTTCTCTTTAATAAGAGAATATACCCAACTATGCCTTATTTTATCGAAAAATCTGACTTAGTGGCTTCCCCTCGTGACGGTTTCTATTCTCGGACAACCTCCTAGAATAACTCAATATCTCCGCCCACTGGTTTCTTATTGATGTCATCCATATAT
>CAZZJI010000032.1:0-39819 GCA_964654485.1 uncultured Gammaproteobacteria bacterium | reverse complement strand
AGTAAATTGCTGATGGTTTTGGTCATGTTTAGCGTTGCCGGGTGCAGCAACAAAGCGATATACGACAATTTGCGCCTGGATCAGCGTAACAAGTGTGTTAAAGAACCGCTGCCCACCTATTTTGAATGCATTGAGCGCACGAACAAATCCTATGAGGAGTATGAGCGTGAGCGCAAAGAAATATCAGAGACGCAGAAACAGGTGACAGAGAGAAAACAACGACGATTCTGATTCTAGGCACCAGCGGCGCTACGGGAGGCTGCTCGTATCGGGGCTCAGGTGCGTAAAAGCGATAGTTAGAGCATCCGAAGACTTGCCGGACGCCCTCAGGCTTCACGCATTGCTGTCAGTTGTTCATGCCAGTATTGTTAATCTTAGCGATACGGAAGGAGTTAAAGTGACAGCCACTTTATAGCCACTACAAAATTATGGACATCGAAAAGTTAAAAAAGAAGAGCCATTCGGGTCTTGTTTCTTGCCTTTTCGATTGTAAAGCAAATAGCAAGACTTGACCCTTGGTACATTATTATTTCAGGTGTCATCTCATTTGTGGTAGCTAGTGTTATTATTTATATTGCGATTGACCACAATCCAATGGAAGCATATTGTGAAAAAGAATAATAGGTTTCAGAGCACAATTGTTTCTAATACTAGAGTTAATTGTGTTCTGACACCCATTCTTCAAACGTTCCTACTGTGACTTCCCCAATGGAAAATTGAGGTGAAATGAATACACGAGCAATATTGTTCGTTTTAATGATGTCGTATTCGGCGATTTCGATATCAGCAGAGTGCGTGGTGTTACTTCATGGGCTAGCGAGAACATCGAGTTCAATGAACGAGATGGAACAACGGCTAATGGAAGAAGGGTACCATGTAGTGAATGTTGACTATCCTTCACGAAAAAAGGAAATAGCACAGCTTTCCGAAATTGCAGTTGGTGGCGGTTTAGAGCTGTGTCGAGAAAATAATTCGGGCCCAGTGAATTTTGTGACTCATTCTCTAGGGGGTATCTTAGTTCGTCAATTCTATAAAAATCATTCTCCCGAAAATGTCAAAAGAGTGGTCATGCTCGGCCCACCAAACAATGGTAGTGAGGTTGTGGATAATATAAAAAATATACCGGGGTATGAATTGTTGAATGGCCCGGCGGGTATGCAGCTAGGTACCGGGGAGACGGATGTTCCAAAAAGCCTTGGAGCCGTAAATTTTGAACTAGGAGTAATTGCTGGTACGCAGTCTATCAATCTAATATTATCCACATTTCTACCCAACCCGGATGATGGCAAGGTCTCAGTAGAAAGTGCCAAAGTTGAAGGCATGTGTGGTTTTGTAGCGTTACCTGTCACACATCCATTTCTGATGAAAAATGACCAAGTTATCAACGAAGTCATTCATTTTCTGTCTGGAGGGGAGTTCAAGAGTGAGAATGCTAAAAATTACTGTAGTGATGATGGCTATGGTAAGAGGTTATAGGCTGCTCTCAATGAGTTCTATTTTAAGTTCGAGTGGAGGGGGCATAATAAGGTGAATTCAGCGGATGATGTAAACGTTGAGGGCTATAGAAAAACTAAAAGCGATTTTTCAAGAAAAAAATGACCGTCTCAGAAGTTCTGTATGCAACGAATTCTTGTAAAGAAATGGTTTTGGTATCCCGAAAATCGGATATTTTTTCAACTACTGGGGTTTTTCTACAGCCTTGTTCCCCTTGCTCTTGCCCTAATAGTTGCATGTACAAGCATTTATATGTATAGTGACCTGCATGTTTGATGAATGTCTATATTTCAATACCACAAAATTTACCCGATTAATAAATTCTTTTTGGGAGGAGGCATATCGCCCTATAGGATTATCTCCTTCTCATGCATATCTGCTGCAATTTATTCTGGATCAACCTGGAGAAACACTAAAAAATCTGGCTGAAAAAATGGATTTAAAACTATCAACAGTTACTAGATTTGTGGATGCTCTATCGGCTAAGGGGTTGGTTGAACGAAGAAAAGAAAATAAGGATAAAAGAGAGTGTAGTGTATATCCAACGAGAGAAGGAAAAAAATTAAAAGCTGATCTTGATCGAACATCAAATATGTTGCGCAAAAAAATAAGAAAAATATTAGGAAATAATAGTGTTTCTGATGCTGTCTCTTTATTAAAGAAATTTAGTCGCAAGATAAAAATTGAGAAAGAGGGGGAGAATAATGCGTGAATTAAATGAAATTTTTCATTCAGGTGAATTGGATGCACAAGTTAAGTTCAATAAAAATAGGAACTGGAATGATGGTTCAGTTGCAGGACTAAACCAAATGTTTAAAGAGGCTATAGATGATGAAACTGCGTATTTTATTGAAGGCCAAAAATATTTTTTTATTGCTACATCAAGCGTAAATGGTGAGTGTGATTGTAGCTTTAGAGGTACAGAACAAGACGTAGATGGTAATTTACTTCAGAGTGTTTTTATAAAAGATCCAAAGATATTAGTATTTCCTGATTATTCTGGTAACAATATATACAATTCATTGGGGAATATAATCGTTAATCCAAACATTGGCATTCTATTTATTGATTTTAAATCGGCATTACGTCTAAGAGTAAACGGAGGTGCAAAAATAATTACCGACAAAAATGCTTATAAGTATATATGGCCAAAATCACTAAGATATGTTGAGATTAATGTAAAGCAAGTTTACTTTAATTGTCACAAAAGAATAAAAGAAAGTGTTAATCTATAAGGCTATGTATGATAAAGCTAATTGAATCCACCAAATATTGGGGAAGCGATAATTTCCCTAATGTTTTGAAAAAGGAGATTGTAAAGTTAGGGGCTGACAATTTGCCCCTGCAAAAAGCAGCAATACCGGGCAGTTTTATCAAGGATGCTGATATTGGTGTTACCGTGTTGTCTATATGTGATGACGAAATTAATATTAAAATCCGTCGCAACGATAATTGGCCCTTAGAGTGCCCATTGCGCCTAACTTGGCGTTCCAGCGGACAAAAAATGAAGTCACAATTTTTGCAAAGCAAAAATATGCGCCTTCATTTTTCGTCGCTAAGCTTGGAAGTTATAACTCAAGGAAAATATGTACGTACCCCAACATTTTGAAGTAACTAACAGAAAGGAAGCATTAGCATTCATCAAAGCTAACGTTTTTGGTCAGCTAATATCTTCAGTCGAAAGCAGGTTGTTTTCTTCCCACATTCCTTTCTTTCTGGGTAATGATGAACGTTCACTAATTTGTCATGTAGCTAAAGGTAATCCTCAATGGAAAGGTATAGAAGGTCAAGAAGTGTTGGTAACATTCCAAGGTCCACACGATTACGTTTCTCCGTCTTGGTATAATTCTCCAGGCGTACCAACCTGGAATTATCAAGCGGTTCATGTTTACGGAAAGCCTGAACTAATTACTGAAACAGAAAAATTAAAAAATATTGTTAATAAACTTACCAGAGTACATGAATCCTCTGTTAAAAGACCATGGGAGCCTGAGTACAAGGATTCATTACTTAATGCGATTATTGGCGTTGAAATAAAAATTGCTGATATCCAATGCAAATACAAACTTAGTCAAAATCGTTCTGAAAATGATCGGTTGCAAGTAGCAAAGGAATTAAATAATAGAGGCTCTGTTCAATTATCGAGGGCAATGAAAGTTGGTTGTAACAAAAAAAATTAGTCGTTATACGTGGCGGGAAAAAATGAAAATAATTTGAATGACAATGATAGTCGAAATAGAAACAAAACGTCTTCTTTTGAGACAATGGCGGGAAGATGATTTAGCAGACTTTGCTTTGTTAAATTCGGACCCTGAAGTTATGGAATATTTACCCAAAGTATTGAGTAAGCAAGAAAGTGATAATTTAGCAGATAAAATCATTAACCTAATATCTGAGAATGGCTGGGGATTTTGGGCAGTCGAAACAAAAAGCGACAACTCATTTATCGGGTTTGTCGGGCTTCATGAGCCAAAATATGAATTACCAGTTAAGCCATGTGTAGAGGTTGGGTGGCGATTGGCTCGGAAATATTGGGGTAACGGGTATGCTACAGAAGCTGGTAAAGCATCTTTAGAGTTTGCATTCGAGACTTTAAATTTAGAAAATATTTATTCTTTCACTTCAGTAGCAAATCTAAAGTCCGAATCTGTCATGAAGCGATTAAAATTAGTAGATCAAAATGTAAACTTTAATCATCCGTCAATATCTGAGGATAGCGTATATCGTGAACATGTATTATATAAAATCAATAAAGATGTTTGGACGGAAAGTTACGTATGACGAATAAGGCTGGCTTATGGGAGACCCCGACTAATTAAGCCTTAGCTACCAGGTGCGTCAGTAAAGATGGGAGCACGTTTTAAATTTTTTAGTGAACAGGAAAAATAGCGGTATGAATTTATTAGCGATATCGGGTAGCGTTAGAAGTGGGTCATATAATTTAGCATTGCTTCGCGCTATGAGGAAATTTTCCCCAAGTGATGCATCTGTGACGGTGTATGACCAAATCAAAGAAATACCAATATTTGACCCAGATCTCGATGATAGCAATGTCCCTGATTCTGTATGTTCGTTAATATCTATGATGCGAGAATCAGATGGAATAATAATCAGCACTCCTGAGTATGCTCATGGAGTACCCGGAGCTTTAAAAAATACACTTGATTGGTTAGTGTCTTCGGATGCATTGATTTTAAAACCGATAGTTGTAACCAGCGTATCTACTAGCGGGCTAGGAGGTGTGCGCTCACATAGTCCATTGATTCTAATACTAAGTGCAATGAATACAAATGTAGTTGTTGAAGGATCCATTAATGTTCCCTATGCTAAAAGAAAATTTAATGAGAACATGAATCTTACAGATAATTTAACTAAAAAGGCTATTGAAGTTTCATTTTTAGCTATGAAGCAGGCGATAGAAAACAACAAACAAGGATAAGTCGCGCTCTTTTGTCGCGACTTTATCCAGTGGTTGAACAAGCCCGGCTGATTCACGGCGTACTTACTCTATAGCAGATATCTGTTTTTGATTTGAAAAGAATGGGGTCACTTGGTAAAGCTGGCACCTTTTTTGGAAAAACATTCAAAAAAGCTGCCAACTTCACCAAGCCGTTGTGCTTCACGTTATGTGTAAAAAACTCTAATAGATAGAAGCATCAAGCAAAGGATGAAACCGAAACCTTTTTTACATTTTTCATCAGGCTTCATGAAAGAATTTTAACTTCAATTGACAATAATTCCCCTATAATTAGATGTTTACGGGTATGATTGACAGGATGTACTTCCCCGCAGTAATCTATATATCTCGCTGGTTTGTCAGCGTCCCGCCCGCGGGAAGGGCTGCGCCCAACAGACACTACTTATATTTTTACGATTTCCTTGCATCCTGAGGAGCGGGCCCGGGATTACTGACACCAAGGGGGTCGTTATGATCGAAAGTCTTGCCTCACTGCGCGCGAAATTCGCTAAGCAGACACAAAAACAATCCAGTAACTTTTATTTTGATAATGATGATCCGCGCAATCTGAAACATTTGTCTCTGGAACAGCAGAAAAAGCGCGCCAAAGAACTTTTGCATGAGTGGCGTTTGGCCCCGTCTAAGACCGGGAAAGAGCCAAAGCTGAGTGAAGCGCAACATTCAATAGCTCAGGGTTACGGATTCAGTAACTGGTCTGAGCTGAAGGCGCATATTGTGCAAACACAGATCGCACGGGATGTTCTAAAAAGTGATGCGCCCGCAGCGCTGGATGCTGATCATAACGCATTACATATTCGTTGTGGAAATGATATACAACATGCGATGGCTGTAGCCGGTTTTAATGGTGATTTCTTAGTGTTTCCTGATCCGTATGCATATGGGCCTGTTCCAGAAACAGCAACATTGGAGGAGTTTATTCGTATTCGAGCAACCTATATTGGTTCGGATAATAACCCGCTTTATGAGGAAGTGTTAAAAGATTTAACCCAAAGTTATAATAACCTGGAAAAGGCGTGTGACTACGATGTTGTCTACCTATGGCACGAGCATGACCACCATGATCAATTACTCGTTGCGAAGTTGCTGGATTATTTTAGTGACGTTTCCAATAGACCACCAATTCTGAAAATGATTAATATAACGCATTTTCCGGGTGTAAAGATTTTTAATGGTATTGGACAGCTACCACCTGTAGCGATGCGGGTATTATGGGGTGCATTTACAAATGCTACTCCCGTGCAGTATGCGATTGGCAAACAGGCTTGGGCAGCAGTACGTTCTGCAACTCCCCAGGCACTACGCGACCTTGTCGTGACCGGAACACCAGAATTGCCTACAATGGCTCCTGCGTTAGACCGTCATCTCAAACAGCTACCCTCGATGCGGAATGGGTTGAATCTGACTGAAAATTTGACTCTACAGATACTTGATGAGAAAGGACAGATAAATGCTGCGCGTTTATTTGGTTGGTACACGAATCATTATGAACCACTTACTTTTATGGGCGATAGCGGTTATTGGCATGTGCTTGAGGACATGGCTATAGCAGAGCATCCTGCGATTACTTTAGATAAACAGGGAGAAAAACCAAAAGAGTGGACGGTATCGTTGACCCATATAGGTAATGATTTGTTAATGAACAAGATAGATTGGTTGGAGTTGAATCATATTGATCGTTGGGTCGGTGGAATACATATAGACACACGCAAAGGTAGTGTATTCAGGGTTGATATTTAGATGGTAAGGGCTCTGATAAAGAGGCTATTATTATTCAGCATGGATAGATTTATGTAAGTTCTGAAAATAATGTAATAAGCCGAATTTTTCATTATTATTAGAGTTTTGTGTAACGTTAACCGTCCAACACATAATGATACGCTCCTCGCGGAGCTTTGACGTTATGTGTTAATA
Source organism: uncultured Gammaproteobacteria bacterium (assembly GCA_964654485.1). Taxonomy (GTDB): domain Bacteria; phylum Pseudomonadota; class Gammaproteobacteria; order SG8-11; family SG8-11; genus JAADIM01. The sequence goes on along the minus strand of CAZZJI010000032.1, from coordinate 32,936 downwards.
AAATATTATGCAATTATTTGATGGAAAACTTATATCTTGGGCGCAATATCTTCACTAGGCCGATATTAATTTTTATCGATACATTTGTGATGAAGGGAACTCAGCCACAAAGATAGCTATAGCGTTCCCTGATTGACGTGGTTGTCTATCAAGAGAAAATAAAACGGCTGTGTATGCGCCGTTTTGCATTTTGTACTAATTTTAGTTTATAACTTATTATTTTCAATGCTTATTTTGTGGGGAGCCATCAGGGTCCGACTCGCTATCAGTATTTCAAGAAATTGAATGAAATCAGGAAATTTTTGTCGCTTTAGTCAAAGTCACACAGATACTTGCACCGCCCAGGTCAGTCGATTTTTGGATCGCAAGGCTGCCATCATGCCAGTCCGCGATTCTTTTCACAATGGCCAGTCCCATGCCGTAGCCCTCTGAACAACTTGTTTTGGATCCCCGAATAAATGGCTTAATCACCTTTTCTCTTTCGCTCTCAGGAATGCCTTCACCATCGTCTTCAATCGTTAGAATGATAGCATTATGTTCAGATTCGATTGAGACTAGAATTTTTGTTTTTGCATGCCGAAACGCATTTTGCAGCAAATTATTGACCAGCATCAAGAGATAGCGTCTATCACCGGACACTAACGAATTACCAACCCGATTTTCAATGTTTAAAAGTTTTTCTTTTTTGTCCGCGCTCTTAACGCAGCTTTCAACTATCTCGACGAGATTGACCGGACACTTTTCCAGTTCGATCATGGCCTGATCCATCCCCGCATAGTTCAGAAAAGTTTCGACCAATGCTTCCATCTCAGCCAAATCCTGACTTATCCGCTGCTGATATTTTTCCCGTGTTGCTGGATCGATCTCTTCTGCCAGAATATCAACCCCAAAACGTAGCCGCGCCAACGGCGTTCGCAAATCGTGAGATATGGCGCTGCTGAGTAATTTATTATCACTGACCAGCGTTTCGATACGTTGTGCCATGCGATTAAATTCATTTTCGATATCTGAAATATAGGAAACCGACTCGATCAGTACACGCCTGCTTAAATCACCCTCCCCAAAGGCTTTTGCTGTTTTGCGTAATTTAATCAGATGCTTCACCAATGGATATAACCAAAGCAACAGCAACGCCAGAATTCCGAGATAAAAAAGCATCGTAAAAATCAGACTGAGCGGCGAGCCAACTTCGGCAGCGCCCATCCCGGGAGCAGTAAAACTGAGCACCTGCCGACTTTTCGGCAAATAGAAATTTAAAGAAATCCTTTCAGTAACTTCATGCCTATTCGATAGTGTTTGGCCGGTTTCAAGCGCTAGAGCCTCGCCAGCAAGAAAGGCCGGTTTTATTTTTTCGGGTAGGAGAAATTCTTCTTCTGGTTTAAGTGAAAAAAAGACGTTACTCTCAGTATTTAAACGCTTAACGATATTCTTAGGATTATCGTCAAGATCTATTATTCGAGCGAAAGCAACACCCATTTCACGGTACGGTAAGAGTGAATCTTCTTCAGGTTGGTTAGAATATAGTTCAAATAAACCATCCAGCGCCCAGCCTAACCCGAGCGTCGCAACAAATACAACAACCAATAAAGAGAGTGTTAATTTACGCATGATTACCAGGCATCTGCGGCAAACAGGTAGCCTTTTCCTCGGATTGTTTTTATTCGTCTTGGGCTGGAAGAATCATCACCCAGCTTTTTTCGTAATCTTGAGATGAGAGTATCAATAGAGCGATTTAACCCATCATATTTAAGCCCACGTAGTTGTTGCAACAGGTAACCACGGCTGACGCAGTTCCCGGCTTTTCCTGCAAGCAACAGTAAGACATTAAACTCATTGAAAGAAAGATCTATGTAATCACCCATAAAAGTAACTGTTCTGGAATTGGCATTGATCTTCAAGTTGCCGAACTTCAGTAGTTTCAGTTCTTCTTTGAAAAAACTTCGTCTTAGCAATGCTTTAATTCTTGTTAGCAGAACACGTGGCTTAACAGGCTTGGCGAGATAATCATCAGCACCCAATTCAATTCCCAGTATTTCATCTATTTCTTCAGTCCGGGCAGTTAGCATTAAAATAGGATTGCTATAAAAAGGTCTGACTTCTTTGCAGACATCGAACCCATCTTTTCCCGGCAACATCACATCAAGGACAACCAAGTCAGGCACATCCACTTTTATTAGCTCAACCGCTTCTTCCCCTCGATCAGCCAGCGTCACCTCATAGCCCTGAGCAGTGAGGTAGTCGCACATCCACTCACTGAGAGAGGTATCATCTTCGACCACCAATAGCTGAGCTATTGCTGGCTTTTTTTCGTTCGACATTAAAACAATCTCCAGTTTTTTCGCTGTCTTTTTGGCGATTTATACACCCAGGAAACCGACACAATTGAGGTTGCCACCACTTTATTGCTGTTGATCCGATGCAAGCGATAGCTCAACGGCTCATGTGACTGAAAATCAAACTCTGATGTACCATGATTGGCATTATCCCAACATTGTAACGGCTCATCCATCGCCTCCTGAAAAAGGCAGTAATTTGCCACCACGGATGATTCCCAGATCAACGTGATTTTCTGGTAGCAAACCTGCCCTTTATGCAAACTGATGCAGCGATCTGGCACTATTTTTAAAAGAGATGTTTCGTCAGCCGCTTGTATTTGAGTCGATAAGAAAAGAATAAAGATAAACAGGATTTTATTTTGTTTCAGTGCATGTACCCAATCCAGGTAACCGCGATTACGTCGATACAAGCGCTTTTTTATCCCGATTATCATCATCTAAAAGACGTAGCTAAACGTAGCAAACAAAGAACCGCTATTCTCATTACGAATGATCGGACTTTTGCTAAGATTGTCAGTGAGATGCTTGAATCCGGCAGTACCACGAAACACCCAATGTTCACTTATTGGGTAAGTCGCACCAATTTCGGCAGTCAACAATGAACCTGCGCCCGCCTCATATTCAGGCAGCGAAGTGACACGCGCTTCTTTCGGGCTAATGCCTAAATAATAATCCGCAACCTCTTTTTCATTATACCGCCAACCCAACACCGCATGATAATTCCAGTTGCGAACTTGCCAGCTACGCCCACCTTCGATGGATGCAACCATCCCGTCGTGTACATTGTCAACATCATTCAACAACTGTAGCTGGAGAATATAGTTTCCATAGTAGCCTGTCGCTCGCGCACCGACCATGAGGTCTCCTTTCCTTTCACTTAAACCCTTGAGTTTTTTGTTATCATCGCTACCGACAATATCACTATTTAATGAACTTGCGATCACATCCAGCGACCAGTGGTGGGTATTCCAGGCGTTGTACCCAAAACTTAGATCCGTGGAAGAGCCATCAATGCTTTCGACAAAAATTCCGTGCCACTGATAACGCCCAGAAAGAAATATCATCACTCCAAGTCCTTCCTCCTCCCCCGTGACAGGCTGAGTGAACACCCCGAGTCCCCCGCCTATTTCGAAGAACCCTCCATCGCTGGAATAAGGTGCTGTTTCTCCGGTTCTAACATCGCGTGCAATATCGGCAGCCATCCCCGCGGGTGATGTTATTTGCAAAAGAGCCAGCAGAGCTGGCCCAAGACAATTAGATATTTTCACTGTTTTTGTCCTCACAAGTACGGACACTTATTACATACTACTCACCATTATTTTGTTGTGACCGATTCCGTCAGTCTGTAACAAAATGTAACGCCATTCAAACCATTGAAGTATAAAGGTACACTTTTCGACTGACGCGCTTGATGTTGCCCAGTATTATTATATCTCTATTTGCAACAATCAACGGTAAAATAAGATGAATAGTAATCAACCACAAAAACTGATAGCAATCTGTATCGGCTTAGCCTTAACTGTATCGGGTTGCAACAATGATAACGACAAACCTACTAAAACCAAAGCTGAGAAGATCCTCGGAGTATGGGAGCAATCGGGCTACGGAAACATTTATGTGGTCAAAGATAATTTGACCACTGAATATCAATTCACTAGAGCCACATGCCTGAAGCTGGATCAGGAGGCAGGACATTTAGGCATGACCGTTGAGGAGATCAATAACGCGGATTTCACGTTTAGCAACAACGATTCTGAAGTTTCATTTTTGGAAACAGGAGGCGTATTCGAAAGCCGCTTAAAGCGTCTTAGCGAGCTACCCGTCAACTGCCGCTCAAACCTTGTGAAAGATACGCCAGCAGATACCTTCAAACACTTTTGGAATACCTTTAATGATTACTATGCCTTCAACAAGGAGCGTGGAATAGATTGGTCAGAACGATATACCGCCGTCATCAGCAAGATTTCCAATGATATGAGTGAAGATGAACTATTTGCTGCCCTGTCGGAAACCATCTCACCGCTTGATGATGGACATACCAGCATTAAATCAGATAGTGATAACTTTAGTCCTCGTAAAATCAAGGGGTTTTCAAAATTGATTGCTGATTCATTTCCATTGCAGACTGAATTCAACGATATCGATAAGTACGCTTCCTTATTAGTAGATCGATATTTAGATATCCTGACTAGCTATATTGACGACGAAACCACCAATCGTGAAAAACAAATGACCTGGGGAATCACCAATGGGGGCGTTGGTTTTCTTCAAATTAATAAAATGGCGGGGTATGGGCAAACCGAAGCCCCAAGCCTGGAAGAAGAAGTTGCAGCTATAAAAACGTTGCTAAGTCAGGTGATGACTGATTTACAAGGCACTCCAGCGATGATTGTTGATATAAGGCTAAACGGCGGTGGAAATGACGCAGTCAGTCTGGCCATTGCAAACCGCTTCACCGATCAGCGCCTGCAAATTATGTCCAAAGCCGCCCGTACTTTCAGCGGTAAGACAACACCCATTGACGCTTATATTAAACCCGAAGGAAGCACGCCCTACCTTAAACCCGTCATCATTATTGCAGGGCAAGATACAGCCAGTGCTGCCGAAATATTCCTTATCGCAATGAGTAATTTGTCGCAGGTCACGATTATTGGAGGACCCAGTAGTGGAACACTTTCTGATGTTCTGGATAAAGATCTACCCAACGGCTGGGCATTTGGACTTTCCAACGAAGTCTATCTGGATCAACACGGAAAAAGCCATGAAGTCAGTGGAATTCTTCCCCAAACTGAAGTACTAACATTCTCAATTAATAATTTGAAAAATGGACGTGATTCTGCTATCGAAGCCGCTTTAGAAATCCTTGGATTTTCAAATAGCCAGTGATCCATATTTAAAATATTTTTATTCGAAAGATTATTAAGTCATTAAGCCATCGGTGTCCCTATCCCTAAGAGAAGCTCATAACAATGCGCTCGTTTGGACGTTACGTGCTACAAGGCATTTTTTAGGCGCAAGTGTTTATGGAAAGGTCGAAAATCCTTATCTGTGTGAAGAAGTGAAAGTTTGCTCTGAATACAAAAGGTGGCAATTATTGTATCGATTGTTTTTCTGACAGTTATACCTTTTTTTCTTAATAGTCTGAAATTGTCAGCGCTTTTAATGGCAATATTGGTATCTAGCATATTGAAAATAGTTAAAGAGGCAAGAAGACTTTTAGCCGTTTTATAGTCTTTGTCGTTTCTAAAGCCTTGAAGAATCTCGGCTAAGATTAGGTCGCCAGTGGATATTGGTTCGGTTCCCAGCAATGAGTCAAGTCTATCGACTTCGGGGGAAGTTTTGCCATTAAAATAATCAATCCAAACGCTAGAATCTACGAAGATCATCTATTGGCTCTCATTCCTTTGAGGTCGCCTTGCCATTTCAGTTTGCCTTTAAATTGTTTAATATTTTCTTGTTTTTTAAGTTTAATCAATGCCTTAAGGCCAAGTTCAACGACTTCACGCTTTGTCTTGGTTTCAGAGAGTTTAAGTGCTTCATCCATGAGTTCATCATCTATTACAATATTTGTTCGCATAGTAATTATCAATGTGTATAAATTAAGTATATTGAGGCTATAATTTCAAGAATTGAAATAGGGGGGGCAGGTTACTTGTATAATGATCAAAACAAAAAAAATCAGTTTGCCAAAGCCCAGGTAATGATACAAGCAACCTAAAATAATAGCTTCCAGAGCACAATTGTTTGAAAAGCATGAATGAAGAAATGGAGTCGCTAAATAGATTAAAAGGGCTTGGACCAAAATCTGAAAAGTGTCTAAATGAAATAGGAATATTCACTAAATCAGATTTAGAAAAAATTGGCCCTGTAAAAGCTTTTATAAAGCTGCGAAATGAGTGCAGTACAATGAAACCGAGTTTGAATTTTTTATATGCTATGGTTGGTGCATTAGAGGATGTTAATTGGACAAGTGTGGCTAAAAAAGAAAAATATCGCTTACTTATGGAATTGGATGGTTATAAGGAGTTAGAAGAAAAATTAAAGACCGGGGATGTATAGATTACAGAGTAATCAGAGGTTCCCTATATATTATATCGATTTGGATTTAAAAACACGAAAAATCCTTAATTGGGATTATGATCAAAGGGACAAAGGACCGTGAGGCCCTTAGCTACCCGGTTAGGTTATCATCAAAATATGCAGACTAATCAACTTTATCAGCAATATTCTGAAATGATTCATAACTATCTTACGAAGTTTGTGTGTGAATCAGATGCCAGTGATTTAACGCAAGAGGTATTCATCAAGGTAAATAACAATATTGATAAATTTCGGGCTGAATCGAGTGTTAAGACTTGGATCTATCGTATAGCTACGAATACCGTTAAAGATTATTTGAAAAGTAAAAGTTATAAAGTGTCAGAAAGTCAGCAAGCTATATCAGAAGAACAACTATCATTACTTGAAATTTCTCAGCTTGAAAAGGAATCACCTGAATCAATAAGCCTTAGTGATGAAATGAATGAATGTATACGAGAGTTCATTCATCGATTGCCATGCAGCTACAGTACCGTTTTAGTTCTCAGTGAGTTGGAAGGATATAAAATAAAAGAAATTTCGGAAATTATGGATGTGGCAGCGAATACGGTTAAGGTTCGTTTGCATAGAGCTAGGGCAAAATTAAAGAATGAGCTTGAGGCAGGTTGTCGTATTTCTGTAAGCGGTGATGACAGAATAAAATGTGAGAGACGAAAAGTTTAGGCTGGGTTTACTGTAACCTTTTATGATGTGCCCTCGTCTATAAGGTTGTCCTTGGACAATTTTATAAACTTTATGGAGTTCAGATCATGCCAAAATCAGTAAGCCTCAAGGTTGAAGAAATGATTGCTTTAGGTGTAGCCTATGCGTTAAATTGTGGCAAGTGTATGAAAGTTCACAAGAAAGCGGCTTATGATGCCGGAGTAAGTATCGAAGAAATGAATGAAGCACTAAGCGTGGCAGAAGGGGTTATAAAGGGTGCTCGTGGTGTTACAAAAAATGAAGCGGAAAAAATATTTGGCAGTAAAGTGGAAGATAATCGGTGCTGTCCAGAAGATAGTGAATGTTGTCCTTAGCAAAAATGACCTAACAAAAGCAATCTCGTGTCAAGTTAAATTCAGATCCTTGGGATCTGCAAGGAAGCAGAGAAATTGGGTTAAGTTACCCAGTGGGTGAGTGAATAGATAAACACAAGTCGTGAAGTATCGGCTTTTGAAGGGCTTGAGCCGTATGATGGAAAACTATCATGTACGTTTCTTATGGGGCGAAGGGCCGCGAGGTCCTTAGCTATCAGGTATTTTACGATAGGACAAATGATGGCAAGTTTTTTAGAAATTTATAATAGAGTAACGAATCTACCATTCGGTAATTATTTTTTTGATAAGGGTGTCGGATTTGTTGCTCCTTTTTTTGGAAAAATCCGCCCAAATGTGATTGAACTCAAACCCTCATTATGTGTAGTTAAAATGAGAGATCGCTGGGGGATAAGGAACCATATTGGAACAGTAAACGCTGGGGCGATGTGCACACTTGCTGAGCTAACCGCTGGAATGGCAGTAGATGCTACCATTCCAAATCATTTTAGATGGATACCTAGAAAAATGACAGTAGTATACTTGGCAAAAGGAAGAGGTACATTAGAAGCTGTATGTGGTTTTGATGAAAATTTAATCCAAGAAGGCGACGTAGTGTTGCCAGTGAGTATCAAAAATATCGAAAACAAAGAAGTTTTTACTGCGGAGATAACATTCCACATTAGTAAAAAAAAACATAACGAGGTTAATTAACGACGTTATGCCTAAAGGAGAAATAGCATGAAATTATCGTTAAGTGTGCTTTTAGTTTTTGGGTTATCTAGTGTCGCTGTAGCGGTACCAGAATCGAACTATTCAGGGCAAGAACAAAGAAAGATTAAGGCGCTATCGCAAGACGAAATCGATGGATACCTTACAGGGAAAGGAATGGGGTTGGCGAAATCCGCTGAACTAAATAATTTTCCCGGCCCAAAACACGTGATGGAATTATTTCAAGAGTTATCTTTATCAAAATCTCAAATTGAAGAAACAAAAAAAATATATGAAGCAATGAAGGGTAAGGCAATCGAATACGGGCAGCTACTGATTAGAAAGGAAGAAGAGATTGAAGGGCTGTTCTCTAAAGGTGCTGTTAGTCCACAAATTTTGGAGAGAGTATTAAGCGAGTCAGCAGAAATTAAATCAAAATTGAGAGGGACGCATCTGATGGCCCATATTGAACAAAAGGCCGTGCTAACCAAGCATCAAACAAGGTTATATGACACTCTGAGAGGGTATGTGGGTGGTCACTCAATGCAAGAAGGGCATAGACTCCATCATTAAAAATAGCTGTAGCGGACAGGCAAAACCTCCATTTTACACAAAACTCATGGGATAAATTGTAGTGAATTGTATTGAACATGACTCGATCAAAGTAATTCAGGAGAAGTCTTGTGAAAGCTGTTGTATACGATAAGTACGGCTCCCCCGATGTTCTTGAATTGAGAGAGGTAGAAAAACCAGTTCCTAAAGACGATGAAGTGCTGCTAAAAATTTATGCAGCATCCATAAATTCATGGGACTGGGACATGTTAACCGGAACACCGTATGAATATCGCTTTTTAAGCGGACTACTAAAACCTAAAAAAACTAACATACTTGGATGTGATATAGCTGGACGTATTGAAACAGTCGGTAGAAATGTTAAGAAACTTCAGCCAGGTGATGAGGTGTTCGGAGATCTATCGGAAGGCGGTTGGGGTGGTTTTGCTGAGTACGTATGTGCGCGTGAAAATGAATTAACACTTAAACCTGACAGTATGACATTTGAAGAGGCAGCAGCGACACCTCAGGCAGGACTTCTCGCTCTGCAGGCATTTCAACAAAAAGAAGAGATTAAACCGGGAGATAGTGTTCTAATTAATGGGGGTTGTGGAGGTGTGGGTACATTTGCAATTCAATTGGCAAAAACATTTGGTGCTGAAATAACGGCGGTGGACAGCACAGAAAAATTAGACATGATGTGCTCTCTTGGTGCAGACCATGTTATTGATTACACAAAAGAAGATTTTACCAGAAATGGAAAGTGTTACGATCTAATTCTTGATGTTAAATCAAATCGTTCTATTTTCGATTATAAACGTGCATTAAATTCAAATGGTGTTTACGCAACTGTCGGAGGTAAAACGTTAAGCATATTACAACTTGCGCTTCTTGGTCCACTGATTAAAATGAAAGAAAACAAGACACTGACTTTAGTAATATATAAACCAAACAAAGATATGAGCATTATTAGCGAATTTTTTGAAGCTGGTAAAGTAAAGCCTATTGTAGATAGGTGTTTTCCGCTAAGTGAAACTGCTGAAGCTTTCCGGTATTTTGGAGAAGGGCATTTTAAAGGGAAAGTGCTAATAACTTTATGCGCATAATAATAAAACCTAACGAGGCCCATCAACCCAATCTTCGCGGTAAAATGCCAGTTATGCGGCGTTATGAGCGACGATGTGCTAAATTTGACCGGAGATGCGATAACGGTTGTTAGAAGCTCAATAAGGTTATGAGAATTAAATCAGAAATAAAAAAATGGGATGGAAAGTCCGTAAGTGAAATTGGCGATATATATAGTTGTCATTGCCATGAATCGTCATTTGTATCAGAAATTATTACTCTTATTGGAATGGATAAACTTCAGAAGGGTGCTACGTGGTTGTTAAAGAGATATCTCGAAGATGAGAACGAATTAAGTAAATCTGAGATTATCTCTATTTATAAAAACCTCGGGGTAATTGAACAGTGGGAATCAAAACTACACATACTGCAAAGCCTGCCCTTCATGCCGATTGGAAAATCTCAAAAAAATAAGGTAGAGGCGTTTCTTAGAAAATGTTTGGTAGATAATAATAAGTTTGTAAGGGCGTGGGCGTACAATGGGTTTTATGAGTTAGCAGTACAATATCCGGAGTATGAAAAAGAGACAAAACAGTTTTTTGAAATGGCTATGCGAGATGAAGCTCCATCGGTTAAGTCCAGAATTAGGAATATAATGAAGAAAGGTTTCTAGGCGCTTCAACACGGACAGTCTTCCGCAAAAAAATGACCGTTTCAGAAGCTCTGTCAGCAACGAATTCGTAGAAAGAAATGGTTTTTTGGTATTCCGAAAATTGAATATTTTTTCAACTTCCGAGGTTTTTCTACAGCCTCGTTATGTGTAAAAGAACCAACGAGATTATTTGTGGATTTATCAGCCTATAAAAATAATATTGAAGAATTGCATCGTACGCTAGGCATACCTGAATCGTACGCAACGGATTATGCTTTGCCACTTCATACTGAAGAACAGGACTTAATTGAAATAGGCAATGATATTTATGACAGACCTCAATTGTTGTTTTCTAAAGTAGCAAATCAGTGGTATGAAATGAGGGAGTTGGCGAAGAAAGATAAAATTGATTTGCATATTGTTTCAGCCTTTCGTAGCGTTGAATATCAAGCTAATATTGTTCGTAGAAAATTGGAAAAAGGTTTAAAATTATCCGATATTTTAAGGGTAAGTGCTGCCCCAGGTTACAGTGAACACCACACAGGCTGTGCGCTGGACCTAACAACAACAGATGTTGATGTTCTTTCCGAAGATTTTGATCAAACCGAAGCATTTGAATGGTTGCAACAAAATGGAGGGTATTATGGTTTTAAGCTATCGTATCCAAAAAACCTTAAAAGCAAGATGATCTATGAACCATGGCACTGGGCTTGCTTGTACACCGCCACATAACAAAAACACCCCTTACGCACCTACACAAATCCAATTAATGCGCATGGTTGTCCCTAGATTGTAATACTTCTAACAAATAGCTTCTTGCGTCAAGAAAATCGGATGATGGTAGATGCCCTAAGGTTGACGGTGCCCCCTGTTACCAATTGATTATAAGCTTGTTAGAAAACAGTATATTAATAACAGGTATTATGCTCGGCTTGTTGGTCAGCAAACACGGCAAAAAACGCACATCTCTTAATTGAGTCATTGACTTAATATTAGTAATTGCTAATATTAGGTTGTCTTGAAAAAATAGCGTGACAACGCTATATAGATTTCCACCATTTTTCGCTTTTATTTATTAATTATCAAATTAATCAATAGGTTATGAATATACTTAAATTTGCAGGTTTGATGCTCGTGTTGGGCGCAGAGATTGGGGTGTCCGCGACCGTGAGTGCGGGTGAGGCAAATTCTGATATTGCTCAGACGAACTATCAACTTAAGCTTCAAATGGTGCCCAAGATGCATTACGCCGATGGGGTTATCGAGGCCGTGAACCAAGCCACCGTGTCGGCGCAAACAGCGGGTCGAATAACCGAAATTAACTTTGATGTTGATGACTTTGTGCCCAAAGGCAGTGTGTTATTACGTTTCAGGAATAACAAACAAAAAGCGGCGTTGGTTGAGGCGCAGGCGAGTGTAAAGGAAGCAGAAACCCGTTTAGAGGAAACAAACCTGGAGTTTGAGCGTATTAAAGGTGTGTTTGATAAGAAGCTGGTTTCTAAATCGGTATATGATAAAGCGTCAGCGAATTACGAGGCTGCGAATCAGCGCTTGGGCCAGGTTCGGGCTCGATTAACGCAAGCGCAAGAAGACTTCGATCGAACTATTGTGAGAGCACCTTATGCGGGAATAGTTGTTAAGCGGCACGTTGAAGTTGGCGAGACGGCAAAAATTGGTCAGGCGCTGGTGACTGGTTTTTCAATGGATTTAATGCGAGTTGTCGCGAATGTTCCTCAGTCAATGGTAAACTTAATATCCAAAGGAATCAGCGAAGAGCAAAAGACCTACATTGTTTATCCTGATGGCAAAGGTAGAAAATCTAACAATGGCTCACTTACTCAATACAGGAGGGTAGTAGCGAAAAAGGTCACCATTAACCCCTATGGTGATCCTGTCACACATACATTTGGTGTAAGAGTACAGCTGCCATCTGGGTTGCAAGGCATTTATCCTGGCATGTTTATTAAAGTTGCGTTTATTGTCGGAGAACAAAAACGACTTTTGGTGCCACAACAAGCGATTGTAAATCGTAGTGAAGTCACCGCAGTTTATGTCACAGCCCCCGAAGGAGGTGTTTCGTTTCGACAGGTACGTGTTGGAAATGAATTGCTGGAGGGTTATGTCGAAGTGTTATCCGGTTTACAAGAAGGTGAACAGGTTGCGCTAGACCCGGTACAAGCGGGTGAACGATTAAAAGAGCAACGCGCGTCACCCGGTTCGAGAAGTGCGTCAGGTAATGGTACATGACAACAAAACTAGGCGTTTCGGGCCGGGTTGCCAACGCATTTTTAACATCGAAGATTACGCCTCTTTTTGCGTTAGTTGGTCTTCTGCTCGGGTTATTCGCCATCATCGTGACACCACGCGAAGAAGAGCCGCAAATTAACGTTACGTTTGCAAATATCTTTATTCCTTTCCCAGGCGCCTCGGCAAAAGAAGTCGAGCAGTTGGTTAGCATCCCGGCTGAACAAGTACTATCAGAAATAAAAGGTATTAAACACGTTTATTCTGTCTCAAAGCCCGGAATGTCGATTCTGACCGTTCGTTACATTGTGGGTGAGGACCATACACGGGCAATTGTTCGTTTGTATAACAAGATCTATTCGAACCAGGATTGGTTGCCAAAAAATGTGGGTATTGGCCAGCCTATTATCAAACCCAAAGGGATTGATGATGTACCAATATTGACTTTAACACTCTGGACGGATGATAAAACGCGTGGTGCTTATGATTTACAACAAGTCGCGCACGCACTGGAAATTGAACTCAAACGAGTAAAAGGTACACGAGACATTTTTACTGTTGGGGGTGCTGATCGGGTTGTACATGTTTTGCTGGACCCGGTGAAAATGGCGGGTTACAACACAACTATTGAGGATTTACGGCGAGCGCTTGTTTTGAACAATACTTCTGTTGAAGCCGGTGCTTTAGTTCGTGAGAATCGCGAAATATTAGTGCAAGCAGGTCGGTTTTTATCAACGCCAGATGATGTCTCTGGTTTAGTTGTCGGTGTTGACAATGGCGCGGCAATATACTTAAGGGATGTCGCCACGATTCGCTTAGGTCCTGATCAACCAGAGCAGTATGTCTGGTTAGGAACGGGGCCTGCCGCGAATCAAAAGGGGATTACCTTATCTGGAGAATATCCTGCAGTTACTATTGCCATTGCAAAGAAACCAGGTACTAGCGCGGTAGAAATATCAAATAGATTAATTAACAGAATCGAGAAATTGAAAGGCATTATCATTCCCGATGGTGTGCAAGTGACGGTGACACGCGATTATGGGTTGACGGCGGATAACAAAGCAAAAAAATTGATTAGTAAATTGATTTTTGCAACCGCTGCGGTCGTATTGTTGGTCTTTTTTGCTTTAGGTCGGCGGGAAGCCGCGATAGTGGGCGCTGCGGTGGTGATTACATTAATGGCGACCTTGTTTGCTTCGTGGGCATGGGGATTTACAATAAATCGTGTGTCTCTATTTGCGCTTATCTTTTCAATTGGCATATTGGTAGATGATGCGATTGTTGTAGTGGAAAACATCCACAGACATGTACAACTAGGCGGTAAAAATCTTCTTACGGCGATTCCTGTTGCGGTAGATGAAGTAGGTGGCCCGACTATATTGGCAACATTTACGGTTATTGCGGCTTTATTGCCAATGGCATTTGTAACCGGGCTAATGGGGCCGTATATGAGTCCAATTCCTATTAATGCGAGTATAGGAATGTTAATTTCTTTGGCAGTGGCGTTTGTTATTACACCCTGGATGGCGTTGAAATTGTTTAATACGGATCGAATAAGCGATGACAAGCACGATAATCAAAACAACGTTGCTAACAATACGACTAACGAAAAGTTCGTTCGGGTTTTCACTCTATTAATTTCGCCATTTATAGTTGGCGCTCGCAGTCGACGCCGACGTTGGATGCTATTTGCTGCTGTTGTCTTTCTGGTATTAGCCTCCATCGCTTTAGCCGCCACGAAACACGTTGTGCTCAAGATGTTGCCGTTTGACAATAAGTCAGAATTGCAAATTGTTGTCGATATGCCGGAAGGGACGGCGGTAGAGAAGACGGCGCAAGTACTAAGTGAGTTAGGAGCTTATATCGCAACAGTACCCGAAGTGACCGATTATCAAATTTATGCAGGTACTGCGTCACCCATTAACTTTAATGGTTTGGTTCGCCAGTACTATCTTCGTGCAGAGCAAAATAGGGGTGATATTCAGGTCAATCTGGTCGATAAGACGCAGCGTAGTCGTCAGAGTCATCAAATAGCGCTGTCAATCAGACCACCATTGCAATCGATCGCAAAACGCCACGATGCCAATATTAAAATTGTGGAGGTACCACCAGGGCCGCCTGTGCAGGCGCCTCTGGTTGCTGAAATTTACGGCTTGGATCAACAACGGCAACGGGATATTGCCGCCACTGTCAGAGAGGTCTTTGAGCGAACGGATAATGTCGTCGATGTGGATGATAGCGTTGAATCTATATCGCCAAAAATGACGATTATAGTGGACCGGCAAAAAGCGGCATTAATGGGGGTTTCTCAACAACAAATTACAGATGCCATTAAGACTGTACTGAAAGGTGAGGACATAAGTTATCTGCACGATGCAAATCGCAAGTTTCCAACACCCATTCGGCTGGAATTTCCTGTTGCTGAAAAAGCAGATATTGACTCTGTTCTTCGACTAAAGCTGCGGGGTAAAAGCAATAAGCTCGTACCGCTGTCTGATATTGTGACGATTAGTCGAGATCAACGCGAACATGTGATTTATCACAAAGATCTGTTGCCCGTTACGTTTGTCACCGGTGATGTGGCAGGCAGTATCGACAGTCCTCTGTATGGTATGTTTGATATCGCCAATCAATTGAGTGACGAGAACAGCCAAATTAACCTTGAACAGTATTTTTTAGAGCAACCAGAACACAGTTATCTGAACAGTTTGAAATGGGATGGAGAATGGCAAATAACCTATGAAACTTTTCGAGATATGGGGATAGCTTACGCAGTTGGTATGATTGTTATCTACCTTCTGGTTACTGCGCAATTTCGTTCCTATTTGATTCCTATTATAGTAATGTCTCCTATACCGCTAACGATTATTGGTGTTATGCCAGGGCATATGTTATTTGGAATGCCTTTTACTGCTACATCGATGATCGGTATGATCGCTTTAGCGGGGATTATCGTCAGAAATTCGATTTTGCTTGTCGATTTTATAAATCAGCAAATCGTTGAGGGCGTGCCAATGGAACAAGCAGTGATATATGCCAGTGCGGTTCGTGCAAAACCAATTTTTCTGACGGGTTTTGCTGCCATGATGGGCGCTTTATTTATTCTTGATGACCCTATATTTAGTGGTTTGGCAGTTTCATTGATATTTGGCATCTTGGTTTCGATGTTATTAACCTTGCTAATTGTTCCAGTATTACATTATGCCTTTCTTTATAAACAGCATATACACACCACAGTCAGATAGAACAGATCCGCTGTAGCGCAAACCAGACAGGCCAATCCGCATAGCTCAAAACAACTGAAATTCAAGCTTTGTGAATAGCCGTCGATGAATGTAAAACGCAAAATAAACCTTATTAATTCTTTGTGTTAATTGGTATTATGAATTAACCTAGGCCAAATGGTCGTTTAAGAAGGGGTCTCAAGAAGAGTTCTCACGCCAATTTAGGACACATTATTTATGTCTGATCGAAGATTGCAGGTTTTTCATTCTGTTGCAAAATTGTTGAGCTTTACCAAGGCGGCTGAATCACTCCACATGACGCAACCAGCGGTGACATTTCAGGTGCGTCAACTTGAAGAGTATTTCAATACGCGCTTGTTTGATCGTACTCATAACCGTATTAATTTGACTGATGCAGGAAAAAGAGTGTTTGAGTACGCTGACACGATTTTTCGAATCTACAATGAAATGGATAATGCGGTCAGAGAAATTACGGGCGATGTGAATGGGATACTTATTGTTGGCGCCAGTACGACTATTGCAGAATATATGTTACCCGCCTTGTTAGGCGACTTTAAAACCAAATATCCTGACGTCAATTTGCGGCTGCGAGTATCCAATAGTGATGGCATCGTTGCGATGGTTGAGAATAATGTGATTGATTTGGGCGTCGTTGAAGCGGCGGTCACAAATAAAAATCTTGCTGTAGAATTGTGCCGTGTAGACCGGTTAGTTGCCGTAGTTCCACCGAACCATGAGTTAGCAGATAGAGAAATACTTGATATTCGTGATTTACTGAAATATCCGTATATATGCCGGGAGGAGGGTTCAGGTACGCGTGAAGTGATTCTTGCGTATTTAGGACAAGTCGGTATGTCGACAAGTGAATTAAATATCATCATGGAACTGGGTAGCCCGGAAGCACTTAAAGGCGCTGTAGAAGCCGGTATCGGCGTCACTATTATATCGCGTGCCACGCTTAACAAAGAACTGAAATTAGGGACTTTGGTTGCGATTGACCTCGATCCACCACTGGAACGCCCATTTTCTTTTGTGCATCAAAAACAGAAATTTCGACAACATACAGTGGAGAAACTGTTGGAATTTGCACGACAATATTGC
This sequence comes from uncultured Gammaproteobacteria bacterium, assembly GCA_964654485.1. GTDB lineage: Bacteria > Pseudomonadota > Gammaproteobacteria > SG8-11 > SG8-11 > JAADIM01. The sequence goes on along the minus strand of CAZZJI010000032.1, from coordinate 15,919 downwards.
GAAGACCATCCAACCCCAGAAAGTTGATACTGGCTTTAGTTAGATTTTAGTTAGATAATAATTGATTAGACAATATACATCCTTGCCACGACGTTTGAATGATGATCGTCACTGGCAACTCCGAATAAGAGATGAATAAGAGTGAAAAAAAATTAATTCGTCTGTATGAGGCATTAGCGCCAATTGAACGTGAGATGTTAAGCTCATATGCGGAGTTTTTGGTAGAGCGTACTACTAAAAATAAAACAATTGAAGAACCCATCGGCATCATACGTCCCCCGGAAGAAAGTATCGTTGTAGCGATTAAGCGTTTATCTGCATCTTATCCAATGTTGGATAAAAGCAAGTTACTTTCTGATGTGTCTGAAAAAGTAACGCAGCACGTTGTTTTTGGTCGTGAGGCGTCAGAAGTGATAGACGAACTTGAGGTTTTTTTTCAGCAAAATTATCGACAGTATGTAAATGAGAAAGAAGCTTCAGCGGGCAGTTCAGCGGAAAAATCAATTAATAATAGATTAATTAAAGAAAACGAAACAGATCCGGGTGACGTGTCTGACAACCCATTAAGAAACAAGGGAATTAAAGAATGAAGGACTTGTTCCAATCATGGTTTAAACGTACATTTGCCGATCCGCAGTTTGTGATACTTGCGGTAATACTTCTGTTTGGATTTGGCATAGTCATTTTCGCAGGGGGACTGTTGGCGCCGTTGCTTGCGAGTGTCGTTATTGCATATTTGCTTGAGGCGCTGGTGCGTGGATTACAACGCCTAAAAATTTCGCGTTTGGTTTCGGTATTTATCGTGTTTGTTGTTTTTATATTCGTGTTGATTCTATTGTTATTCGGATTCTTGCCACTGTTGTCTTCTCAGTTTGCGCAGCTAGTGCAGGAATTACCGAATATGTTAGGTCGCGGTCAGGAAGCGTTAAACAAATTGCCAGAAATGTATCCAGATTACGTCTCAGCCGAGCAGGTGAATGATGTTATTGCCGCAATAAGTAAAGAGCTACTAGGGCAGGGGCAAAAGATTTTATCATTATCAATTTCGTTCTTACCCGGTATCATCACCATTTTGATTTATCTGATTTTGGTTCCATTGCTGGTTTTTTTCCTTTTGAAGGATAAAGATCCGATTATAAAATGGGTCGCGGGATTTCTTCCACAGGAAAGGGGTTTGGCTTCCAAAGTGTGGGATGAAATGGACCAGCAAATTGGAAACTATGTTCGAGGTAAGTTTGTAGAAATTGTCATTGCGGGTGTGGTAACTTATATCGTGTTTGCATTAATGGGTTTGCAGTATGCATTCCTGCTTGCGGTGCTGGTTGGAATTTCAGTCATTGTTCCTTATCTTGGCGCAGCGGTGGTGACCATTCCGGTTATTGCGATTGCTTATTTTCAATGGGGCTGGTCTTCCGAATTTGCATACCTGGTTATTGCCCATGCTATTATTCAGGCGCTTGATGGTAATTTATTAGTGCCTATCTTGTTTTCAGAAGCGGTTAATTTACATCCCGTTGCCATCATAGTGGCAGTGCTGTTTTTTGGCGGTTTGTGGGGCGTGATTGGTGTGTTTTTTGCGATACCCCTGGCAACGTTGGTGAAGGCAGTGTTGACGGCATGGCCAACATCACCACCTGATGGGACATCTGGGGACGTTGACTCCAACTCTGGCTCTTCAAAGGAAGCGGCATAGGAGGAAAGTTAAGGAACGCTTATTATTTTAAGGCCTTTACTGCCGTCAGTACGTCATCAACGTGCCCATCGACTTTGACTTTTCGCCACTCTTGTGACAGAACACCTTTACTATCGATTAAAAAGGTACTTCGTTCAATACCACGTACTTTCTTACCATACATATTTTTTAATTTCATAACATCAAATAGCTTACACAGTGTTTCATCCTCATCTGCGATCAAGTCAAACGGAAATTCCTGTTTTTCTTTAAATTTTTCATGGGATTTGATGCTGTCTCTGGATATGCCGAAAATGACTGCACCAGCACGTTTGAATTTTAGATGCTGATCCCGGAAATCCTGGCCTTCACGCGTACAACCGGGGGTGTTATCTCTGGGATAAAAATAGAGCACAATCATTTTTCCTTTTAGAGCAGCTAAATTAATGTTTTGTTCGCCTGTGGCGGGTAATTCAAACTTGGGAACGGTTTTTCCGATCGATGCTTTTTTGCTCATTTTGCCTCTATTTAACCCGCGAAATCAAATTAACAGGTATTGTACATCTAAATGGCGCTTCATCTTGTCATTAATCTCCTGCGCACGTACCATTCGAAACTTGGTATTATTCAAGGTAGATTCAGCAATCATTAGCGTTATTTGGCGTTAGGAGAAGATACATGTTTCACGGCAGTATGGTGGCCCTGATTACCCCTATGAACGGGGATGGGTCGCTTGATCAGGACGGTTTACAAAAGCTGGTTGAATTTCACGTTGAAAATGCTACTGACGCTATTGTTTCGGTGGGTACCACGGGAGAATCAGCAACCTTGGATGCGAAAGAACATTGTGAAGTGATTAGACAGACCGTTGAAATGGTTAACGGAAGAATTCCTGTCATTGCGGGTACCGGCGCAAATTCAACAACTGAAGCCATTTTTTTTACAAAATGCGCGATGTCTGCCGGTGCGGACGCGGCTTTGTTAGTGACACCTTACTATAATAAACCACCTCAGGAAGGTCTGTACCAGCATTACAAAGCCATTGCTGAGGCAGTTGCTATTCCACAGATTCTTTATAATGTACCTGGCAGGACCGCTTGCGATATGTTGCCAGAGACGGTAGAACGTTTGTCTCATATTTCAAATATTATTGGTATTAAAGAGGCGACTGGTAGCGTGCAACGATGCCGCGAAATATTAGACCGTTGCAGTGATCGAATTGAGGTCTACAGCGGCGACGATGCAACCGCAATGGAATTAATTTTATCTGGAGCAAAAGGGAATATTTCAGTTACCGCCAATATTGTACCCAGGGCGATGCATGATATGTGCGCTGCTGCACTGGCGGGTGACCGAACTGCGGCAGAAGAAATTAATAAGCAGCTCGCGCCACTAAATGAGGCACTTTTTACTGAATCTAATCCTATACCCGTAAAATGGGCTATTCATCGAATGGGGTTTATATCAACGGGTATTCGTTTGCCTCTTATTCCGTTGTCGAGTCATTTGGAGGAAACAGTTTTGCATGCAATGCGAAAGTCGGGTGTTAAAGTTTAATGAAAAATATATTTATTAGAAGTAAAAATCTTTCCTATGTTGACTTTGCTTATGTAGCTTCTTATATAGCTAAGGCAAGTTTGGCTGTGGCTTTTATTTTGTTGTCGCAAGCGTGTAGTAATCCGGCGCGACTTGTTTATGAAGAAAGTAGTTTTGGTATGCCGCTGGAAGTACCGCCAGATTTAACAAAACCATCCACTCAGGACGACTTGTCATTTTTGGATAGCGAGCCGGATAAAGGAATGGCGGCTAGTCTTGTTAAGAATAGCTCAGCCTGTCCATGCGAAGATACACAACTAAATTTGCCAGTATTGCCTGTCCAGGAGCATATTAAAATTGCAAGAGATGGCGCACAGCGTTGGTTGGTTTTACAGGGTGAACCACGAAATATCTGGCCATGGATACGGGATTTTTGGCTAAAAAACGATTTTAAATTAAGTCTTGAAGATCCGGTTATTGGTTTAATTGAAACAGACTGGAAACAGCAGCGAAACAATTTGCCATTGGAAGGGCAAGCAGAAAGCAAGAAGAAGGTGGCAGAACAGGATGTGATAGATTCAAAAATATATGCGGTGCCGACCAGGGAGAAGTACCGGGTTCGTTTGGATAGAGGGGAGCAGGCAGGAACAACAGAAGTATTTCTTACACATCGTGGTGTTGAGTTGCTGACGGATGGAAAACTGATTGTATGGAAATTGCGCCCTACTGACGTTGAATTGGAAGCGGAGATGTTAGCTCGAATGTTCGCTTATTTGGGAAATGAACGAAAAAAACTTAATGCGTCACTTGCGTCGACCAATCAGCATCTAAATATCGCAACGCTGATTAAAGATGAGTCTGGTCACCCGACATTAAAAATCGATATCGAGTTTGCACATGTCTGGCGGCGTATTGGATTAATACTGGATAGAATGGATTTTATTATTGAAGACAGAGATCGTTCTGTTGGCACGTATCACCTAAGGTTTAAAGACGTGCTGAAAGATGAGGAGTTAAAAGAAGAGGAGAAGGGATGGTTTTCCAGTTGGTTTTCCAGCGACACAAAGGAGTCGCCAAATCTTCAAGTCGTTTTGCGAGATGAAGGTTCATCTACACATATAACAGTACGAAATCCGGATGGAAAGTTTTCTTCTGAAGAAAAAGCGACAAGTTTGTTGAATAAAATAATTAATCATCTTCAGTAAATAACCTATCAATACTAATATTAATTTGACAGAGTGCCAGAGGCGACAATGGAAAAGAGAGACGAATTATATTCAGGCAAAGCGAAATCAGTTTATTTAACCGATGATGCGCAAAAGTTGATTTTATTTTTCCGCAATGATACCTCCGCTTTTGATGGTGAAAAAGTGGAAAAATTAGCGCGTAAGGGTAAGGTGAATAATAAATTTAATGCTTTTATAATGGAAAAGCTTGAACAGGCTGGTATCCCAACACATTTTGAAAAAAAACTATCTGACGAAGAGTCGTTGGTTAAGAAGCTCGATATGTTTCCAATCGAGTGCGTTGTTAGAAATATCGCTGCTGGTAGTTTATGTAAACGTTTGGGAATTAAAGAAGGAATCGACGTCTCGCCGCCGTTGTTCGAGTTTTTCCTAAAAAATGATGAATTACATGATCCCATGATAAACGATTACCATATCCAGTCTTTCGGATGGGCCGGTGAGGATGACGTGGCTCAAATGAAAACGTTGACACTTAAAGTAAATGAGATACTTAAAAAATTATTTTTAGATGCCGGATTATTATTGGTTGACTACAAATTGGAATTTGGTCGGTTTAATGATCAAGTTGTATTAGGTGATGAGTTTACACCTGATGGTTGCCGATTATGGGACGTAACGACACGAGAAAAACTGGATAAGGACCGGTTTAGACAAGGTCTCGGTGGCGTTGTTGAGGCATATGAAGAAGTTGCATCAAGGTTAGGTGTAGAAATTTAACTAGTACACCGTCAAAATAGCCTTGACGGTGTACTAGCACTGTTTTTAACCATTAATTGTTTGATTTTATTCACTAGAGAAAACAATGATTCAGCTTTCTGGTCCGCTGGCATTATCCACATTTCGTATAGAAAAATTACTCAAAACGATTGTTAAATTTTGCCCGGATGTTGAAAAAATCACTGCCCGTTATGTGCATTTTATAGATATTGAGTATTCCCTCTTGGCAGATGATATGCGACGTTTGCAAACGCTTCTGGACTATGCCGCAGATGATTGTGTTATTTATGACAGTAGCAGTGCTGCAAACGAAGATATCCCCGATGCTGATCTCGTCGATCCTATACTCCCCGACACTATACTCCCTGACATAGTGTGTTGGGTGGCACCCAGGCCTGGCACGATATCACCCTGGTCAAGTAAAGCCACGGATATCGCTCATAACTGTGGATTGCATAAAGTCAAACGTATTGAGCGCGGCATCGCTTATGCATTTGCTCACCCGTCGGGTGAAATTTGTGATCATGATCAGCTGCAAATCCAGTCGTTAATTCACGATCGCATGACAGAGGTTGTATTTTCATCGGCGGATGAAGCAGACAGCCTGTTTTTGTCCACCGAACCCAAGCCATTATTATCTGTTGATGTTTTAATGAATGGTCGCGCGGCATTGGATCAAGCAAATAAAGAGCTTGGCTTGGCTTTGGCCTCTGATGAAATAGATTATCTACTTGAAAATTTTACATTGCTTAAACGTAATCCCACCGACGTGGAACTGATGATGTTCGCGCAGGCTAATTCTGAGCATTGTCGGCACAAGATATTTAACGCTGATTGGGTGGTTGATGGGGATAAAAAAGATCTGTCGTTATTTGCAATGATAAAAAATACATCAAAATGCGCCCCACAAGGCTTGCTTTCAATCTACAAAGATAACGCAGCCGTTATTACCGGCAGTAAGGCGGGTCGCTTTTTTCCGAATAACGAGCGCGAATATTCATACTTTGAGGAGCAATGCCATATTGCAATCAAAGTCGAAACCCACAATCACCCAACCGCTATTTCGCCCTTTCCTGGTGCGGCTACGGGTTCAGGTGGGGAAATCAGGGACGAAGGCGCGGTAGGTCGAGGCGCCAAGCCCAAGGTGGGTCTGACAGGTTTTTCGGTGTCTAACCTGCGCCTGCCTAACGCACAACGACCATGGGAAACCGACCACGGTAAACCCGCACATATTGCGTCTGCTCTGGATATTATGATCGAAGCACCTATCGGTGCGGCAGCGTTTAACAATGAATTTGGTCGGCCCAATATTTGTGGTTATTTTCGAACCTATGAAGAAACCGTTGCAGACCCCAAGGGAAACTCATTACGCGGTTATCACAAACCTATCATGCTCGCCGGTGGTCTGGGAAATATTCGACGCGAAGATGTCGAGAAGAACAATATACCTTCTGGTACACAAATCGTTGTTTTAGGTGGGCCGGGTATGTTGATCGGTCTCGGGGGAGGCGCAGCATCGTCGATGGCGTCCGGGCAAAGCAGTGAGCACCTGGATTTTGCATCGGTACAGCGTGGTAACCCGGAAATGGAACGCCGATGCCAGGAAGTGATCGACCGTTGCTGGCAGATGGGCGATGCAAACCCCATTACCTCAATTCATGATGTCGGTGCCGGTGGCTTGTCAAACGCGATTCCAGAGTTGATCAACGACAGTGGTTGCGGTGGACGGTTTGAGTTGAGAATGATACCCAGTGCCGATAATGGTATGTCCCCTCTGGCGCTATGGTGTAACGAATCGCAGGAGCGCTATGTATTGGCGATTTCAGCAGATCAAATCGACACTTTTCAGGCTATTTGCGAAAGAGAGCGCTGCCCATATGAAGTCGTAGGTGAAGCACTGCAAGAAGAGCCGGCAAGATTAGTTCTCGGTGATGGTTGTTTTGATAATACACCTATTGATATACCCATGGATGTGCTGTTTGGCAAGCCGCCTAAAATGTTACGCGAAGTGCGGCATCATTCGTTTCAAAAAGAAGAATTCAACCTTGAAAATATCAATACTAAAGACGCCGCGCAGCGTGTTTTACGTTTGCCCACTGTTGCCAGTAAGGGTTTTTTGATTACGATTGGTGATCGCAGTGTGACAGGACTGGTTGCACGCGATCAAATGGTGGGTCCATGGCAGGTACCCGTTGCGGATGTGGCGGTGAGCACGACTAGTTTTGATGTTGTCACGGGGGAAGCGATGGCCATTGGCGAACGTACGCCGATTGCTTTATTACACCATGCCGCATCAGCAAGAATGGCGGTGGGTGAAGCGTTAACAAATATTGCTGCCGCAAGCATTGATTCAATATCAGACATCAAGCTGTCTGCAAACTGGATGGCCGCTATTGGCTATGAGGGTGAAGATGCGGGGTTGTTTGACGCGGTGAAAGCCGTTGGCTTGGAACTGTGCCCACAGTTGGGTATTGCCATACCCGTTGGTAAAGACTCAATGTCGATGCAAACCCTATGGCAAGATGGTACCCAGAAAAAGCAAATGGCGGCACCGTTATCATTGATTATCTCCGCTTTTTCACCGGTAATCGATTGCCGTAAGACATTAACGCCCCAGTTACGAACAGACTTGGGCCATGACGCTACCGATTTGATTCTTATCGATTTAGGTAAGGGCCATAACAGACTGGGTGGATCAGCTTTAACTCAGGTGTATAAAAAAATCGGCCATCATCCACCGGATTTGGATGACCCATTGGCGATGAAATCATTTTTCAGTGTTATTCAATCACTCAATAATAAGGGATTGTTATTGGCTTACCATGATCGCTCGGACGGCGGCTTGTTTGCCTGTATTTGTGAAATGGCATTTGCAGCGCATTGTGGTGTGACCGTTATGCTGGATGATTTGGGGGATGAGTACAAAGCTGCCCTATTCAATGAAGAATTGGGTGCGGTGATTCAAGTGCGACATTGTGATTCTGATGAGGTGCTTTCCTGGTTACACGATGCAGGCTTGGGTAAACACAGTTTTGTTATTGGCCAACCTAATGATAGTGACCGTATCGTATTTAATTTTGCTCAACACACCGTTCTGGCTGAAAGTCGTATTGAACTTCAGCGTATCTGGTGCGAAACCAGCTGGCACATGCAAGCGCTACGGGATAACCCAAAATGCGCTCAGCAGGAGTACGACCTTGTTTTGGATAGGACGGATCCAGGTTTAAATGTACAATTGACATTTGATATAGAAGAAAATGTTTCCGCCCCTTATCTTAACAAAAGGCAAAGGCCAAAGATGGCCATATTACGTGAGCAAGGCGTAAATGGGCATGTTGAAATGGCGGCTGCATTTGATCGCGCGGGCTTTGCTTGTGTTGATGTACATATGAGCGATGTTATCAATGGCAGTGTAAGATTAAAAGATTTCAAAGGATTGGTTGCTTGTGGCGGTTTTTCTTATGGTGACGTGTTGAGTGCAGGTGGTGGATGGGCGAAATCAATATTGTTTAATAACCAGACAAGAGATGAATTTGAATCGTTTTTTGACAGAGAGGACAGTTTTGGCTTGGGTATTTGTAACGGCTGCCAAATGTTATCCGTGTTGAAGGAACTTATTCCGGGCGCAGAAAAATGGCCACGTTTTATTAGGAATAGTTCGGAGCAATTTGAAGCACGCTTGTCGCTAGTGGAAGTGCTTGCAACGCCATCGATTTTTTTTAGTGGCATGGAAGGTTCACGCCTGCCTGTTGTCATCGCACATGGCGAGGGCAGGGCCAAGTACAATGAATATGAATCCGCAGAAGATTTACTGGAAGAAAAAATTGTTGCGTTAAGGTTTGTAAACAATCATGGTTTGGTGACAGAAAAATATCCAGCGAATCCCAATGGATCCCCGCTGGGCGTTACCGGACTGACGAACAAGGATGGTCGATTTACTATTATGATGCCCCATCCAGAACGGGTTTTTCGTACGGTTCAGCATTCCTGGCATCCTCAGGAATGGGGAGAGCATAGTCCCTGGATACGGATGTTTAGAAATGCACGGCTATGGGTTGATTGACTGTTGTTAGGTTAAGCAGATAAGGAGAAAATATGCAATATATCGTCGCAAACAGGATACCTGTTGCTTCTGGATTTGAATCCATGTTTGAACAACGGTTCAAAAACAGAGCGGGCCAGATAGATAAGCAACCGGGTTTTATTCGCATACAAATACTAAAACCGAAAGAAGAGGGCAGTCCCTATATTGTTTTAACCACTTGGGAGAATGAATCCGCATTTGAAAATTGGGTGAAAAGTGAGGATTTTAAAGTGGCCCATCAAAACCCGATGCCCAAAGATGCTTTTGACGGGGCTGGGCAACTGGAGCAGCATGAAGTGATAATCCAGGCAGAAAAGGCGGGTTTATAGAGCGGCCCTTAAAAGTAAAGGGTTAAAATAAGGGGGTACTTAGGCTACGTCAGCTGCGATGTCGTTTATGTCACAAATTTCAGGGTTTTTAGAAACAGATTCAAATGTTTTGTCATATAAGCGTTCTTTACCACGCATTTGACATTCCGAATAAACCATATCAAGTACTTCATTGGTTTCCTCTTTGGGATGTTCCAGTTCGGCGAGCGATTTGCAGATCAATTTTCTGAGGTATCGAAACAACTCTTTTTCTGATAAGCCTTCCAGTTCTTCTTTTAGCGCTTCAAGATCCATAATGAAACCTCACAAGTTGTTTATTAGTAAATTTTAGAATTAATATAATTTACGTTTGGATTTTTTTAGATAAGTTCTAATATGATTTCGTCCTTTTTTCAGGTTTCTAAAGTGTTGTAAGTAAATAATTATTTTTGTTTTTCATGAATTCGTCGTTTTATAATTAATCCATAAATATCATAAGGATAGTAAGGGGCTTATTTTAGCAAACAGTCCCTCTACTTTATTTAGTTGAATATGAAACGAATTTCAAGCTGCGTGTTCTAATTCATTGAAAGGCCGAATTGTGTATGTGAAATAAGCAATTTGTAGTTTGTCATACGTTTTTTTGGTAAAGTATGTTTTTTAAACTATTCTTTTTAATAATGCTAGGGTGTGGATAATAGGAGTTCGCAAAGTGACAAACAAAAAATCTATTTTGAAAATCGCAATCGTCTTCGGTGCATTAATTTTTCCTGTGATCACATGGGCGTGTGATGCTGCTGGTCCAAATACACATATCGGTAAAGTATTGTCAGTAGATGAAAAAAAGATGACATTTACTATTCGTGATGCGGAAACAAAGAGTCCGATTACTTTCATCGCAGAAAGTTCTGAAATAATCACTGGTTTGAAAGGTGCAAACGGAATGATTACCGTAAATTATGAAGAAGACGGCGATGATTTAACTGCTGTGGGCGTGACGTTTTAATTATATAGTTGTTTAAAGATTTGCAATAATTTTTGTTATAAGCATTCGCCAATAGATTTGGGTTTACAGCGTTTCCTGTTGAACCATGTGGTATTAGAAAGAATAGTGCCTGTTAATGTGACGCTGGTTAAGTCTGAATTGGCCAGACTTGCTTTAGTGAAATCAGCTTGTGAAAAGTTAGCTTGCGTTAACAGGCAATTCTCTAGCTTGGCTTTTATCAAGCTGGCATTTTGCAAATTGACACTTTCCATATTGGCTTCAAAAAAGTCTGCTGAGTTAAAACTGGATTCGCTCAGGTTTGCGTTACTCAGGTTTGCCTGCTCAAAATTGGCGTTGTCAAAATTGCTTTTTACTAGTTCAGCGCCGGAAAGATTTGCGTTGTAAAAATGTGCTTCTTTGCCATCAACTGAATTCATGCTTATATTTTGCATGTCAGCGCGATCAAAACGAGCCTTGGTGATAATCGTATTATTAAAAATAGCGCCATTTAGTTTAGAGCGTACCAGTCTGGCTTTTATCAGGCGGGTGCCGGAAAAATCAGCGTTGACTAAATTGGCGAGACCCAAATCTGCGCCTGTCAGGTTTGAATTGCTCAAATTGGCATTGTTCAGATTGGCGCTATTAAGAATGGCTTCACGCAAATCTTTTCCTGATAAATCTCTATTAGATAGATCGCAACCATACCAGTTCACCTTATGTGCAGGTGGGTCCTCACATTTTGCAATTGCGGTATCAAACACTATTAAACACAATAAAAATAAGGTTATTTGAAAATCTACGCGCATTTATTATTCCAGTATGTTAGCTGTCCTAATGTATATTCTACACAAACTAGTTAAGAACTAAGAGGTTCTTTGTTCTCAGACAGCCTCTTTGGTAGATGGATTCTATTTTTATTAGAACGTATTTGCAACATATAGCGGTGCAATCACCTCAAAACCGGGGCCACGTGCAAACGCTGCCCCGGTTTTGATCCTGGCCTATACCTTAAATATAACTGGTTAATTACGCTGTGGCATGTGTTGGTATGAGTTTTTGCACAAAAGGCTTTAGAGAATAAGCGCCATCGCCTAACAGCGCTTGCACTACCGCCATCGCCGTGAGGAAGACGGGGTATTCCCACCCCCCATTTGGATTAGAAAATATCCATCCATTTGGCCAGTGTACGAATGCCGCACCCAATAAAACAGGTATTAGCATGAGTGATGCCCAACGACTATAGCATCCAGTTATCAGCATAAGGCCGCCAATTAGCTCGGCCACAAATACGATGTATGCTAATACGCCTGGTAGGCCGACAGACGTAAAAAACTGTACCGTGCCTGGTAAAGTAAATACCAGTAGTTTTAACAAGGCATGTGCGATAAACATACTGCCCAGGCTAATGCGTAGAATAAATGCAGCATAAGATGCTGAGTTATTGATCATATTACTGTCCTCCATTGCGGGTTGATTGATAGTACTTATTAGTACTATTTGGTTAAAAAAAACTAAAATAAACTACGAATCTTTTTTAAGCTCTCTCTGATTACTTCTAGTTCTGATTTATTTAGACGATCAAATCGTATTTTTAAGTGAGCGATATGCTTTGGAAATACGTTTTCAAACGTTTGCTCACCTTTTTTTGTTAACACAACTCGCATACATCGCCTGTCATCTGCAGCGGGTACGCGTGTGACCAATTTTTTTTCTTCAAGCCTGTCGATAACACCGGTTAATGTACCTTTAGTGATTAAGGTACTGTCTCCGATTTCCTTGAACGTCATCCCCTGTGTATTGCCCAGAGTAAATAGCACATCTGCTTGCGGCGTGGTTAGCTCAAAGTGCCGTAAATTTGCGGCATCATAAATGGTGAATGCCTGATAGGCATTTACCAATTCGCGTAATACCGGTAAAAAAGCTTGTTTTGCGGCAGTCTTGCTGGTGAGTATCTCTGTTTTTGCCATCATTATTTCCATAATCAATTTCGAATTGTATGAGTTATGATAGTACTAACAAGTACTAATGGTCAAGCCCTATTTATTAATTTAGACGTATTGAAGGTGAAAGCGAAGGTGAGAGTAAGGGTGTTCAGGTAAAATCAATACTCACTTTCTAATGGCATCTCTTCATTATTTTTGTGAGGAAAACTTTGTTCCAGGAAATCTATAATAGATGCAGAATCATACAACCAGAGTTCGTTTCCATATTGAAACGCAATTCTTAGGCAAGGAATAGTTGTTTTGCCCCCTCCAATCACCAGGTCTTGTTTGTATTCCGGGTATTTGAATGTATTTCTTATTTTTATACTGATTCCGAGTTGATCAATAACGTCACTTACTTCACGACAATAAACACATGTACTGTGGCCATAAAGTGTCAGACGCGAAGCAAGTTCATCCCTCTCGGGTGACACCATTTGCTTCTCATTTCCCCATAGAGGGTCCCATAGAGAATATTGTGGAGGATTTTCCTTTTGTTGCCGATTCCCAGTAATCCACTCGAATAGCTTCATTACTTTGTGCCCTTGAAATTTTTTTAGCGAATTTCAGCATCGAATCTAAATGCGTAATCTAAAATTTTACGTTATATATTTAACATAATCTACAATTTGTATATACGCAATTTGATTAATAAATGCGCAGTTTATATGCGGATACAATACCCTAACAAATTAGTTGAACCTGCTAGGAACGTCTAACGCACAGAATCTAAAGCACTTTTCAGTAAATTTGATCCGCAAACAGAGGGTTCTTAACTGAGTATGTTTATTCACATCGTTGTCGTCTATTCATAAAAAATATGACGTCCGATCTTGGTGATTTTTATTTTGTTCTTTGCCCAGCGTGGTTTGACATAGTCTGCGTGATAAAATAGTGCATCTTTCACTTTGCTTTTAATGTCGTTGTCGTAATACGTTTCTTTTGCAATTCGAAGTGCCTCTCGCCATGCTTTAGGCTCAATTTTCGGGTTAGGGCTTTGTGCTGTCCACGAAAATGCGGCGATATATCGCTTACGCTTTTTGCTCCATACTTGGTGATAAACTACCTGACAAACATTATCAGGGTGATTTTTAGATTTAACCCGATTTAAGGTCACCACAGACACCGCATATTTTCCAGGACGAGGTTCTCCTCTGGCTTCATGGTATATGTTGGTTGCCAAACATTGAATTTCATGTGTGTCATTTTTTATCGTAATCATTTGGGAGATCATGTAAGCAACCGCAATAAAAAAAATACCACCAAGTAATATTAATAAATAGCCAGTCCATTCTGTCGTATGCCAATGAAAGCGAATAGTGGAAACTAAGTTCGTTTTGAAAAACGAGCTTAGTTTCCAACTAATTTTATGTTTTAAATTTTTAAACATGTTTTGATTTGGCTTGCTTTTCATTTATGGTTATCTATATCGTATAGAGTGCGCTAATACGATTACGTTCCGTAGCTTGATATACTATCCCTGCATAGCATCTGATACAAAAACTTAAAATGAACACCATATCTAAATGTGCACGTGTAAATGTATGAGTGTAAATGCATGAAAGTATTATAAATAATATTCTATGATAAATATTGAGTAAAGTGTTGCTTTTCCAAATAAATGATTGGTACTGCTGCACTTTTTTCTCTAGAATCTGCACAATATAATTTAATTTGCAAGTGGAGTGGTTAATTGAAATTATCTGTTGAAGAATTCAAAGCATGGGAGAATAAATGCATTACGCTCCTGGGTATGTCTGGTGTTGGAAAAACAAGATTATCTAATATGTTAATGGGTAATGAATGGTTCCACTATTCGGGTGATTATCGCATAGGTACTCGTTATTTAGACGAACCTATACTTGATAATATCAAACAGCAGGCTATGCAAGTCCCTTTTTTAAAGGATCTCTTACGTTCGGATTCTATTTATATTTGTAACAACATATCAGTGCATAATCTAAAACCTGTGGCCTCGTTTTTAAGTAAAGTAGGTAATCCCGATTTGGGTGGCTTGCCGCTTGCTGAGTTTAAGCGCAGACAGTCACTGCACCGTGAAGCAGAAATTGCCGCTATGCTTGATGTATCAGATTTTATTCATAAAGCGCAATCAATATATGGATATAAACACTTTATTAATGATGCTGGTGGCAGCGTATGTGAGTTGGATGATGATAATGTTATCCAGGTATTAGATAAACATACACTTTTTTTATATATCAAAGCGACTAAAGAAGATGAAACCAGACTTTTTGAGCGAGCAAGGAAAAGTCCTAAACCGCTTTATTACCGGGAAAAATTTCTAGACGAGCAAATTTCTATTTATACTGAGGAAAATGACCTCTCCTATGTGGCAATGATTGATCCTGATGAATTTGTGCGTTGGGTTTTTCCACGGCTATTTGCCGCGCGTGTGCCAAGATATGAGTCGATCGCGGAAAAATATGGTTATTCTGTTTCCACAGATGAACTTGCGAAAGTGAGCGATGAAGCTGATTTTGTCGCCTTAGTCGAGCGGGCGATAGCGCGTGACCAAACCTAAGCTTTCGTGAACTAATGTGAACAGAGGGTCTCTAACGAATTGTATTCATTTTCTAATTAATTAGGTGATTTCAACATGCCTTTAGTAGCACATAATAATTTGCCGACTTTTAAGCGTTTAAAACAGGAAGGAGAAAATATTCTTGAGCCTGGCCGTGCTCGCCACCAGGATATTCGCGAGCTTCATATTGGTTTATTGAATATGATGCCGGATGCAGCGTTGTCGGCAACTGAACGACAATTCTTTCGTTTAATTGGCGGTAGCAATCAGATAGCGCAATTCTATGTGCATCCCTTTACATTAAGCGGGTTGAGTCGAGGGCAGGACGTTGTTGAGTATATCGATAAATACTACGAATCGTTTGATGATATAAAAAAAACGGGTCTGGACGCGTTAATTATTACCGGTGCGAATGTTACACAACCTGATTTGGCGATGGAGCCATTTTGGGAACCGTTAATTGAAGTGGTTGATTGGGCTTATACAAATGTCACGTCAACATTGTGTTCCTGTCTGGCGACTCATGCCGTTCTTCAATTTCGCCATGCGCAAAAACGCCGGAAATTATCAAAAAAACGTTGGGGTGTATTTCATCATCGTGTAATCGATAGGCAGCATCCTCTAGTAAGTGATGTGAATACACTATTTGATGTACCTCATTCCCGGTTCAACGAAATTAGTAGAGATCAATTTGAGCAAGCCGGTTTACATGTGTTGGTAGAGAGCAGGGAAGCAGGTGTACATTTAGCCGTGAGCGAGGATCTTTTTCGCGTTATTTATTTTCAGGGGCATCCTGAATATGATTTGGTCAGCCTGTTAAAAGAATATAAACGTGAAGTGATTCAT
>CAZZJI010000031.1:17826-40268 GCA_964654485.1 uncultured Gammaproteobacteria bacterium | reverse complement strand
CATTTACATCTGTATTCGAGGCTTTGATATACGCCTGTTGGCTCCAACTGATGCCGCTGCGTGTAAACACATATACCGCGCCTGCTCTGTCCTCAAAACGAGCCCCCACCGCCAGCGTGGCACCATCACTGCTTAATGAGACCGAGCCACCAAACTCATCATTTGCATCTGTATTCGAGGCCTTAAAATAGCCAATCACGGTCAGCATGGCCTGCTTAATCGCAATCACGGGGGTTGTGTTCAATAGTCCTGCACTGCTATGAGCCTCAAGCATATAACGAGCGTTCACCCAATCAGTCAAATGCACTGGCACGCTGATACGATGACTGACACCCACTAGATTATCTTGCAAAAGAGTAAACCCCGATTCGCCATCAGGATTGACGAATAATCTATAAAATGTCGCTTCACCATCGGGTGTCGAGAGGGCCGTCCAGTCAAATTCGATAGTCTTCACGTCGGTTGAAGCTATTCGAAAATCAAATTCATCCGTTACCGTGACTGTCAGCACTTGCGTCGCCGTGTTTACATTGTCACTGACCGTTATCTCAACCTGATAGGTACTATTATTATCGCTGTCAGTGGGTGCTTCAAAGTCCTGAGGAGTATTAAAACTTAACTCGCCGGTAAATTGATTAATATTAAAGTGAGACTGGTCTGCTCCACCCGTGAGGGTATACGAAACCAATCTGAGTAGTTGGCCTTGAGTCTTTACAGTGTGGAGTGTGTCAGTTGTATTTTCAACAACATTAATATCAGAGCTGCTGGAGATGGTGATGCTATCGATTCTGTTATTATTGCTGTCACATGCAACAAGAAATAGAATGCCAAGTAAAATAGAGATAAGCTTGGAATGATGGTGATAATTATCGCTGTTGTTTTTATTCATGTTCAAACCTGATCTTTTGTAACCGCTACTATACGCGAGCCTGGCCGAATGGTATGTTAATAAATACAATACAAAAATATATTGTTTGTACCCGGTAGCTTAAACTTGACTTTGCAGTGAGTGACATGATAACACAGCTTTGTATGCCATCTGAGTCACATATGCAAGACTATGAGCTGTATATATAGTATACGCTACGTTGCTTAACGTAATAAAAAAAATAAATTCTGGGGTACATAATGAATACCACTAAAGTGAGTTTGGTTAGCATTATTCTTCTATTTATTAGCTCGCCTGTTGCTGGCAAAGATAGTTTTTGGGATCGGTTACCCTGGGATCAACTGTCTTTTAGTACGGCTGTTTCATTGAATAACAAAAGCCTGAAATTTGAGGTAGGTGACAATCTGCCTGTCAATCCTGTCTTTAATACATTGGACATCGCATTAAACAGCGCGATGGATAAGCTGTATTTATCTCTGAGTTATGGTACTTCCATTGACAATGCTTCAATTAGCAGTGGCCAGGCTGATCTTGAATTTTCAAGAACAGACTTGAATATAACTGCGGGTTACCGATTAAATGAATCACTTTCTGTGTTCGGCGGGTTTTTATCAGGTGAAACCCAGGTCGAGTTTATTAATGTTGTTGTGATTCCAGCAGTGGTATTTCTCGATGAGGAATTGACAGAAAGCGGGCCTTTTATTGGCATCAACTATGATTACCCAATGCGTACTGGTAATATCAGCGGCAGTATCGCCTTTGCCCGCCTGGATGGTAAAGACAAGCTAACTGACAGTCTTGGCTCTAATTCTGATTTTGGCAGCACATCTGGTTTTAGTTTTGGCGCGAAATGGTCTGCTGATTTTCAAAAGACCATGTCTTATTTTGTTAGCGTCAAACGAAATCAATTTACGTTTAAATCCGATGCGACTAATTTTAAATCCGATGAGAATTTCACTATTTTTTCTATCGGTGTTACGAAGTATTTCTAATTAATACCAACAGTGGTTAAGTTGTCAAGCTACCTTTCCCAACGAAAGCTCATTGCCCCAATAATCAGAAAAAAGATGCTCATCACGGTCAGCGCGAGCAGGTTGGGGTATATGTCCATGATGCCTGCACCATCATTCATAATGGCACGCGCTGCGTCGATTATGTGGGTGAGCGGCATAAATTGAGAGATGACGATGACTGCATTTGAAGATCCTTCCAATGAAAACCAGACGCCGGAAAATATCATCATTGGCCAGGATAGAAGATTAAGCACGCCATTTGCCAGTTCTTCGCTGGTGGTTCTTGCGGCCACCACCAGCCCCAGTGAAATTAATGAGAAAGCCCCTAATGTGAAAACAAAAAATAATAAAAAATAGGAACCGACCATATGAAATTGAATAAAAATATCGCTACCAAAAAAGACGATTCCTGTTACAACAACGATTAGCATTAATCTGGACAGGATCTGTGCAGTGATAAACTCCAATGCGGTTAACGGCGTGGCTTTTAAGCGTTTTAATACGCCATTTTTTCTGTATCGTACAATGACATAACCGATTCCAAACAGGCAACTAAACATCATATTCATCGCCAGGATGCCGGGTAAAACCCAATCGACATAACGTACCTCTTGTCCGTCTACGGTTTGTTTTTCATAATTCAGCAGGTGTTTTTTATCGAGTTCGCTCCCTTTTAGCACACGTTCGAGAATGTGTCCTTTGCTTGAACTGGAATTAATCCAATAGTGAATATTTTCTTCGGCATGAATGAGCATATCAAGTTGGTGGTGTTTGACTTTACTGATAGCGTTATCCAGGTCGGTAACATTTATAAATTCAATATATTTTATATTGAAAAAATCAGTTTGCGATTGCAGCGCCTTGATTGAGTGATCATATATGCCTACTTTATATAATTCTCGGTCTTCGTCTGAAAAAATAAATGCAAACCCAAAAACAAGAAAAAAGGGTAAAATAATATTCCAGGACAACGCAGATTTATCCCGAAAAAATTCGATGTTTCTTGCATGCAACACTGCCAGAAATCTATTCATGCGCGCAAATCTTTGCCAGTGAGTTCCAGGAATAAATCTTCCAGGTTACGTGAGCGTATTTCCAGGCGTGAAAGATCCACATTATGTTCACCAAGTATTCGTAAGGTTTCATGCACGTTTTCGGTATGAATAATAACTTGTCCTGGTTTGCGCGAAACTTTGAAATTGTTTTTTTCCAAATCGCTGATAAACTCTTCTTCGGGTATTTGCAGAAGAACATCATTAAAGTGAGCTTTTAATAATTCATTTGGTGTACCAATTGCGATTATTTTTCCTTTGTCGACTATCGCGATTTCATCGCACAATTCGGATGCTTCTTCCATATAGTGTGTTGTCAGGATGACCGTTTTATTTTGTTTTTTGATTGTATTGATCAGTTCCCAAAAGTTTCTCCGTGCCTGCGGGTCAAGGCCCGTTGTGGGTTCATCCAGAAAAACAATGTTGGGATCGTTAATCAACGCGATAGCCAATAATAATCGTTGTTTTTGTCCCCCTGAGAGTAGACGGGAATCCTGATCTAAAAATTCACGTAATGCACAAATGCCGATTAATTCATCCAGATCCATGGAGGTTTCGTATAATCGTTTAAACAATTGTAATGTTTCTTTAACTGTTAAAAAATCTTGCAGCGCAGTTGATTGAAATTGAATACCGGCTTCCTGTTTAAATTTTTTGCCGATAGGTGCGCCTTTATAAAGTACTTCACCGGATGTTTGTTTGGTAATGCCTTCCATTATTTCAACCGTGGTTGTTTTACCTGCACCATTTGGGCCTAACAAGCCAAAACACGTGCCTTCTTTGATGGAGAAAGAAATGCCATCGACGGCTTTAACACCGGGGTATTGTTTTTCGAGGTTTTTGACTTCTAAAATAGGGACCTCTGATAATACAGGTACTTCGGGAGTTGGATTCATTGTATGATAGTTATTTTATTGGGTCTGTTCCACTAAAAATTAGTCGCTTAATAATATCTTTGTTTTGCAGTTGTGTAATAAACCATTGTAACGCTTTTCCTCGGTGGTCGCTGTGCCACGCAATATGTAATTTTCCCGCATGGTGCTGCTCTTCTACCTGCTTCTTAACCAGTAAATTATCGTCAATGGCTGCTTGCGCGTAACTTAAAGGTAAATAGCCCACGCCCAGGCCCATGCAGTGTGCTTCAAGTTTGCTATTCATATCCGAGACCGTTAATACTTGTTGGCCGGTTAATAGTCCTGAGGTGCGCATCGGTAAGCTTTGTGAGGTATCAGCAACGGCGATTGCGCGGTAATTTAAGATGTCTTTTTGCTTGATTGGTTCACTGATTTTTGCCAATGGGTGGAAGGGCGCGACAGCAAAAACCATCTCCATGTCGCCGATAGCATGAGAAATGTAACCACCGCCAGACGGGCTTTCGCCTGATGCGCCGATAATAAGGTCTGCGCGTCGGGCGATGAGGGCGTCCCAGGTCCCGCTAAGCACTTCGCGAGATAGATGTATTTGAGTTGTTGGCGGACATTTCTTGTAAAAGGCATCAATGACAGATAAAACAGGTGAAATTTGAATAAGGTTGTCAGCTGCGATGCTGAGACGGGTTTCCCAGCCGGTCGCGATGCGTTTAACGTGATTTTCGATACGATCAACGTTGCTTAATAACTGTTGCCCCTCTTCCAATAATGCCTGTCCGGCTGCGGTGAGGACAGAACGGTGACCACGCCGGTCAAATAGCGGCACATCCAGGTCTTGTTCCAGTTTTTGTATTGTATAACTGATAGCCGATGGCACGCGGTGCAACGCATCGGCTGCCGCGGCAAAACTGCCATTGCGGTAAATGGCATCCAATACGATCAGTGCGTCTAATGTGAGGGGCAAGCTTTTTATCCTACAGCATATCCTGCAACAGAATATCCAATAAATTCAATTGTTCAAAATAATTGAATAAGATAGTCAGTATTTTCCGCTTTTTTTGTTGAAAGTCAATGATATATTGGCGAAAAGACATTCTAATTAAATGAATATGTAGCTTAAAAAAGAGGTGATTATGATGCAAATACGACGATCGCAGGACAGGGGGCAGGCTGACCATGGTTGGTTGATGTCCTATCATACGTTTTCATTTGCTGATTATTATGATGAAAACCATATGGGGTTTTCAGCGTTGCGGGTTATTAATGAAGATACCGTGGTGCCTGGCGCTGGATTTCCAACGCACGCCCATCGTGATATGGAGATTATCAGCTACGTATTGGAAGGTGAGCTTGAACACAAAGACAGTATGGGCAATGGGTCCGTTATACGACCCGGTGAGGTGCAACGTATGAGCGCAGGTACAGGTGTGACGCACAGTGAATATAATTCATCCAATTCGACTACGCTACGTTTTTTACAAATATGGATAGAGCCGGACCGTAAAAATGCGAAACCCGGTTATGAACAAAAACGATTTGCTGATAGTGAACTCAGGGGTAGGTTGCGAGTTGTTGCATCGCCAGATGGGCGACAAGAGTCGGTCACCATTAATCAGGATGCACAGTTGTTTTCGACCAGATTGGAGAACGGTGAATCGGTTAGCCACGTTGTTGCCACTGGCAGAAAAGTGTATGTGCATGTTGCAAAAGGGTGTGTCATTGTCAATGGGGAATCGCTTGATGTGGGTGACAGTGCTGCAATCGAAGACCCAAAAGAGATTGTACTGACAGCAGAACAACATGCAGAGGTTTTATTGTTTGATTTGCCTTAAGTTAAGAAGGGCCGATTAAAGGTCAAAGATAACGAATACGTTATACGCACAATACGAGGATAAATGATGCAACACAAGAGAGCTGTCGCAAAAATTTCTTTACACGAAATTTTTGCGACTCGCTGGAGTCCACGAGCATTTGATGTGCACAGGTTGATTCCGCAAAGTAACATATAATCATTGTTGGAGGCGGTACGTTGGGTGCCTTCGTATTTTAACGATTGTTAAACCTAAAAAAATCAGGTTTTAAATCGCTTATCCCAGTTTTTGTATCGTTTTTTACAATATTTAACAAGCGAGTCATATCCATCAAAAAATAATTCGAAATGCTTGGTTGCGGGTTCATCGGATTCGCAAAAATCATTACTGTAGTCGCGGCACACTTGGGGCCGGGTTTCATATATACTGCATTGCCCACTTTTCTGCAGGTGAGTGCATTTGTTATTTATGAGCAGGAACCAGCCTTCTTCATCTTTATATAATTGCGTATTGCCATGTGACAGTTGCCACAAGAGATGGTCAAAATCTTTTTTAGAGCGTGGGGTATCAACTTGTTCTGTAAAATAAGTACAGCATATTGCGCCGGGACAAAAACGGCATTTTGTTTCCGGAGTTATTTTTATACTGTTGTCCGCTGTCTTACGGGTTAGATTTTTGTTTCCAGGAAGTGGAATATAGGTGGTTTTATAGGCTTGTTTTGTCGTCATACGGCCCCGCGCAATGAAAAAGTGATATTATTCTATTTTGACAGCTCTTTATATAGGAGTTTATACAAGAGTTTATATAAAAGTCTTGAAATCGATTGGTTCGGCCTTATACTTTCGAGAAATTTATTCCGAGGTACGTAGAGATATGCCAATTTATGAATATGAATGTAATGATTGTGGTCATCAGCTCGAAGCTATACAAAAAATGAGTGATGAGTCGCTAATTGACTGTCCGCAATGCAGTAAACCAGCACTTCGAAAGCTTATTTCTGCTGTGGCATTTCGCTTAAAAGGTCAGGGTTGGTACGAAACAGATTTTAAGGAAGGCGACAAAAAGAACCTTTCATCGAATGAAGCGGCCGATTCAGCGGATAAAAACTCAGACAGCCAGAAGGATGGCAAGCAGGACAGCAAAAAGGACGGTCAGGACGGCAATAAAACTGAAAGCAAAAAAACGGCGCCGGACGACGCTGGCAAAAAGAAGAAAGCTAAAAGTGAATCAAAATCAACCACGAAAAAAGAAAAGACGAGTAGCGGCAAAGCGACCAAAAATAAAAAAAATAATTAATAATATCAAAAAGTTAATTCGTATATCTGTATAATATTCTAACATTTGGTCCGCGTGGCGCATTATGGACGGGATGCCGTTGCGCGTATCCCGTCCTACCTATATTGTTGCAACAAATGTTGCATCAAATGTTGCAACAAAGCCAAGCAATCCGTAACATTCCCGCCTCTAAATAGTTAATTTAGGTTAAAAGGAAAAGCCATATGCGCACGCATTATTGCGGCAATGTTTCAGAGTCTGAAATCGATCAGGAAATCACTGTTTGTGGATGGGTACATCGTCGTCGTGATCACGGCGGGGTGATTTTTATCGATTTACGCGATCGAGAGGGCTTGCTGCAAATCGTTTTTGATCCTGATACGCCGGATATTTTTACAATGGCTGAACATGTGCGCAGTGAATATGTATTACAAGTTACCGGCAAGGTCAGAAATCGTCCTGAAGGCACCGTCAATCCTGAATTGCCGACCGGCCAGATTGAAGTGCTTGCACAGAAATTAAACATCTTAAATAAGTCTGAAACCCCGCCGTTTCAGATCGACGACGATGACGTTTCTGAAGAACACCGATTACGTTATCGTTATGTTGATTTAAGGCGCGAAAAAATGTTTTCACGCATGAAATTGCGTTCCAAAATCATAAGTCGATTACGTGCGTTTCTGGATAAAAATGGCTTCCTTGATATTGAAACGCCGATGCTAACCAAAGCCACACCGGAAGGTGCACGTGACTATCTTGTTCCGAGTCGCACGCATGCCGGTAGTTTTTTTGCATTACCGCAGTCACCACAAATTTTTAAACAACTGCTAATGGTTTCTGGTATGGATCGTTATTATCAGGTGGTGCGCTGTTTTCGTGATGAAGACTTGCGCGCTGACCGCCAGCCTGAATTTACCCAACTGGATATTGAAACTTCTTTCTTAATGGAAGATGACATCATCGGACTCATGGAAGAAATGTTGTGTGATGTGTTTAGTAACGTCATGGGTGTGACCTTGCCAAATAAATTCCCGCGCATGGCTTACGCTGAAGCGCTGAAGCGTTATGGTAGTGACAAACCAGATTTACGTATCCCGCTTGAATTGGTGGATGTGAATGATGTCATGGCAGCAGTGGAGTTCAAGGTATTTGCGGGACCGGCGCAGGATCCAAATGGCCGGGTCGCTGCGCTGCGATTACCAAAAGGCTGTGAGTTGAGCAGAAAAGAAATTGATGATTATACAAAATATGTCAGTATTTACGGCGCCAAGGGTCTGGCTTATATAAAAGTCAATGATATTTCCGCGGGTCGTGACGGATTGCAATCACCGATACTCAAGTTTTTACCCGACGATGTGATTCAGACAATATTGGACCGAACGGCCGCAGAAAGCGGTGATTTGATATTTTTCGGTGCAGACAAAACGAAAATAGTAAATGAGTCTCTCGGTGCCTTACGCATTAAATTGGGCCACGATAGAGGATTGTTAACTGAAGGTTGGCAACCGCTTTGGGTCGTTGATTTTCCCATGTTTGAATGGGATGAAAATGCCAAACGTTGGACATCATTACATCACCCGTTTACTTCGCCCAGTGAAGAAGATATTGAATACCTGGAAAATGATCCTGGTCGTTGTAATTCGCGTGCGTATGATATTGTATTAAATGGTACCGAGTTGGGCGGGGGTTCAATGCGTATTTATCGACAGGAAGTGCAAAAGAAAGTGTTTCACGCCCTGGGTATAAGCGATGAAGAAGCAAACGACAAGTTTGGTTTCTTGCTTGACGCCTTGAAATATGGCTGTCCTCCGCATGGGGGTATCGCTTTTGGTCTTGATCGTATGGTTATGTTGATGACCGGAGCACAATCTATCCGTGAAGTAATGGCATTTCCAAAAACGCAAACCGCCAGTTGTTTGCTTACGCAGGCACCATCACCGGTATCCGATATGCAATTGAAAGAACTTAACATCAAATTGCGTACCCTTCCTAAGGAAACAGGGGCTAAGGAAACAGGAGCTAAAGAAACAGGAACAAAGGAAACTGAGAAATAGTGAAATGAAGATGATATCAGTTATCGTGAGTCATTTACGAAACGTGTCAGGTTGTTGTTTTATTTTTCTTCTGTTGTCTCCCGGCTTGTTTGCAAAAGCTGCATTATCCAACGAAGTCGTTCATCACGAAATTTCTATAACGGTGTCGCCGCAACACAATACGCTATCGGTGCAAGATACGATGACGTTACCGGATACGATGTTAAAAAGAGGCGTCGTTCAATTTTATTTACACGCCAACCTTTCACCCAAAGTCATTACCGAAGGTGTACGCTTAAATCACCTCAAAATTAAAAATAAGCCATCTCATGTTCCGTTGGAATGGTTAGCGTTGCGTTTTTCAAAAGAAAAGTTGGTCGACAATAAAATAACGCTTTCTTACCAGGGTAAGATCCACCACCCCGTTGAACAATTGGGTGCGGAATATGCGCGCAGCTTTAGTGTTTCTCCGGGCATTATTTCTCAGGATGGCGTCTTCCTGTCAAGCAACAGTTATTGGTATCCCCGTTTTGGCGATGAATTACATACATTTAACATGCGCGTTGTTTTGCCAGAAAAGTGGTCATCAGTCAGTCAGGGACAACGATTGGAAAATTCACTAAAAACACCTAATAAAATTACCACCTGGGCGATTGATAAACCGCAGGACGAAATTTATCTTATTGCCGCAAAATTCAAAGAATATACACAGACTTCAGGTGCTGTTGAGTCAATGGTATTTCTGCGCGAGGCCGATGATCAACTCGCACAAAAATATCTGGACACCACAGCACAATATGTCGAGATGTATCGCACGCTATTGGGACCCTATCCGTATAAGAAATTTGCGCTGCTGGAAAATTTTTGGGAAACAGGTTATGGCATGCCGTCGTTTACCCTGTTAGGTCCTAAAGTGATTCGATTTCCATTTATTTTGCACTCGTCATACCCGCATGAAATTTTGCATAACTGGTGGGGGAACGGTGTTTTTGTCGATTATGAGAAAGGTAATTGGGCAGAAGGATTGACCAGTTACTTGGCGGATCACTTAATAAAAGAGCAGCGTGGACAGGCAGTAAATTATCGGCGTAATTCTCTGCAAAAATACACTGATTTTGTAAATGAGAGCAGAGACTTTCCATTAACAGAATTTCGATCGCGTCACAGTGCGACGACGGAAGCGGTGGGTTATGGAAAAACACTTATGTTTTTTCATATGCTGCGTCAACAACTCGGTGATCAACAATTTACACGTGCATTGCAAACTTTCTATCAAAAATACAAGTTTAAATATGCTGCGTTTGCAGATGTACGGGATGTATTTGAACAGGTTTCTGGTCTGGATTTGAAGGCAACATTTGAGCAGTGGGTGGAACGCACTGGTGCGCCCGAGTTACTCGTTACTGATGCAAATGCCAAACAAACTGAAAAAGGATATGTGCTCACGGTCGGTATCGAACAGATACAAGAAGGCGAACCTTATGAATTGCGATTGCCTATTGCAATAACCCTGGAAGGGCAAAGTAATGCATATCAATTAACGGAACTAGTTAAAACCAAGCGCCATACACTTAATCTGACGCTGCCAGACAGACCAATACGATTAGACATCGACCCGGAATTTGATGTATTTAGACGACTTGATTTTAATGAAATTCCGCCCGCATTAACCAAAGCATTCGGTGCAGAGCAAGTATTGATTGTGTTACCTGTAGATGCACAAGAAAACGTGAAGCAGGCTTACACAGCGTTAGCGACCAACTGGCAAAAGGGCCAACAGGGCCAGGTGAGCGTTAGCTTTGATGATCAATTGCAGCATCTGCCTACGGACCGTGCGGTTTGGCTGTTTGGTTGGCAAAATCGTTTTCGCGAATCTATTGTAACTGCGTTACACGATCACGAAATTAAATTTAATGGCGATAATCTGAAGTTCGGTGAGTCTGCATTGAATAGAAAAGACAACGCTGTCGTGCTGACAGCACGAAACCCGGCTAGTCCTGAATACGCAATCACCTGGTTAAGCAATGAAAATATTGCCGCTATGCCTGGGCTAGGACGCAAATTACCGCATTATGGTCGTTATAGTTTTCTTGGTTTCGAAGGCGACGAACCCACTAATATGGCGAAAGGGCAATGGCCGGTAGTGAATTCACCGATGTCGATTGCGGTAACACAATCTGATAATAAAAAATATGTGGTAGACAGTGCTAAATTTACTCCACGACATGCATTGGCACAACTTCCGCCTGTTTTTTCAGAAAAAAATGATAGAAAACATTAATCGGCAACTACCCATATCCCTTCCAGGTAAAACGTGCAGTTGTGTCATATACCCATGGCGATTGAGATTTAGGTCTAATTGCACGCTCTATTTGCTCCATGGCTGCGTTGAAATTCCTTGCAATAGAACGACTATTACGCGTCATTTCGTCTTGCCATGAAGCAAATAGAGCGCACACTTAAACCTAAATCCCAAACGCCATGGGTATAGTCGACACAAATCGAAATTCGAAATAGATATTTCTCATGTTTGATCCAGAAATAAATTCTAAGCTAGAGCATATTGTATTTGTCCATGGTCTGTGGATGATGGGCACAGATATGGCGTTGCTGCGGCATCGAATCCGCAAGCAGCAATTTGCTGTGCATCAGTTTTCGTATCCGACTATGCGTAAAAATCCTGTGGAAAATGCACTTTTATTACAAACTTATTTAAAACACCTGGATGCGGAGACGGTGCATTTTGTCGCACATAGCCTTGGCGGCTTGGTGCTACGTCATTTATTTCATCTTTATCCCAACCAACGGCGTGGAAAAGTAGTGATGTTGGGTACTCCCAATTCGGGCAGCGCAGTTGCGCAGGTGCTGGTTCGGTCAGCCTGGGGACGCATGATACTCGGAAAAAGTGTTGACCACGGATTACTCGGTGAAGTGCCTGATTGGCATGCGAAAAATGCATTAGGTGTTATTGCCGGGACAGCCGCATTGGGTGCTGGCCGGTTGGTAAATCGGTTTGACGGAGCAAATGATGGTACCGTTGCCGTCGTCGAGACTCACCTGGAAGGACAAACCGACCACTTAATATTGCCCGCAACACATACTGGGCTGATTTTTAACTCGCAAGTCGCCGAGCAGACCTGCCTATTTATTAAGCAGGGCTATTTTTCTCACAAATAACAAGGGAATACGTGTCGCCAAAATGAGAAGTGGCGATTCAGCCGTGTTCTTGTTCCTCCATAAGTCGTTAAAGATAAGGAATTTTGTGTCGAATTAACTACTTATATAGAGTTTTTTTCTTGGGGGCGACTATTGTGAGAACGCAGTGATTCGAGCTGTTTGTAAGGCAGATTGGTTTTTTGGGCTGGTCGTGACGTTGGTAATTTTATTTACTGCGAGTAGCGATGTTATGCAAGGCCTGGAAAACAAGGCCTATGATTTTGCGGTAAGTTTGATGCCCGCGCGTCCTGCGAATGATGAAATTACTATCGTGGGTATTGATGCAAAATCCATAGCAAAGTTTGGCAGTTGGCCGTGGCCAAGAAGTATTATTGCTGACTTGATAAATAAAATAGGTGAAGCGAACCCAAAGGCCATCGGTGTTGCCATTGATTTGAGCGCGCCGCAATATACATACGGCTTGAAATATGTTCAGCGCTTCAAAAAACTCTTCAATAACGTAGAAGAAGATGATCTGGATGCAGTATTTTCAGAGGAATATGCAGCACTATTACAAGAAGCAGAATACGGTCTGAATACTGACCGATTGTTAGCAAGTGCATTGAGGAAGTCCGATAATGTTGTGCTTGCTATACCCTACCGTAAGAATGGGGTGCCATTAAACGTCAAGGTATTACCCAATTACACATCAAAGAATACGTTAGCCGATGTGCCGTTTCCAGATGCAAAAAAAAATAAGTATCTTCCTGAGGTGATGCAAGGGATGGCGCTGCCTACGGTTGCACTGCTGAATCCACCACTACAACGATTTGGCAAAGTGGTTAAATCAGTTGGCCACATGCCTTCAAGTTATAGTGAGGATGAGGTGGTACGTTCTGAAAATATGGTATTGCGTTTCAATAATAATATTTTTGCATCATTTTCCTTGATGCTCGCTGCGGTGAGTATGGATTTGAATATTAGTGATATCAAAATAGAAAATAATGGTAGGGTTAAGTTGGGAGATGTGTCTATTGCGACTGATACTAATTTTAATTTGTTTCCCACATTTTACACGAATAAAGAGGGTAATTCACCGTTTGAGGTCGCGTCCTTATATGATGTATACGAAGACAATGTTGCCGAAAAAAAATTTACAGACAAAATAGTATTGATTGGCCACATAGAGGGATACAGTGCAGAACCTGTGTTATTGCCTACAGGCGAAGTAGTTTCTCCTATTAATTTTGTCGCCAACACTGTCTCGAGTATCCTTAACAATGATTTTATAAAACGTCCGCCTTGGGTAGGTTGGGTCGAATTGCTCGCAATATTTCTTACCGCATCATTTTTGATGTCCATACTGTCGCGTATACGATTGGTCACCGGGCTGGCTATTAGCGCAGTACTTATGATTTTATTGTTCAACGCTGAAATATTTTTGCTAATTACAGAAAATATATGGATAAAGTTGATGGCGCCAATGTTGCAGTTGAGCGTGGGCTTGACCTTGATCGCTACAAAACGTTTGTTCCAGGAAAGGTTGGCAGGATGGCAAACTGAAACTGCAGACTCAAATAAAATGCTTGGGCTTACTCTACAAAGTCAAGGTCAGCTTGATATGGCTTTTGAGAAATTCCGCAAATTGCCATTAAATAAAACCGCGATGGATTTGTTTTACAACCTGGGTTTGGATTATGAACGCAAGCGTCAATTTGCAAAGGCGGGATCTGTTTTCAGACATGTGAATGATTACGATGGCACTTTTCGTGATATAAAAAAACGAATATTGAGTAACCGCGAAATGGAGGGTCGAATGGTGCAAGGAGTGGTTGGTAGTGCAACGCCTGCGGGCACTATTGTGTTGGATAACACGGCTGTTCAGCGTCCGATGATAGGTCGTTTCGAAATAATCAAGGAACTGGGGCGTGGTGCAATGGGTATGGTATATTTAGGAGAAGATCCCAAAATAAGCCGTACTGTTGCAATTAAAACATTGGCAATAGCTCAGGAGTTTGAAGGAGATAAGTTAGTTGAAATCAAAGATCGGTTTTTTAGGGAAGCAAAAACAGCAGGGCGCTTGAATCACCCTAACATTGTTACGATTTACGATGTCGGGGAGGAACAGGATCTGGCCTATATTGCAATGGATTTTCTGGAGGGAAAGGATTTATCTTTTTATACCAAACCAGAAAACAGATTATCTTTAGACGATGTATTTTTTATCGTTAGCAAGGTGGCTGAAGCGGTAAATTTTGGCCACAATCAGGGTGTGATACACCGGGATATAAAGCCTGCCAATGTGATGTATGAACCGAAAAATAAATCGGTCAAGGTAACGGATTTTGGCGTCGCATGCCTAATGGACGCAAGTAAAACGAAAACCGGCACGATTCTGGGTACACCTTCATATATGTCACCTGAACAGTTGGCTGGAAAAAAAGTAGATGGTCGATCCGATCTTTTTTCTCTCGGCGTTATGTTATTTCAACTGGTCACTGGAGAGTTGCCCTTTGTCGGCGACTCAATGGCAAACTTGATGTACAAAATTTCGAATGAAAAACATCCTGATGTGAGGATGTTTCGCCCTGAATTATCATCATGCGTAACTAAAATAATTGATCTTGCCTTGCAAAAAGAAGCTGAAAATCGATTTCAGTCAGGAAAAAAAATGGCACTAGCTATCAGAAAATGTCAGGAACACATTAATAGTCCCAAAATGAATAGTGCAAAAAAACCCAAAAAATCTATATAAAATGAAGACAAAATATTATATCGATATGGCTGCTGCGACAGATGTGGGTCGTGTGCGTGATCACAATGAGGATTTTATTGCCTGTGATAGAAAATTGGGTTTGGTTGTGCTTGCAGATGGAATGGGGGGACATAACGCGGGAGAAGTGGCGAGCCAAATGGCCGTTGAGGGAATAACCAAACAAATAAAACACGCGTTGAAAAATATCAAAGACCAAACGCTTGATGAAAGCGTAGTGTGTTTGAGCATGGAATCGATTAGCGTAGCAAACAGTAAAATATTAGAAGCTGCGGCACTGCATCCAGAATATGCCGGTATGGGAACGACACTTGTAATGGCGTTGTTTCATGATGATAACGTGACAATTGCGCATGTTGGAGATTCACGTTTGTATCGTTTACGAAAAGGAAAACTGGCACAGCTGACTGTTGATCATTCATTATTTCAGGAGATGATCCAGGGTGGTTACCTGTCCGAGGGTGAAGCGACACAATCATTGAATAAAAATATGATTACCAGGGCGTTAGGAATTAATATTGACGTGGAGATTGACGTACAACAACAGACTCTCGAAATGGATGATATCTTACTTTTATGTTCAGACGGATTGTCTGATCTTGTCAACGAGCACGATATACAGACGATCTTGCAACAAACTGATCGCGATTTGAAAGAAAAATCGAAACAATTAGTCTACAAGGCAAATGAAAACGGCGGGCATGACAATATTTCAGTTATTCTCGTCAATATTACGCCAGTATTTGAGAAAAATGAGGTATGTAGTTGATGTTTATCAAAAAATGATATTCGACTAGAATAATACTACAGGCAATTAGTATAGGCATGAGTTATAGGCATTACCGTAGGCAAAAAATGGGGCATTAAATTGGCCGTTAATTAGCAAACTAGCCACTCAGGGCTTTTGACGGACAATAATTATATAAATTGATGCGATGTGATGAGTTAGAAATTAATTAGGTAAAACAATGGCAAAACTTGTTCTTAGTCACGATGGTGTTATCACAAGGGAGTTTCCTCTCGAGCAGGATGTGCTGACAATAGGTCGAAAATCGTCAAATGATATTCAAATTGATGATATTTCAGTGAGTGGCACACATGCGCGTGTATTAGTAGAGCAAAACTTTTATATGGAATCCCTTAAAGATATCTATATAGAAGACGTGAATAGCACCAATGGTAGCTATGTAAACGGCAACAAAATTAAAAAACATATGTTGCGGCACGGCGATATAATTCAAATAGGACGTCATGATTTCAAATTTTTAGATGAAGATGCCCCTGATTTTGATAAAACAATGGTCATTCAGCCCATTACGGATGAGATGGTGAATGCGGCGAAAGGCGTTAAACAAACAGGACAAGCTATCGCAGAAACCCCTATTGCAAAATCGACAGCGTATGCTTCATCGTATGTAGCCTCATCTGATAAAAAAGTAGCCAAGCCTGCCGAGGTTAAAGTAGCAAAAAAAGCGTTTATAAAAGTATTAAACGGGCCAAAAGTAGACAAAGAGCTGGATTTGGTTAAATCTTATACATCTATGGGCAATAGCGGTACGATGATCGTCATCGCCAAACGCCAGCAAGGCTATTTCGTTTCGCACGTCAGCGGAAAGTCAGATAAGCAGGGCAACTTTCCAACTGTAAACGATAATCCTCTTGGTGCTCAAAGTGTGCCGTTACAGGAACACGATGTTATTGATATAGGTGGATTAAAACTGAAATTTGCGTTACGTAGCTGAATTCTGTGGTTCGATATGATCTGTAATAATCTTTGTTCAGTTGATGTGTTGGATTGAAAACATGTAAACCCCGAATTATCACTGATTTTTCCTAAAGAAGCAGTAGGTCGTCGCTTTGTGTCTAAATAGCTTTTCAAAATAGCTTTTCAAATTAATTTTTTAGATTTTTGCGTATTATTTTTGCGTAATTTCGATAGAATATGGCTCTATTGTCAGATTCTTAATTAATAACTATATTACGTAAGAAGCAGCTATTAAGAGGCAAGCATGGCAGGTCATAGTAAATGGGCGAATATCCAGCATCGCAAAGGTGCGCAGGATAAAAAGCGCGGTAAGTTATTTACCAAGCTAATTCGGGAAATTACCGTTTCCGCCAGGCTGGGTGGGCCAGATCCCGCTGCTAATCCACGCTTACGTGCCGCCATTGATAAAGCCCTAAGTGGCAACATGACCAAGGACACGATTGAAAAAGCGGTAAAAAGAGGTGCAGGCACTCAAGATGGCGATAATTTTGAAGAAATACGTTATGAAGGTTATGGCATTAACGGGGTCGCGGTAATGGTCGATTGCATGACAGATAACAGAAACCGAACCGTCGCCGAAGTCAGGCACGCATTCTCGAAAATGGGCGGTAATCTCGGTACCGAAGGTTCAGTTGCCTATTTGTTTAAAAAAATAGGTATATTGTCCTTTCCAAAAGGCTGTGAAGAAGAAAAAATAATGGACGCAGCGCTTGAGGCCGGTGCAGATGATGTGGTTACCAATGAGGATGGCTCTGTTGATGTCATAGCAACACCAGAAGATTATGTTGATGTAAAAGAAGCGATGATCGCGGCAAACGTAATACCCGAGAATGCCGAGATTACCATGAGTGCGTCGACATCCACTGATCTGGATTTAGAAGGCGCAGAAAAAATTATTAAGTTGGTAGATACCTTGGAAGATCTGGATGACGTACAAAGTGTTTATACAAATGCCGAATTTTCTGAAGATATACTGGCTAAACTAAGTGAATAAGCTAAGCGTGAATAGGCTAAGGCTAAGGCTAAGGCTAAGGTTAAGCGAATAGCAAAATTAATAACCACGCGGTACAACTAACTTTATATTTCGACAATGACAACGTAGTCCAATATTATGAACCCTGATTTTCTAGATTTTGAACAACCTATCGCCGAGTTGGAAGCCAAAATAGAAGAGTTACGCTATGTTGGCAGTGATGCGGAAATTAATATCAGTGAAGAAATTTCGCGACTGCAGGGAAAAAGTCAGCAATTAACTGAATCCATTTTTTCGTCTCTTAAACCGTCTCAAATTTCCCAGCTTGCGCGGCATCCGCGACGGCCCTATTCGATAGATTACATTAATCATATTTTTACTGAATTTGAAGAACTGCATGGTGATCGTACCTATTCTGATGATGCAGCCATAGTCGGTGGTTTAGCAAGACTCGAAGGCAGGCCGGTTATGATTATTGGCCATCAAAAAGGGCGTGGCACCAAAGAAAAAGTACTGCGTAATTTTGGTATGCCGCGGCCTGAGGGATATCGTAAAGCATTGCGTTTAATGGAAATGGCTGAACGTTTTAAACTACCTGTGATTACATTTATTGATACTCCAGGCGCGTACCCAGGTTTGGATGCTGAAGAGCGTGGTCAAAGTGAAGCTATCGCCAAAAATTTATTTGTGATGTCCGATCTAAGAACCCCAATATTGAGTGTTATTATAGGTGAAGGTGGTTCGGGTGGTGCGTTGGCAATCGGCGTCGGTGATCGAATTTTAATGCTGGAGTTCAGTACTTATTCCGTTATTTCACCTGAAGGTTGTGCTTCTATTTTATGGAAGAGTGCAGATAAAGCAGCTGATGCAGCAAATGCCATGGGTATTACGTCCAGCAGGCTCAAAGAGCTGGGCCTGGTCGATGAAGTAATTAAAGAGCCGTTGGGTAGCGCACACCGTGATGTCGAAGAGATGTCTTTAAGTTTAAAAAAATCATTGCTGGAAAATTTTGAATATTTTGATAGTATTGCTCTGGACACCTTATTAGAACGCCGCTACGAACGCTTGATGAAATGTGGCAAGTATGAATCCAAGGATTAGACCATTCTTTACCACGGCGTATAGGTTTTTTATGTCAGAATAATGCCTAAACGACTTCCTCTAACGGCCAATTCTCTAGTCGAAATCATTTCAGCTTACCCAGATATGAAACGGATCTGGGTCGCTTTCAGCGGCGGGGTTGATTCTCATGTTTTGCTTGATGTGTTAAAAGAAATCAGCCCGCAGCTAGAGCAACTAAGGCATGTAGAGATTAAAGCGGTTCATGTAGACCACGGCTTGAACGAAAAATCAAAACATTGGGCGGCGCATTGTCAACAAATCTGTGCAGGCTACAATATTTCTCTGGAGATATTGCAGGTCGACGCAAAACACCAAAAAGGCGAGAGTCCGGAAGACGCTGCGCGAAAGGCTCGTTACAGTGCGTTGGCGGGTGTTATTGAAAAAAATGACTACATAGTCACCGCCCATCACCAGGATGATCAGGCTGAAACTGTGTTGATACAATTGGCGCGCGGCAGCGGACCAGCCGGACTGGCGAGTATGCCGAAAATGACCTGTTTTCATCG
This sequence comes from uncultured Gammaproteobacteria bacterium, assembly GCA_964654485.1. Lineage (GTDB taxonomy): Bacteria > Pseudomonadota > Gammaproteobacteria > SG8-11 > SG8-11 > JAADIM01. Next base: position 21,031 of record CAZZJI010000031.1, on the reverse strand, counting down.
TGGTTGGTTAGCGCGACCACTGCTTGATTTTTCCAGAGATCAGCTGATGAATTATGCTAAGAATGCCAATTTACAATGGATTGAAGACCCAAGTAATGCAAACGACGATTATGACCGGAATTTTATTCGGCATAATGTATTGCCGACACTTAAATCACGCTGGCCAAAAATAGTCACCACTATTTCACGTACTGCACGATACAACGCTGAGGTAAGTCAGTTATTAACACAGCTGGCTCAAATCGACATAAAAGACGCGCAAGGCCCGCAAATAAATACATTATCGGTATCTGCGCTACTGAATTTTGATGTAAAAAGAAGAAATAATATAATAAGAACCTGGATTAAAAATCTGGGGTTGCCTTTGCCGCAGGCTGTTCATATAGACCATATTAACCATGATGTATTAGGGGCAAAACACGATGCTAAGCCAAAAGTAAATTGGAGCGGGTGCATTATAAGCCGTTATCGTGATCTGATTTACGCGATGAAGCCTTTAGCACCACATGATTGCAATCAAATTTATCCATGGAATTTGCAAGAATCAATTAGTATCGCGGGTATTGGTACACTCTCGGTGTCGAATACAAGTGGATTTGGCTTAAAAAAATGTGATTATGATAATGCTTATATTCGTTTTCGCCGGGGAGGAGAGTACTGCAAGCCCGTCGGCAGAGCACATACTCATGAGCTTAAAAAATTATTTCAGGAATTTAACATACCCTTTTGGATGAGAGAACGTGTGCCGCTAATTTATATAAATGATACGTTAGCGGGTATAGTAGGGTATTGTTACTGTCAGGGATTTGAAGCAGCTGAAAATGAAAAAGGGATCGAGATAAAATTAACTGCGTTTGACTACTGACTACGGCCAAAAAAATTAATATGAAAAATTATTTTAAACTTGGTTTTGTGCCTGTTAACTCTCGTCTAAACTTTTGTCTAAAACACTTGGCGATGAGTTTGATACTGTGCAGCGTGTTCTTCGTGCCGTCCGCGGTTGTTGCTCAGGAAAATATGTTTTTGCGATTTGAAAAAAATCGGCCCGCCGATAACCTCAATGATCCGGAAATAGTGTCCCTTGGCGCATTTTCGCTAAGCACGGAAAAAGTCGGAAATTTTGACATTATTAATTTTAAATCTGATGTTGAAGGCGAAATTTGGGGTTTTGATTTTGGGTTGGGCTACTCTTTTAGTTCCAGAGGATCGCCGCTAATTATGTACCTTGGTTTTGGGCTAATGCTAGGCTATAACACCGATCAAAGCGATTATATAGCGGGTTATTACCCCTCGGCCGGGCTAGTTTATTCTATAAAACAAGGCGTGGGCGTCACTGCTAGCGCAAAACGCTATTATAATGTCTATGATGATTCCATCGATGCCATCATGGTAGGGGTCGTACTAAAATACTGAACGCTTACACCTTTTATCATAATTTCGATTGAGGAAAACCTGAATTTCTGCTATTATTCCACCTTCTTATTACCCCACCTGTGATTCGAGGTGAGTTCGTCTGAAGAAAATGACCAAATATATATTTATTACTGGTGGTGTTGTCTCTTCCCTTGGAAAAGGGATCGCTGCCGCTTCTCTTGCCGCCATACTCGAAGCGCGTGGTTTGAAAGTAACCCTCTTAAAGTTAGATCCCTATATTAACGTCGATCCCGGGACAATGAGTCCTTTTCAGCATGGTGAAGTCTATGTAACCGAAGACGGGGCAGAGACGGATCTGGATTTGGGTCATTATGAGCGATTTGTTCATACGACAATGAGCCAAAGAAATAACTTCACTACCGGGCGCATATACGAAAATGTGATCGCCAGAGAGCGCCGCGGTGATTATCTAGGCGCAACTGTCCAGGTTATTCCCCATATTACCGACGAAATCATTCGTAGTATCAAGGAAGGTGCCGGTGATGTGGATGTGGCGATGGTGGAAATTGGTGGCACAGTGGGTGACATTGAATCGTTACCTTTCCTGGAAGCAATACGTCAAATGGCGATGGAATTGTCCGGCCAAACGTTATTTATGCATTTGACACTGGTGCCTTATATCGCCGCTTCTGGTGAACTCAAGACTAAACCAACCCAGCACTCTGTAAAAGAATTAAGATCCATTGGTATACAACCTGATATTTTATTATGCCGCACTGACCGTCCACTTCCTGAAGAACAACGCCGTAAAATCGGGCTGTTTACCAATGTTGAAAACCGGGCGGTGATTTCTGCCGTTGATGTGAAGAGTATTTATACCATTCCGTTGGTGCTGCATCGGCAAAATCTGGATGACATTGTCGTTGAAAAATTAGGAATTAATCCACCCAAAGCAGATCTATCTGAGTGGGAAGCGGTAAAAAGTGCGTTAGCAGATCCAACCGGCGAAATTACCGTGGCGTTAGTTGGCAAATATATTGGTTTAGCAGATTCCTATAAGTCACTCACCGAAGCGTTGATACATGCCGGCATCCATACGCAGACCAAAGTAAATATTGAGTATATTGATGCTGAAGATATCGAAAAAGACGGACTGGATTGCCTTAAAAAAGTAGATGCTATTTTGGTTCCTGGTGGCTTCGGGGAGCGGGGTATAGAAGGAAAAATTTTATCCGCACGTTATGCCAGAGAAAATCAGATCCCCTATTTGGGTATTTGCCTGGGTATGCAAGTTGCTGTAATTGAATATGCGCGAAATATTGCCGGTATGCTGAATGCACACAGTACAGAATTTGACGCTAAAACACCTGATGCGGTTATCGCATTGATAACTGAGTGGAAAACAGACAAAGGTGAGTTGCAACAACGTGATGAAGATTCGCAATTGGGCGGCACTATGCGTTTGGGTGGTCAGGATTGTCGAATGGTGAATAATTCCCGGGTTAGAAAATTGTATGGCAAAGATGTCGTAAAAGAACGGCATCGTCACCGTTATGAATTTAATAATAATTATTTACAAAAACTGGAGGCGGCTGGACTCTCCATCGCCGGCAGATCGATAGATGGGAAATTGGTGGAAATTATAGAATTACCGGAACATCCGTGGTTTATTGGTTGCCAGTTTCACCCTGAATTTACCTCTACTCCCCGGGATGGCCATCCTTTGTTTACCGGGTTTATTCAAGCTGCTCGTCGTCATGCTTCATCTTCTGAGGACGGAGATAACTTACCCGGAGAGAACTCTTCTGGGGATGACTCTTCTGGGGATGAC
>CAZZJI010000031.1:5323-17726 GCA_964654485.1 uncultured Gammaproteobacteria bacterium | reverse complement strand
ACTCTTCTGGGGATGACTCTTCTGGGGATGACAAGGTTCAGGCTATTAATAACTAAGTTACCGCTTTTTTTTTACAACCGTGTTTACAACAAGGTTTACAATTTGATCCGATCTAAAAAATGTCAGATTGGTCCGTTTTTTGCCAGTATTTTAAGTCTGTATTAAAACATTTGTAATGAGATTTTGCTAAAAATAATGGAGTTATTAGTCATAATGAGTTCGAAAATCAAAGATATATGTGCACGTGAAGTTATTGATTCACGAGGCAATCCCACGATAGAAGCGGATGTTATTCTCGAATCCGGTGTATTAGGACGCGCATCTGTTCCTTCCGGTGCATCGACGGGGTCGCGTGAGGCGATCGAGTTACGCGATGGCGATAAAAGTCGATACGGCGGCAAGGGTGTTCTAAAAGCAGTTGAAAATGTGAATAAGGAAATTCGTTCAGCGTTGCTTGGCGAGGATGTCAAGCAACAAGCGCAAATAGATAATAAAATGATTGAGCTGGATGGCACACCCAATAAGGAACGACTGGGTGCGAATGCAACGCTCGCCGTATCATTGGCTGTCGCCAGAGCGGCAGCAATCGAATCGGGCCAGTCACTTTACAAGTATTTGAATGATTTGTTCGGTAACGACGGTCAATTGCAGTTGCCGGTTCCCATGATGAATATTATTAATGGTGGTTCACACGCAGACAACAGCGTTGATATTCAGGAGTTTATGATCGTGCCGGTGGGCGCGCCTTCTTTTTCAGAAGCAGTGCGTTATGGCTGCGAAATTTTTCATGCATTAAAGAAAGTGTTAGCGGAAAAAGGATTGAATACCGCTGTGGGTGATGAGGGCGGTTTTGCGCCCGATTTATCCTCGAATGAAGAAGCTATCGAAGTGATTTTAACGGCGATAAAAAACGCGGGTTATCAGGCAGGAAAGGATATTTTTCTGGCGATTGATGTGGCCAGCTCTGAATTTTATCAAGATGGAAAATATGTGCTTGCGTCCGAAAACAGGCAAATGGATGCAGCCGAATTTGTAGATTACCTGGCTGCTTGGGTAGATAAATACCCTATCATCAGTATCGAAGATGGGCTGGATGAAAGTGATTGGGACGGCTGGGCGATTCTATCAGAAAGACTGGGTAAAAATGTGCAATTAGTCGGCGATGATTTGTTTGTGACAAACACAAAAATACTTAAACAAGGTATTGATAAAGGTATCGCTAATTCTATACTTATAAAAGTGAATCAAATCGGGACATTAACGGAAACCATGGCGGCGATCAGTATGGCGAAACAGGCGGGTTACACCGCGGTGATATCACATCGCTCGGGTGAAACCGAAGACACGACGATTGCCGATATCGCGGTCGCGACCAGTGCAGGGCAAATCAAAACGGGTTCTCTGTCACGTACAGACCGTGTTGCTAAATATAATCAATTATTGCGTATCGAGCAGGAAGTCGTGGGTAAGGCACCGTATTCGGGGCGCAGTGCTTTTAAGCAATTGTCGCAATTGTCGTAATTGTTGTGTTGTTGCTAATAGCGGCTAATAAGCGTTTCGACGAGATGAATCAAACAAGATGAAACTGGTCATTGTGGTGTTAATCATGTTGTTATTCTCGCTACAATATAAATTATGGGCGGGCGAGGGCAGTTTTGTTGATGCCTGGCATCTTAGCCAGAAAATTGATCTGCAGAAACAAGAAAACGCATTACTGAAAAAGCGTAATCAGATACTGGACGCTGAAGTAACCGATTTAAAACAAGGTATAAAAGCCATCGAAGAGCGTGCCCGTCTGGAATTGGGTATGATTAAAGAAGGGGAAATCTTTTATCAGGTTATTAAGTAATGTCTGTTGCAGGCAAGTCTTCTCGCACCCCATCTAATAAAATCTGGGCGGTTATCCCCGCAGCCGGTGTTGGTTCGCGAATGGGGTTAGAGATACCAAAGCAATACGCGAAACTCAACGATATAACCATCATAGAACACAGTTTATTTCGATTGCTGGCACATCCATTTATTGAAGGTGTTGTTGTGGCTATTTCCAGTGGTGATACTGCGTGGCAGTCGTTATCAATCGTTCATGACAAAGCATCTCTTAGCAAACCCGCTCTTAATAAGCCAATAGTGGTAGTCGAAGGTGGCAAGGAACGATGTGATTCAGTGCTCAATGCTCTGCTCAGATTGCAACAACACATAGCTGAAGATGATTGGGTGTTAGTGCATGATGCAGCACGGCCTTGTGTTCGACTATCTGATATCGATACATTAATAAATCTATTAATGGATCATCCTGTTGGCGGCATTCTTGCCTCCGAAGTACGTGATACGATGAAACGCAGCAGTAACACCAATGATATTATTGCAACTGTTGAACGCAAACACCTTTGGCATGCTTTAACACCCCAAATGTTTCGTTTGGGTATACTTAAAACTGCGTTACAAGAAGCAAAAAAAAGAGGTGAAACGGTTACCGATGAAGCTTCCGCAATTGAATTAAATAACTTAGTCCCTAAATTGGTTGTGGGTTGTAGCGATAATATCAAGGTAACGCGCTTTGAAGATTTATCTTTAGCTGAATATTATTTGAAAAAGCAGGCACAAGAGAAATGAAAATAGGGCACGGATTTGATGCACATCGGTTTGAACAAGGGCGGCCTTTGATATTGGGGGGAGTAACCGTGCCCTATGCACAGGGGTTAGTCGCGCATTCTGATGGTGATGTGCTTATTCACGCTTTGTGTGATGCCTTAATTGGCGCGGCGGGACTGGGTGATATTGGTAAACACTTTCCGGATAGTGATGCAGAATATAAAAATATAGATAGCCGTAAACTTTTGCGAGATGTAGTGAATAAGCTGCGGTCTGCTTCACTGTCGATATCCAATGTCGATGTTACGGTAATCGCGCAACGGCCAAAATTATCAGGCTATATAGAACAGATGAAAATAAATATAGCCGATGATCTTGGTGTGGATTTATCAAGAGTTAATATAAAGGCAACGACAACTGAAGGCTTGGGTTTTGAAGGCCGCGGTGAAGGTATTTCTAGCCACGCAGTGGTGTTGTTAAACGAGTCTGTTGTTTGATAACAGTATGAATTTTTTGGAATTTGTCTGTGCCCCGCCTGATTGTAAAGCGACATTTAAACAATCGCCTGAAGATTTTTGTGTCGAAGAGATACTGGGTTTTGAACCTGACGGTGAAGGGGATCATGTTTTTTTACAAATACAAAAACGTAATCTCAATACGCAGGATATCGTTGATACACTGACACGCTTCACTGATGTTAAAAACGTCGATATCGGTTATTCGGGCCTCAAAGACCGTCTTGCACTCACCAGTCAATGGTTCAGTGTTAACCTGACGGGGAAAACCGAACCCGACTGGTTGGCGCTGGAAAATGAGTGTGTTCATTGTTTGACAATTAGCCGTCACAAGCGAAAGCTTAAAAGAGGGACGCACCAGGCGAATCGTTTTAAAATTAGTTTACGCGACCTTGAAGGTGACCGGGAAGATATCAAGCAACGTCTACAGCGTGTTCAGACTAAAGGTGTACCTAATTATTTTGGTGAACAACGATTTGGCCGAAACCAATCGAATATAACGCAAGCCGAAAAAATGTTCCGCGGTAATATCAGAGTAAAGAGCCGTCACAAGCGCGGTCTCTATCTTTCCGCTATTCGTTCTATGTTATTTAATTTTGTCTTGTCGCATCGGGTGAAGCTTGCGAACTGGGATAAAGCCGTTGCAGGCGAATTGCTTGTGCTCGATGGAACCCACAGTTATTTTCAATGCGAAGCGGGTGATGATTCGATTCATGCGCGTATTGAGTCGGGTGATGTTCATGCCAGTGGTCCTTTATGGGGTAAGCAAAACAAGGAAAAGGGAACGATTGATTATGAATCTCCCTATTTTGAGTTGGAGACATCAATCCTGTCCGAATATGCGCATTGGTGTGAAGGACTCGAGCGAGCCGGTTTGATCTATGATAGGCGTTCATTGCGATTGCCAGTGTCAGATTTGACGTGGAATTTTGCCGATAATGATGATCTTCAACTGGGCTTTATTTTGCCTGCGGGTGGTTATGCGACGATTGTGCTGAGAGAATTATGTCAGTTGAATTAACTTATTGCACTTTTTTCAACAATATGTAAACTGCGCCAATACCGCCATCACTAGGTTGGGCAGAACAAAAGGCCATGACTTGCGGGATCTGCTTTAGCCAGTTGTTCACTTTATTTTTTAATATTGGCTGGTCTGTCTTCGCGCCCTTGCCTTTACCGTGAATTATTTTTATACAACGGTAGCCTGATGCCAGGCTATGATTGATAAAACGCATGATTTCTGAATAGGCGCCAATGACCCGCATGCCGTGAAGGTCCAGGGTGCCCTCTATTGGTAGTTGCCCGCGACGTAATTTTCGTAAGAGCTTATTCTGCGGCCCAGGCCGGGAATAGTTTAAAATATCAGCTGCGGTTACCTCTTCTGTTATTGTTGCGTCGTAGTTAATTTCATGCAGATGAGAATAACCAGAGTCTTTTTCACTTCGTGACACGCTTGGTGACGAATCCCTTTTTTTATTCGGTGTTGTTATGGCGATATCTACCTTCTTATTACCCTTTTTATGCTGGCGTAGCGGGGTGGTTCCTTTTGTTGCTTTTCGAAACAGGTTAATATCTTCATCTGTTAAATCATCTTTACTTGAAGTCATATGAAATGAAATTGTATTGTAATAAACAGCTATTGTAATAAACAGTAACGATTAGCAAAATACGGCATAAGGTTTTATCATATGCTCCAGTTTGTACATATGTTATACATTGTTAGAGTAACTGAATTGGGTTAGTTCGTACACAGGTCGTATCAATTTATAAAAGGATATCTATGAGGATATTGGTCAGCAATGACGATGGTTACCAGGCAGAAGGAATTCAGTGCCTTGCTAAAACATTAGCGGATATTGCTGAAATTTGTGTTGTGGCACCGGACAGAAATCGAAGTGGTGCAAGTAACTCGCTGACGTTGGACAATCCAATACGGGCGAACAAGGCGAATAACGGCTATTATTTTGTCGATGGCACGCCAACAGATTGTGTGCATTTAGCAATTACCGGATTATTGGAACAGGAGCCTGATATGGTCGTATCAGGTATCAATTCAGGTGCCAATATGGGCGACGATGTGTTGTATTCTGGTACTGTCGCCGCTGCAATGGAGGGGCGATTTTTGGGTTTACCCGCCATCGCTGTTTCATTGGTTGGCCCCAATGCTAAACATTATGCTACCGCGGGCAAAGTGGCGAAAATAATAGTGCAGCAGTTGTTGCATGACCCATTACCCGCTGACACCATATTAAACATAAACGTGCCGGATGTGCCGTGGGATAAGCTTAGCGGATTTGAGGCAACCCGATTGGGGCATCGTCATAAATCTGAACCGATTATAAAAGATAAAAACCCAAGAGGCGTGCCTATTTATTGGGTCGGGCCACCGGGTGCGGAACAGGATGCAGGTCCTGGCACGGATTTTTTTGCTGTCAAAAATAATATCGCATCAATTACACCCATCCACGTTGATTTAACGCAATATACGGCACTGGATGATGTTTCCAGATGGTTGGGAGGTATCAAGCCATGAATATAATAGATCACCGTGGTATTGGCATGACGTCTATGCGTACTCGCGAGCGACTCGTGACGCGGCTGGCAGAAGAAGGCATAAACAATCAAGCAGTACTCAATACGATTAGAAACACACCGCGACACATTTTCGTTGATGAGGCGCTTGCAAGTCGTGCGTATGAAGATACCGCATTACCAATTGGTCACAGTCAAACGATTTCGCAACCTTATATTGTTGCGCGTATGACAGAAGCCTTATTAGGAATGGACGAAGATGATTTACCAAAAAAAGTATTGGAAGTCGGTACGGGCTCGGGTTATCAAGCCGCTATTCTGGCACAATTGGTCGAGCAAGTTTATACCACCGAGCGCATTCGCGCTTTAATGCTACAGGCTCGAAATCGATTTTATGACCTGGGATTACATAATATAAAACACCAATATAGTGATGGTGCCTGGGGTTGGCCTGAATACGCACCTTACGATGGAATAATGGTAACCGCATCACCAAAGGAAATTCCACTTGCGTTATTGGATCAACTAACGATAGGCGGCAGACTTGTTATTCCGGTAGGTGATCGCAGTGAACAAAAATTATTACTGGTAACGCGTACAGAAAACGGCGTTGAAGAAAAAATTCTCGATCGTGTGCGTTTTGTTGCGCTGCAGGCGGGGAAGCAGTAATGCGGTTGTTTTCTTCTCTTTATGACAGAGCGATTAAGTGGGCAGCGCATAAACATGCGCAATGGTATCTGGCTGGATTTAGCTTCATAGAAGCAATTTTTTTCCCGGTACCCGTTGATGTACTTCTTGCGCCCATGGTTATGGCCAAGCGCAGTGCTGCCTGGCGATACGCTGCCATCGCGACGATTACCTCGGTAGCGGGCGGTCTAGTCGGGTATTTTCTCGGTCTGTCTGCGTTTCATCTTATAGAACCACTGTTGCACGAATTTGGCTTGTGGGATAATTACCAAAAAGCCCAAGCTTGGTTTGTCGATTGGGGTTTTTGGGCGCTTTTAGTTGCAGGTTTTTTACCCATACCTTATAAAGTTTTTACCATCGCCGCTGGCGTTGTTTCCATGTCATTAATTCCTTTTATTTTGGCGTCTATTGTGGGGCGGGCTGGACGTTTTTATCTTGTCACGGCGGTTATCGTTATCGGTGGCGAAAAACTGGAGCGTGCACTGCACAAATACATGGATTGGCTCGCGTGGGGTGTCATTATCGCCGCTGTATTATATTTTGCTCTACGCTAGTTCGTCGATACTCTAGTGCTCGGGGCAGTACTCGGTGCGTGAACAGGTACGTAGATACTTTTCTCGGTTTTCTAATAAGGATTTAGGCGCGTTGTTAGGACGTTATTTAATCATTATTATCTCTTTAGGCTTGAATTTACTGTTATCTGCCTGCGGTAACCATACCTACCATGTCGTTAAGTCCGGTGAGACCTTGTATTCCATAGGCTGGGCGTATGGCTATGATTACAAACGAATCGCGGCATGGAACGGCATTGATGAACCTTATTCAATTAATAATGGTCAAATAATAAAGTTAGTGCCGCCTAAAGGCAAAGCAGCAGGCAATCGCAGACAGCATTCCAGGAGCAATGTTGATGATGTAAATCAAACTAGAGATAACGCAAGGAAGGGTTTACACTACGCGCCATCTCGACGCAGCTTAACTAATGACAATAGCAAAGACGAAAGCAGTGACAAAAGTAACAACAAAAGTATCTACAAAAACAACAACAATAAGATCAATATTACGGATAATAGAAAAATTAAGAACCGTGCCAAAAAAATTGCATGGAAATGGCCAACAATTAGTAAAAACATAGTACAATATTTTTCAGCAACCGATATTGGAAAAAAGGGCGTTAAAATTGCTGGACGGAACGGACAAAGTATTAAAGCTGCTGCATCGGGTCGCGTAGTATATAGTGGTAGTGGGTTAATTGGTTACGGCAGGCTTATTATTATAAAACACGATGGCGTTTACTTAAGTGCTTACGCACATAATCGCGAATTACTAGTCAAGGAAGGAGACGAAATAAAGTTAGGACAAAAAATTGCAACAATGGGAAGTTCGGGTACAAACCGGGTCATGTTGCATTTCGAAATTAGACGAGACGGTGTCCCTGTTAATCCGTTAGACTTTCTACCACGCAGGGGGTAGGAAGCAGAAGCTGAAGATACTTTTAAGATACTTGTTTGAAAAACTTGTTTGAAAAAAAAGGTGACCAGAATAAGTAACTTAAGGTAACATTGTGTGAATTGGCAATAGTGATTGTCTTTGGCGGAAATCAGTTTTAGTAAAGTTGGAGTGTATTATGCTTGACGAAGATGAAAAGTTAGGCGATGTAGCTGAAATTGAAGAGGACGGGATTGATGTTCTTCTAGAGGACAAGTCCAGTAATGAACCAGGTAAAGCTGCTTCATTTGGTGATGCCGATGTTGAAGAAAATACAAAGCCAGTTAAATCCAGAAAAACATTTTCCGCAGGTGAAGTATCGGAAGGTGAATTGGATGCGACAAGACTTTATCTCAGTGAAATCGGTTTTTCTTCTCTCCTGACAGCCAAAGAAGAGGTCTATTACTCTCGGTTATCGCAAAAAGGCGATGACAGTGCGCGCAAACACATGATCGAATGTAATTTGCGCTTAGTTGTAAAAATAGCCCGCCGTTATCTAAACCGAGGTCTGGCATTGCTCGATTTGATCGAAGAAGGCAATCTAGGATTAATACGCGCCGTAGAAAAGTTTGATCCAGAACGGGGTTTTCGTTTTTCAACTTATGCAACCTGGTGGATACGTCAAACAATTGAACGTGCCATTATGAATCAAACCCGTACCATTCGTTTACCTATTCACGTCGTAAAAGAAATTAATATTTATTTGCGTGCTGCACGGCATTTGGCACAGACGCTTGACCATGAACCCAGTGCGGAAGAAATTGCTAATTTATTAGACAAACCGATCGAGGATGTGAAGAGAATGCTCGGTTTGAATGAGCGGGTCACGTCGGTTGATGTGCCCGCTATAAAAGACACCGATAAGTCTTTATTGGATGCTATTCCTGATGAGAGTAATGTTGATCCGGCAACCTTACTCCAGGATAACGACATTCGGGCGAATATTGAAATCTGGTTATATCAGCTCAATGAAAAGCAAAGAGAAGTGGTTGAACGTCGTTTTGGACTTAATAGTCGTGATATCTCAACCCTCGAAGAAGTAGGGAATGAACTTGGTGTGACGCGTGAGCGTGTCCGACAGATACAAATGGAAGCACTTAAGCGCCTACGTGAGATAATGGAACGAGAAGGTTATTCGGTCGAAAACTTATTTAAGTAACGTTTTTAACCATATTTTTTTGATTGCTAAGTATACAGTTACACTTTCGGCAGCGAGACTTAACCACAGCACGTCAATTATCCTTAAATTATTCCCGTTTTTCTATCAAAGCTGCATAAAAGCGGCGACGACGTTTCTGCTGTCTGCGCTCAATATTGCATAGGTTCGGCAGGCGGCACCCGTATCCATGACCTCCAAGCCGATACCTTGTTCAAGAAAGCTAGCTGACCATGCCGGATTTGGGAAATGCAATGATACTCCTGTGCCAAGGATAATCACTTCCGGTTGCAGGGAAACCAATATCTCTGAGTGTTCCTCACTCAAGTCACTTGTTGTTTGCGGGGGCCAGTCTTTAATTAGCCTGTTGGCACTGAGAATGAAGCTGTTTTCCAGTATTTCTTCCTTTAACCTGGATGCGGGCGCTTCGGTTTTTGAGCTGCTTTCAGGGGTTAAATGCGCTGAGGCAACTGTAATTCGCCCTGGCGCGTAAGACCGTATAAAATAGCCGTCTGTATTACTATCGTCAGAAATTTTCATGTGATTTTAGGCTGTGTTATCTAGTTGGTTTTAGGATAAAGCTATTCTAGGAGGCTGTCCAAGAATAGAGAACCTACTGCGGAAAAGCCATTTCAGCCAGATTTCTCGATAAAATGCGTTTTCTTTATAAAGAGAATATACCCAACTATGCCTTATTTTTATCGAAAAATCTGACTAAAATGGCTTCCCCTCGTGACGGTTTCTATTCTCGGATAGCCTCCTAGTCACTGTTTTAATGGCTATTTTAATGACTATTTTTGGTTAAAGACAGCACAATTAGGAAGAAACTGGTTTGAATGATGATTTCCAAAGAATAAAGCGGCTTCCACCGTATGTATTCAATATTGTGAACGAGCTTAAATTCAAAGCGCGTTCGCGTGGAGAAGACATTATCGATTTTGGTATGGGTAATCCAGACCAGCCTGCACCACCCCACGTGGTTGAAAAACTGGTGGAGGTCGCGCAGCGAAATGACACCCATCGATATTCCATGTCGCGCGGTATTCCCCGATTACGCAGGGCCATAAGTACTTGGTATAAGACACGATATAATGTTGAAATTGACTCTGAGTTAGAGGCCATTGTCACCATTGGTTCGAAAGAAGGATTGGCACATCTGGCATTAGCGACCGTGGGACCAGGCGATGCGGTGTTGGTACCGAACCCCTCTTATCCAATCCATCCCTATGGGTTTGTGATTGCAGGTGCGGATATTCGTCACGTACAAATGGTTCCAGGTATCGATTTTTTTGACGAACTGGAAAAGGCGATAAATGATACCTGGCCAAAACCAAAAATGCTGATATTAAATTTTCCCGGTAACCCGAGCACACAATGTGTCGAACTTGAATTTTTTGAAAAAGTGGTTGCTATAGCAAAGAAACAAAGTATTTGGATTGTACACGATTTGGCGTATGCAGACATTGTCTTTGATGGTTACAAGGCACCGTCCATACTGCAAGTGCCAGGTGCAAAAGAGGTTGCGGTTGAGTTTTTTTCTTTGTCCAAAAGTTATAATATGCCGGGTTGGCGTGTTGGCTTTATGTGTGGTAATAAATCATTGGTTTCGGCATTGGCGCGGATCAAATCTTATCTTGATTATGGTATGTTTACACCCATCCAGGTCGCCGCAATTGCCGCGTTGGAAGGGCCGCAAGAATGTGTCTCCGAAATTGTGCAACGTTACCAAAGTCGCAGGGATGTACTGTGTGATGGCTTAAATTCAGCGGGTTGGCCTGTAGAAAAGCCAAAGGCAACTATGTTTGTTTGGGCACCCATTCCTGAACAATATCGCCATCTGGGTTCGTTGGAATTTTGTAAAAAATTGCTAGGCGAAGCGAAAGTCGCCGTGTCACCCGGGATAGGGTTTGGGCAATACGGCGATGAATATGTGCGTTTTGCACTAATTGAAAATGAACATCGGAGCAGGCAGGCGGTGAGAAATATTCGCGCCATGATTAAAAAAGATGCTGACTAGTTCATGTTAGTGACACATGTAATACGAGGGTAAAAATGTGAGTTTGGTTAAAGTAGGTTTGTTGGGGTTAGGTACTGTCGGTGGTGGCGTATTAGAAGTTCTGTCTCGCAATGCTAAGGAAATTGCGCGCAGGGCTGGGTGTGATATCGGGGTGACGATCGCTGCGGTGCGCGATGTTAACAAGACCCGTCCATGTAAAATTGAAGGTATTACTATTACTTCAAATCCGCAAGATGTTGTTGAGTGTCCTGACGTAAAAGTAGTTGTAGAGCTTATTGGTGGTGAAGATCTGGCGCGGGATCTGGTCCTAACGGCGATTGCCAATGGCAAGCATGTCGTTACAGCAAACAAAGCACTTATTGCAAAACACGGTAACGAAATTTTTGCGGCTGCGCAAAAAAAGGGTGTCATGGTGGCGTTTGAAGCCGCTGTTGCCGGCGGTATCCCTATTATCAAAGCCCTTCGAGAAGGGTTGGCTGGTAATCATATTGAATGGCTGGCTGGAATTATAAATGGCACGGGTAATTTTATACTCACAGAAATGCGCGATAAAGGCCGTGATTTTGCTGACGTATTAGCTGAAGCACAAGCACTTGGTTATGCAGAAGCGGATCCAACATTTGACGTGGAAGGCATCGATGCCGCGCACAAATTAACTATATTGGCGGCAATTGCATTTGGCGTGCCACTGCAATTTGAAAAAGTTTATACTGAAGGCATATCAAAAATTACTCGAGAAGATGTTAACTATGCCGAACAGTTGGGGTATCGGATAAAGCACCTGGGGCTTGCAAGAAATACCGGGCAAGGAATTGAACTTCGTGTACACCCAACCCTTATTCCCTATAAACGACTCATTGCGAACGTCGATGGTGTTATGAACGCGGTACTGGTAAAAGGGGATGCCGTCGGGCCAACACTTTATTATGGCGCCGGCGCGGGCGCAGAACCGACCGCTTCAGCCGTCGTGGCGGATATCGTCGATGTGGTGCGTACGTTAACATCAGATCCGGAAAATCGTGTACCGCATCTGGCATTTCAGGCTGATTCTTTGTCTGATCAACCTATTTTACCCATGGAGAAAGTCACTACGGCCTATTATTTAAGAATGCAGGCAGAAGACAAGCCGGGTGTGCTGGCTGAGGTAACCCAAATATTGGGCGGTTTGAATATCAGCATAGAAGCATTAGTACAAAAAGAACCCCAGGGAGAAGAACAATTGGCAACGGTGATCATGTTGACGCACCGTGTATTGGAAGAAAATATGAATAAAGCAATAAAAAATATTGAGGCATTGAGTTCGATTACGGGTAGCGTAATGCGCATTCGCCTGGAACAACTATCTAAATAACTAACGAATAAAACATGGAGAGTACGCATGCCATTTCGACCAAGATATAGCGGATTGATTGAACG
>CAZZJI010000031.1:0-5223 GCA_964654485.1 uncultured Gammaproteobacteria bacterium | reverse complement strand
AAACATGGAGAGTACGCATGCCATTTCGACCAAGATATAGCGGATTGATTGAACGATATCGTGCCAGGTTGCCGGTCAATCCAGATACTAAAATTATTAGTATTGGCGAGGGTAATACACCGCTGATCCAGTTAAACAATATTCCTAAACTTCTTAAAAATAATGCGGACATATACGTCAAATACGAAGGTTTAAATCCCACGGGTTCCTTTAAGGATCGTGGTATGACCATGGCGGTGACAAAAGCGGTGGAAGAGGGAAGTAGTGCCATTATATGCGCTTCAACCGGGAATACTTCCGCCGCCGCCGCCGCTTACGCAGCGCGTGCTGGAATTAAAGCGTTTGTACTGATTCCTGATGGAAAAATTGCAATGGGTAAACTTGCGCAAGCACTTATGCATGGTGCCATTGTTATTCAAATCAAAGGTAATTTTGATGATGGCATGGCACTAGTCAAACAAGTTGCCGGCGAAGCGCCTGTGACAATAGTGAATTCAATTAATCCATTTCGTTTGCAAGGGCAGAAGACCGCCTCATTTGAAATCATCGAAGAACTGGGTTGTGCGCCGGACTATCATTGTATACCGGTGGGTAACGCGGGTAACATTTCCGCGCATTGGATGGGCTATGACGAATATTATTCAGAGGGCATAGTAAAAACCCGACCCGTGATGGTTGGGTATCAAGCTTCCGGTGCCGCTCCCTTCTTACGTGGGCATATGGTTGATAATCCTGAAACGATTGCCACTGCGATACGTATTGGTCATCCACAGTCTTGGGATATGGCGTGGGATTTACAGAAAGTATCAGGTGGTTGGTTTGATGAATGTTCTGATGATGAAATATTAGCAGCACAAAAATTGCTTGCTGAAAAGGAAGGTATTTTTTGCGAGCCTGCTTCCGCTATTTCCGTTGCCGGGTTAATGCGGGATATTAATAGTGGAAAAATTCCGCAAGGCAGTAAAATTGTTTGTACATTAACAGGGCATGGATTGAAAGATCCCGATACTGCAATAAAACAAAGTGCAACACCTTTGGTGACTGTTGATGCTACACTTGACGCAGTAAAGTCGGCGATATTAGATAAAATCGGTTAATTACTTATTATTATTTAGTTTAGTAGAGAATGGTATATTTCTACCGTCGTATTGGATGGTTTTATATCCAGATATTCATGCAGGTTGTCCTTGCAGCGATTATAAATAACGATGGCTTCGGCGTGTAAATCCAATTGACAGTAACAACTCATCAGCCCTTGATAAAAGCCTTCAATTAAATTATCCAATTCCAGGCCGCGTTGATAGCAGTCTGCTGCTTTATACCATTGACCTTGATTTTCCCAATGACTGCCCAGCTTTCTTAATAGGCGAATAAACTTGCTACGTAGTCGCTCGCGATATGCCAGGCACCAGGATTCTTCAGTGCTGTTATTCAAAAAGTGATCTTGGTATAAAGAAAGGGTTCGTTCGCATAATAGGCCTATCTTGCTGATTTCAGTAGTAAGCTCAGTTGTGAGTTCAGTAGAACAAACCGTGTCAGATTTAGCCGCATTGTTTATATTAATGTTGTCTAGAATAGATTCAACTTTTCCTTGCAAACGTTCAAAAGCCCATGCATCGACCCAGCATATTTCACTGTTAAGACTTAGCCGACCTTCTTGCAACACGATTGCTTTATCATTCCCTATCAGTTTTCGTAACCGATGTAGTGTGGTATCAAATGAGCGATGGGCAGCATCGCCTTCAGAGTCTGGCCACAGGGCTTCACTAAGACGTTCCTGGCTGACATCACGTCCACCAAATGCAATAAGCACCTTTAACATTTCTAACGGTCTGCGCTTTGCCCGCCCGGGGAAGGTCAGGGGTTCACCTTTATTGATTAGTCTAAAGCGGCCCAATGTATAAATTTTTATAGGCCATGTGTCTTCGTGTTCAATAGAAGATTCACTGTGTTTGTTATTGGTATATTTATGAAATAATTGCAGAAGATACTTTTCTTCGATAGAGGGGTTGACTGCGCTGGTTTGTATACTCATTTTAAGTCCTACCGTTTTTAATTTAGGTAAAATGACACAAAACTTGGGATAATTGTCATCCATCTGTATCACCTCAGAAACAAGCATCACCAATGCTTGTTAAGGAAGTGCGCCGTATGAGTAATGAAGTTAATGCTTATGCTGGTTATGATCTGTGTGGGATGTCATAAAAAAAATGTGAGAAATTCACGGTAATTTAAACAGTAGGGCGAACAGTAGGGCGATATATAGTGCAATAAATCAGCGAATTCAATTACATTAAACCACATTAGATTATCTATATAATTGTATGAATTATATGTGTAAAAAAGTTATACGGCTACAATATCAGCGGGTTCGGTCAGGGTTAAGATAGATCTGTAGGCCAGATGTTAGTGAAGTGTGGGAGGTCGTGGTGTATAATGCATGCGGCCCAGTTTTTGCTGACAGATGCTGGCAATGCTTTCTTTTTTTGGCTTTTAATATTTGAGAGGAACCTTGAAGGCATTAGCATCGTTGGCCCCACTAGCCCCAATCTACACAAGGTTTCTTGAGGAAGTTAATATGGTTGATTCGTCCACATCACGTCATGGAAAAATTTCTGTGCCCCCACTAGTTAATGTGGACAGTGCAGATTCTCAGGCGCAAGCGGAAGTTATCAATAAGTTAAAGGTTAAAGCCGCTCCCGACGATGCGCGTTTTCTGGAGAATGTTCCACTTTTTCAGGGTCTCTCAAGTCATGATATGGCTGCGTTGTTTAGTCACTCTGTTGTTAGAACACATAAAAAAAATACAGTCGTTATTCACGAAGGTGATAATTCAGATTCTCTGTACGTCATTTTAACTGGCCGGGTTCGTGTCTATTTAAGTGATGAGGAGGGTAAAGAAGTTGATTTAAATATTCTCGGTGCTGGAGAATATTTTGGCGAACTCGCCGCAATTGATAATTTTCCTCGTAGCGCTTCAGTGGTTACGTTAGCGGAATGTCGTTTCTCAGTTGTCTCTAAAAAAGAATTTGATTCCTGTTTAACCAAAAATCCACAAATCGCTGTAAGAATAATTGATGAGTTATCAACACGGTTTCGATCCATGACTGAAAATGTAAAAAGTCTGGCATTGATGGATGTTTATGGACGTGTCGCAAGAACGCTTATAAATCTCGCCGCCGAAAGTGATGAAGGAAAACTGGTCATTAAACAAAAATTAACACAACAGGATCTGGCCAATATGGTTGGTGCTTCGCGGGAAATGGTCAGCCGAATATTGAAGGATTTAACCAGAGGCGGATACATTACGGTGAAAAACAAATACATTACTATTCAGGAAAAATTGCCTCACGCCTGGTAGCTTGATAGCATAGTTCGTTGTTATTCATTAGAATGTTTTATTTTTCGATTTTGATGTGGTGTATTCCAAATAAAATAAGGAAAATAAGGCAATGTCTGTTTCAATCGTTCGTCGTGATATTGCTGCACACGATCTCCCCACTGATTTACATCCGGTCATTGCAAAGATATACGCATCGCGGAATCTGCGCACGGCGGATCAACTTGAACGTTCGTTGAAGTTTCTTCATTCCTATGATTTATTAAAAAATATAGATAATGCCGTTGCGCTATTGAGTGATGCGCTACAACACGATAAAAAAGTGCTGATCGTCGCCGATTTTGATGCAGACGGCGCAACCAGTTGTGCCGTGGCTATTCGTGCATTAAAAATGATGGGGTTAAAGCAGGTCGAATACCTTGTTCCCAACCGCTTTGAATTTGGCTATGGCTTAACGCCGGAGATTGTTGAGGTCGCGGCGAAATCCAGTCCGGATTTAATTATTACCGTTGATAACGGTATATCCAGTGTAGAGGGTGTTCAGACCGCAAAACAACGTGGCATTAATGTTTTGATCACGGATCATCATTTACCCGGGACATTGTTGCCCGAAGCAGATGCCATTGTTAATCCGAATCAACCCGATGACGATTTCCCAAGTAAAAATCTGGCCGGTGTTGGCGTAATTTTTTATGTGATGTTGGCTTTGCGTTCACATTTGCGTGCAGAACACTGGTTTGAAAAAAATAATATCAAAGACCCTAACTTGGCAACGTTGTTGGATCTGGTTGCGCTCGGCACGGTCGCTGATGTGGTGCCGTTAGATCACAATAACCGTATTTTGGTGACACAGGGATTAGCAAGAATAAAACAGGGTGAATGCGTTCAAGGGATTAACGCAATAATTTCTATTGCGAAAAAAAATCAAAAAAGCATGTGCGCGGCAGATTTGGGCTTCGCGGTAGCGCCACGTTTAAATGCCGCCGGTCGCCTGGATGATATGTCACTGGGCATTGAATGTTTACTGACAGACGATGCCGACGACGCGAAATCCAAGGCGAAAAAACTCGATCAATTGAATATTGAACGCCGTGTCATTGAAAACAAAATGCAGGCGCAAGCAGTTGAAGTGTTGCAAGCTATTGAGCTTAAAGAAGAAGACGCTACCTTACCGATTGGATATTGTTTATTTGATGAAAGTTGGCATCAGGGTGTCATCGGTATACTCGCTTCACGAATAAAAGAAAAATTACACCGGCCCGTGATCGCATTTGCGCCTTGCAACGAGAAGGAAATAAAAGGGTCCGCACGTTCAGTGCAAGGTTTGCATATACGCGATGTATTAGATGCAGTCGCAGCACAACATCCCGGTTTATTAAAAAAATTTGGTGGGCATGCAATGGCCGCGGGCATGTTGCTTGATCGGGATAAGTTTAAGCAGTTCAGTTGCGCGTTTGATGAAGAAGTCAGGCGTTTTTTATCCGCTGAAGATTTGCAGCGGGTAATACATTCAGACGGCGAATTACAAGCGCATGATATTAATTTGCCGTTGGCCCAACTGATTCGCAACGCGGGTCCGTGGGGACAATCCTTTCCAGAACCGGTTTTTGATGGCGAGTTTGAGCTGGTGCAAAAGCGTATAGTCGGCGAAAAACACCTCAAATTAATGCTAAAAGTACCCGAAAGTGAGCAATTTATTGATGCTATCGCCTTTAATACAGTGGACACCGAATGGCCCGATAAGGTGAGCCGGGTCGCAGCGGCTTATCGACTCGATGTGAATGAATATCAAGGGAACGTTCGACCTCAGTTAATCGTTGAGCATATTACCCCTCTCTAATTCCCGGGCAGGCGCAGGGTTCCGTTGGCCAAGCGATTATTGC
>CAZZJI010000030.1:0-41114 GCA_964654485.1 uncultured Gammaproteobacteria bacterium | reverse complement strand
AACAGCAAAATATTCTCGGTACGGCGCTATACACTGCACCAGAATATTTTCTGGGAGAAGTGGGTTCAAAGTACTCCGATATTTTTTCATTAGGCGTCATCTGTTATCAGATGTTTTCCGGCGGACTTCCCTATGGAACACAGGTAGCGAATTCACGAACCAAAGCGGCTCAACGAAGATTGAAATATCGCAGCGTACTTGACGAAAATCGAGAAATACCCGCCTGGATAGATGAAGCGATTAAAAAAGCCGTGCATCCAGATCCGAACAAACGATACGACACGCTATCAGAATTTGTTTATGACCTTCGCCACCCCAGCAAGGCGTTTTTAAGTAAAACACGGGCACCGTTAATGGAGCGTAACCCAGTGGCTTTCTGGCAAGGTGTCTCATTCATTTTGGTCATCATTATTGTCATATTGTTGGCCAGTTAACCATTAGGGAGATAAAGGGATCAGCATTATTTTTCAAGGTCGTCACCACAACTCCAGCATTTGTTTTCGGGCAAACGCCAGTCCATACAATTATGGCTAAAAAGTTCGGGTCGGACCAAGTTAGGTTATTGAAATAAAATAAAAAATAATTAGGGGGCCAAGTTGCTTATATCATTTCCAAAGCCCACTCCAGAATTTTATATCACAAATCACATTATTCACCGACCCGACATAATTAACACCAAAACGAGTTGCAATCCCCTGTAATGTTGTCGCCCTCGATTGATTTTTGAATGTTATACAAGCAACTTGACCCCCTGCTTTGTGACCCCCTGCTTTTCTTTTAGATTAACCAACACTAGTAGCAGGTTAGTTGTTACAATCTCCGCAGTAGTATTAAATTTAAAAAGAGAGAAACTGAAATGAAAGCAAGAGCAGCGGTTGCCTGGGAGGCAAAAAAACCTCTTTCTGTTGAAGAAATAGATGTTATGGGCCCTAGAGAGGGAGAAGTGCTATTAAAAACCATTGCATCAGGTGTGTGTCATACAGATGCTTTTACCTTGTCAGGAGATGATCCAGAAGGTTCGTTCCCATGTGTTTTAGGACATGAAGGTGGCTGCGAAGTCATCGAGTTAGGTGCTGGAGTAAAAAATTTAGAGGTAGGCGATCATGTCATCCCTCTTTATATTCCAGAATGTGGCGAATGTTCGTTTTGTAAATCCAGCAAATCAAATTTATGTCAATCAATAGCGGGGACTGTTTGGACCGGATACATGCCGGATGGTACACGTCGATTTTCAAAAAATGGCAAAGATATTTTTCATTATATGGGATGCTCAACATTCTCTGAATATACTGTTGTGCCTGAAATTGCTCTGGCAAAAATCAATAAAGCTGCACCTCTTGATAAAGTTTGCTTGCTAGGCTGCGGTGTAACCACGGGTATTGGAGCAGTACTCAATACGGCAAAAGTTGAACCTGGTTCGACGGTGGCTGTATTTGGTTTGGGTGGTATTGGTTTATCTTGTATTCAAGGTGCAGTAATGGCCGGTGCAGAGCAAATCATAGGTATTGATATTAACCCTGATAAGTTTGAATTTGCCAAACAGCTAGGTGCCACAGATTTTCTTAACCCTAATGAGATTGATGGTTCATTTGTTGAATATATGCAGGACATGTTTAATGGCGGTCCGGATTATTCTTTTGAATGCATTGGCAATACGCATGTCATGCGTGACGCATTAGAGTGCACACATATGGGCTGGGGTGTTTCTACGGTTATTGGAGTAGCAGGGGCGGGACAAACAATTGAAACCCGCCCATTTAATTTAGTGGTAGGCAGAACCTGGAAAGGAACAGCTTTTGGCGGTGTAAAGGGCAGGACGGAATTACCCGGCTACGTGGATCAATACATGAACGGCACCATTGAACTGGACTCTTTAGTAACACATACCATGCCACTTGAAGATATTAATACTGCATTTGATCTCATGCATAGTGGTAAAAGCATTCGCTCAGTTATCATATTCTAGGCTTAGATACTTATGAAACAGATTGAATCTATAAAAGAGTTTGGTGGTTATTTAAATCGTTATGAGCACAGCTCAAAGAGTTGCAATTGCAAAATGACCTTTTCTGTTTATTTGCCTACTCAGACAAAGAACAATAAGGTTCCCGCTTTATACTGGTTATCTGGGCTTACCTGTACTGACGATAATGCACGTACTAAGGCAGGTATGCAACGTTATGCTGCGGAACATGGAATCGCGTTGATTTTTTCAGATACCAGCCCTAGAGGCGTTGATGTAGCAAATGAGTCGGAACGTTATGACTTAGGGCAAGGGGCTGGTTTTTATGTGAATGCAACACAAGTTCCCTGGAGAAAACATTATCAAATGTATGATTACGTGACTCAAGAATTACCCGATCTTATAGAAAACAATCTGCCAATATTGCCTAATGTAAAGTCAATTTCAGGACATTCCATGGGAGGACATGGGGCATTAATTTGTGCTTTAACAAATCCTGGAAGCTACCGTTCAGTTTCTGCATTTTCTCCCATATGTAACCCTGTTAAATCCGAGTGGGGCAAAGGTTGTTTTGGTGCATATTTGGGTGATGATTCTCAAACATGGCAAAGATACGATGCAACTGCGCTCATAAACTCGGGCGCCAAAATAGATAATATTCTTATTCACCAAGGAACGTGTGATGAATTTTATACTGAAGGACAATTGTTGCCAGAAAATTTTCAAGCTGCATGTACTGAGTTTAACCAGCCCCTGATACTTAGAATCCAAGAGGGTTACGATCACAGTTATCATTTTATAGCTAGTTTTATTGAAGAACATATTGCTTACCACGCAGCGGCGCTAAAAATCTAACAAACAAGGATAAATAAAAATAACAGGTTCCAAAGCACAATTGTTTCTAATATTAGAGTTAATTGTGCTTTGGTACCCCATTTTAAATATATCTACCAAATCTCACCAAATGGACGGACTTCGATTTCAAATGACCATGCCAATGGTTTTTGTTGCGTTAAGTAGATGACCAGGTCGGCAAGATCATCTGGATTGATGAAATAGTCGTCTGGCTTGTCTGGCATTATCTTACGCGTGGCAGGTGTATCCACGACCCCGTCTATGATGATGTGCGAGACGTGAATACCTATTGGGCCAAGATGACGGGCCATCGATTCCGAGAGACTTCTTCGCGCAGCTTTTGCTGGGGCGAAGGCTGCTGTTTTTGCCGCACCACGACGTGAAGCTGTAGCGCCGATAAAGATAATGTTTCCTCGCTTATTATCTTTCATCATTGGAATTATCTGTGTAGCTACGCGCCAAAAGCGCCACTTGATAACCATTTGAAGCAAATCGCCGTGCATACGCAGCGCCATTTCCGGGGCCGACACCAACAATAGCGCAGACCAGTTTATCCAATTGAGTAGACATATGTTTTTATCCTTTCCAATGAGGCGGGGTTGTTTTAGCAAAGCAAGGCAGGTTTTCAATGGCCTGCATGAACGTGGATAGCTTCGGCCCTATAAGAGTCTCAGTACGATATTGAGGTTGTTTTTTATGTAGTCGTTTGAGCAAAGCCAAGAGCGGATAAAGTGCAAGGTCCGCGACAGATAATGTTCCGACAAAATATTCACCTTGTAGTAATTCTTCGAAGTAGACCAACTCATGACTCAGGTTATTTAGCGACTGCTCGATATCAACAGGATCTCCGCCACCACCTGGGCGAAACAAAGTCTGCTCAAGAAGCCCTCGCAGTACAGGATAAAGGTATAAATGTGTTTCAGCGGCAATACGACGGGCGATAGTCTTTTCTCTCAGATCTGAGGGAAAAAGTGGGTAATCGCGATAATATTCTTCCAGGTATTCGATGATGACGGAAGATTCCCAGAGGACAAAACCATCATCAACAAGCGCTGGTACTTTACCACGAGGATTGATTGCTAGATAACCTGGCTTTTTTAGATCACCGCTCTGAAGCGACATCAACTTTAATTCGTAAGGAATGCGCTTATGCTCCAGAGTTAACCAGACATTCCACGAAAAGGGTGAACCAGAACCATAATAAAATTTTATAGTCATTGTACATTGCTCCTTTTTTTATGACTTTTCATGCAGTGCTCAGTAATGTAAGAGCAAGGCTAATCTGGCAGAAGAACCCGATCGTAAAGGCTAGAGTTCGTACCACTGGAAGCGCGATGGTGTAGGCGATCACATGAACCAGCCGCGCAAAGAAATAGATCATGCTAGTAGTGGCAGTGATTGATGAATTAGCACCGACTATTTCGACTGCCAGAATCAGTGAGGCAAAAAGTACAAGATTTTCAACAGCATTCACATGTGCTCGCATCAATCTTTTTGCCCACGGTGCAGCGGGTGAAGCTGCGGAACTCCTAATGTGCCCCATACACCTTGTTCACTAATCCGGTTTGCGATGATCGGTAACCAAAAAAGGCTGGTCATTGCTATTGCTAATATGAGCCAATAGAGCTCTTCTGTTAAATTAGGCTGCATTTTTTCCCTCACTATTTTTGATTTTCATATCAAGGGCCGATGGGGATTGCGTGCGGCGAACAAGCTTCGTAATCGATACGACATGGAACCACAACCACAGTGGTGCAGGGAGGAACACGGCGTACATCATGCTGTGATGCGGCGTAAGCTCAGAGAGCAATATGAGTGAAAGCGTGCTGGTGTAAACGCCGGACCAAACCCGCGGTTATTTGCCGCTGTTTTGATTTAGTGAAATTTATTTATTCAAATTAGTTCGCGTGTAGAGTAACAGTTGATTAGACTTGGTGGATCGTTAGTAATTACCAACACTTCCACTGCCTAAACTGATTTCCAGGTGCATTTTTCTAAAAAGTTTGGTTGTGATTTCATATATCGAAATCATGGTATCTTAGATTTCTTTGATAGATTCACGAGAAGCTCTCTAAGCATGTTTTTGCAAAAATCAAACTAACCATAACGGTAAACTCAGGTGAACGATATTGCGCGTCTTTACAATTGCTCACGATGCCATTCGCAAGTTACTATTTGCAGGCAATGCGATCGGGGAAATGTTTACTGTGGTCAATGTGCACCTCTAGCACGAACAGAAACCAGGCGTAGAGCTGCAACGCGCTACCAAGCAAGCTTTCAAGGACGACTAAATCATGCTGCTCGACAACGTCGCTATCGGGAAAGACTAAAACAAAAAGTGACGCACCAGGGTTCCACTCGATCCCTGGTTCATGATTTACTTGTGCATAAGTATAAAAAAGCTAAACAGCTATCTTTGAGACCAAAATCAACGAAAACTAAAGCTATTTATTGCCACACCTGTTGTATGTTGTGCTCGCCCTTTCTCCGTATAAATTTTTTGTACAGTACGGATCTGTAGCCCGGCTTTACCTGGAAAAGTAGCCTTTACCGAACTTTTTCCCTCAATCACCCCAACGTAGATCTTCCCAAATTTAGCAAAATTGAATTTTGAAGCGACAACGCCTTACGGATGCTGTTTGCATAAACAGCGGCAAATAACCGCGGGTTTGGTCCGGCACTAACACCGGGCGGCGCCCGCTATCGCCAAATCTTTCGTGTCATGTTTTATTTATTCATAATTGATGTATTAATCCTTGGGTACGTAGGCGCGCACCCACCAGAGGGATTTTTAGTTCCTTTAGGCCAAATCGCCACCTTCTTTTATTTTGCTTGTTTTGTATCCCTCTTATTATTTTCAAAGCGGGAGGAAGCACGGTTACGAAAAAGAGGGTTGCCCGCAGAAGTCGAAGCAATGATTTCCAGTGAGAAAATACAACTATCGGATCGACGTCATAACGAAAAAGGTCGCAGAAAAAATAATGCAGAAGTCTCAGGAGATAATCGTGATGACTAGTCGAATCAGATTTATTTCACTGATAGTGTTTTCAGCCTGGTTTCATATTGTTTTCTCAATAATTATTTTTTCAACAACAAGTTTCGCATCAACGAGCAGTTTTCCGCTAGAAAATATCAAATTTACCCAAGACCAGGCTAGTTTACAACGTGGTGCAAAAATTTATTACAATGTCTGTCGTATGTGCCACAGTATGAAATACATTAAATACAAAACCCTGGAAGAAATTGGTTTTAACAAGAGTCAAATAGATGCATTACGCGGCGATAAACCAAAAAATACAGCGCTAGGCAAAACCATTTCCGATCCCGTACTAAACACCTTATATGGCCAGGTTCCACCCGATTTGTCCTTAATGGCGAAAGCACGCAAGCGTGGACCCCAATACATCTACACCTTGCTGACAACATACAGTGAAACAGAAGGCGCCTATGAAAACGCTGTTTTTCCCGGAATTAAAATGCCTGACACATTAAATATTGCGGTCGCGGTAAACGACTCCCGAAAAGAAGAAATTAAAAACCGGGCTAAAGATGTCACTGAATTTCTGCTTTGGAGTTCTGATCCACGCGCTGCGATGAGAAAAAACATCGGTGTCTACGTTGTTATTTATTTTATTATTCTCAGCACCCTGTTGTTTTTCATAATGAAACGCGTATGGAGCAGGTTAGACAAATAAATCACATACGCATTAATGGCGTGCCATAACCCGACAACGAAGATGACCGTTTTCTGTCCATGTTCAATCTCACCGAAGTTCCACTTGATGAAATGTTGTTGAGTGATGTTTCCGGACTGAAAACAACGGTTGTCGATCCCATACTGGACATCCTGCAATTGAATGACGTACACACTTAGCAGACATGGACATGGCCGGAATAACGATCAGCTACTTCTCTATGCCCCAGAGGCTACACGCCAGCCCGGTAGGTTGGGATGAGGCACGAACCCAACATGTTCATAACACGAGGCAAGGAATATTTTTTGGCTTTAAAAATTGAAATGCAATAATTTTTTTTAAGACCTGGAATCAGCTTCATCCTCTAGCTTCTCCCTAAGTGATTTTTTTGTATCCTCAAATATATCGCCAGCTTTGCGTTTTGCTTCGTCGGCCAGTGATTCTGTATTAAGGGGGTTACTATATAAAGGTTGATCTTTGCCTATATTTACACCTACCCATAGACCCACCGCCAATCCAATTACAATACCAGTTAGGTATTTTCTTATAGTACCAACAAAAAACATGCCTAATCCCCGCTACAATATTAATACAGTAAATTTATTGCATTAAATTTATTTCAACACCCTTTTCTCGAAGTTTATCCGCACGCACTTCTAACCAACGTTGAAAATTAGGCTGCTTTTTATAACTTTCGGAAGAGACATAATCCAGAACCGATTGTAAATGAAATGATTTAAAATAGGCTTCTGCGCGAAATACTTCCTCACCCTGGTTATTAAAAAACACCATTGATGGAGCGTATTTAATATCCAGATCATCTGCCCATTTGGTTGCAGTGGTATTTTTATCTTGTGGTGTGTTAACACGTGTCTTTTTCGACCACATGTCCAGCTGAACAACATCAAACTTCTGCAGATATCCGAGTGTTTCTGCGCGATTAAATACATCAGTGTGCAATTCATCACACGCCGGACATTGTTTTTGCTCAAATAGAACCAACAGAGGTTTAGCTGTATTTTTCTTAACGCGCGTCAAATTATGCGGCGGCTTTGAGATAAAGGGTTGTTCGTGGAGTTTGCCAAAAGATTTGGGTGGTTTAACCTTTTTATAATACGATCGAAAGTTGGATTTGTTTTCCAAATGACCCGACACATAATCCAACGCAGCGGTGAATTTGCCAGGCTTATAATAGCCATTGACCCTTAAAACTACTTTACCTTTTTCATCGAGAAACAACAGTGTCGGGGTATACATGACTTTCATTTTTACTGCGAAGTCTTTCTCTTTCATTGTTTGGCCGGACATATCCGTGATTTCGCGGTCACCCCACATATTGATGGTAATGGCATCAATATGCTTTTTCATTTTATCTGAGATGGACTTTTGTGCCAAATTCACATCGAGCAATTTTTTACAATAAGGGCAACCATCCTGATAGAAAAATAGTAAAACGCGCTTGTTAGCCTCTTTTGCTTCCTCAACATCATCACGTAAATCTAAAAAAGAATTTTTAAACCAGCTTGGATATTCTTCCGAGCCTGGATTCGTCAGATCTGGGTTTAGATTTTTTTCCTTTTTTAATAACATGGTTTCCACTTCTTTAGCCGAATCTGCAAAAGAAGGCATAGATACCAACAAGCAAAGTAAACAAGTAATAACTGATAATCCAAATCGACTCATTTTTTCCTCTCTATTTTTTCCTCGTACTCGTAAACGTACAGGTTAGAAAACCCTTTCCTAACGTTGCTAACCTACAGCTATCCATAAAGTTTAGACCAAGAAGCTCTGGTTTGTTCATGCCATCTGTATATATAAATATTGAGTCAAAATGATTATAAAACAGGCGAAACTCTCTCGCATGCGGCAATATTTCGCCAACCGAACGACTGTTTGCCGGTTTTTTAATTTGCATACTGTAATAACCTTATGTATTTATTCACTATTAAAACCTGCACAAAAAGATGGCACGAAATTCGCTTATAACAGTACGAAAATATAGGAAATCGGGAAGGAAGAAAAAATGTCATCAACATTAAGAGCCCCGTTAAAACAAAACGGGACCAATATAAGCCAATTACAAACTAATCCAGCTGAAAAGATAGATGAGCAGCTGTTTGACTCGGACAAATTGGTTCAAATCGCCAGCATATTACAAACCACGCTGGATGTGTCACAAATTATCGAGCTGTTCGCAAAAGAAATTAAGGCCTATGTACGCTTTGATTGCATTAAATACAGTTTTGAAAAACTAAATATTGAGGCTAAATTTGGCCGCAGTAGCCGTTTTACCCGTAGTTACCAACTTGCCATTGATAAACAATTATTGGGTGAAATTACCTTTACCCGACGAATTGATTTTGAAAGGCAAGAAACACAAGAGCTTGAAACGTTATTGAACGGGCTGCTATACCCGATACGAAACGCGCTGATGTATCAACAAGCTTTACACGATGCTCACAAAGATTCACTAACGGGTATCAAAAACCGGGCTGCGTTTAATGAAACTATAAAGCGTGAAGTTGAACTCGCTCAACGACATGGCAATCCGCTGTCTATGATCATGCTTGATATCGATCATTTCAAGAAATTCAATGATAACTATGGTCACTACGTGGGTGACTGCGTACTAAAAAAACTCGCACAATACACCAACGAAAGCATACGCGGTACCGATCTTCTATATAGATATGGGGGAGAAGAATTTGTAGTACTGTTACCCAACACAGATGACAAAGGTGCTTATCGCCTGGCGCAACGCATCCGCCGAAAAATAGAAAAAACAGAATGTGAATGTGATAACCTAAAAATAAAATTGACCATTAGCGCTGGTGTGTCAAGTTTGACAGAAAAGGAAAATGCACATGATTTATTCGTCAAAGCAGACTCCGCACTTTACACAGCTAAAGCAGATGGCAGAAATCTTGTCCGGGTGTATACTTTAACCTAACTACACCTAACTGCTTAGACTCATATGAACTAATATACTTTAAAAGTGACTAACCGTCATTTCTATCCAATTTCACAAAATTAGATAAAATAGCTATATCTTTAGCGTTCATTTCTTCCCATTTCCCCGGACGTAAATATTTTTTTAACTTAATAGGTCCAAAACGTACTCGCATTAGTCGGCTGACTGTCAGCCCTTGTGACTCCCATAGCCGTCTTACTTCGCGATTGCG
Source organism: uncultured Gammaproteobacteria bacterium (assembly GCA_964654485.1). Lineage (GTDB taxonomy): Bacteria > Pseudomonadota > Gammaproteobacteria > SG8-11 > SG8-11 > JAADIM01. Next base: position 31,419 of record CAZZJI010000030.1, on the reverse strand, counting down.
GCCTTCCTTTAATATCACGTGATACCAATGGTTCGCGCCGCTACCGCCAGCATCGCGAATTTGGTCAAATCGAGTTTTTTCACCTTCTATCATGACACCTTTGGTTAGCGTATTTAACATCTGTTTGCTCACTTCACCGAGGACGCGCACTGCGTACTCTCGCTCTATTTCATAAGAGGGATGCATCAAACGGTTGGCTAATTCGCCATCTGTGGTAAACAGCAGTAAACCAGAGGTGTTAATGTCCAGACGGCCAATCGCAACCCAGCGACCATTTCTTAATACCGGTAATGTATCAAATACCGTTTTTCGTTGTTCTGGGTCCGAGCGCGTGCAAATTGACCCTTCAGATTTATGATAAAGAATAACACGACGCCTTGGTGTGCTTTTTTTGGTGTAAAATGGCTTTCCATCGACCAGGACTTTATCCAGCTCGGATATTCGATCACCCAGGGTAGCAATTTTTCCATTTACATTGATACGTTTGTCTGAGATCCAGCGTTCTATTTCACGTCTGGATGCAAGACCCGCACGGGCGAGGACTTTCTGAATTTTTTCGTTCATGAAAACTTAAAATCTTTTACCGCAGAGGTGCAAAGAGTGCAAAAATTAACTGACTTTATTATTCTGTATTCTGCGATTAGTTAAGCAAAGTTCCTTCTGATGCTGTTGCATAGTCGGATGATGCAGATTTTTTAATTGATCCGTCAATATTTTCATCTGCAGTAGTAACGGCTACATCATTTTCTGATTGTTTATCCAATATTGGACTGGCTTCTTCTTGCCCTACCTCAGCTTCACCAGCGGCATCACTGACAGCGTTTTCCCTATCAATATCTTCTTCTCCTACAGCAGAAAATTCAGCGTTGCCTTCATCCCTGTCTTTACCCAAGTCTTCATCGATATCGTCTATATCATCTGTACTTTTTTCTGTATCAAAGCTTTCTTCATCAAAGTCATTGATTGCGTCTGCTTGATCTTCCTGCGTTTTAATTTCGCCTTCATTTTCTACTTCCTTCATATAGGCGCCTATATCAGAGTCAACCTCGGTTTCAATATTTGAATCAACTACTGTATCATTCTCGTTGTCGACTTCGCCATCGGCATCCACCTCGGGTATTTCACCATCAGAGCCCAAACTTTCACCAATTTTATCCAGGTCCTTTATTTCCGCTAACGTAGGTAATTCATCCATGGATTTTAGATTAAAGTAATCTAGAAAATCTTTGGTTGTTGCAAATAATGCCGGCCGCCCGGGTACATCACGATGGCCTACGATTTTTACCCAGCCCCTTTCCTGCAAGGTTTTCATAATATTGCTGCTGACGGCTACACCTCGAACATCTTCAATTTCAGCACGTGTGATAGGTTGTCTATAAGTAATTAATGCAAGCGTTTCCAACAGCGCCCGTGTATAACGCGGTGGTTTCTCCTCCCAAAGCTTGGATACCCAGGCTGAATATTGTTGGCGAACCTGAAATCGATAACCGGAACTAACCTGTTTCAACTCGATTCCTCGTTCCTGGTATTCTTCCTCAATGGTTTTTAGTAATTCTTTTAAGTCCGAGCGTTGCGGCAATTCATCAAGATCAAACAACGCAAGCATTTGCTCAATACTCATCGGTTTATCTGCAGCAAAAAGTACCGCTTCAATAATATTTTTTATTTTTTCGTTTTCTATTGACATGTCGATGAAGCCTTTACGTGTATTGAACCATAAGGTTCATTCTGAACCAGTTCGATTAAAGATTCTTTAACCAATTCCAAAATAGCAATTAATGTAACTATAACGCCCGCCCGACCTTCATCATGTGGAAATAGCCGACTAAAATCTGTAAAGTGGTCCTTACCTATAGTATTCATCACCTGAGACATGCGCTCCCTGACTGATAACGCTTCTCGTTGAATATGGTGGTGAGAAAACATTTCTGCGCGTTTCATAATCTCTTTTAGCGCAGATAAAATATCACCCATTTCAACGTTCGGTGCCGGTTTCACCAATGTTAACTTTGGCGGCTCTACCACAACCGGATAAAAATCCCGATTTATTCGTGGCATGTTATCTATATCTTCTGCAGCCTGCTTAAAGCGCTCATATTCCTGCAAACGCCTTATTAAATCTGCACGCGGATCTTCTTCGTCTTGCAGTTCTACTGGTCGCGGTAATAACATACGCGATTTTATTTCTGCCAGCATCGCCGCCATTACCAAATAATCGGCTGCCAATTCCAAGCGTATATCTTTTATCACTTCAACATACTGCATATATTGACGCGTTATCTCTGCGATAGGGATGTTGAGAATATCCAGGTTTTCTTTTTTTATTAAATACAACAATAAATCCAACGGACCAGAAAACGTTTCTTCCAGAAAAACTTCGAGTGCATCCGGGGGAATATATAAATCCAGCGGTAACTGCGTCTGGCAATACGGCTCGCCGTTGACAGTTGCAATCGCTTCCGCAACCTGATCAGCAACGTTGTTGGTTTCTTCCTTTGTATCGTCTGTCGTTACCATAATAATTTGAATCTCAATGTATTCAACTCACTCACTATAGTAAGAGATAAATCGCCTATCACTCACTTATAATTTAAACCCATCACCTGACGTACTTCTTCCAGCGTATCCCGGGCTATATCTCTGGCTTTTTCGCAACCTTCATTAATAATATTCCGCACAATAACCCGATCTTCCAGATATTCTTTTGCTTTGTCTCGTATCGGTGACAATTCATTTTGAATGGCGGTAACAATAGGTTGCTTGCAATCCAGGCAACCGAACTTTGCCTGGCGGCAGCCTTCCTGAACCCAGACTTTGGTTTTATCGTCAGAATATATTTGATGAAATTCCCAAACTGGACATTTATCCGGGTCTCCTGGATCGTCGCGCCGTATTCTGGCGGGGTCTGTCGGCATTTTTTTGACCTTCAGCTCGATATCATCTGACTCTTCGCGTAATGTAATTGTGTTGTGATAAGACTTGGACATCTTTTGGCCGTCCAAACCCGGCATTTTAGCAGCTTCTGATAACAATGCCTGCGGTTCTGGAAATATTATTCTACCTCCACCCTCAAGATATCCAAATAACCTTTCTTTATCACCCAACGTAATATTTTGTTGTTCATTTAACAACGCGCGCGCTGTCTGCAACGCATCATGATCACCTTTTTCTTGAAAAGAAGTGCGTAACTCTTTATAAAGTTTCGCATTTTTCTTGCCCATTTTTTTGGTAGCCGCTTCCGCTTTGCCCTCAAACCCAGGCTCACGCCCGTAGAGGTGGTTAAAACGACGCGCAATTTCCCGGGCTAACTCAACATGGGCGACTTGATCTTCACCCACCGGCACCTGCCCGGCTTTGTAGATCAAAATATCAGCGCTTTGCAACAAAGGGTAACCCAGGAAACCATAGGTCGCTAAATCCTTTTCCCTTAGTTTTTCTTGTTGGTCTTTATAGGTGGGGACACGTTCCAGCCAACTCAGCGGCGTCGACATCGAAAGTAACAAATGCAATTCCGCATGTTCGGGCACCATTGACTGTACAAAAATTTTAGCTGAACCTGGATTCACCCCCGCAGCTAACCAATCGACGACCATTTCCAACGTATTGTTGGAGATATTTTGCGGTGATTCATATTCTGTTGTGAGCGCATGCCAATCTGCCGCAAAGAAATAACAATCATATTCGTGTTGTAGTCTAAGCCAATTCTTAAGAACGCCATGATAGTGTCCCAAATGCAATTTACCGGTCGGCCGCATTCCAGACAAAACACGTTGATGTTGTGACGCAACGTTATTCAAACTCTTCTCCCTTGTTTTGAAATCGAGTGTATTAAAATCAGGTATTCAAACATGTGTGAATCCATACGTGGCATTACTGGTTTCGCCCAGAGATACTGCCCATTTTATAATTGAAACAATTGATAGATGACGGTGATAATGGCCTCAACAGGCGGCCATAATATTTTTCCTAAAAACCCCATCGCTAACAAACCAAGTAAAATAAAAAAACCATAGGGTTCGATTCGACTGAATTTCCATGCAATCGGTCCCGGCAGCAAACCCGTTGCGACACGCCCACCATCTAACGGCGGTAGTGGAAGAAGATTTAACACCATTAACAATACATTAATCAGTATACCCGCCTGCCCCATTGCGATCATTGGATTAGCCAACCAATCAAATGTACCACTGATTAAAAAGCCTATTTTTATTATCAGCGCCCAAAGCAATGCCATCACTAAATTGGCAGCCGGCCCTGCGATGGCAACCAATGCCATATCTCGTTTCGGCTTTTTTAAATTCTCCCAGGTTACCGGCACGGGTTTAGCCCAACCAAATAGAAAACCACCCATCATAGACAACAATATCGGAACGAGAATCGTACCAATTGGGTCGATATGCTTAATCGGATTCAACGTTAATCGACCCATCATCATTGCGGTAGGATCACCCAGTTTTTTAGCCATCCAACCATGCGCAACTTCATGTACCGTTATCGCAAATAACACCGGCAAAGCAAAAATAGCGATTTGCTGTATTATATTTGTCGCTTCCATTGATCAATCAACCATCAAATAACCGGTATAACGCAACCACTGTAGGCGGCTGTGTGCTGTAAATGTACACTCAAACATGAGTTAGGGGATGGATACATAATTCAAGAGTCAATAAAGTCCGTCGCACCCAAGCCCTTGCGTATAACAACAGGTTCATCACCGATCAAATCGATAACGGTCGTCGGCTCAATTCCGCAATTGCCGCCGTCGATAACCGCCTCTATTTGATGTCCAAGTTGTTGTTGAATTTCTCGCGGATCTGTGAGCGGTAATTCGTTTTGTGGCAAAATAAGTGTGGTACTTATAATTGGCTCTCCCATTGCATCCAGCAAGGATTGAGCAATGGCGTTACTGGGAACACGTAATCCAATCGTTTTGCGTTTTGGGTTCTGTAACCGCCGAGGCACCTCACGAGTCGCTTTCAAAATAAAGGTGTAGGGGCCAGGCGTTAGTGCCTTAATCATTCGATAGGCGCTATTATCAACTTTTGCATAAGACGCGATTTCTGACAAATCTCGGCACACCAGCGTAAAATTGTGATTTGAGTCTATACGACGAATATTGATCAAACGCTCCATCGCCTGCCGGTCACCGATATGGCAACCCAAGGCATAGCTGGAATCCGTTGGATAGGCGATGACCCCCCCTTTATGCATCATCGCAACAACCTGACAAATCATGCGATTTTGGGGGTTTTCCGGGTGAATTTCGAAGAAACGGCTCATATTCAGTAATTTATTTAAAAATATGCTACATTATCGCGGTTTAATATGGGCTTTGGAAGCCTTCATTTGCGTACCATAACCGAGTATTAGGCAAATATGAAATTGTTGTTTGATTTTTTCCCAATTATTCTGTTTTTTATTGTTTTCAAAACAAATGGCATTTTTGCGGCCACTATGGCTGCGATTATAGCGACTTTCATACAAGTAGGTTTGTTTTGGTTCAAACATCGGCGCTTTGAAAAAATGCATCTGGTTACCCTGGCGCTTATCAGTGTATTTGGTGGTGCAACATTATTATTGGAAGACGAACTCTATATTAAATGGAAACCCACGGTGCTTAATTGGCTCTTTGGCGCTGTATTTATCGGTAGTCAGTTTATTGGTAAAAAAACCATTGCAGAACGCATGATGGGCAACGCCATCAAACTGCCTGATCCAATATGGAAACGTCTCAATTGGAGTTGGGCATTGTTCTTTGTTGTGCTCGGTTTTGCCAATATATTTGTACTTTATAACTATGACACTGAAACCTGGGTTAATTTTAAACTATTCGGAATGCTGGGACTCACTGTGCTGTTTGTTGTCGCGCAATCGTTGGTACTCGCACGTTTTATCAAACAAGTACCATCATAATATTATAATTTAATAACGACAAATGCTATAAATATGACAATAAAATAAAACGACGACAAAGGGGGAAAAACTCAATGCTCTATGCAATCGTTGCAGAAGATTCTAAAAATAGCTTAACTAAGCGGGTGGAATCACGTCCTGAACATGTACAGCGACTTAAAGAACTAAAACAACAGGGGAAACTTATTTTGGCCGGCCCACTACCCGCAATAGACAATATAGAACCTGGCCCTGCCGGGTTTACCGGCAGCTTAATCGTCGCTGAATTCAAATCACTTAAAGATGCGAAACATTGGGCCAATGATGATCCGTATATTAAAGCAGGCGTTTATCAAAAAATAACGGTTAAGCCTTTTAATAAAACTTTTCCGTAAACTAAAATTTTTCTGTAACAAATAAAAAAATATACAAATCGCGCAAACAGGATAATCATGAAACAATTCACACAGCTACTTATGCCCCTCATATTCGGTATCGCTTTTATGTTCATAAACAGTTTACCGGCAAGAAGTGCGGAGACCAGTAAAATCATTGCAACGGTTGCCGGTGAAAATATTACTCAGGAAATGTTCGACACATACGTAAAAAGACGTGGCGTAACGGAATTGAACGAACTCAAACCCGAAGAAAAAAAAGCCATTGTCGCAGAACTTGTAAATCGCGAATTACTTTATCAGGTTGCGCTTAAAGACAAGCTCAATGAAAGCCCGTTAGTGGTGTTAGAGTTTGATAATATACAGCGCAATCTGTTTGCATCCGCCGCTATTCGACAAGCGGTGACTAGCCAAGGCCCAATTACCGATAAAATGATACGTTCTGAATATGATAAAGTCGTTAGCACCCAATCCACGAAAGAATACAAGGCGCGGCATATCCTCAGTGAGAACGAAAAAGATGCCAAAGACGTTATTCTTGCTCTTAATAAAGGGTCCAAATTTGAAGAACTGGCGAAAACAAAATCTACTGGGCCAAGCGGAAAAAATGGTGGTGACTTAGGTTGGTTCAGAAACAATCAAATGCTGCCGGAATTTACACAAGCAGTGGCAAAACTTGAAAAAGGAAAATACACGACAGCACCCGTTAAAACACAATATGGTTGGCATATAATTTTACTGGAAGATGTTAGAGAAGCGCCACCACCGACATTCGAAGAAATGAAAAATAAAATCAAAGCAAGTTTAAGTAATCAACGATTGGATAAATATATCAACTCCCTTAAATCGAACACAAAAATAGAAATCTTTTAGCATTACTATAACCCTACCAGATTTTACAAAAGGACATTGAAATGACGGAAACATTACTCTGTAACAAAACATTCCCTCTGTCAGCGTTATTTGCAAATTCCGAGGTGCTCTACAAACAGACAACACGAATTTGAGTAGATAACAGACTTAACTGAGCTAATAATCTAACGGGTCCACCTGCTGCTCCACCCGGCCCAACTGGTCCATCTGATCCATCTGATCCTGATCCACCTGGCCCAACTGGGATGTTGCAATCAGTCTACATTCCTGGACACCACGCTGCCCCTCGAACTCGTCGACTACTTGCAGATTGGCACCGATAGAATCATCATCGGTAATGATTTCTTGAAAAACATAATAATTTTCCCCCGCTTGCGTTTTTAACGCTATGGATGAAAAATTACCTTCTTCGGATGATATTTCATGAAATCCAGGTTCAACAGTTAGTTTTAAAAATGTTTTAGACGTGGTTTTTGCAATAAGTTTACCGTTCAGACTAATCGGCATTCTGATATCAGAATTGAGTCCATTTCGATAGACATAAATACTCGCCTTATTTTCTTTCAATTTAAACATTTTTGCGGCAATCTCCTCTTTGTGAGCAGATAAAGGTTCGGGGCCTCCATAAGACGCACACCCCAAACTGCTTGCGGCAAACATAAACACAACTAACCAACTAATGAATAATTTGGATCGGGTCTGTACTAACATAACAACATCCCTTTACGTGAGTTCTGATAATAAGTTCTGATAACCTAACTAATAACTAATAAGTTCGGATATATCTTTCATTATATATATTGATTATATATTCTGATAGGGTATACGCAGGCACATATCGTACTCCCTATTTTCGTTATCCGCTACAATACACAACAAATTTCATACATTCTTCTTAATGCACGGAGGGTACCACACCTACCTGAGGCATGTCAGCAAGTCCGGTTTCACGCGCATGTTCCTGAAATCCTTTATTTTGCCAGAAAAAAGCACCCGGCATGGTCGTGGGAATCACTAAAACATAAAATAAAGCTCTGCCAATCAACGCTGTAGCAAGAATAACAGTTGCGGTAACGCTTAACGCAATCAAGCCTGAAAGACCCTCAAGTGGTGCTCCGCCAATCCCGGCCAAAACAACATAGAGCACCAACCCAGCCCCTACGCCCAAACCTATATTTCGAGTGATATAAGTTTTACCAAATGTACTGGTTTGCTCCTGCATCGCCGCTGCCGCTTCACCACCTTGTTGTTTTAAATACCTTGCATGTGCTACTAACCCTGCACTTTCAATACAAATTCCTGCCAATAATGGCCAAAACAATATCTGCAACAACTCAGCATACGATTGCCCTTGAAAGTAGAGTGCAAACGCAAAAGTGACCGCGACGACCAGCGCACCAAGAGTTAACATATTACCGTAAAATGTTGTTAATACCTGCCAATGGTTCCAATATGGCCGTGCCTTGATTCTATAAATACTGTGCATTGCAAACAGCGCGATTGGACCCACGACCACCGCACCCCAACCACACAGAGAAATCACGCTATTGAGCAATCCGTTAGGAAGCCAAGTCAATAAACCCGAAAATGTATGCAAAAGTGTATATGCAATCAGCAAATTAAAGAACACGGCGACCGCTGCAACCTCACGACTGACTGGTGAATAACGCAAATTATTAAAGGCACGGTAAAACCGATGCGGTTTACCTAAGTGCATCGTCGATATAACCAAACCATAGGTTTGAATTGCTAATAACGCAAATAACAATACAGAATAGGTCGTCTGATGGGCTTCAATAACAGACCCAAACCCTAAATAAGGCGCTAAAAACAGTGCTAAAAATGCACCCACCACCGCCTGTGTGATCAGTGTAAATAAAACAAGGGGGTCTTCTCTGGAACGTAATTTTTTAAGATTCCATTGTCGTGATTTTTTAACCAATGCCGCTTTGACTTTATACTCACCCTGCCCCTGCTCATCGCGTTGATATCGAATTGGCATCGTATCAGGGCGTGTCATCTCCCTTGGTAAGGTTTTGTTTTGCTGAAAACGAATATTTGGATGAGTAATGTCAGGTGTTGGAAATCCAGGTATTTGTATTTTTGTTTGATTACGGTTATCCGGTGTCGATTCAATAATACCAAAATCCAGCGCGCCCCCTAAACAGGCCGCCGCGCACGCAGGTTTTAACCCCACTTCTAGCCGATCAACACACATATTACATTTTGATACTTCTCCCTTTATTGGATCTAGTTGTGGCGCATTATAAGGGCAAACCCAGGTGCAATAACCACAACCAAAACAAATATCCGGATCTTGTAAAACAGCACCGTATTCCGCAAATTTCGTATAGGCCCGTGTTGGGCAGCCTTTTAGGCAAACCGGATCATCGCAATGGTTACACGCCATCGAGATATTTAAGCGTTTATACGCGGGATAACTACCGCCCTCGACATAACCAACAGAGCGAAAACTCAAATGCGGCGGTAAATCATTTTTTTCACTGCAAGCCGCTTCACATGCATGACAACCGATACAATTATCTGCTGTGAAATGAAATCCGTGTTGTTTGTAGCGGTTTGGATTAGATCCTATACTTGAGTCAGCATTAATATTCAAACTTTTTCCAGCTAACGAATTATTTTCATCAACCGTATTAATGTCCTTGCCCCATTGATTCTTTTCAGACACATCAACATCTGGAATAAAAGCATAAACAGGCTCATCTTTTCTGACTTCAAACATAAAATATCCCTAGTTAACAGTTAACGACCCTAATAACTTCTAATGACCTTAATAACTTCGCGCCGCTTTATTAACAACCGCCGCCGCCGCTTGTTGTGCAACAGGCTCAATCTTGACCGAACATTGTTTAAAAGCCGGTTGTCTGGAATAAGGGTCAAGCAAACCCAGCGTTAATCGATTAACACATTCATGAAAATGAAAAGGTATAAACACCATATTGTACGCAACACGATGGGTTAACTGTACCAGAACAACACTGTCCCCCCTTCTTGACGTCAGCCGTACATAGGTCATATTTTCTATGCCCAATTCCGCAGCTGAATCAGGATTCATCTCCATATAGGGTGTCGGACTAAATTTATTTAAATTACCAATTTTCCCGGTACGAGTACGCGTGTGAAAATGCTCTACAACACGCCCGCTATTAAGCCAAAATGGGTAGTCTTCATCAGGGACTTCATTGTTATCGACAAAAGGTAATGGGATCAATTTGGCTTTTCCATCAGGATATTGAAACACGCCGTCTTTATACAGACGTTGCGATCCGGGATCCTCTTCATCTTTACACGGCCATTGTAATCCGCGATTTTTTTCAATTTTTTCATGCGTCATGCCAGAGATATCGAGAAAACGTCCCTTGGACAGTGTGCGCATTTCATCAAAAACACCGGAGGCTGTTTCCGGAAAACGGATCTTGCTGCCATTTTCAAATCGTTTTGCGAGTTGACTGAATATCCACAAATCAGGCTTGGACTCCTCAAAAGGCTTTAACACGTTACGGATAATGTTTACACGTCGCTCAGTATTAGTCATCACACCTTCTTTTTCAGCCCATATCGCAGCCGGTAAATATACATGCGAATACTCATTTGTTTCGACATCAGAATAGGCATCCTGCACAACCATAAATTCCAATTTTTCCAATGTTTTGCGAATACGTGGGGTATTGGGCATGGATGTCATCGGATTGGTTGCAACTATCCATAAACCTTTAATTTGCCCGGTTTCAATTGCAGGAAAGATATCAGTCTGGAACAGGCCGCGTTTTTTAGGGAAAAACCCTGGATCAATACCCCAAAACTTAGCAATGTCTTCACGGTCTTTTTCTTTTTCGAGTACACGATAACCCGGTAATCCAGAACAAGATGACCATTCACGTGTACCCATCGCATTGCACTGGCCGGTAATTGATAAGCTGGTGCCGCCAGGTTTACCAATATTGCCTGTTATCAGGTTTAAACTGTTAATACCGACAACACCATCTGAACCGTGTGTGCTTTGATTTATACCCATCGTCCAGATCGACATGCCCGCATTGGCTTTTGCATACAAGCGCGCCACATTTCGAATGGTATCTTCATCAATACCGCAAATGCGCGATGCCGAAACGGGGTCATATTGCGCAACGAGTTTGGCAAATTCGTCATATCCAGTGGTATGCGCTTTAATGTACGCTTGGTCTTGCAAACCTTCGTCCAAAATAACATGCGCCAGACTGTTTAATAGCACGACATCCGTTCCCGGTGTAATGGGCAAATGCATATCCGCCATTTGCGCGAACATCGTCACCCTTGGGTCAACGACTATTACCGGAAATTTTCTTTTTTCCAACGCCTGTTTCAAACGCCAATAAATAACAGGGTGTTGCTCGGGTAAATTCGACCCAAAGGCAATCAAACAATCGGTATGGGAAAAATCGTCATAACAACCCGGCGGACCATCCGAGCCAAAGGAACGTTTATAGCCGGATACCGCGGAGGCCATGCATAAGGTCGTATTGCCATCATAATTGTTAGTCCCAATGACACCGCGCGCTAACTTACCCAGAGTATAAAATTCTTCCGTGAGAATTTGTCCGGTTGAAACAATAGCAAAACTATCGCGGCCATATTTTTCCTGGATACGTTTAATTTCAGATGCCGTTTTGTCCAACGCAGTATCCCAACTGGTTTCACTAAAAGAATCAAATATTTTTTCACGTATAAGCGGGACTTTGCCGCGGTTTGCGGAATAAAATAATTCGTGTTCAAAAATACCTTTTAAACACAATTTACCCTGATTAACGTCAGCGCCCCCTACGCCGCGGGACGCGACACCTTCGCCCTTTTCATTTATACCTACTTCGATAGAACAACCAGTGGAACAATACCCACACGTCGTATAAACCCATTCTTTAACACCTTTATCGGGTAATTTAATTGGGTTTTTCTGGTTTCGCCCAAATAGCATATATCGTCTCTCTCAATCTCAGCGGTTAATGTTTGTAACTAAATAGCTAGAAATATTATCCCGTTTTCGATTTTAGTTTGATATACACCGGCACAACCTTCGTCAGGTGCCTCAGCCTGTCCATCTTCCAATTTGATCTTCCAATTATGTAACGGGCAAGTGACGGTATGGCCGTGCACAATACCTTGTGATAACGGTCCTTGTTTGTGTGGACATTGATCGCGCAATGCAAAAATACTGTCATCAGCGGCTCGGAAAATGGCAATGTCCCCTTCTGTATATTTCACAACACGCGCGCCTAATTTTGGAATTTCCTCTATTTTGCCGATCTCCAACCAATTTGATTCTGCACTTGAAGAATTGCCTGAAGACTTGCTTGAAGACTTTACCGCTACCTGCATGACCCTATACTCCTATTGTTAGCCCTAATATTAGCCCTAAGCGTTTTCTACTATTTTGATAGGCTCAAATTCATGTTTATCTACGCCATCCGATGCCCGCTCTGCCCATGGATCGATTTGTGCGTATTTTTGCGACTCTAAAAACCGTTTATATAGTGCTACCCGATTTTTTTCATCTTCAACTATTTTTTCTTTAACATACGAAAGACCCACACGTTCAATCCACGGGGCAGTACGTTCCAGATAACGGGCTTCTTCCCGATAAATCTGCATAAAAGCACCGGCATATTCTTTTACTTCTTCTTCTGAAGTAACGCGACACAATAAGTCTGTCACCCGCACCTTAATGCCACCATTACCGCCAACATGAAGCTCCCAGCCTGAATCAACACCGACAACACCAAAATCTTTAATCGTTGCTTCAGCACAATTTCGTGGGCAACCGGAAACCGCCATTTTAAATTTATGCGGCGTCCATGATCCCCAAGTCATTTTTTCTAGATCGACCCCCATTTGTGTCGAACCTTGAACACCAAAACGACACCACTGCGAGCCAACGCAGGTTTTTACGGTACGCAAGGCTTTACCATAAGCGTGCCCTGAAACTAATCCAGCCTGATTAAGATCTTTCCAAACCGCGGGAAGTTGTTCTTTCTTAATACCGAATAAATCAATGCGCTGCCCACCCGTTACTTTCACATCGGCAATGTTAAATTTATCTGCTACGTCTGCTATTGCTCGCAATTCATTCGGTGTTGTCACACCTCCCCACATACGAGGCACAACCGAATAAGTACCGTCTTTTTGAATATTGGCGTGTGCGCGTTCATTAATAAACCGCGACTGGTAATCGTCGCTACTCTGTGCAGGCCAACTCGAAATGACATAATAGTTAAGTGCAGGTCGACAACTGGCACAACCATTGGGTGTGCGCCACTCTAAAAAAGACATGACCGCAGCAACGCTGGTCAGCTTTTGGTCTCGAATAACCTTTCTTACATCATCATGCGGATGTTCAGTACATTGACACATCGGTGCATGTTCAGGTACTTCATAATCGCCAACAGTAGACGCTAATATCTGCTCGACCAATCCAGTACAAGAACCACAGGATGCCGCCGCTTTGGTATGCAACCTGACATCATCAACTGTAAACAGGCCTTTTGTCGTAATCGCTTTTACAATATCCCCTTTGCAAACACCATTACAGTCACAGACCTGCATGTCATCACTCATTTTCGATGCGGCATTCTGCCCACCGTGACCTGCATCCCCCAAATGCGCTTCGCCAAATAACAAATGACTGCGTATATCGCTGATATCTGTCTCTTCGCGCATTAAATGAAAATACCAGGCACCATCAATCGTATCGCCATATAACACAGCACCGTGCAAACGATTATTCTTAATAACCAGTTTTTTATATACGCCTGAATTCGAATCCTTCATGACGATGTTTTCAGTGGTGTCATCGCCATGAAAATCACCCGCAGAAAACAAATCGATGCCAGTTACTTTTAATTTGGTTGAGGTTACTGAGCCTTCGTAACGACCATAACCCAACTGGGCAAGATGATTTGCACACACTTTAGACATTTCAAATAAAGGCGCAACCAAACCATAGGTTTTATTTCGATGTTGGATGCATTCGCCAACGGCATAAACGCGTGGATCAAATGTTTGCAACGTATCATTTACCACAATACCTCGATCGCAATGAATACCGGCCTCTTTTGCTAATTTGATATTCGGGCGAATACCCACTGCCATCACAACAATGTCTGCATAAATCTCAGAACCATCTTTAAAACGAACACTTTTTACTCGATCTTCACCCACAATGGCTTCTGTTTGTTTTCCCATTAAAAAGTGTAAGCCACGTTTTTCCAAGGATGTTTTAAGCAAATCGGCGGCATCTCGATCAAGTTGCATCTCCATCAGGCTATCCAATAAATGAACAACCGTGACACTGATGCCCTGTTGCATTAATCCGTTCGCGGCTTCCAACCCCAGTAGGCCACCGCCGATGACCACTGCGTGTTTACGCGTTTTAGCCGCATCAATCATCAAATTGACATCGCGAATATCTCGAAATGTAATAACCCCTTCTAAATCATTTCCGGGAACAGGAATAAGAAACGGGTTCGAACCGGTCGCTATCAACAGACGATCATAATCTGTCGATGAACCATCTGCAGTAATGACTTTACGTTCTTTTCTATTTATACCGACAATCTCTTGTCCCTTATGTAACGTAATTTTATTATCGATGTACCACTGGTCATCATTCAGCATAATATCGTCTATCGTTTTTTCGCCTGCAAGCACAGGTGAGAGCAATATACGATTGTAGTTTCCATATGGTTCGGAACCAAAAACCGTAATATCGTATAAATCAGGATTTACTTTTAGTAATTCCTCAATAGTACGAATACCCGCCATACCGTTACCAATAAGGACCAATTTTTCTTTCATTCAAAGCACTCCAAGGGGAAATATTTAGCTGAAAATAAAACACGAGGATTAACCTGCCTATGGCAACATACATGCCAGCTTGCCTATCTTACCTGATAAAGCTGCTATGTTATTGTTTTTATTATTTATTAAACCGACCTAGGTGGAATGAGATCAAATTAAATGCACAAAAACAGTGCACCAGAGAGGCGCAAAAAAAGGGGATGGTCTTCAAATATGGTGCATTCTCGGACAGCCTCCTAGACAAGATAGGTAACGATCTCAGCCTGCAAAATTAATAAACGGCTTAATGGAAATATAGAGTAATCCTGCGATTATTGCTAAATAGACAATCAATCGAACAGCGTTTTCCTTGAAACTATCGATAATTGTCCTGTTTTTTCCTTCTCTTTTTAATGCGGCAAACTCATTTCGAATTCTTTTCGATCGTTCTATTTGATAGTGGTCGATAAGCGATTTCGCATTATTCAATTGCTCGTCATCTTTCAACCATATTGCAGGTGATGACACCCCCCAATTACCGGGTGGTGTTTCATAAAAATCGACGGAATTATCAGACAATAATTCACGAATCTCATTCGCTTCATCATCGTGGACGTTTTTCAGTGAAAATAACTTAACCGGCATTAGTTACATTCTTAATCACTTATCAGACGAATTCAATGCTATAGCATCGTTACTAATTTCAGCTGAATCGATATTATTTTTATCTCGAAACGCCATATCATTTTCCTGAGCAGAACGGAACAAATAGCCTGCGATCGCACCTAAAATACCGATCGCCGCGGTGAGTTGTTCCGTGGTATCTACAACTAATACTAATATAATCGTGCCAAATATAATTAAAGTCAAACCCGCCGCATTGACAATGTCTCTTGCGTTATGTTCGCGGCCTTTTAAAAACAACAGGATCACACCTAAAGATATCAGACACAACAAGCTCAATATTATAACATACCAAAACTCATTCTTAACCTGTTCTTTTCCAACCGATGACAGCAAACGGCCATCGTTTTCTGCATTTAATTGTTCATTAAAAAGTTTTTCCACTTGTTGTTGTAGTGAAATAGATGGCGTGACAGTTGCTGTACTTCGGTTCGATTCAAAAAAAGTGGATTCCAATAAATCATCTGCCGCGTGACTAGTACTAGCTATCGATACTGCCATGCAACATAAAATAAATATATATTTTTTCATATTCTACCCCCCATCTTCCCACCTTTTTAATATTCTTCTGTAATAACGGGCCTCTTCTATCTTTCCACTATCCAGGGCTTGAGCCAATCTTTTATTGTATGCCGCCAGCCATTCCAATCTTTTTTCTTGTGGTAATTCGGCTAATAACTTTTGCACCCTAAGTTCCTTTTCAAGGTCAGGTAAACGACTGGTAGTCGGTACCGTCTGTTGTTGAATTTGCTGTGGCTCAAGCCGTTGATTCGAGGTAGTGTACTTACCTAATGGTCCGGCATTTACCTTATTCGATAACATTAAGCTTGATAACATTACGTTGGACAACATCAAACAAAACACGGCTATAGATAACGCTATACTTTTTTTCATCATTGTCTCCTCTATCACGCATATTCACACAACTCGAAATAAAATAATTTTCTATAAAGTCTTAAGATACTCCAGTAACTGCATTTTTTTTGTATTTGATAGTGTCGTGCCAAATTCGTGACCCCTATTCGCATTGCCGCGCTGAGAGGTATCCAGCACGGTTCCAACACGCTCTGCATCGTCACCCTGTGTTACGAAGCCAACATTGACCTGATCATACACGTCATAACCCCGATAAAAAACTTTCGGCCGATCACTTGCAGGACTCAATAGATCGTTTAAGGTGGGTACCGAGCCATTGTGTAAATAAGGTCCACGCAACCATATCCCATCAAGAAACGCCGCCACATATCCAATTAAATTTTTTTCGACCAATCCCCTGCGTTTTATACCCATTTTGCTGGTAACAATATTTGCTTGTATGGCCGCCTCTTTATTCCAGGATTTAAGCCGTTCATCGCTTGTTCCGATTTCTGCAACAGGCATAGGATGTCCTGTCTTATCACTGGCATGGCAACTTGCACATTGTGCATCAAATACGACTTTACCTTTTTCTGCTTTTTGACTGTTAATTTTGAATGGATATGTTGGCGATGGCAGCTTTTTCAAATAACTATTAAGCCAATTCATTTTATCCATAAAAGGATGATCCGGCGACGCACCCAAACCAAGAGCAGAGTCAATCAGCACAGAAATAGAGTCGTAAGAAGCACCATCCCAATTCAGTGCCATACCTTCTTTATATTTTTGCAAATTCCAGATTGAAGGCATATCTGCAGGCCCAAATGAACCGTCCTGTTCCATTTCAAGCATAAAATATTTAGTTAAGTTCATTGGATCATCGCGGCCACTGCCCCAATCGGGCAAACCATCGATTTCCATCCAATCAAAATTGCGCTCCAGAATACGTTTCTTTAAAAATGGAATAATAAGAAACCGATACAATAGCTGTTCAGTAATAGATAGCTCCGTGAGAGCTTGAATTTCAGTCAGAATATTGTCTGCATTAAAACGAGGATCGCGGGCACAATCTGTTAAAAAACGAAAAAATGCCTGAACATTCGTTGTATGGCCCGGTCCTCCAACGACAAAGACCGGATTTTGATCTTTTTTCTCGCGATATGATGATACATGGCAAACTGCGCAATTATTTGTAATACGGAGAAAACCAACCGTTTTTTTACTAAAACCTATCGGCACATCGTTTCCCAATTCCCAGGGTATCCCCAA
Source organism: uncultured Gammaproteobacteria bacterium (assembly GCA_964654485.1). Lineage (GTDB taxonomy): Bacteria > Pseudomonadota > Gammaproteobacteria > SG8-11 > SG8-11 > JAADIM01. Next base: position 13,618 of record CAZZJI010000030.1, on the reverse strand, counting down.
TGAGGCATAACCACCTGGCCCGGGTAAATATTCGGGAAACATGCGCGGCATTACCATAAATACCCAATAGGGTAGCCCAGAGCTGTCTTCAGCACCCAATGTCGCATACTTAAATCGTTCTTCTGGCGTAGCAAAATTACCCTGCGGCACCTCCCTTAATAAATTATACCAACCAATATAAGCGAGCCATAGTGCAACAACCAGAAAGAACCCTAACAGTATCTTCTTTTTTTTAATATTTGAAATAAAAGTTGAATTTAGAGATGAATCCAGCATTTGTATTTTAGCTCCAATTTTATTCTTTTTTAAAAAAGTTTTAACTAAAAAGTATTCGTTAAAATGTTTTAAGAAATTCGACTAATGCTTCTTTATTTGCAGCAGATAAGTTTGTTCCATACTTAAGTCCTTCGTGTCCGAAGTTACCGTTGCCCGGAAGCGATGTATCAAATTTAAAATATTTCTTTATTTTTCTTTTATACTTCTCTTGGGAAACATTCGATACAAATCCTAATTTCTTACGGTCATAAACATCATTACCACGGTAAAACACCTTGGGACGGTTTTCACTTGGCTCTAATAATTCCCGGATCGTCGGTACTGACCCGTTGTGTAAATAGGGTGCGCGTAACCACAATCCATCAAGTGGCATATTGGCGTAACCATGGGTCTTTTTGAAATTTCTAAATTGTTCATCAGGATAGCCCGCATAAAGAGTGCCCTGATTCACCGCCAACTCGTAAGTATAGGAATCAAGGCGATAACGATCCGTTTTTATTTGATCTATAAGCATCACTTTCCCAACGTACTTACCAGAAAAGTCTTCCCTCGAGACACCATGACAATCCGCACAATATTCTTTATATAGCGGCGCACCTTGCGCCGCTAGATTTTCATCAATGTGGTACGGGTAACGGGGTGCCTTTTTTTTATTTAACCAGTTTTCGATGCGTAATATATTTTTCCGATCCAACGTTGGCGGCGTTGCACCGGTTCCGAACGCAGCGCTCCTGTTCCTCTCCTGAACTGTTGTGTTATTACCATCCCAATGTAAATTCATACCCTGCCGATTTCCCTGATTCCAAATGGAAGGAAAATCGGCAGTACCAATCAACTCGCTTGGCGACAATTTATCCAAAGGAAAACGAAATATGATTTTTGCAGAATTAAACGTATCAACACGGCCGGGCCCCCAGTCCGGTTGTTGGAAAACAAAATTAAAACTATCTCTGAGTTGCAGTAATCCATCACGCATGAGATGTACCGCAACAGGGTAAACAACGTATCTATCAATCAAATCCAAATCGGCTCCCGCGGCCTGAATTTGTGGAATTATTATTGACGGAGTAAAATTACTGCTTGCAGCACAACTAAAAAAGAATTTCTCAAACTTTTTTAAATCCAGCAAGTTGGCTGGCATCGCAGTATAAATTTTCGGATTACTGGTTGGCGTATCGCGTACCGTGCTAACATGGCAAGAAGCGCAGTTTAAAAAAACCCTGTCGATACCCATCGAACGCCGTTTAGAAACCCCGATGGGCAAATCCTTACCTCGTTCGTATATCATGCCAAGATCAGTGTACGACTGATTGGGCAATAAATCCGGGCAGACTTTCGGCAAAACTTTCCAAATCCAGTAAGGAAATCCTGCTGTGCGCTCTCCACCCGTAGACCCGTATTTAAAATGCTCCTCAATATCATCGTATTCAACTGCCGAATCGACGGTAAATCGCATAAAGAGTGTAACGGTAGTCAATACAATAATTGCCGCAACTAAAATAAAAAATGCGCGCCAGTGCATCGATAGCATAACCTTTCCTTTTTTCTTTTTTATATCATTTAGTCTTCTATTACTGCTGCCTTTTACTGTTGCATTGGTATTGGCATTTTTTCATCATCCTCGCAGCACCATTTAATTTTACGCATACCCAAACGATCAAATAGATTTGACATCAAAGACACGCGTCTTATCGGTTTTGTATCAAATGAGTCAATTTTACCCTGTTCGGCATCCAATACCATTTCAGACACTGCGTTATCCAATATAGCAGCATCATTAAGCATCACCAGGCTGACTTTTCCCTGAAAACGCTTTTTATTTGACTCTTTAAGGATGTGACTGGCATCGCCAGCAAGTAAAAAAGGTAAATCGAATATCACTTTACTTATTCCTTCACCATCAATGCGTCTGGCTAGCAATCCATTTTTTGACAGATTAAGAGTAACAACAGTCCCCCCTTCTCCAGTATTTATTTTTGCTGAATCTATATTAATATCTCGAATTTGATATTCATCTGGAAATAAGATCTTATCAATTGAGCCCTTGCTCATCAGGCCATTTCTAATGTAAACCCTACCAATTAAAGCAATTTTATTATTTTCATTTTCTGAGTTTAAACAGTTGAAATTAATGCGAAGCTTTTCAATATCTAATCGCTTCACTATAAATTCACAATTCGATTTATAATTATTATTTTCCATATGTTTGGCGTCAATAGTCGCTGCTGCATTCCTTGCAAGTGAGACCAAGCGATTATCCAATCGATGCACATCAACAGCAGACATAAACTCCGACAAAGTTGTAATAAATTTGTCGAATTGAGTTCGTTCAAAATATTTCCACCTTTCCAAAGGTGGTCGTGGATTAAGAGGTTCTAATTCGATTGGTATATTAGATACTGTCAACAACTCTTTGAGCACATGATTCGCGCTCTTATCAAGCAAAGCAACCGTCGCAAGCTTTCGGTCTCCTTCGTATGTCAATAAAGGATCTCTGTTAGGAATATCCGAGTCTGGCATTAATAAACCCTTTGGCCATAGCCGCTCCCATTGTTGCTTTATCTTACTTATTGTCTCAGCCTGAAAATCGCGGGATAAATAATCATAGCCCTGTTTACCACTTAGTCGATAGCGCAGCGCAGCTTTAAACGCGTTAGCGCGACATCGAATCTCATTAGACATGTTATTCTGGTCTCGGCAACCTTTTTGCCATAACAACTGAGCATAGGAAAAGTAATTAGCTCGATCGCTGGCTTCCTCAATTGCAAACGGGATATCTATTCCATTGTCAATGGAAACACCATAAAATTCCTTGTTTTCCTTTTTGAGTAATTTGGCGATATGGGGATTTGCGTTTGTTTCACCCCATGTTTGCCGGGAAAATATCGGTGCAGCATTTTGATGGCATGACATGCATACAGAACGCTGGGTATAAAAAACTTTTGGCTCACCACCTGGTTTATAGTCTTCAATAACCTGAAATTCAAAACGACCGGCTTTTTCGTTATAACTGATTACCTCAAGAATTTCCGATTTTTCTCCATAGCCGATATAAAGGCGGTCTTTGAAATAAATACCTGATTCGTTTTCTGACATAAGCGGTTCCGTATCGGCTACCGCGACGACACGGGGGTATTCAAAAAAATCAGGACTCGCATGATTTCGAGCTAGTGACCGACCTAACGGTACCAACACCTGTTTCACCGTTAAAGGGTAAAGCGCGTCTTTCGCTAACTGCGCGTCTAATTTTTCGATCAATTTTTCAAATGGAAAAGGTACGTTATAAACAAGTTTGTCACCCTTCCCCCCCGGCACAGTTTCTTTTGTAAGCGGTTCGGTAACCAGATAGTCAAACAAAGAACGGCCAACTGGCGGTAGATCACTGCCAAAGTCAGTAGGATCTACCACCCATTGACCAAGTTCAGAGTAAGCGTCTGCATTGGGTATAATTTTCTTAGCAAGAGCGCCAGAAGCATACAAAACCAATAACAAAACCAGGACGTATAAAACGAATGTTTTGCTGATACACGTTGTAATATACATATTGATAATAGGTGCCTGATATAGGTTCTGCCACTATTGGACCAACTGAGTAAGATTTAATCTCTGCGAACCCACCCAGCAATCTTCATTTACCTGGCCGGTTTTAAGAAACTGATCGCCCTGCCTTTCGGCAATTTCTTTATTGTAGAGCGTGAAATTCAATATAAATGCACGGTCTATATAAGCGCGCCCCAAATAAAACCCAGGACGTACCATTCGAATTTCATCACGCACCTTAAATCCGCGCCGACTGGCAAGAAAATCCGGTTTTTCCCGATAGCCTTTAATTTCATCAGAAAACATATAATCAATGATTATTGATTCGCGGCGACTATCCAATAAACTTTGCCCACAATACAATTTTGCCGGAAACAATAACCAGGCATCCTTACCGTTTACATCGATTTTGGGTATATCTGAAAGATCGCCGTCTATAACAGGTTTCAATATCAACAAGTCTTCTATTCTATTGCGTAACACCATTTCATCCCGATAAAAGACTTTTCCTTTCCACAATATTTTACCGATCACTTCCAGCTTCTTGGCTTTAAACTTCGCGACCAGACCTTTGAGACCACCAATAATCTCCGCAACTCTCAGGCTGCCACTCGCACCCTTTGGAAAAAACAAACCACCGTCAAAAGCGCCGTCAGGAATTGGACCGGCGGTCAATCTCGCAAAAATCTGATTAATTTGTTCCTGATCATAAGATCGAATATTTTTAGGCGTTAATTTTGCCAAATCCACCGGCTCTAACGGGTACTTGTATTCCACCTTGGCAAAATCAGGTTTTGACAAATAATCTTTATCATAATCCACAAATTTGATATCAGGCTTACCACAACTTGCGATAAAAACAGCAGTGACCAGCGCGATACTGATATTCTTAATACTTTTAGTCGTTATAGTAGTTATAATAGTCATGTCATCCTCCTGCTGCTTAAATCGTTGCCAGAAATGCGGTTAATGCTTGTTTGTCCTGGTCGCTCAAATCCTCACCAAAACGATGCCCTGCATTTTCCACTGTGCCAGTGCAAGAACTATATACATCAAGCAAAACGGGCAATCTGGTTTTAATGATTTTTAGCATATCCGCGGGGCGCTCAATTACTTTGGCAACCACTTCTTTCATTTCACTGGTTACTTTTTTACCTTGGTCCTGCCCTAATAAATTCACCAATTTGATCTCCAGTTTTTTTGGATCAGTTTTCGCTAAAACCAAATCTACTATAAATTCCTTATGTAAAAAATTACCGAGCAACCCAGCATTCGTTCCCTTTGGCACCCTTAATGTAAGACCGAATACTTTTTTCTCATCTTTGCCATCCCACAACTTTGGTCCGATATCAAGAATGATATCTTCATCTAACAAGGTTATTTTTGATTTGCGTTTTTCGGGATTTAATAACGCATCCATCGACGCTTTGTAGACATTAAACCGGCCTTCAACACTGGGGTCGTACTTAAAACACGCTGGTGAATTATTTAATTGTTCACCTTTTTCATCAACGTAGGGAGACCGGTAAAATTCGTTTTCATTTATCTCTGTTTTACCACAAAGTTCTGGCCCAACCGCATTGTTATGCATAAAAGGCGCATGAGCCCATAAATTAACCAGTGAAATATTTCTATAGTAGCCCCGCCCGCCATCTGATTTTTCCTTAATACCCGAATCCGCTTTTCTCTCTCGATAGGTTTCAGAAGCAAACTCTTCCCAAACGTGATTTTTCATGTGATTTGAATGTAAAGCACGACAACGAAAGGTACCTACTTCTGAGGCAGGCATTGAAATTTCATTACCAAAAAATTCATTATTCGCATCCACAGCCGACTCAGCAGACACTTTCTGAAATTTAAAGTCATCTGGCGCTCCCTTTTGAGAAGAATGACAACGAGCACAATTTTTAGCAAAAACTACCTTACCTTTTGATACTGTACCCTGACCAAATTCTTTTTCAAGATCATCCACAAGATCGTCAAACACGTAAGATGCATTTATATTTTTTTCTCTTAGCTGGTTTGATTTCGCATCCAATAAATCGGTTGAAGCTGCATTTTTTGAAAATAGAAATGCACCTATACTTTCAATTCTATCCTCAACGGCCCTGAAATTTGGACAATCCCGCCTGCATTGACCAATATCAAATGGCGTTTGACCATAATTTCGTTGTTGTGGATCTAACTGACGCAGATCAGTTAAATGATTAACCCAGCATGCTTCTGAACACGAACCAGTATTAATAAATACACGTTGCAGCGCCTGGTGAACCCCTATACTATCACCACCACCTTTTAAAACATGGTGGACGGTCTCTTCTCTCAGGCTTTTCTCCCAACATTTTCCTGCCTTACCCGGCTCACACCAACATTTTTCTTCATCAACGTTAGCGGGACAGGATTTTGCTTTTCGCCACTTAATTACTTTTTCACCCGCAAACACAGGTCTGTCGGCAAGATTGATCAGTGCATTCATCGTACCTGGGTTATTTACCTGGTCAGTCGGTACCGCTGATGTATCCGTGGTACCGGGGCGGGCATGTGCAAAAACCTGCCACTCCAAACTATTTTTGTGCATTCCTGATACCATCACTTCAGACAAACGGGCATATTGATTTCCGATTGCACCGATAATATTTTCCCATTTAGGATTAGCAGTATCTATTGGCGGGTTCAACGGATTAAACGCAATATGACAGGCGCCACAGGCCATACCCACAGTAAAAGGTGGCTCTATGGACGCATCGAGTAAATGGCTAACAGTTGAATCGGAATTGTTTTTATCCTGACTCAACTTTTTGTTGTATCCTTCCCAGGTACCCTGCTTACCATTGTTAAGTTTTAGCCAGGCCGCTTTATTAAATTTTGGATTTGGAAATTTTCTTAAACCTAACGTACCTGTCGAGGTACCGAATTTTAAATCACACGCGCTTTGTCGTTTATCTTCCGGCCCATGAATATCACTTGTATTTAACGGAACATCGTCAAAATCGCAAGCGGGATCACGATAGCCTTGTTTACCCACAAACTTCAATAATTCTTCATCGCCAGGACAAAAATCGAAACCATAGGTTTCTTCATAACTTTTAGCGGGACAATCTTTCGACCCAGGCACACAACACGAGGGGTCATTTATCAGTCCCCATGCATTAAAACGCTCATTTCGTTGATCACCCCGTAATACCCGAAACCAATCGATTAAAACACCTAATCGTTGCTGAAATACATAGGTGTGAAACCGATCATTGCCTGCCGCCGCCTTATACCAAATTTCCCGTCCGGCGCGCTCTGTTGTTGACAATTTATCAGCGCCAGCATAAAACCCCGCCTCTTGGCGTTTAATGTCTTCATAAGTTGATGCAAAAGTGTTACCCACAAATAAAAAACAAAGGGCATACGACAGGGTCGCTATTAAATATACCGAGCGATGTAGTTTGACCATTATAAATTCTCCTGAAAACACATATATAAAGCCAATCAACACGACTGTTTTGCTAAGTCAGAGCAGAAAATGCAAACGCAAGTGTTGATGTGATTATTAGAATTGATAGATACCGTAGAAAATATAAACACGAACCGACTATCAATGTATTATTTTTATCTTGCCAAGTTTTGGATTATAGACGTTGTAAATGAAAATGCTGGTATTGGCGGGTACTAAATATGTGTAATATTACCATCTTAAACATGTATCAACATTGCAAAAACAATGGTAGGCGATATGATAACGGTTAAATACTAACTTGTCGGCTATCATTCACGCTCAGGTACGGCTCTAATATTGTAATAAGGAGATAGATATATGATTCCGCTTGATGTTAAAAAATTTATCGTCGCCACGCTCTTTCTCACCTTTACTTCAGAGGCCTTTGCTCTGGAGTGGAATGTTTCCCTTTGGAGTAAGCGCCGCGCTTTCACCGAGCATGTAGAAAAACTGGCAGAACTGGTAAATAAAAAGACGAAGGGCGAGTTCAAATTAAATATTTCTTATGGTGGTCTTTCCAAAAACAAGGAAAACCTGGATGGTATCGCCATCGGCGCATTTGAAATGGCACAATTCTGCTCTTTCTATCACAAATCCAAGAACCCAACCATTACGGTTACCGAATTGCCCTTCCTTGCAGACATTTCGTTGGCTAAACAAGCCGAAATATCTCAAAAGGTATATGCACATCCTATCGTTGTTAAGGATCTCGCTCGCTGGAATGCGACCTTGTTAATGCCATCACCTTTACCGCAATACAACCTAATCGGTGTAGGAAAGGCACCTAAGGAATTAACTGACTTCAAGGGCCTGCGTCTGCGCGGCCCCGGCGGTATAGCCGGGGTAATGTCTAAATTGGGCACGGTTAAAACCGGCGTTTCTGCCTCTGAAGTACGCCAAGCCCTTGATTCAGGTGTGATTGATGTCGTGGCCTTTGCCCAGCACGCCCACATGGCATTCGGTTCAATTGAAGCCGGTAATTGGGTAACGACTAACTTGAATCTGGGTACTGCGAATTGTCCGGTTGTAGTGAATACTGACGCGTTGAATGCGTTGAGCAAAGCTCACCGGAATGCATTGTTAGAATCTGTTGACGAAGCACTTGCACACTACATCAGCAACTATGAAGGCAAGACAATGAGTAAATATGATTCTGTTATCAGTAAAAAAGGAATGAATAAAATTACATTTACTCCGAAGCAGATTTCCGAATTGAATAACCTGGCTGCTACTGTTAGACAAAGTTGGGTAAAAGCCAACAGTAAAAAATTTGCGGCGAAAGAATTATTTGATTATACGGCTACATTGTTTGCTGATAAATAGCTTTGAACACAGCACGATTTAACTTATCCATTCTTAGTTACAGACAGCGACACCAGCAGAAGGTAAATTATGGCAAGTTCATCAGCCGTTTTAGAAGACGGTTCTACTCTTAGCCGTGCCGATAAACTTTTTTTTAAGTTTGAATCATGGTTAAACCTTATTGGCGGAATAATGATTCTGGCACTTGTTCTGCTAGCGGTGACAAACGTACTTGGCCGCTGGCTTTTTAATCTCCCGGTAACAGGTTATATCGATTGGATTGAACAGGGGATGGCCTTTTTTGCCTTTTTAGGCATTGCCTATTGTCAGCGTGTCGGTGGTCACATTCGAATGGACATCGTTATTGGCAGATTACGCGGTCGAACACTTTGGGTTTCTGAGTTTGTCTCAACTGTGTTGATGTTTTGCATCACCGTCGTACTTATTTATGGCTCTTATCTGCATGCCTGGCGCGCCTTCGATATCGGTGACAGTTCAATTAATATTGATTTACCCACATGGCCTGCCAAGTTAGTCGTACCGGTTGCGTTCACAGTTTTAGCGATTAGATTACTGCTACAGATGTGGGCGTATATTCGCGCTATCAAAGAGCGCGGAAATAAACCTGTTGCCGTGCCTTTAATAGGAAATGTAATAGAAAACGCTGCGATGCAAGCGGCCCAAGAAGCCGACGTTTTATCTGACAAAGAAAAAAACACACCATGAGTTTATTCGAGTCTATGGGAAGTCTGGCGCCCATTGACATCGGCATTATTGTGACCGGCGTGATGTTTTTATTTGTCATCATAGGTGTACGTGTCGCATTTGCGGCGGCAATCGCTGGTTTTATCGGCCTCATCTGGATATTTTCAGCGAAAATGGGGTTTGAAAAAGGTTTTTTGGTGGCCGTAAAAATGGCGGGTACGATTCCGCATTCAAAAGTATCCACGTTGGCACTGTCACTCATACCGACCTTTATCTTGATTGGTTTTATCGCCTTTCACGCCGGTTTAACACGTGCGTTGTTCGACGCCGCCAAACGTTGGGTAGGTTGGTTACCCGGCGGCATGGGTGTGGCGACCGTATTCTCCACAGCAGGTTTTGCTGCCGTATCAGGCGCATCCGTCGCCACGTCTGCGGTATTTGCGCGTATCGCAATTCCCGAAATGTTAAAACTGGGCTATGACAAACGTTTTGCCGCAGGCGTGGTGGCGGCCGGAGGTACGCTGGCCGCACTGATTCCGCCGTCCGCTATTTTAGTGATTTATGCCATTATTGTTGAACAAGATGTCGGTGCCCTACTGATGGCCGGTTTCTTGCCTGGAATTGTTTCTGCTATTATATATGCCGCTTTAGTGATTGGGCTTGCAAAATCGCGTAAGAATTTTGGCCCACCCGTGACTGGCTTTTCATGGAAGCAGCGCTTTCAATCGTTGCCCGGCGTACTTCCCGTTTTCCTTGTCGTGGCAATCATTATTATCTGTATTTACGGTGGTGTGGGTACACCCACCGAAGCGGGTGCCTTAGGCGCATTTATTATTTTGTTGATGGCGCTTTGGCGTGGTATGAAGTGGAAAGATTTTAAAAATGCGTTGATGGAGACAGGTAAATTAACGGTTATGATTTTCACCGTTATTTGGGGCGTGTTACTCTATGTGCGTTTTCTTGGTTTTGCCGACTTACCGCATACGTTTGCCACATGGATCGATGGTTTGCAGCAAAGCCCGATGCTGATTTTGGTGTTGATCTTGCTCGCCTACGCGGTACTCGGTATGTTCATGGATGCCATCGGCATGTTGTTGCTAACACTGCCAGTGGTTTTTCCGGCAATTATCGCGTTAAATGGCGGCGCAGATGTGACGGCCGCTGAATCCGCCTTTGGTGTATCAGGTACAGGCTGTGCCATTTGGTTCGGTATTATCGTGGTTAAAATGGCGGAGCTTTGTTTGATAACACCCCCCATAGGGTTAAACTGCTTTGTGGTTGCCGGTGTGCAAAAAGACATTTCAGTGCAGGATGTGTTCCGCGGTGCAGCACCTTTCTTTTTTGCAGATGCCATGACTGTTGCAGTATTGGTCCTATTTCCTGGCATTGTACTTTGGTTGCCAGCATGGGTTTCCGGGGCACTGTAAACAAATCCTAAAATGAAATATAAACGCTGCTTTGAAGCTCGGCACATGACTGCGGGGATATCACCCCAATACTGTTAAGGAGTTATTTTAGAATAAGCTGGACTCAATTGAAAGCAATTACAAATATCAACCAAGCCCAACGTTACTTGTTATTGTTTGCAGTCAAGCATGTTTAAATTTATTTTTCAAACTTCTTACTTTCTTTGCGGCAACCACGCGCTAATTCGACGGTAAAACTCCAATCGTCCAACCAAAAATTAGGTGCATTACCACCATCAAAATTAGTCACTTTCCAAAATACTTCCACAGGTACCGCTTTGGTTGAAGCACCATTGGCATTAAATACACACCGATGTCTATCCATGGCATGTGATTCCCAAGACCCCCTGCCTTCACTGCCTGCATCGGTACTATCGAAGGCATAAGTATCAGGTTGAAAACTGGATGCTGCTGGTGCTGCCTCTACTCCGTCAACTAAAATGGCAACTTCGCACCAGTTTGACGTGTTGCTGTTTAACTCACTACAACGTGATTCCGCAGTAAAAGCCACATTAACCAATACATCCATACCACTCTTTACATAGACAACGGTTTTTGCGCCTGGTATCGGAATAAATTTCTCCGTTGTTGTCGTGCGAGGCTTGGTGCTGGTTAATGCTTGTTTATAGAAATGTGCGCCAGAAGTGCGAATTTCTACGTCAGCTTCCTTCAAATCGGGTGCTTTAAACACCGGGTCAATTGTTGGTATCAGTGTTTGAGGTTCCTTTTCACGAAGCTCTTCTGGTATACCGGCTAAGACCGGTTGAGCTAAGATGGCAGCAAAAGAGGCGATGGCTAGAGTTTTTATTTTATACATAGATTGCTCCTTATTATTTATTGTAATTATAGTTTAAATTTATCAGGCGAACAATTGCTCACAAACGAACAATATAACCTTTCACCACGTTCGATATGAAATAAAAGATATACATAGATTTGCGTGACTCGCTGTAATTTAAGCATGCCAAAGTGCTGATGCCTGTGAAAAATTACCTATTTGGAGTGTGAAAAATTACCTATCTGGAGTGCGAAAAATTAATAACAGTTAATTGGTTGTATGTGTTTAAGAGGAGGATGGCCTGACTGATACACTTCTCGAATTCCAAGCAATACTAATTGCTGGCCATATTTTCCTTTTTATCATTAGGCCAAACACAAAGCGGAATATTTTTTTCTAACTTAGTACCCTTGATTAAAGACTGAATTTTTTGGATACAATCATTATCTTTTGTAACTAATAGTTTAACAGCATCGCTAATAGCGACGGCATTTTCATCAGAAATATTAAAATTAGTTTCAATAGCATTCAAAACTGTATACAAAGGACGCAAAACCTGAATATCCGACCCCTCCTCTTCACTGTATTCAGTGGTCATCACTTTTTTCTTGAAGTATTTTGTTTCATTAAAAGACAAATGGTAAAATATTGCTTCCTTGCCCTTTTTTTCCAAACCCTCAACCAATTGCTGAGTCTTAACAAGTAAGTCATCTCTCATTTTTTGCAACAAACTATCGCTGCTATCTAAAAAATTAAAGTCCACCGCGTAGCTTATACCACTTCTGGCATCGTACTTATTGGTTGGCACACCTTGGGTTTTTGTATGGGCATCAATTAATAAAATCACAATTTTTTTATATTTGTCATTTTCTTTTTTATTGATAATAACGCCCGCACTCTCCAATCCTAAATTATCAACGTTACCACCATCAAAAACGTGCAAATATTTTTCCTTTGATTTATCTGAAAAATTTCTTAACGTCATATAGTTGAATACAGCAGGAAAAGATGCGCTGGCCATTACCGCTTGTGATATCTCATATTGGGATATGTCTGAGTTAATTTTTTCTCTGAAATGCTCATCAGTAAAAGTAAATGATGTGCCAAAGTCTCCTGACGCCGCATTAGTGGAATTAATAATGAGATAGGGTCGATCCGGATTGATGTCTTTAAACGTCAAATCGATACCCGCAATGCGGGTATCATACAAATTGTCAGCAAAAGTCTGCGCCATTATATCGGAGCGGTCATAAGCTGTGGCCCAATATAACGCAATATTGTCAGGCCAGAACCAATTACCAATCCAGCGGCCAATATAGTTCACACTCATTAAGTCTTCTACAGTGTCGCGGTCCCAGACCCGGCCTGAAAGTACTTTGCCACTTTTATCGCCGGGGTCCATTGAAATGGCATAATACGCAGCGGGTAAAGAACCACCCGAAACGGAAGAAATTGCATCTACACTTTCTAAAAGGTTTTTACCATTTTTGCCCGCAAGACTCTGTAATGCCAGCATAACCTGGGCTGAAAAATAAGCTGCACGGCTGCCACCTCCCGATAGCGCCAAAATAAAGAGCGTACCGTCATCCCCTCGATCTCGTTCAATGGTGAATTGTGCCCGGTTATTTGCTGGTATTGGTTGCGTAGCTAGAATTTCTTTATTGTAATACGCAAAAGTTGAACAACCTGAGGCTAAAATCACCATGCTGAGTAGTACTATGATTGTTTTCATTAGCTGCTCCCGATTGATCATCGCGGCGATAGAAAAAGGGGCTGAAATTAATATTACTATTAATTTGTTGATCTTAAATCTTTATAAATGACTATAGGCAGTTACACAGCGATCCACAAGCAGAAATACTTGTAGTGGTAATATTTCATATTTCTTTTTGATACACATAAGTCTTTAATGCTAACAACTTGCATTGACATTAATTTATAGAAATTAGAAGAAAAAGGTATGGCTTTAGAGGATTAATCAGAAGATAAATAGATACTCTAAATTGATTTTCTACTGCTGCCCCATCTGTTTCATCATTTGTTCCATCATCTGTTTCATTTTTTCAG
>CAZZJI010000029.1:0-43093 GCA_964654485.1 uncultured Gammaproteobacteria bacterium | reverse complement strand
ACAACGCGTAGTTTATTATTGCCATCCAGTTTATATACAGCCGGTTCTTTTTGCATTAATTCAATAATGGCCATCGGATCAAAATTAGGTTTATCATTGAATATGAAGCGGCCACCCCCCATCGCAACTTCAATTTTACGCATGCCCAATGGCGTGGATTTTAGTTTTAATTCTGTTATGCGAAATAAATTCTTTGTCGCCTCAGGTAATAATCCAAACCGATCGATCATCTCTACCTGAATTTCTTTAAGTTCTTCGTCGTTAGCTGCTCCGGCAATGCGTTTGTACATTATTAAACGGCCATGTACATCGGGTAGAAAATCTTCGGGAATAAGCGCCGCTATGGATAGATCAACTTCAGTACCGTGATCAAGCGGACGGTCCAATTCAGGCTCACGGCCCGCCTTGAGTGCACTGACAGCGCGCTCAAGCAATTCTGAATAAAGCGAAAAGCCGATTTCTTGCATATGACCACTTTGTTCATCGCCTAGTAGTTCGCCTGCACCGCGAATTTCCAGGTCGTGCGTGGCAAGTGTAAACCCTGTACCCAGATCGTGAATTGATTCGATCGCTTCAAGGCGTTTTATCGCGTCTGGCGTCATCAGTTTTTTAGTGGGTGTAATAAGATACGCATACGCCTGATGATGAGAACGGCCAACACGCCCGCGCAACTGGTAAAGTTGTGCCAGCCCAAAAAGGTCAGCGCGGTTCATAATAATCGTATTGGCATTGGGCACGTCGATACCGGTTTCAATGATGGTCGTACAAACCAAAATATTAAAACGTTGATGATAAAAATCGAGCATGACATGCTCAAGTTCATGTTCGCGCATTTGTCCATGAGCAAATTTTACCGTGGCTTCTGGTACCAATTTTTCAATGTCACGCGATATTTTTTCAATTGTATCCACTTTGTTATGTAAAAAATAAACTTGGCCGCCGCGTTTTAATTCGCGTTGGCAAGCCTCGCGGATAAGGACATCATTCCAGTGAGAAATAAATGTTTTAATTGCGAGGCGTCTGGCAGGTGGTGTGGCGATAATTGACAGGTCACGCATGCCTGATAACGACATATTTAATGTACGCGGAATCGGTGTCGCAGTGAGAGTCAGCACGTCCACTTCTGAGCGCAGCGACTTGAACTGTTCTTTTTGCCTTACACCGAACCGATGTTCTTCATCAATGATGACCAAACCCAGGTTTTTATATTTGATACTGGGTTGTAGAAGTTTATGCGTACCGATGACAATATCGACTGTGCCTTTCTTTAGTCCTTCAATCACCTGGTTCTGTAATTTTTTGGTACGAAAGCGTGACAACGATTCGATTTGTATCGGCCAGTCAGCAAAGCGGTCTTTAAATGATTGATAATGTTGTTGTGCAAGCAATGTGGTCGGCACCAAAATAGTGACCTGTTTATTCGCCTGGACGGCTATAAATGTCGCGCGCATTGCAACTTCAGTTTTACCAAAACCGACATCGCCGCAGACCAGTCTGTCCATGGGTTTTTCTGATTTCATATCAGTAACGACATTGGCGATGGTGTCTTCCTGATCGGGTGTTTCTTCGAATGGAAATGTCGCCGAAAACGACGCATATTGATCATCCACTGTATATGAAAAACCTTTTCGTGCTTCACGGCGTGCGTAGATTTCCAGTAACTCGGCGGCGACATCACGCACTTTTTCACTGGCTTTGCGTTTGGCTTTCTCCCAATGGTCGCTGCCGAGTTTATGCAGTGGCGCGTTTTCCGGTGATGAGCCGGAGTAACGACTAATCAGTTGCAACGAGGAAACCGGTACATACAGTTTGTCACCACCCGCGTATTCCAAAGTCAGATATTCTGCCGCCATATCACCAGTGTGAATGGTTTGCAAATTCAAGAAACGTCCTACACCATAATCTTCGTGTACAACGGGTGAGCCGGGGTTTAGCTCGGCGAGATTTCGAATAACGTTATCCGTATCGCGCTGACTTTTTTTGCGACGTCGCCGTTGCATGACTTGTTCACCAAATAACTGCGGTTCTGCGATGACCGCGATAGGTGGCTCGGTAATAAGTAAGCCGTTGTCCAGTGGTGCGACTGTAATACCCAGTGGTGAGTCATCAACAATGAAGTCATGCCAGTTATCGTACGCTGTAGGAAAAAGCTCACATCCACGTAAAAACTCCAACAAAGTCTCGCGGCGTCCAGCTGTTTCGGCCGCAAACAGGATTCTTCCATTTTTTTCTAGCGTGTCTTCCTGCCTAGTAAAAGTTCGCGTAGTAAAAGTATCGACAAATTGCTTCACTCGATCGGTAGGATGTGCGGCACGTATATCCAGAGTCAGACTGGGTGGTTTTTCGGTGGCGAAATTGATCGCGTTATTTGTTTCTTTGGTCTTAAAGCGTTGCAGACGAACCAGCGGAAATCGATTTATTTGTCCTATTACTTCATTTGCTTGTAAAAAAACATCTCCGGGTTTTAAAATAGGCCGGTCGATATTATGACGTAATTGTTCGTAACGATCCCCTACGTTTTGCCAAAAAATATCCGCCGCCTGGTTACTTTCATCCAAGCTAATTAACAAACTGTTTTTTGGCAAATAATCAAAAAGTGTTTGCGTTTGCTCAAAAAACAGAGGTATGTAATATTCAATGCCTGCAGGGGCAATGCCATTGCTGATATCACGGTAAACAATGCTGTTTTGTGGATTGCCTTCAAACATCGTGCGAAAATTATCGCGGAAGTATCCAATGGATTCTTTGTTAAGCGGAAATTCACGTGCCGGTAATAATCGAATTTGTTCAACTTTGTCAATTGAGCGTTGGTCTTCAGGATTGAAGGTGCGTATTGTTTCGATTTCGTTATCGAATAAATCAATGCGGTAGGGCAGATTATTGCCCATTGGGAATAAATCAAGAATGTTGCCTCTCACTGCAAACTCACCGTGTTCGTATACGGTCGATACGCACTGATAACCCGCGGTATCCAGTCGTGCTCGCATCTGGTCAATATCGAGTGTTTGGCCTACATCCAGCATAAGACTGTTGCTATCAAGAAATGAACGCGGTGCCAATCGGGTCATTAATGTTGTCATCGGCACGATCAAAATGCCTTTGTTTAATTCAGGCAGGCGATAAAGTGTCGCCAATCGGTTTGAAATAATATCCTGGTGAGGCGAAAAATTATCATACGGTAATGTTTCCCAGTCAGGAAATGTAAAAGTTGAATGGGACGACTTATCGCCAAGGAAAAATCGTAGTTCGTACTCCAAACGTGTTGCAGACGGTGTGTCTGCTGTTATCACAATCAGTGGTCCATCATGTTTTTCAAAGGCTTGTTTAATGACTAATCCATAACTACAGCCATACAGTTGACCCCAATCGGTACGTTGTTCGGGTGTGACGTTATAGACCGGATTAAAGGGCGTTACATTGTTCATTGTAAATAGTTATTAAAAACAGATGGTTAGTGGTTGGTCGTTGTGTTCAAGTCATAATTTGCAGGTCGGTTATTGTATTCGTTGGCAGATGGAGAAGAAAGAATTTTCTATTGTTCCTGGAAATTTAGCTGGTTGGCATTGTGATACTTTTGTGATTTTGCGGCGATGCCCCTGTGAACCTTCGACTCCACAATGTGCGCATATGTAGCTAGGTGTGCATATGTAGCTAGTTTTTTTAATAAACACAAGGAGAAGATAGGGATGAATACTAAACAGTTAGGTGTGGCTATATTTTCTGCGCTTACGCTTTATTCGGTTAATTTTTCAGCGCAGGCAGCCCAATGGGATATTTCGATTTCGAATTTAACACACGGAAATCTTTTTACACCGTTGCTGGCGGCAGGGCATGACAATAATTCACACCTGTTCCAGGTTGGTTCAGCAGCAACAACGGGTGTTACCGCGATGGCGGAGTGTGGTGATTTGACGACGCTTTTGCTTGAAGCTGGCGCTGCCGGTGCGGATACAATCAGTGATTTGGTCGGCGGTGGCAATGTATTAGCTGCCGGTGCAACAGTGACGGGTACACTTATTACGAACGCGTCCAACCTTACGGTGACTGCGATGATACTGCCTTCGAATGATGCGTTTGTGGGGCTGGATGCACAACCCATTCCAGCAGCGGCGGGTACCTATACATTCTATTTAAATGGCTACGATTCAGGAACAGAGGCAAATAATGAATTACAAGCTGCAGCGGCTTGTGCGCCGGGCGTAGCTGGTTTTCCAGGTGGTAGTTCGGACACCGGTGGTATCGGCGTTGCCGGGGCTGATTCAAATCCCAATATACATATACACCGTGGCTTATTAGGCGACACTGCCAATGCCGCCGGAATCAGCGATATAAATAGCACTATCCATCGTTGGCAGAACCCTGTGGCAAAGGTTGTTGTCACTGTCACGCCATAGGAGGTTCTAATGAAAACGATTTTTCGACAAAAATATTTACCAATTGCAATACTTGCTGCAACAGTAACCGTTCTTGGGGGGTGTTTTCACGATGACGATGATGATCCTGCAACCGAGCCTCCTGCAACCGAGCCCATGGCGACATTTTCAGTAGAGGTGATAAATATTACCAATGCTCAGCCAATAACACCGCTCGCGGTGATCGCACATCACGAAAATTACTCACCTTGGCAGTTGGGCAGTGTAGCAAGTGTTGGCTTGGAAAGACTCGCTGAAAGTGGTGACCCCTCTGCGTTTATAGCTGAAGCGGATGCAAGTGTGGATGTATTGGCAACAGCATCGTCTATTAACGGCCCGTTTGGTCCTGGCGCAGCTGAAACAGTGATGATAACCGCAATGCAAGCGTCAGACCTGGAAATCAGTGTTACCGCCATGTTGGCAAATACAAATGATGCCTTTACCAGTCTTCGCAAGGTGGCAGTGGGCGGTATGGCCGTTGGCGATAGCACTACTATGTTGGCGCGTGTATATGATGCAGGTACTGAGCTGAATACAGAAACAGCCGCAACTATGCCTGGTCCAGCAGCGGGTGGTGAAGGGTTTAATGCGATCCGCGATGATACGGGTGATTTTATTTCAGTTTCTGCGGGTGTTGTAACTAGTGATGACGGTTTGGCTAACTCCGCGTTGGGAGAGTCTCATCGCTGGTTAGGGGCAGCTGCGAAAGTGACTATTACACGTACGCAGTAAAAGAACATATAAATAAATATAAACGCCGTTGTTATTGTTAAACAATAATAACGGCGTTTGAATTCAGGTGTACTTATTAGTTCCTTATCGATATATTTTTCGACTCATCATCCCAGTGCCACATATTTTCAGTTTGCTGGTGGACTCCGCCTATCCAGTAATCTACTTGATTTAAATCAAGCCAGTTCATTTTTCCTGCTAATATATTTTGACCAGCTGATGTAATTGACAGAACTTGTTCTGGTCTGGAGGGCAGTGTCAATTCCATATCTTTAGCAAGTGTCAATAGCGCAGGTTGAGATCCCAGCATTTCGCGGAGAATACACCAGAAGCTGGTGTCGCCTAAAAATTTTCGTTCTTCAGTATCAATATAAAGTCCAAATAACTTTCCCGCGGGCATATTTGCTGATGCTAGTATTTTCAGTTTGCTGGTGGACTCCGCCTATCCAGTAATCTACTTGATTTAAATCAAGCCAGTTCATTTTTCCTGCTAATATATTTTGACCAGCTGATGTAATTGACAGAACTTGTTCTGGTCTGGAGGGCAGTGTCAATTCCATATCTTTAGCAAGTGTCAATAGCGCAGGTTGAGATCCCAGCATTTCGCGGAGAATACACCAGAAGCTGGTGTCGCCTAAAAATTTTCGTTCTTCAGTATCAATATAAAGTCCAAATAACTTTCCCGCGGGCATATTTGCTGATGCTAGTATTTTCAGTGCTTCATGGGCGGTGCGGGATAAGCCGTTTTTTTTGTTTGGGTATTCCTCAAGTAATCTGACAATTGCACCTTCGAGAAAAGGCAATGCAGAGGTATTTTCACTTAACAATGAATGCCAGGTTATGGGTGATGGTGCACAAAATGCGGCCCAGGCCTTTTTTGCCAGCGTTAGTTGTGTAGGCGTGACAGCTTTTTCTTCACCTACCAGTGCAGACATTTCTGCTGGTGACAGCATTCCCAGGTATCGATCAATACAAATCATACTTAAAGTGGTGCCATTTAACTTCTGATCTGCGAACCAATCCAGGATTTGTATTAATTGTAATTGATCATAAAGATCGTGTTCGAACCATAAAATGACCTGGTCATAATCACTGAACGATTTTATAAGCTTGTCCCTGTCCGTGAAACAAGAGGCTACCTCACTTGAGGATATCCATCCTCTATCAAAAATATACTGTGCACGTACCTTGGAAAGGGCATCCAGAGATAGGTTAGCTGGCACCGGTCCTTCATGCAAGACATCCCGCCATGGAAGAAACGTACCGCTGATACCCGCTTCTTCCATGATGTTAGCGGCGCTGTCGCCGTTGGTAATATTAAGGATGTTCATTTTATGTGGTTTCCATTTTGATGATTTATTGTTGTTTTTTCAGACTGCGTAGTATGTGCTTTTATAATATTACTCGTTCTCGTTAAGGGCTGTCACCTGTGGAATGCCCTCGGCATCGATTGTAATCGCTAGATTAATCGGTTGGCAGCAGACAGAGCAATCTTCGATATAATTTTGAGAACTGATTGAGCAGTCTATAACGATTTCAATTTGTTCGCCGCAATAGGGGCAATCAATATGACGTGTTTCAAGCAAGCTCATAAATTTGAGGTAGATAAATATCTTTCACGGTGTGTTTTTTGCAGTTATCTATATTTTTCGTAGAGTTTTTGAACCCATGCGATTTTGTTGTGATTTGCTTCTATTAACTCTTCCAATTTATCCGGGTACCGAGGCCAGGCTATTCCATACCCCTTTGGTTTGCAAATGGGTGCAAGTAGGGAGGCAGCGGTTAAATCTGCACGTGTAAATGTGTTAGCTACGAGGAACTTATGTTCTTGTAGGTGCGTATATACTTTATCGATCGCCGTTTCCAGACGCTGCTTCGATTGTTGCGCTGTTTGTTCGTTGATATTCATGAATTGGATCATTTTTTTGCGCAATTTAGGAAAAATTATTTTATAAAAATGTTTCGCATACCATGGACCATTATGGCAGAAGTAGGGAATAAGAATAGAAGGGTGGTCGAGAAGAACCGAGTAAACGTATATTTGAATGTGGACACCGATTTCTTCGTCTAGATATATTTCCCAATCCAGGGCTTCTTTTTTTTCGTTTTCCTGATCAGGTGTCAACGGTTGTTGAGAAAATGCTTCATCCAGGTAGGTAATAATATCACTGGAATTTTGAATTATTTTTTTGTCATGAACCAGAATCGGCACTGTAGATTTTGCAGCCAGCTTCTTTGTTTTTGATACATGTGGTCCAGGAAGCAGATTTGATGTTTTGTATTCAAGTTTTTTGTGATCAAGCGTCCAGCGAATTTTTTCACAAAAATGTGATATGGGAAATTGATAGAGAATTAGCATTTAATCCAGTGATCCCATGCCAATACCAAATTTGCCAAGCGAGTGTAACCCGCTGATCTTGGGTGAGCGCCATCATTTGATGACACTTCTGTTAACCAGGTTGTATCTTCCAATAAAAGTTCATAAATAGATAAATAGGGAATAGTCAGTTCAGCGCAAATTGATTGAAAATGTTCGTTCAATTCCCGGATTCGTTTATTTTGATCGACATCATTGATGGGTGGCGGGCCAACCATGAGCACGTCAAATATTTTTGATGCCTGGGTAAGCATTTCTCTAGTTGATTCGATACTTTTTGGGACGCTAACTCGCCGTACTCCTTCTTCAAAAGAAGTGTCGTTTACGCCGAATGAAAAAACAAGTGTGTTTTTCGAATGTTTTGGCAAGCGGATTTTACTTTCGTTTTGCCATCTTGCGTTGATATCTACTGATGTATCTCCACGAATACCCAAATTGTAATGAGTGATTTCTGTTTCATTCGTTTGTGATAATGCACAAACTCGACCAACCCAGCCAAGATGTTCAGGGTCGCCGGTACCATTAACAAACGAATCGCCAATAAAGCAAATCCGGATATCTTTATTATTAATCATACTTTAATTGTTAATCATAGTTATGGAGTAGTTGATAAGCTCTATCTTTAACATATCAGAACTCCTAAGATTACTAACAATATTATACAAATTAGTGTGAATTTGCATTAACTAGGTTGAGTGGATAGTTATTAATTATCGGCTAGAGTGTGATGTTGGTCACTGAAACTGTAATCAGCTCGGATCAAGAGGCGCTTTGCGCATTTTTAGGCATGCTTGCTAAAAATGAATCAGTATAAATGTCTTTTTGGGATACACCTGCTAAAAATATTTTCTTTTTCATTCCAGTGACCATATCGGGATGGCCGCAGAGGAATGCTCGCCAGTTTTTTAGATCAAGGTAGGTTTGCAATACGATCTTGTCAATTCTGCCTCCAATGATACCATCCACTGCATTTTTTTCGGATGCACAGAGGGTTACGCAGGGAGTATAGAGAAAATTTGCGTGTTGTTCTGCCAGTGCCTTTAATTCATCAATGAGATAAAGTTCGTTAATGTCGCGGCTGCCATGGAATAAATGTATCAGACCAAGGTGTCCCTGTTGCAATGCGTCGCGGACGATGCCCCATAGCGGGGCCAGGCCAGAGCCAGTGCCCGCTAATAATATATTCTGTTGTAGGTTGCCTGAGGTGTAAAAGCATTCGCCTAGCGGCCCGGCCAGTTCAATGGTATCACCCACATTGACAGAGTCGTGTAACCAGTTTGACATTTGGCCTTGCTCTAATTTTTTAACATGAATTTCAATATGCTCATTTGATTTTGGCAGGCTGGCGATGGAATAACTGCGCACTAATCCATCGTGGCGTTTTAAGTGTAAGAATTGACCCGCACGAAAATCAAATGGCGCTTTCGAGGCGAGTCGAAGTCGTATAATGCCGTTATTCAGATGTTCTTTGCAGACGACTTCAGTGACGATTTGTCGATTGGCGCCTTCACCTGGTTTAGTGATAACCAGAGGTTCTTCCGGTTGACACACACAAGCAAGAAAATAATTTTGTGCTTGTAGTGTATCTTTTAATCCTTGTTGAGATATTGTAGGTGGTTTACCTTCTATTGCCTGCATCAAGCATGTCTGGCAAATACCCTTTTCACAGGAGGAGGGATAAGACACACCGTGCCTTGCGAGACAATCCAAAACCGATTCAGATTGTTTGCATTCATAATATTTGTCCTGATAGGTGATTGTTGGCACGTGGAATAATAAATCAGCTGTTTGTTAATCTGCTTCGTGATCTAATGATTTGTAGGGTGCTTTTTTGTACATATGCATATGCTAGCTATAAGTTGCACCCTACATGGTTTTAGCGGAGTAGGGTTATTTACCTAATACATCATTACGGGTACTTTCTGCGATAGCCGCCGCTTCGCCGATTAATTCCGCCGGTACATTGAGTTCCTGCAATGTCGCGCCAAGGTTTTCCATTACCGCGTCAAAATGTGAGTCATTAAGACCTTTTGCAACAAGGTGTGCATGACCGTCACGCATGTCCTTGCCAGAATAATTGTTTGGACCTCCAAAGGCAAATGTCAGAAAGGATTTCTGTTTAGCTGCTTGTTTATCCATATCAACATCTTCGAAAAACTGGTTTATACGGTCATCTGCGAGTACTTTTCGATAAAAAATATCCACAGCAGCATTAACCGCCGCTTCGCCACCAATTTTCTCAAATAATGTTTCGCTCATAATATATTCTCCTCATATTAGGGTTTAAAGGTGTATCTTAAATGCATCTTAATGAATTTTTCCTGTGAGTCAATAAAAATTACAAATAATATGTTAAATGTCATGGTAGGTTGGTAGGTTTTTACTGCGGTTGGTATGCAGCACGCGCTACGCTATCCGCGACCAATATATATCGTCCATAGTGGCTTGTTACATTAGGGCGCTCCCGTACTAATGGACTTGTACTTCCTCGTGAATTAATTCGGCCTGTAAATAATAAATAATAAATAACAAACCATCAATACTCGAAATAGAGCGACTATTCCTATGTATTTTTTCAAAACGCCCAGATCTAACACACAATTAGCACGCGCTAAAATCGAAAACCTAATCGTGATGAGTATAGGCGGCTAACGTGGTGACATCGTGGTTAGCGTATTTCCTCAATGTTGAATTTTTTATCCAGAACCTGTGGGGTGATGAGCGCATATCCTTTTAATTGCCAGTGAGCAATTTCCGTGATTGCTGAGGGGACGATTTGTACAAAATTATAGAAATCTTTTGGTAGGTAACCGTAGTCTGTTACGGCAAGGTTGCATACCTTGAATTCCACGCCTAGTTCGGCATAATAACGCATTCTTTCGACGGCATCGCGGTATTTGTTATAGTTTTTCTTGGCGAGAGAAACTAATTCAGTACCATGGATGACAACCTTAAGGCTCAGGAAGTCAGGGGAGTAGTCATAAGGTGCTTCCAGTAGCGGCATCATTAACGACCTGACCCAATACAGTGCAGAGTTGATTTTCGCCGGGTCGTCATAATAAAAATCGAAAACCACTTTTTGTTCGGTATAAGGCGTGTCTACGATTTTCGCACCGCCTTCACCGCCTTCACCGCTTTCATCGGATTTATCGGATTCATCCAGGTTGTATTTGTTTGCATCGGTTTTTTGATTTTCTGTGGCGGCTTGAGTGACAAAGCAAAAAGAGAATAAAACAAAAAAAGAGAATAATTTTATCGATTTAAACCAAAGCTCAAACGAAAATAGATTCGTTCTGGCAAACGGAGTAGGTTGAATAAAAATTGAATGTCGTTTTAATAAGTTTATGTACATAACACAGTAAATTTTAATGTAGCCTGTTCAGGCTAAGTGTTCGATTTAAAATAATTGATCAATCCATTGGTTGATGAGTCATGGTTGGAAATTGTCTTGTCATCACTCAATTCAGGCTGAATTGTTTTTGCGAGTTGTTTGCCCAGTTCAACACCCCATTGATCAAACGAATTGATATTCCAGATAATACCTTGTACAAATATTTTGTGCTCATAAAGCGCAATGAGGGAACCCAGTGTATGTGGAGTGATTTTTTTGACGATAATTGAATTACTCGGTTTATTGCCGGCAAATGTTTTATGTGGCAGCAACTGTTCCAATGTATCATCCGATAAACCTGAGGCTTGTAATTCGTTGCGTGCTTCTTCTTCTGTTTTGCCTTTCATCAACGCTTCAGTTTGCGCGAAAAAATTGGACATTAATATGTTGTGGTGGTCACCGCTCGGATTGAGTGTTTCCAGCGGTGCGATGAAATCTGCAGGTATCATTTTTGTTCCCTGATGGATGAGTTGATAAAATGCGTGTTGGCCGTTAGTGCCGGGTTCACCCCATATGATCGGACCAGTGGAATAATCGACAATATCGCCATTTTTATTTACCCGTTTGCCATTACTTTCCATGTCGCCTTGTTGGAAGTAGGCAGGGAATCGATGCAAATATTGATCATAAGGGAGGATGGCGTGGGTTTGTGCAGCAAAGAAGTTGTTATACCAGATTCCAAGTAACCCGAGAATGACGGGTAAATTTATTTCAATGGGAGTATGATGAAAATGTTCATCCATTTCATTCGCGCCATTGAGCAGTTCTTCGTAATTATCCATACCAATATAAATAGCAATCGACAAACCGATCGCAGACCACAATGAATAACGTCCGCCGACCCAGTCCCAAAATTCGAACATGTTATTTGTATCGATGCCAAATTTGGCTACTTCAGAAGAATTAGTAGACAGCGCAACAAAATGTTTAGCGACAGCGGTTTCATCTTTGGCTGTTTCTAAAAACCAACTTTTAGCTGTTTTTGCATTAGTAATGGTTTCTTGCGTAGTGAATGTTTTCGAGGCGATGATAAAAAGTGTTGTCTCTGGGTTTAAAGGTTTTAATGTTTCAATGATGTGAGTGCCATCGATGTTTGAAACAAAATGAACGTGTAAATTTTCCTTTGCGTAGTGCTTAAGGGCTTCGGTGACCATCACCGGTCCGAGGTCTGATCCGCCGATGCCGATATTGACCACATCTGTAATGGTTTTACCGCTGTAACCTTTCCATTCACCATTACGCACTAAATTTGAAAAATGTTTCATTTTGGAAAGCACGCTATTTACCTGTGGCATGACATCATTACCGTCGACCACAATAGGTGTGTTTTTTCGGTTACGCAGGGCGATATGTAATACGGCGCGGTTTTCTGTATTGTTAATTTTTTCACCTGTAAACATTCTGTTGATCCAGGTGGTGAGTTCTGCCTGACGGGCGAGATCAAATAACAGCGTGAGTGTTTTTTCTGTAATGCGGTTTTTTGAGTAATCCAATAAAATATCATTAAATTGAGTTGAGAATTTGGTGAAGCGTTCCGGGTCCTGTGCAAACAAATCGCGCATTTGTGTTTTGCAAATGGATTGATAATGCGATTCAAGTGCTTTCCATGCGTGAGATGTTGTAATTGATGGCATGCTGATACCTTTCTTTGCGGGAATAAGCTAATTGTGACTATAAGGATAATACTTAACGGGTGGAATGCAATGTAACCCATACATTAGCGGGTGAAACGGTGTCCGCAGTAGGTTTAACTTGATTTATTTAGGTTAAATCTAGCGGTGTCATAGATTAAGACACGAGGCACGAGGGCGCACGAAAAGCTGGCAATGAACTATTCAGTGGTCAATAGCGGTTAATAAAACAGCAAAAAGTGATTGAAGCCACTTTTTTGCTGTTTTATTTTAGTTCGGGGATATTAGGATTGGTCCAGAGATTGGGTCTAGGATTATAAAGATAGGCTTTCAATTTCTCTCCAATGCAATCAGGAAGCAAGCATACTCTTCTATACTCGAGCAGCTGTGATGCTTTGATAATTGATCAAGAGTCAAGTTTATGCTCCCATATAATCTGCATTGGAGCAAAATAGATAAGCAATGACGTTTAAAGCCAAAATAACCCTGCTGGCCTTAATACCTCTGGTATTTATTGCTGCGGCTATGGCGTTTATTACTCGTTATCAAGCCGAGGTATTGTCGGCTCAAGAGATGGGGACCATCCAGCAGACTCTGTTGGATGCAAAAAAACGAAGCCTTAAAGACTATGTCACTTTGGCCCAGGCTTCAATTCAACACATTATTGATAACAACAAACTTGACGAATACAACGCCCAGCAACGGGTTAAAGTGGTTCTGAACAGTTTGAAGTATGGTTATGAGATCGATGATGGGTATTTCTTTGTATATGACCAACAGGGTACCAATCTCGTACACCCCGATTTAGGGCATCTTGTGGGAACAAATGTCTACCAATTCCAGGATAGTCGTGGTGACTTTGTCATTCAGTCCTTACTGCGAGTGGCTAACGAAGGTGGCGGGTTTCACACATATCGATGGAATAAACCATCAACGGGTAGCGAAGAAGATAAAATTAGCTATGCCATGAAAGTGGATCGATGGAATTGGATGCTGGGTACAGGGTTTTACCTTGACGACATTGCAAAAGAAGTGACAGCAATAGAACAACAAGTTAAAACCAATATCAGCACAATGTTTTATACGGTGCTACTATTTATTGTTTTGGCGACGATTCCGTTAGGACTCCTCATCAATTGGCGTGAGACACAACTGGCCAATGCGCACATACAGGCATCTTCCCACAGGTTCATAACCCTGCAGGTTAAGGAGCGGCGTCGTTTTGCTCGTGAACTGCATGATGGTGTAAACCAATTAATGGTGGCCGCTAAATACCGTATTGGTCTTGCTATTAGTCAGGCAAACAGAGGTCATGTCAACGACCCAGATCAGCTGCATCGGGTTAATGATATGTTAAGTGATGCTATCTGTGAGATCAGACATATTTCCCATGGTTTACGGCCTGCACTACTGGATGACATGGGGCTGGAAGTGGCATTAAACAATCTAGCTCACCAGTTCAGTGAGCGAACTGGGATATTGTCTGATATTGAGTACAAACTAGATAATGATCAGCTGCCTGATCATATTGAAATCAGCCTTTATCGTATTGTGCAGGAAGCACTTAGCAATATTGAAAAACATGCTGGCGCTAAACAGTTGATGTTGAGTGTGTATGCTGAAAGGGAATCTGCCATTCTTGATATAAAAGACAATGGCACTGGTTTTTCAACAGAAACTATACAAAATAAAACAGGCATTGGTCTTAGGAATATGCGGGAGCGTGTCGATCTCTTGGGGGGCGTATTCACGCTAGAAAGTTCACTCAAAAAAGGCACCCACATAAACGTTGTACTTCCATTAGGGAAACAGGGGAGACAGGCTTAAATGGAAAAAAATATCCGCATACTATTGGTTGATGATCACGCCCTTGTTCGGGATGGCATAACAGCCTGTTTTCAGCATGAAGACCATATTGACGTTGTTGGGCATGCGGAAAATGGTCGGGAGGCAATAGCCAAGTATCGAGATCTTTTGCCAGACGTTATCCTGATGGATATTGCCATGCCGGTGATGGAAGGGTTTGAAGCCACCGTCACTCTAAAGCAAGAATTTCCTAATGCAAGCATATTAATTCTCAGCATGTATGATGAGTCTGAGTATATTCTGAAATTAATGCAAGCCGGTGCATCGGGGTATGTGTTGAAAGATGCCTCTTTTGACGAATTATTAAAAGCTGTTGAGACAGTACACCAGGGTAATACATATTTCAGTGCGAGTGCATCCCAGAACCTCTTCATCAATTTCTCTTTGCCCGAAGTTGAAATTCCAATAAGTGAACGAGAGACCCACGTTCTAGGGCTTGTTGCCGACGGCCTGTGCAATAAAGAAATAGCCAAAGAACTTAATATATCTGTAAGAACTGTTGAAACTCACCGGCAAAACATCAAAAGAAAGTTGGATATCCATACCACCGCCGGGTTGACAAAATATGCACTTGAGAAGGGCTTGCTTGGTCAGCAGTAAATTATATTTGGCCATGGTTATCTTGATGTGTTGAGGGTTCTTTGAAGCCTTTTGGTAGAGGACTTTATATCAATACAGTCCGTATTACTACGTAACGCCTGCTCCGTAATATTTCCGCTGATCTAGTTAAATTTTCGAATAGACGCCACCTATCATGACGCGGCACGATACAAGTGTGTCTGGTATCTAGAAAATATTTTGTATTTAATTAAATAGGTATTGTTACTGCGGACATATTCTTTGTTTAAGAACGCAAATGTAAGAACATAAATGGAGATAAACAATGATTGCCAGATCGATAAAAATACTAAATAGTTTGGGGCCAGGGTTATTGTACGCAGGTGCTGCCGTGGGTGTATCACATCTGGTGATGTCTACCAAGGCAGGGGCAACATACCAGTTTTTGTTTCTGCTGTTGATTCCACTCATCCACATCATCAAATATCCATTTTACAAGTTTGGCCCTCAATACACTGCGTTGACAGGGCGCAACATCTTGCACGGATATCATGCATTGGGAAAATGGGCGTTGGCTACCTATATAGGCATGACGTTGCTGTCTATGTGTTTGATCCAGGCCGCCGTGACAATCGTCACCAGTTCGATTGCGATCCATTTTTTTGACTTGAATTTGCCGCCGGAATTTACACCTCATATTCCAGCAATCATGATTCTCATCACGGCTGCAATCATCTTATACATTGGGCAGTACAGCGTGCTGGATAGAATTATGAAGGTGATTATTATCATCCTGACCCTAACTACATTCACGGCACTGACTATCGTGTTGATGACAGCCCCGAGCGGTTTTCATGAGGGCGCATCAGTCGAGTTCAGTCTAGGTGAATACGCGGATATTATGTTTGTGGCTGCATTCCTTGGCTGGATGCCTGCGCCCATGGATATCAGTGTTTGGCATTCGGTATGGTCGGAAGAAGCTAATCGCAGCAAGGGAGTCCGCGCATCGCTACGCAAGGCAATGCTGGATTTCAAGGTGGGATTTTTTGGTACGGCGCTTTTAGCGATGGCTTTTTTATCTCTGGGCGCACTTGTCATGTTTGGTAGCGGTGATGAACCCTCGGCCAAAGGCGCCGTCTTTGCAGGCCAACTCATTAACATGTACACAGAATCACTGGGGAACTGGGCCTATCCACTTATCGGCATTGCTGCCCTGGCGACGATGTTTAGCACCACATTAACCTGCCTGGACGCCTATCCCAGAACTCTGGAGGAGAGCTATTTCATCTGGCGAGGTAAGGGAGACCATGAATCACGGCGCGGCGCCACAAAAGCAGTATATCGCACCATGTTGGCTGTGGCCGTGATTGGCACCATAATCATATTTATGATTATTAAAAACGTGCCCGGTGCCATGGGTCTGATTGTCACCACGGCGACGGTTGTTTCTTTTGTTTCAGCACCCGTTATAGCTTACATCAACTACAGGGTGATGCATGGCAATACCATCAACAAAGCTGACAGACCTGATGGCCTGATGACATTATGGAGCCGCT
This sequence comes from uncultured Gammaproteobacteria bacterium, assembly GCA_964654485.1. Lineage (GTDB taxonomy): Bacteria > Pseudomonadota > Gammaproteobacteria > SG8-11 > SG8-11 > JAADIM01. The sequence continues at coordinate 26,570 of CAZZJI010000029.1, read as the reverse complement.
TAGGGATAGCGATTATGGCACTTTTCAGTTTTGTATATTTGTGGTTAATCATTGTGGGGTAGATTGTGTGGACAACTTTAGGTGAAAAAAATATTGGCGGACATGCGCTAGATGGTGAACATCAAGGGTGTTTGGATATTAGCGGTGCTTATTATTTAAATCATGAACAAGCAATAATAGTTATTGGGTAAACCAACCGGTTGAAGCAAGGCTTGAAATGTTGGAGTCAATAAGAGAGGAGTACAATAACTGGAAATTTCATGATCAATAAAGATTTCAGCGAGTTTATCGAGTTATTAAACAAAAATGATGTTAGGTATAATGCGGAACGTATCGTGAAGACACTGCAAGACTTTGGATTTTCATCACTTGATATTAAGAACGAAGACTTTCTAAGTCCGGGTTACGTGGTACAACTGGGCCAACCACCTAGCCGAATAGATTTGCTAGAATAGCTACGCACGCATTTCGCTACAAATAAACGTAGAGGGTGTTTTCTTACCCTATTTCGGATAGCTCAGTTGCAATATAGACCGAGCGGAAATTCAGAAAATTTTTTTTAAAATCAATTGGTACCGAGGGTCGGAATCGAACCGACACGGTGTCACCACCACCGGATTTTGAATCCGGCGCGTCTACCAGTTCCGCCACCCCGGCAATAAGATACGGAACGCAGCATTATAATGTATCTCAATATTTGAGCAAGGCGCATTTGCACTCCCTGAGGTGGGAAAGGCATGTCAGGCTACATTTTATCCAGGATTTTGCTAACATCACTACAGCATGCGGGTCAGCGACTTTAATTATCATATTCCAAAAAATCTGATTGCCCAGTATCCCACCGCGGATCGCACGGCAAGTGGATTACTTTGCCTGGACGGCGATACTGGATCGATATCTGACAGAATGTTCACAGATTTACCCGGATTGTTACGGCGAGGCGATTTGCTGGTACTCAACGATACCCGGGTAATACCTGCGCGCCTGCATGGCTATAAGGCCTCTGGGGGCAAAATTGAAATAATGCTGGAGCGAATTCTTGATAATAATCGGGTTCTTGCGTTAACCCGTGCCAGCAAATCACCAAAAGCAGGCGATATGTTGATTTTACAGGGTGATCTGGAAGTGGATGTACTGGGTCGTCGGGATGATTTATTCGAATTGAAGTTTAGAGATCAGCGGCCCGTCCATGTGATCATGAAGACCTTTGGGCGTATTCCACTGCCACCCTATATTGAGCGCGAAGATAATGCCGAGGACCGGGATCGCTATCAAACTGTTTATGCGCAAAACGAGGGGGCTGTGGCGGCGCCGACGGCCGGTTTGCATTTTGATATTCCTTTGTTGCAGCAAATAAATCGGCTTGGTGTAGAAATAGCCAATGTCACGCTGCATGTGGGTGCCGGGACATTCCAATCTCCGCGTTGCGACGAGCTGATTGATCATAAAATGCACAAAGAATATGTCGATGTTTCACCGAAAGTCTGTCGTCAAATCAGGGCAACAAAAGAACGTGGAGGACGGGTGGTCGCGGTGGGTACCACCAGCGTAAGAAGCCTCGAAGCCGCTTCGCAACACGGCGCGATTGATCCTTTTCGAGGTAATACGGATTTGTTCATTTATCCAGGTTATAAGTTTAAAAGCGTCGACGCGCTTATTACAAACTTTCATCTGCCGCAATCGACATTGATGATGTTGGTATGTGCTTTTGGTGGTTATGGGCATGTTATGAACGCCTATCGTCATGCAGTCGAAAAAAGTTATCGGTTTTATAGCTATGGTGATGCCATGTTTATAGAAAATCAGGCAAAAGATGCTGGATAAAAGCAATGCGATAGAAGTAGGAAGGCAAGTCTTTTATGCAATTTGAGTTGTTAGCAAAGGATGGTCTGGCGCGCTGCGGGCGTCTGCTTTTTGATCGTGGTGTGGTGGATACGCCTGCTTTTATGCCTGTGGGAACCTATGGCACAGTCAAGGCGATGACACCGGAAGAGGTGGCCCAAAGCGGCGCACAGATTATTTTGGGTAATACCTTTCATTTAATGTTGCGACCGGGCGTCGATGTCATCGGCAAACATGGCGATTTACATGATTTTATGCATTGGCAAGGACCCATATTGACAGATTCGGGCGGATTCCAGGTCTATAGTCTGGGTGAATTACGTAAAATTTCTGAAAAAGGTGTGATGTTTCGATCACCTGTGAATGGCGATGAAGTTTTTCTGGGGCCGGAAGAATCAATGGCGGTGCAGCGCGCATTAGGTGCGGACATTGTGATGATATTCGATGAATGTACCCCCCATCCTGCTGACGAAAAGCAAACCAAAGACTCTTTGGAACTTTCTTTACGCTGGGCGGCGCGCAGCAAGCAAGCGCACGGAGAGAGTGCTGCTGCATTGTTCGGCATTGTTCAGGGGGGCATGTACGAAGCATTGCGCGAACAATCGCTTAACGGCTTGGTCGATATTGGATTTGATGGCTACGCAATAGGCGGTTTATCGGTAGGTGAACCAAAAGCAGATATGCTGCGAATAATGTCGCATGTGACACCCGCGATGCCGCAAGAAAAACCGCGTTATTTAATGGGCGTCGGTACCCCCGAAGACATTGTGGAATCAGTTCGCAGGGGCATTGACATGTTTGATTGCGTCATGCCGACACGAAATGCGCGCAATGGGCATCTATTTGTTCATCAAGGCGTCATTCGTATTCGAAATAGCCAATATCGGGATGATATCGCACCATTGGACGCGTCGTGTGGTTGTTATACATGTCAACATTACAGTCGCTCATATTTACGTCACTTACAGCAGATAGGTGAAATTCTTGGTGCCAAACTAAATACCATTCATAATGTTTTCTATTACCAAACTTTAATGCAAAACCTGCGAGAGTCGATTTTGTTCGGTCGATTGGAGGATTTTGTCACCGAGTTTTACGCAAAAAGAGCACAACCAGTGCCAATTATGCAATAATGTGCCGCGTTGAATACGCTGCGGGATTTGTAATCAAATCTATTGAATCTAAGCGTTTAGTAAACCCTTTATTTAGTAAACTCTTTATTTAGTAAACAAGGCACTTATTACAATTTTAAGATAAGGACTACAAAATGAGCTTTTTTATAAATGACGCCCTCGCTGAAGGTGCGGTGCAAGAACAAAGTTTATTAACCGGGATGTTGCCTCTGGTTATCATCTTCATCTTGTTCTGGTTTTTATTGATCCGACCGCAAACAAAACGCGCAAAGGAACATAAACAAATGGTCCAAGCGTTAGCCAAGGGGGATGAGGTTGTAACGAATGGCGGCTTGCTCGGTAAAATTACTGAAATTGAAGAAAGTTTTATTTCATTAGAAATAGCGAACAATGTTGTTATAAAAGTTCAACGTCAGGCCGTGACTTCTATCATGCCTAAAGGCACATTGAAATCTAAATCAAAAAATAACGACAACAAAAAGATCGCGTCTGATAAATAGCAAAATAACCAAACAACATCCGGTATCATTAATTATGAATCAATATCCTTCCTGGAAGTACCTTCTTATCATTTGTGTGGTGGTTATTGGCGCCCTGTATTCGTTGCCAAATATGTTTGGTAATGACCCTGCCGTGCAGGTGACATCGACGCGCAGTGCGAAGGTTGATGTGTCGACGCAAGATGATGTTGACGCATTATTAAAACGCCACAATATATCTTATAAATCCCTGGTTTTTACCGAGGGTACATTGTTGATTCGTTTTAGTGACACAGAAACGCAATTAAAAGCAAAAGATGTAATCAAAACAGAATTTGATCAGTCCAAAAAGCGTCTTACAGTCGCACTTAATCTTGCGCCAGCGACACCGCAATGGTTGAGGTCCCTGGGAGCTTTGCCGATGTTCCTGGGTTTAGATTTGCGTGGTGGTGTGCATTTTCTAATGCAAGTTGATATGGACGCAGCGATTGATAGCGCCGTATCAAGGTATTCAGGCGATATACGTTCATTATTACGTGAAGATAAAATTCGTTACGTAGTGATCGACAAAAGGGCGGCGACAGAAGATAAGCCGGCTGTCGTATCAATACGCTTTCGGGATCAAGATACCGTGAACCGCGCGCGTGCGACAGTTGCCAGTGAATACCCTAATCTGGAATTAAATGAGGAAATTGTAGGTGATCAATATTTTTTGCTTATTAGCTTAAGCGAAAACGATATTCGAGAAACAAAAAGTTTTGCTTTGAAACAAAACATTACCACTTTACGCAATCGGGTAAATGAACTGGGCGTATCAGAACCCATTGTACAGCAACAAGGCCAGGATCGTATTGTCGTGCAGTTGCCTGGTGTACAAGATACCGGTAAAGCTAAAGAGATTCTGGGAGCAACCGCGACTCTGGAATATCGATTGGTGGATGCAGAACACGATGTCCAGGCTGCGGTCAATGGCAGAGTGCCAGCGGGTTCACGCTTATATTATGAACGTGATGGCAATCCGATATTGCTCAAACGCAATGTGATCGTTACCGGGAATCAGGTGACCCATGCCGCTTCCGGGCTTGACCAACAAAATGGCAGCCCTGCGGTGTTTGTCAACCTGGATGGTAAAGGCGCTCGTAAAATGGGAAAAATTACTAAAGAAAATATCGGTCAACCTATGGCGGTGGTGTTTATCGAAAACATTGTTGAGACGCGTATTGTTGATGGCAAGCCGGTAAAAAGAAAGAAAGTAATTGAAGAAGTGATTAATGTCGCGACCATTCGAGATGCGTTTAGTAGTCGTTTTCAAACAACCGGCCTGGATAGTACAGAGGAAGCACGAATGCTCGCTTTACTGTTAAGAGCGGGTGCGCTGGCAGCGCCGGTTGAAATCGTTGAGGAACGCACAGTGGGTCCCAGCCTGGGACAACAAAATATCGACCAGGGTAAATTGTCTGTAGAGATTGGTTTTCTCTTTGTCCTTATTTTTATGGCTATTTGGTATCGTGCATTTGGTTTTGTTGCAAATCTAGCATTAGCATTAAATCTGGTCATCATCTTTGCCGTATTGTCTCTGTTACAGGCAACGCTCACGTTGCCTGGTATTGCCGGTATTGTATTAACAGTGGGTATGGCGGTGGATGCCAATGTCCTTATATTCGAACGAATACGGGAAGAATTGCGTAATGGCAACTCGCCGCAAGCCAGTATTCATGCCGGATACGAAAAAGCATTTTCAACCATTGCAGACGCAAATATCACAACGCTAATCGCCGCGTTGGTACTTTTTAGTTTTGGTACGGGGCCAATAAAGGGATTCGCAATTACCTTATCTATAGGTATTTTGACCTCCATGTTTACCGCTATTATGGTAACACGCGGTGTTGTTAACCTGGCATATGGTAAGAAAAAAATAACCAGCTTATCTATATAAAATAAAGTTTTAGAAACTGTTACAGCAACAAGAGAACACTAATGCAGATATTTAAGAAACAAACAAATTTTAATTTCATGGGAAAACGCAACCTGGCTATGGTCGGTTCTGTGTTGCTGGTGTTGGTTTCTATTTTTTCCCTGAGTTTTCAAGGTTTAAATTTTGGTCTGGATTTTACCGGAGGTACCCTGGTGGAAGTTCGCTTTAAGCAAGCACCAGACCTTAGTGGGGTCCGCGAGCAGTTGGAAAAAAGTGGCCACGATGACTTTGTTATTCAAAATTTTGGAACGACAAGGGATGTGTTAATACGGTTGGCGCCAAAGGAAGGTTTGAGTAGTGCCAAATTAAGTGAGAGCATGATTGAAACCTTGCGCGCGCCTTTTAAAGAATTGTTAGTGGAAAGTGCGCTGGATGGTTTGCAACAATGTTCAATTGAGGGCGCAAGCGGGCCTGCTGATTGTAATGTGCAGATTAGACGCGTCGAGTTTGTTGGTCCACAAGTTGGTGAGGAACTGGCTGAAGATGGCGGATTGGCAATGTTATATGCGCTGATTGGTATTTTGATTTATGTTGCTATCCGTTTCGAGTACAGGTTTGCTGTTGGTTCAGTCATCGCGGTATTGCACGATGTTCTCATTACCTTGGGCATATTTTCGATATTGAGACTGGATTTTGATTTAACCGTATTGGCGGCTATTCTTGCCGTAATTGGTTATTCGCTAAATGACACTATTGTTGTTTTTGATCGAATTCGTGAAAATTTTCGTAAAATACGTAAAGGAACCACCCTCGATATAGTAAATACTTCATTGAATCAAACCTTAGCACGCACATTGATGACCTCCATTACAACAATGATTGTATTGATTGCTTTGGTTGCTCTTGGTGGTGAATTAATTCGTAACTTTGCGATCGCGCTAATTATTGGTGTGATCGTGGGTACTTATTCATCTATTTACGTTGCTTCTTCTACTGCGATCGCATTAGGCATTAGCAAAGAAGATTTAATGCCGGTGAAGAAGGAAGGCGCTGAACTGGACGACATACCTTAGATTGATTAAAGGACGGTTTAACTCCGTGAGTTACTCCGTGGTTAAAAGCAAAGGCTTAACGTGGATCGAAACACATGTGTATATGTAGGTGAAGAACTCGCCCGTTATGGCTTTGGGAATAATCATCCGTTTGGCCCACAACGTATGCACTCATTTTGGGATGAGGCGCAGCGGCTAGGGCTGGATAAATGCGCTTCAATACGCTCACCTGTCATAACAACCCAGCAAATCCTCGAAACATTTCACACACACGATTACGTGGAGCGGGTTAAATCAGCATCGCTCAGCGGAGAGGGTTATCTCGATGCCGGTGATACACCTGCGTTCAAAGGTGTATATGAAGCCGCATCCTATGTCGTTGGGTCTGTTGTCGATGCCATCCATGTCATCATGGCTGAAAAATACAAACACGCATTTATCCCGATAGCCGGTCTGCATCATGCGCGCCGCGATACGGCAGCGGGGTTTTGTGTATTTAATGATTGCGGTGTGGCGATTGAGGTACTGAGAAATCAATTTGGTGTAAAACGTATTGCCTACATAGATATAGATGCGCACCATGGTGACGGCGTATTTTACAGCTTTGAAGATGATGCGGATCTTATCTTTGTCGACATTCATGAAGACGGACAATATCTTTATCCGGGGACTGGAAATTCGAACGAAACCGGACGCGGAAACGCAAAAGGGACAAAGCTCAATATACCGGTGCCGCCCGGTGCCAACGATGACGTTTTTTTGCAGATTTGGCCCAAGGTAGAGGCCTTTTTGCACAAGAATAACGTGGATTTTATCTTATTGCAGTGTGGCGCGGATAGTCTGGCGGGTGACCCGATCACACATCTGCAGTATTCGCACAAAGCCCACGCCCATGCAACGACATCCCTGTGCCAGATTGCCAATGATATGTGTAAAGGTCGTTTTCTGGCGATGGGTGGCGGGGGCTATAATCATGAAAATATCGCAAAAGCCTGGACAAGTGTTTTGCAAGCCTTAGTTATGGAGCAAGTGAACTTAATAATTTAAGGCGATATTTGGAGTGTTTTTTACGCTTTTTTCCTCACGGATTCAGCTTATTAAGTTATCGGTACAATTAACGTACATGGCTTCTAAATATTGTGCTATCATTTGATAGCACAATTATCAATTGAATAGACGTAGAGGTTTAGGATCAGTTTTATGGATACTTTTACGGTTAGAGATTTGCGAGAACGTACCGGAGAACTTATCCGAGATGCTGAGGCGGGTGAGTTATCGGTTATCACCAAACATGGCAGGCCTGTGTTTATTGCTATTCCATTTAATGAAGCTGTGGTGAAATCAGGTATACCGTTGGTTTTGGCAATCAAGCTTTTTCAAAATGACGTGTTAAGTTTGGGTAAGGCTGCCCGATTTGCAGATTGTTCCATTGCACAGTTCAGTGAATATTTGGCGAAAGAAGGAATTCCAAGTGTTGATTATGTTCCTGAAGAACTGGATGGGGAGTTGGAGGTAATTGGCTAAAGTTGTCGTCGCGGACAGCGGGCCGCTAATTGCGATTGCCTATCTGGAGTTGTTTTCAATACTGCCCGATGTGCTCGGTACAGTACTCGTGCCAGATACGGTGTTACGAGAATGTTTATATATTCCAAGCAGACCAGATGCTATCGAGATTCAATCAGCGCTTGAAAAGGGCTGGTTACACGCTAGGGAAAGTAGTCCCATAATTGTCGAAGATTTACCTGCATCGCTGGGTGATGGTGAACACGCTGCCATCCAAATGGCGAAAGAATTAAATTGTCCAATTTTAATCGATGATAAATTGGGTCGCCACTATGCAAGACTTGAGGGCTTGCGAGTTATTGGTACTGCAGGTGTACTGATAAAAGCTAAGCAGAGTGGAAAAATAACGTTGGTTGCCCCGCTTATAGAAGCATTGCGGAGACGTGGTTATCATCTTTCAAATCAGTTAATAAAACGAATATTGGAATTGTCAGGAGAGCAATCAACATCGTGAGCGCTAAGAGATGCCCACGTTGAATTGATAGAAGCTGCAATTTTAGTCTTGAGGTAGTCACATCTGCCGCAATGAAAATGTTGGTCCTTTCTGCAACACGATCAATTGCCAACTCAGATATATTTAGTGAGAATTTATTGGCGCTCAGGGTGTATTTAGTCGAAATCATGAATTATGGACTATATAAGCACATAAAATATAGTGTTATTGTTTGATTGTGAAATTGTTAGTATCTTTTGATGCCATTATTTAGGATTAACCACAATTTAGCATCGTAAGAAAGTATTGATTGTTTTACGCAGCTATGGAAGTTTGCGGTAAGTGTTCTAAAGCCCCTTAATAAGGTGGTTAAAATTCGGTTGTTTCTCATATATAAATTGCTCTGGTTTCAGTGACTAGGTAAAATCCACACCTTCTTTTTGATTATTCACGATTTTTCGCTATCAGTGTGCTGTAGCGACTGTTGCAGCGACAGGGGAGTTCAATGTTTAGTAAAGATATGACATTAGCCGGTTTTGACGACGAATTATGGACAGCCATGCAGAAAGAGGTGGTTCGCCAGGAAGAACATATTGAGTTGATTGCATCAGAGAATTACGCCAGTCCGAGAGTGATGGAAGCACAAGGTTCAGTTTTGACAAATAAGTATGCTGAAGGTTATCCGGGCAAACGTTATTATGGTGGTTGTGAGAACGTTGATGTCGCTGAACAGTTGGCGATAGACCGGGCGAAGGAACTCTTTAATGCAGATTACGCCAACGTGCAGCCTCACTCAGGTTCGCAAGCTAATGCGGCGGTCTATTTCGCCTTATTATCACCGGGTGACACGATATTAGGTATGAGCCTGGCAGACGGTGGGCACTTGACCCATGGCTCAAAGGTGAATTTTTCCGGCAAGTTGTTTAATGCCGTGCAATACGGTTTGAATAACGAAACGGGCGAAATCGACTATGAACAAGTCGAAGCGTTGGCACTGGAGCATAAGCCAAAATTAATCGTGGCCGGGTTCAGCGCCTATTCACGCGTAGTTGATTGGCAGCGCTTCCGTGATATTGCTGACAAAGTAAATGCCTATCTTTTTGTTGATATGGCGCATGTTGCCGGATTGATTGCCGCAGGGATTTATCCCAGTCCGGTGCAAATTGCGGACGTGACAACATCAACAACACATAAAACCTTACGGGGTCCGCGCGGTGGCGTTATTTTTGCCAAATCCAACCCGGAAATCGAAAAGAAACTCAATTCAATGATTTTTCCAGGTATCCAAGGGGGGCCATTGATGCATGTTATTGCGGCCAAAGCAGTTGCTTTCAAGGAAGCGTTGCAACCGGAGTTCAAGGAATATCAGAAACAAGTACTGGCTAATGCACGTGTAATGGCATCAGTGTTACAGGAGCGTGGTTATAACATCGTATCCAAGGGCACCGATGATCATTTGTTTCTTGTGGATTTGATCGATAAAGGGTTAACGGGTAAAGAAGCAGATGCCGCATTAGGTGCTGCTAATATCACAGTCAATAAAAATGCGGTACCCAATGATCCTCAATCACCGTTTGTGACGAGTGGATTGCGCTTAGGTACGCCCGCAGTGACCACGCGTGGTTTTAAGGAAGCAGAAGTGCGTGATCTTGCTGCCTGGATTTGTGATGTACTGGATGACATCCATAATGAAGACACAATACAGAAGGTAAAACAAAACGTGCTTGAGTTATGCAAACGCTTTCCTGTTTATGAGTAGTTAAGTTATGAGTAGTTAAGTGCTCAGTTGAGGTGTTTCTATCATGCGCTGTCCGTTTTGCAATGCCGATGATACGAAAGTAATCGATTCGCGTTTGGCAAATGAGGGGTATCTTGTTCGTCGTCGTCGTGAATGCCTGACATGCGCAGAGCGTTATACGACTTTTGAATCCGCAGAACTTGTTATGCCACGCATTATAAAAAGTGATGGCACCAGAGAGTCCTTTGATGAGGAAAAATTACGCTCGGGTTTTGCACGTTCGTTAGAGAAAAGACCTGTCAGTATCGAAGATATAGATTCCGCTGTATCGCGTATCAAACGAAAATTACGGTCGACAGGTGATAGGGAAATCGCTTCCCGTATTATCGGTGAATGGGTTATGGATGAGCTCAGATCGTTGGATGAAGTAGGTTATGTTCGATTTGCATCGGTCTACCGAAGTTTTCAGGATATAAATGAGTTTAGAGAGGAAATTGATCGCCTGGAAAAAGAGCCGACCATAGAGCAGAAAAAAAAACAAATACCGCTGATACCTGATGAGCTGATACCGAATAAAGAAGCGCCCGATTCAAAATCTAAATAGTTTTCGAAATAGTGCTTGCAAGGGCTTTCGAATATCTCCATTGTGTTCTGAAAATTATTAATAACGATAACTAGACGATGGTTACCAATATATTTACAACAAATGATTATCAGTACATGGGTATTGCGCTGCAGCTTGCTGAAAAAGGTCGTTGTACAACAATGCCAAATCCGGCAGTTGGTTGTGTGCTGGTGAAGGCAGAGAAAATTATAGGTGAAGGTTGGCATGAATGGCCAGGCCAGGCCCATGCGGAAATCAATGCCATTCACCAGGCGGGCGATGCAGCTAACGGTGCGACGGCGTATATTACGCTGGAACCCTGTTGTCATCATGGACGTACGCCACCGTGTACGGATGCCATTGTGGCCGCCGGAATAGAATGTGTTATTGTTGCCATGCAAGACCCAAATCCAAAAGTGGCGGGAAAGGGTATTGATGAATTAATTTCCAAAGGTATTGATGTACGCAGTGGTTTGTTACAAGCGCAGGCTGAAAAATTAAATAAAACATTTTGCCATCGTATGCGTCATGGTCGGCCTTATGTGATATGTAAGCTGGCGATGAGTTTAGATGGCCGCACTGCGATGGCCTCAGGTGAAAGCAAGTGGATTACGTCAGAGTCTGCCCGAGAAGATGTGCAACAGTTGCGTGCGTGTAGTTCATCTATAATGACGGGAGTCAATACGGTTGAAATTGACGATCCGGCGCTGACGGTGCGAAGCGATTCTATTGCACAGAAAAATCAACCGGTGCGTGTTATATTAGATAGTCAATTAGGCACTTCACCGAATGCCCGGCTGTTTGATCAACCAGGCCGCACTATTTTGTTTACGATTACACAAGATGACAATGCTCGATATAACTATACGCAACATAAACAAAGGCAACAGGCACTGAAACAAGCAGGTGCTGAAATATGTGTTGTAGACTCCGATAATGGATCAGTTAGCTTGAATAATATGCTGGAAGAATTGGCCAGACAGCAAATAAATGACGTATTGTTGGAGGCAGGTTCAACATTAAGCGGTGCTATGTTGCGGGCTGGCCTGATTAACGAACTGATTATTTACATGGCACCCAAACTAATGGGTGATACTGCCAGGGGACTGGTCTCACTACCTGGTCTGGATACAATGGACAAATCTATCAGCCTGGAAATAACGGATATAAGGGCAGTAGGACAAGATTGGCGGATTTCTGCAATACCCGCCAACACAAATCAGTCAATTAAAAAAATACACTAACTTGAGGAACGAATAATGTTCACAGGTATTATAGAAACAATCGGAAAAATAAAGAATATCGAAAAAAATGATACTGACGCGCGTTTTCTTGTTCAAACCTCGGGATTGGATTTAACAGATGTTGCGGTTGGCGACAGCATTTGTGTAAATGGCGTGTGTTTGACGGTGACAAGTTTGCCTGGCGATGGATTTTGGACTGATGTTTCAGGTGAAACACTGATGCGTACCACATTGTCGGATCTTGAAATAAATAGCCCGGTAAATCTTGAAAAATCCTTGTTACCAACAACACGAATGGGTGGGCATTTGGTGAGTGGCCATGTTGATGGTGTTGGCGAAGTAATGGAAAAAAATAATGCGGGACGTTCTGTGCAATTTCAAATCCAGGTGCCTGAAACATTAGCAAAATATATTGCCGAAAAAGGTTCTGTCTGTATCGATGGTGTGAGTTTGACTATTAATCGTGTGGTTGCTGCAACTCTGGAAATTAATATCATTCCACACACACTCCAAGAAACAATTATTGGCAGCTACGCAGTCGGACAAAACGTTAATATAGAAGTGGATATTATTGCCCGTTACCTGGAACGTTTGTTGATAGGCGATTCAACTTCGGAGAGTATGCCGACTATTACTTTGGAGCTATTGAAACGGCATGGATATACCGGGTAATCTGAACTTTGTCACATACAAAGTAAAAATTAACTTATGCCTATTTCAAAAATAGAAGATATTATTAAAGACATACGCGACGGAAAAATGGTTATCCTAATGGATGATGAAGATCGCGAAAATGAAGGTGATTTAATTATCGCTGCTTCCAAAGTGCGCCCTGAAGATATAAATTTCATGGCAACGCATGGTCGTGGATTAATATGTTTAACCTTAACGCGTGAACGCTGCGAACAATTGCAGCTTCCATTAATGGTAAGAGATTCAACAGATACGCACGGAACAAGCTTTACTCTTTCGATTGAAGCCGCGCACGGTGTTACCACTGGTATTTCCGCGGCTGATCGAGCAGCGACCATTCAGGCTGCGGTGGCATCGGATGCCAAGCCATCTGATTTAGTTCAGCCGGGCCATATTTTTCCAATTATGTCACGGCCAGGTGGTACACTAACGCGCGCTGGGCATACTGAAGCAGGTTGTGATTTGGCAAAGTTGGCAAAGCTTGAGCCCGCCAGCGTCATTGTCGAAGTTTTAAATGAAGATGGCACAATGGCACGTCGCGCAGATCTGGAAAAATTTGCTGAACAACAAAATTTGAAAATGGGTACCATTGCCGATCTCATACAGTATCGTCTCGAAAATGAACATACCGTACGACGCATCGCAGAATGTAAATTATCAAATGAATGTGGTGAATTTAACCTTATCACATATCAAAACGAAATTGATCAACAGATACATTTCGCGATTACCATGGGTAATATAAATTCTTCTGAACCCACACTTATCCGGGTTCATATGAGCGATTTTATGAGTGATGTGTTTAATGCTCAACGTGATGATTGTGGTTGGCCGTTAAAAAATGCAATGCGCTGCATTGCAGCAGAAGGCAAAGGTGCCATCGTTATATTGATGACAGCAGAAAACGTGAAAGCGATAACCCAAAGAATGCATAATTATAAATTACAAGACGATGGTATGGTGCTGCCCAAGATAGAAAGTGAATATGATTTACGCAGCTATGGTGTTGGCGCTCAGATACTGGCGGATTTGGGCGTACAAAAAATGAAAGTATTAAGTACACCGAAAAAATTTCACGGTTTATCTGGTTTTGGTCTTGAAGTGGTAGAATATGTGACTTGTAGTTAATATCGGCGAAGCCAGAAGGGAACAGTAATGAGTGGTATCAAAATAATCGAAGGTGATATCTCCGCACAGGGTAAAAAATTTGGCTTGATTGTAAGTCGATTTAACAGTTTTATCGTCGACAGTCTTGAGCAAGCTGCTATCGATACACTAAAAAGGCATGGCGCCACAGACAGTGATATTGAAATTGTGCGTGTGCCTGGCGCATTCGAAATTCCGGTGACCGCGAACAGCATGGCATTAAGTCGAAAATACGATGCAATAATTACTCTAGGTGCAGTTATTCGGGGCGGCACACCTCACTTCGAATATGTTGCAGGAGAATGTGCTAGAGGCATTACCAATGTATCAACTACGCATAACCTGCCCGTTATATTCGGTGTGTTAACCGTGGATACTATAGAGCAGGCCGCTGAACGCTCTGGTACGGGTTCCGGCAACAAGGGCATCGATGCTGCTACGGCGGCTATTGAAATGATTAATGTGCTTGGTCAATTAAACTAATTTTTACGGCAGCCTTTAGTTAACTATAATATAGCTAAATAAATATTTTAATTAAAAACAAATAACTAAATAGGCGTTGCTTAATTAGTGTAAATGCAATTAATTTTGGGGAACACCCTATGAGTAACGCACGAAGTCTTGCCAGACAATTGGCTGTACAGGCTATATATCAATGGCAAATTGCTGGTCAGGATCTTATTGATATACAAAAACAATTTGCTGAAGAACATAATCTAAAAAAGGTGGACAAAAAATATTTCAGGGAGTTATTGCAGAACATTCCTAAATGTATCGATGACTTGGATCGACATACTTCGTCATTGCTGGATCGAAATATTGAAGAGGTTGACCCAATAGAACGCGCGATTATCCGCATTGGTACATATGAATTAGACCGTCGCCTGGATGTGCCTGTAAAGGTTGTAATCAATGAATCTGTCGAATTAGCCAAAAAATTTGGGGCGGATCAAAGCCATAAGTATGTTAACGGTATACTGGATGGTGTCGCCAAAAAATTACGATCAGCAGAACTAAATAAGCGCTAAGCACCAAGCGCTGAAGATATAGCCTATGCCAGCGTCTGAATTCACCCTCATAGAAAAATATTTTACGCGAAAGCAAAATCACCGTGAGGATGTTTTGTTGGGTATAGGTGATGATGGCGCCATCACCCGTGCACCCGCCGATCAGCTGTTGGTTACGACTGTGGATACGTTGGTTGAAGGAACACATTTTTTTTCACACAGCGACGCATTCGATATCGGCTTCAAAGCAGCCGCGGTAAATTTAAGTGATATTGCTGCAATGGGCGCACAACCAGGTTGGGCAAGCCTTGCATTGACATTGCCAAGTGTAAACGAAAAATGGTTGGCACAATTCAGTGAAGGCTTGTTCACCTTGTTAAATCAATATGGTGTGCAACTCATTGGCGGTGATACGACACGAGGGCCGTTATCTGTCACCATTCAGATGGTGGGTTTTGTGCCGGAAGGCAAGATGCTTACTCGTAGTGCAGCCAAACCAGGCGACTTGATTTATGTAACGGGTACTTTGGGTGACGCGGGACTTGCTTTACTGGTCGCTCAGGGAAAGCAACTTATCGATTTGCAATATAAAGATGAAATAGCAGCGCGTCTGCATCGTCCGATACCACGGGTGGAACAAGGGGTCGCACTGCGTGATATCGGCAATGCGATGATTGATATTTCAGATGGTTTATTAAGTGATTTAGGCCATATTTTAACGGCCAGTCATGTCGGTGCGCGGGTTGATGTAGAAAAAATACCGCTATCAAACGCATTGGCATCCGTGAGGAGTAAACGGGGTAGTTGGGATTTACCTTTATCTGCGGGGGATGACTATGAGTTGTGTTTTACTGTTTCGCCGCAAAAAGAAGCCGCATTGCTTAATGCTGTTAAGCAATTCAGTTGCCCTATATCCTGCATAGGCGAAATTTTGCCCGGCAAAGGATTGCATTGCATGTTATCCAGTGGTGAAGAAATAATAATAAGCCGCAGTGGATTTAATCACTTCGACGATACATTGATAATAAGAAAATAAATGATAAGAAAATAAATGAAGTCTGACAGAAAAATTTCTTCATCAGGGTTTTCCTGGGTTAATCCGATACATCTACTCGCATTTGGTTTTGGTATTGGAAAAATACCCATTATGCCCGGTACTTTTGGAACATTGCTTGGTATTCCGCTATATTTTTTCATATTTGAGCTGCCTTTATGGCAATACGTGGTAGCGGTATTGAGCTTGTTTGTCATCGGCGTCGGTATTTGCCATAAGACGTCGAGTGATATGGATAGTCACGATAATCCGGGGATTGTTTTTGATGAAATCGTCGGCTTGCTCGTGACATATATTGCACTGCCTGCTGGCTGGGCCTGGATTATTGTCGGGTTTGTGTTATTTCGATTATTTGATATTTGGAAACCCTATCCGATAAGCTGGCTGGATAAAAATGTGGGCGGCGGATTCGGCATTATGCTTGATGATTTACTCGCCGGTGTTTTTGCCGCGGTAAGTTTGCAGCTCACCTATATTTTCTGGAATATGGCCATATAGTCAAGTTAAGTGATTGAATATATTAATAATTGTGTCTGGGCTATCGTGCAGTTATTAACTATTTATTAGTCAAAGTTTATTATTAATAAAGTCTATGTGCGAAAAGGCCAGGAAGTGCTAAAGTTAAGGGATGAAAAGAAATTATTTACCTATCTCTCTATTTTGCTTTTTGACAATGAGTGCCATCGGTACGCAGGCCTATGCGGCAGCGTGTACTTATAATGAGGCAATTCTGGCATTAGAACAAGGAAACCAAGTCAGAGGCTTGGCTTTATTAAACATGGCTGCACGAGATGGTGATCAACGCGCAACTCAGTATTTGGTGTCGCGGTCTTTTCAACAAAACAATAACCTAGTTGCATATAAACAGTCGCAAGACTGATTTTTGCGTATTCTACTTTATACCCCAATCCCATCACACGGTTGCTGACTAATTCGCATTTTCTGCTAATATCTATCGAACGCGTAAAAAATGAGTGTCTTTCTATAAGTATTTGCCCGGAGAGCTGATTCGATGACGATCAAGATGTTTAGCTTGTCTATTTTTTTGGTATTTTTTTGTTCAGTCGTACAGGCTGGCAATGTTGAGATTATAAAGACGGAATTTATCAAGCAAGGGGATACCTGGCGTGTAGGGACTACATTGCAACACGATGATGCCGGGTGGAAACACTTTGCTGACGCCTGGCGGGTTGTAGATGAAAAAGGAAAAGAACTTGGTAAGCGTATCTTACATCATCCCCATGATAAAAAACCCTTTACCCGCTATTTGCCTAGTTTGAAAATACCGGCTGCCACGACGATTGTATATATTGAAGCGCATGATAAAAAGCACGGCTGGAGCAAGCAAAGAGTGAAGGTCGATCTCCGCAAAACCAAAGGCGACCGTTTTAAGGTTATTCACTAGAATATTTAAACTGGCAACCCGTTGTTACGCAATGATTGCTTTGCCTCTAATGCGGTCGTTGCCATTAGCAATTCTTTCTCCCAATCATACGGTTTGAAAGTCGAGGGTGGTACGTAGGGCGAAATAGTAGAGATAGAAGTGTGAGCGTAAACACGCACATGTCTTTTTTCTTCTGGACTGGGGCTTAAGTCCGGCCAAACATCATTGAATAAGTCCTTTGGCCGGTCAATTGTCCATTTATCGATAAGTTTGTATTGTTCAGGTAATTGGGTAAAAGCGTCATCAGTACCGGTTTGTCTTACCCCGGTCGTTTTGTCAGTATGATTTGTATAAACAAAAACAATTAATTTAGGATTTTTCAGAATAATATTTGCAGTGATATTTTTCGCTGATGGCATCCAGGATGAAAAAGCGACGTCATAATCGAGTTGATCGGGGTTGCCATCAAAATATTTAAAATGTGCAGTGTCGAAGAATTCTTCAATTTGATTTGGTTTGTCATTGGCGTCGCGTAGTCCAATAACATGGGTTTCTTTACCGCCTTCTCGTGCTAAAAGACTGCCAACAAAGCCGTTACGCGCATGCAGGTCGCAAATGACAGGCATATTAGCAACCTGTTTTGCGTAGTGTATGATTTTGATAAATTCCTCACGCATTGGATAATAGTGCGCTACAGTAGGGCCATGGGTTTTCGGGTTGCGGTCTGCGTTACTAAATACAAGATAATGAAGCGGCAGGTTTTTGATTCGTTCATCAAACGAGAGCATGTTATTCCAGGCGGGGTGCTGTTTTTCCTGAAAAGCGATTATCTGGTTAAACATTTCTTCGGTGAATGACTCCATGTCCTTCAAAATTTCAAATTTTGGATCTACATTTTGCATTTTGGGTTCTATTTTTCTCTATTTACAACGATAAGTTGGAACTAAGTTTCGGGATGCATATCATAAGCAAAATGTACAAAAATAAAAGAACAAATCGCTATTCCATGAAAATAAAATCCATATAAATAAAGGGTGAATAATGCGTTATTATATTGAAAATAATCTGGAAAATTTTCGATTGATTTTCAAGCTGTTGTGGAGACTCTTATGGGGAGAATACCGTTTAATCAGGGTTTTAGTTTGTTTCAGTTTCATGAGCCTGGCTGTTCAGTCCGCTATTGCCGCCAAAGGACCGCCCCCAGCGCTCGTTAAAGTCGCCACAGCAAGGGAGGAAATGCTTGCCCCCACAACCTGGGTGCCAGGTACGGTAATTAGCCGAAATGACGCCAGATTGGCTGCAGAGGTCGCAGGGCGTTTATTAAAGGTTGCTGAAGTGGGTGATGTTTTCCAAAAAGGCGATGTGATTGCCAAGATTGAAAACACAAGCTCTCGATTGTTGCTTGCCGAGGCCAAAGTACGCGTCATTCGGGAAAAATCAAAATTAAAGTATCTCGAAAAGGAAGTGACTCGACTGGAAGAATTGGCGAAACAAAACAGCGCTGCGAAAAGGCAACTGGACCAGGCATTGTCCGACAGGGATATTGCCAAAAGCGAACTGGATGTTGCCGCTGTAAAGGTAGAACAAGCGCAAGAGGAGTTATCCAAAACGGCAGTGCGCGCACCGTTTCCCGGCGTTGTGACCGAACGTACTCAACGCAAAGGCGAGCGTGTGGATCGCGGCGATACTATCGTTCGTTTTGTCGATACCAGTGTGTTGGAAGTACAGGCGCGGGTGTCTTATTCAACGATATCACATATCACGCGGGGGTCCGTCTTAACCCTGGAAATTGATTCTGAACTTGTCAGCGGCGTAGTAAGAACCCTTGTGCCCGTCGGTGACGATCGGTCCAGGTTGTATGATATACGTTTGGATGTAGCAGGCACAAAATTATCAGCCGGACAAATTCTGAAAGTGGCCGTACCCACTGCTGCACCGCGTAATGCGCTCGTCATCCCGAGGGACGCATTGGTGATGCGGCGTGACGGCACGGCCGTATTTCAAGTGCTGGATGACAGCACGGCAAAACGCGTCGCCGTGAAGACGGGTATCGCCAACGGCAATATGATCGAAATTATTGGTGATATTCAGGCGGGTCAGCGTGTCGTAACACGCGGTAGTGAAAGGCTGCGTCCGAAACAGAAAGTGAAAATTATCCCGGAAGAACCCACTAAGGAAGAGGAAGAGAAAGGGCAAGGACTTACAAGGGGTACTCAGTGACTCTTACGCGCATTGCTTTATCGAATCCCGTCGCGGTTGTTGTCGCCGTATTGTTGGCAATTCTATTTGGCAGTATCAGCCTCTCGCGTTTACCGGTGCAATTAACCCCTGAAATAGAACAACCAGAAATAACAGTGCACACTAATTGGCGTGCTGCTGCACCTGAAGAAGTAGAAGCAGAAATAGTTGAGCCACAGGAAAATGTGCTACGTGGTTTACCGGGTATGGTTGAGCTATTAAGCAAAGCGAAACATGGACGGGGAGAAGTGACGATCACTTTTGCTGTTGGATCTGACTTGCAACGTGGTCTATTGGAAGTATTGAATCGTTTAAACCGGGTTCCCCGCTATCCTGATGATGCAGAGGAACCCGTTATTAGCACCGTTGGTGGTGATAGTCGACCGATTGCCTGGTTCATAATCAAACCCCTGGAAGGTAATAACCGTGATATAGCCACTTACCAGGATTTTCTTGAAGAAGTCGTGCAAACGCGTTTTGAACGGGTACCCGGCGTGGCGCTATCAGAGGTACATGGTGGGCGCGAGCGCGAAGTGCGTATTACATTTGATCCCTATAAAGCCGCCAGTTTGGGTGTGCAACTGCCCGTTGTCATGGCATTGGCCGGAGGTGGTAAGGATGTATCTGCGGGTGATACTTACGTAGGAAAGCGACGTTACACAATTCGTTTTGCAGGTAAGTACGATGTAGATGAACTCAAAGACATGATATTGGAATGGCGTGAGGGTAAACCTGTTCTATTGCGGGACGTCGCCGAAATTGAGGTGAAGTATGTAGATCGAAATAGCTTTGTTATACAAAACAGTGAATCTGCGATGGCGCTGAATGCGCATCGAGAGACCGGGGTTAATGTTCTCGATGTAATGGACGGATTACATCAGGCAGTCATTGAATTGCGCGAAGGGCCTTTAAAACGGGCGGGTTTATCACTGCAACAGGTTTATGACGAAACTGTTTATATAGATCGTTCGATTTCAATGGTGCGCACAAATCTGGCGTTAGGCGTTATGTTGGCCATTGGGGTATTGTGGTGGTTTTTGCGGCGCTTCCGTGCGACATTAATGGTGGCTATCGCGATTCCGGTTTCAATTATCACCAGTTTTATATTGCTTGATGCGGCGGGGCGGACATTAAACGTTATTTCACTGGCGGGATTGGCTTTTGCGGTGGGTATGGTTCTCGATGCAGCCATTATTGTATTGGAGAACATCGTGCGTTTGCGTGAAAAAGGTGAGGATTCATCGAAAGCGGCGTTGCATGGCACCACCCAGGTTTGGGGTGCCCTATTTGCCTCTACCGCAACGACAGTTGCTATTTTCCTACCCGTGGTTTTTCTCAAAGATGAAAGCGGGCAGTTATTTGCAGATCTTGCTTTAACCATTGCAGTGGCAATCAGCTTTTCTTTGATAGTGGCGGTAAGTGTGCTGCCGACGGCAGCGCAGCAGTGGTTGTCAGGCAGAGTACAACAAGATCCTCATTCCATCTGGTGGGACAGCATCAGTGCGAAAATTATGCATATCACGCGTACTGCAAAATTACGCTATATGTGGATTGCTACGTTAATTTCTGTACCTTTATTGCTGGTTGTCTGGTTAGTGCCACCGACCGGATATTTGCCACAGGGTAACAGGAACCTGGTATTTGCATTTATTTTACCTCCTCCCGGCGCCAATATCGATTTTATAGAAAAAGAAATGGGGCAGGTTATTGCGGATCGTATGAAACCGTATATCAGTGGTGAAAAGAAACCCCATGTTAACGATTATTTTTTTGTTGCATTCGGTGGTGGTGCATTCATGGGTGCGCGTACAAAAGATCCATTAGAAACCGATATGCTTGTTCCATTAATTAACTCTGCCGTGCAGGGTTTTCCGAGTACATTTGCTTTTGCAAAACGTACATCTCTATTTGGTCAGTTTGGTACCGGCAATACAATCGATATAAACATTCAAGGGCGTAATGTAGAATCCTTGCTGCGTGTTGCACAAGCAGGTTACGGTATGATTATCAGTGAGTTGCAGACTAAAAAAATACGACCGTTCCCGGGTCTTGATTTGTCAGAACCGGAATTGCAATTGATTCCCGATGAGCGGCGAATATCCGAAGTAGGATGGAATCGTGCAATTATGTCAGGCATTGTAAGGGCAGTGGGCGACGGTCTGTATATAGGTGATTATTTCGATGGTGAAGAAAGACTGGACGTTATTTTGCGCAGCCAACCCTGGGTTTATCCTGAAGATTTGCAAAGTATTCCATTAGCGACACCCGCAGGCGGGGTGGTCCCTTTAAGCGAATTAGTCAAAGTTATTCGTACTGCCGGGCCAGATGAATTACGACGTATTAACCGTCGGCGAACAGTCACATTACAAGTGACGCCACCTGAAGGTATGTCCATTGAAGAGGCATTGGAAATAATCAATAATGAAGTGACGCCCGCGTTATTAAAAATGTTACCGGAAGATGGGGAAATTAGTTACAGTGGTACGGCGGATAAACTGCAGGCAGCATTGATTAGTATGGGGGGGACGTTTTTGCTTGCGATTGTTATTCTTTATTTACTAATGAGTGCATTATTTCGTTCATTTGTGGATAGCTTGCTTGTGATACTGGCAATACCGTTAGCGACGATAGGCGGGGTGTTAGCAATCCAATTGCTGAATTTAATTTCATCCCAATCTCTGGATTTGCTGACAATGATTGGTTTTATTATTTTATTGGGGTTAGTCGTAAATAACGCAATATTGCTTGTTCACCAAACGCGTATAGCCGAAAGAGAGGGTGTCGCTCGCCGCGATGCAGTGCATCAGGCAGTGCGCATGCGTTTGCGACCCATTTTGATGAGCACCTTAACCAGTATTTTCGGTATGCTGCCATTGCTGCTAATGTCCGGTGCGGGAACCGAGCTTTACCGTGGTTTGGCCGCGGTGATCATTGGCGGCATGACACTCAGTACGATTTTTACTTTGATTTTATTACCGAGTTTATTGCGATTGGGAGAAGGCAAAAACCGCCTTGCTTTGAATAGCGGCAATGATGGTGAAATAATACGCTATTGAGTTTAGACAGACTGAATCCAACAGAGTAAAATAATCACGTTATGAATATAATCCATTTTCTATTTCCAATAATATTGACTGCGGTGTTAGGTCCAATGACAATGAGTAGTGAGCAAGCCGTAACTAAAGCTAAGCAGACGCTGAGCCAATCTCTCAGCGTTGATGTTGCACAACTCTCTGTTCAGGAGGTCACAAGCGTGCAATGGCCAGACAGCAGTCTGGGTTGCCCTCAGCCAGGTATGATGTATGCGCAGGTAATTACTGATGGTTATAAAGTGTTACTTAAACTGGAAAATACTGTATATCCGGTTCATGTAGGCGGTAATCGGGCTGTGCTTTGTGTTCCTGACCCTCTTCCCGATCGTTTAGATAAACCTAAATAAATTCTCCGCCAAGTCAGAATTCAATTAGAAACGATTAACTGCTGGCGTTCTTGAGTTAATTTTTCGGTATTTACATTCCAGTTGCTTGCCAGTTTTTCAGAACGCTTAATTTGGGCGGGTGTCATTCTTTTTGCGAGTTGTTTTCTGTGGAGTGTCGCTTTTGTCAATTTTTGATTAGCCGAAAGTGTGTACCACATATAGGCTTGAACAAAATTTTGTTTTACGCCGAGACCTAATTCATACATGACGCCTAGATTAGTCTGTCCCAGTACATGGCCCTGGGTGGCTGCTTTTTTATACCAATTAAACGCTTCTTTACGGTTTCTCTTGACACCCTTACCTTGTTCAGTAAGACGGCCGATTGCATACTGAGCTTCAGAATGACCGCGTAAGGCGGCTAATCTGTAATAGTTAGCGGCTTTTTTTGAATTTTGTTTGACACCTATCCCTGCTTCAAATATCTTACCAAGCCGAAATTGTGCGCTAGCCTGATTAAGTGCCGCCGCTTTTTCATACCATTGGATTGCTTCTTTTAAATCCTTATCTCTTCCAAGACCTTTTTCATACATATAGCCAAGATTATATTGCGCATTAATTTGGTTTTGTCTGGCGGCCTTGCGATACCAGCGCTCTGCGTTTGCGTAATTTTGCCCGACACCGAAACCATTCAGATACATATTTGCCAATGCATTTTGTCCGGCAGCGTTGCCCAAACCGGCGGCTTTTTTATACCACTTTACGCTGGTAATATTATTCTTGGGAACGCCATAACCTTCTCGATACATGAAGCCTAATATATTTTGTGCAGTGGTATTATTTTGAATTGCCGCAGATTCATACCAACCAATTGCGAGTTGAAAATCCTGTTTCACACCTAAACCTTGTTCGTACATAAAACCAATAGCGTATTGGGCGGGCGTGTAATTTTGATCGGCAGCTTTTCTATATTGTGAAAACGCTTTTTTGTAATCACGTTTTACTCCGAGACCTTGTTCGTACAAATTACCGATGTTGGTTATTGCAGCCAGGTTCCCCTTTTTTTCGGCTGCTTCATACAACTTCAGTGCTTCTTTATAGTTGCGGCGAACACCGCGGCCTCTTTCGTAAACGACACCAAATGCATTTATTCCTGGGGCATAACCGCTATCCGTCGCTTTTTTATATAACGAAAATGCGGCTTTGAAATTTCGTTTGAGGCCGTTACCTTGCTCATACAAAATAGCCAAATTGACCTGAGCAACGGCATTATTTTGTGCCGACAATTCTTTGTAAATACGCACGGCCACGGAATAATCTCGCAGCTCGAGTGCCATTTCGGCTTCGCGCAACAATAATTCATCAGCAAAGGAGGTTGTTGCGAAAACAAAGAGAAAGCTATTCGCAATTAATATTGAAATAACAATAAGTTGTAGACGCGGTCTCATTCTCCCCATTAACTCCTGCTTATGTTTGCTACATATTTTAACGCAAATTATGCGTAAGTCGAAGATAAAGATTAAATTAACCTTAAGCCTAGAGGGTTTTTCTTGTGATATCTGGGTGTTACAACGAATTGTTGCAGTGAGTTGTTACAAAACGAGTCTATGCATTACCCGTGGCGAAAACATTTATTTTTAGTGTTTTGGAAAAATCAAGCATACGCTTAAGTGGTATTAATGCTTTTGCACGTATTTTTTCATCGATATGTATTTCATTGTGGTTTGAATCAAGCGCTTGTGCGAGATTTTGTAAATTATTCATCGCCATCCATTTGCAGTGTGCGCAACTTTCACATGTTGCACCTAAGCCTGACGTCGGTGCTTCGAGAAATGTTTTGTGTGGCGCCATTTGTTTCATTTTATGAAAAATACCATTGTCTGTTGCGACAATAAATTTATTCGTTTTTAATTTTGTCACCGCATCAATAAGTTTAGTGGTTGAGCCGACTACATTTGCCAGTGCGATGACATCAGGGGGTGATTCGGGGTGAACCAAAACAGCCGCGTCAGGATGTTTTTCCATCATTTTTTTAAGTTCAATTGCTTTAAAACCTTCATGAACAACGCAGCTACCATTCCACAAAAGCATGTCGGCACGGGTTTTATTTTTTATATATTGCCCGAGATATTTATCCGGCGCCCAAAGGATTTTCTTCCCTTGATTTATCAAGTGTTCAACAATTTTACACGCGATACCCGATGTGACTACCCAATCTGCGCGTGCTTTTACAGCTGCGCTGGTATTGGCGTAAACAACGACAGTACGGTCCGGGTGTTGGTCGCAAAATTGACTGAATTCCTCGGCAGGGCAGCTAATATCCAGCGAACAAGTTGCATCCAGATCGGGCATTAACACCGTTTTTTCCGGATTTAAAATTTTCGCCGTTTCGCCCATAAAACGCACGCCTGCGACAACCAGTGTTTTTGCTGGGTGGGATTGACCAAATCGCGCCATGTCGAGTGAATCAGAAACATAGCCACCAGTGTCTTCTGCAAGTATCTGGATTTCAGGTGCAGTGTAATAATGCGCCACTAAAACAGCATTTCGTGCCTTAAGCCGTTTTTTTATATCCTTAATGAGTCGTGCCTGATTTAAAACGGTTAAGCTTGCGCAGTCAGAATCGTCATGAGGGGCGCTAACAGTTAATTCCATAGATATCATCTTTTCCAAATGGCCTATAACCGACGATATTATCCACCAACCGAAATTTCAACCCTTTCTTGGTTTTTTTGGGTGATAGTCGACAAAAAACAGACGTCGTTGGGGTATATTTGGCTTAAATATCAGGGTTGAAGCTCTAAATCGATGTCATTTTGCATTTTATCGCACCTTATAAAGTAGTCTTTTCTGTGCTGCATTGCGTCAATGTGGCCCCTGCATGTGGACAATTTTTGACCTGAAAACTGGCAACTTGATTCAGCCTGACGAATGACATCATCTTTTATCGCAACACTGCTCCAACATTGACTGAGTTCTTCGCAAACGTCACCTTCGCAAGCGTCGACGATTTGCTTTGCGCGCTGTTTAAAACAAAGACTCACGTCGCTATTATTAGGTTGTATGCTACAGAGTGCGGCGGGTTGTTGTTTTTTAAATTTTTTAACTTCTTCGGCAAGTAATTTGGCGGAGTCTTGCCAAGCATCAAATATTATCTGCTGAACGTTACATGCATTGGTTTTTTTGTTCTTCTTATTATCTATTTCACACAGAGCAAGCGATTTGCAAGCATCGAACGTATAAAGAAAAAAATCTTTTTGTGTATTATTCCATTTATTATATTCTGTTTTATTTCTAAAGCCTATGCCGTATATATTCGCTAGTCTAGCGTCCCACGCGGCTTTAATGTCATTCTTTACTTGTTTTTTATATTCAGCATAGGGCTTTACTTTACAAAAATCGGTGACGCCGTCGGGTTGTTCTTTCGATCGTTTTGGCGCACCTTGTTTGGAAGAAAAAGTGTCAGAACTCAATGCGACGACCGGCGTAAGCAACAACGCTTCCGTTGCAGCACTGAATGCCTCATCCAGGCTGATACTTTTCCCTTTTTTTATGTTTATTTTTGCCTTTATTTTTGTCGCTACTTTTTTGTTGGTTGTTGCAACACTTTTTTGTTCTTTTGTTTGTTCT